>JANQNG010000024.1 GCA_028279685.1 Candidatus Nanoarchaeia archaeon | reverse complement strand
AATCTGTACAAAAATTATCTGTCCAAGTCACTATACATCACCCAATCCTTCTAAGAAGCGTTCAATTCCCTATTATAATATAAGAGTTGATTGTCCTTTTCGATGCCAATATACAGCAACTATTAGAGAGATGCAAAAACATGAACAATATTCTTGCCCTTTGCGACCAGTGGAATGTCCTTTCCCGGATTGCTACCGAGTAATGGAGGAGAGAAATATCGCAAAACATATGCTCATCTGTAGATATCGACGTATCTATTGTCCAAACTGTTGCACCCCAATTGTCTATTCGCAAATGAATTCTCATAACTGCATCCAGTCACTACATCTTCTTGTAAGAAGATTACAACACAGGCTCAATGAAGAAAATATCGAGGTGGATTCAAATCTCAGCCTAGGAGAAGCTGGTCAAATGATTATTAAAAATGAAAAGAATGAAGACTACAAGCCTATGAACATTTACTGTAAAAAATATGAGAAAGAAATAAAAATTGAAGTAGAAGAAGAGGAAGAAGAAGAGGAACAGGGGGAAGAGAAGAAAACTGATGAGCGACGACGCAAGCGAAATATTTTCTCTCGCATTTTCAAAACAAATAATGATAAACAGACGTTCAAGTGCTCTCATTGCCGAAGAATGGTACATGCAAGATACTGCGGATCAGGAAACAGTTCAACAGCACTTGGTCTACCCACGCGAGGCACATCTCAATCAGCGCGTTCTACAAGTTCCTCAGCAAGATCAGTACAAGGGGTTCAGACTGAAACAACAATTACAACAACAAGAACAACAACCTCTACTATAAGATCTACCAACCCATCTTATTCTGGAATGTCTTATCGTGATTTAAGACAACTTGCACTAGTCCATCCACCTTACCAGAGGCAGAACGGAATTAACGAACAAGAAGAAAATGTTCAGCAAGAAGAAAATGATGATGAAGACGAGGAAGACGATTTTGATGAGAACTGGTCAATAAACTAATATTCCTCTTTATCATCAACCGCTTTCTTTGATAAACTCGTGCATGAAAGAACAATACCACAAATCTGGTTTGAAAATCTTTAATTTACTTTCACACTTAAAAATTCAATACTTCTTTAATAAAAAGTAGTTAAGAGATATGTAACCTTTTTAAGTTTGTCTTACTTTTCCTTAAAATGTCGAGACATTTCTGATGAAAT
>JANQNG010000057.1 GCA_028279685.1 Candidatus Nanoarchaeia archaeon | reverse complement strand
TATGTTGTGAGCACTCATTCTGTGCTTATTGCTTGATTATCAATGTGAAAAAGATTTTTTTAATGTGAATACTAATTCAGGAGGAGCTGAATTAGCAGCGCTGATGATTAAATGTCCAATCTGTACAAAAATCATTTGGCTAAGTCACTATGCTTCGCCCAATCTTTCTAGGAAGCGTTCAATTCCCTATTATAATATAAGATTGACTGTCCTTTCAGATGCCAATATATAGCAACTATTTGAGAGATGCAAAAACGTGAACAATACTGTTGCCCTGTGCGACCAGTGAAATGTCCTTTTCCCGATTGCTAACGAGTAATGAAAGATAGAGATATCGCAAAGCATATGCTCATCTGTAAATATCGACGTATCTATTGTCCTAACTGCTGTAGCACAATTGTCTATTCACAACTGAATTCTCATAACTGAATCAACTCACTACATCGTCTTGTAAAAAGATTACAACAGAGGCAAAATACAGAAAATATCGAGATAGATTCAAATCTCAGCCTAGGAAAGCTGTTTAAATGATAATTAAAAATGAAAAGAATGAAGACTACAAGTATATGAACATTTACTGTTAAAAATAAGAAAGAAATAAAAATTGAAGTAGAAGAAGAAAAAGGAGAAGAAGAACAGAAGGAAGAGAAGAAAACTGATTAGCGACGACGCAAGCGAAATATTTTTTCTAGCATTTCTCAAAAGAAATAATGATAAGCAGACATTCAAGTGCTCTTATTGCCGAAGAATGGTACATGCAAGATTGTGCGGATCAGGAAACAGTTCAACAGAACTTCTTCTACCCTCGCACAGCACATCTCAATCAGCGCGTTCTACAAGCTCCTCGGCAAAATCAGTACAAGGACTTCAAACTGAATAACAATTACATCAACAAGGACAACAACCTCCACTATAAGATCTACCAACCCATCTTATTCCGGAATGTGTTTTCGTGATTTGTGGCAACATGCACTACCCCACCCACCCTACCAGAGGCAGAACGAAATTATCAAACAAAAAGAAAATATTCAGCAAGAAGAAAATGCTGATGATGACGAGGAAAACGATACTGAGGATAACTGGTCAATAAAAACAAATTCGTCGTTATCATATACAGCTTCCTCTGACCATGTTGAGAATCTGAGAACAAGAACTCAAGGGCGGTCTCAAGATTACTGATGTATGTTGTTTGATTTTGTCTGTAAGAATTCGATA
>JANQNG010000048.1 GCA_028279685.1 Candidatus Nanoarchaeia archaeon | reverse complement strand
GATTCGTACATGTCCAGAAGAAGAATTGTTAAACTCGGAGTTATGTGAAGATCGAGAATATCCCTCGATATCTCAGTGTACTCTTCAACTGAAATTAGTCTCAATGATAAAATTTCCTTCGTTTTATTCAACTTTTCCAATGAATGCTTTTTAAACATTTTCAACTGTTCTTGAGAATGATTAAACTTGCGCTTCACATTCAAAAAATCCTTCCTAAAATCGGAAACTTTGACCTTCAAATCCCTCTGAAGAACATCTACTGATTTCTTCTGACTCACCTTCTTTCTCAATTCGGAACATACATCATTTTGTAACGATTCATTGTCAAGCATAATGTAATAATACAAATCACACTTATTTAACATTTCTTCGTCCCTGGATATACATTTAACACGATCAATGAATCTAGTCATCTTTACATTGTTATTCAACGACCCTATGAATAGCTTTATCAAAACAAGCCTATACATAGTCCCGAGATTACTCTCTATTTGACATATAGACTCAGCGATGTCTGGAACAGTTTCGGATACAGATATGTTATTCTTTCTAATGGAAACACCACTCTGCAAATCTTTTGCTTGAAAAGTAAGCCATGCCTTATTCCGAGATATAATCATTCCTTCTATATCCTTGTACTTTCCCTGTTTTACAACTACATTCATGATACTTCTTTACTATTAAGCAATTATATTTGCTTTTTAGAACGTTTTAGGAAGAAAAAGAAGTCAACTTACATCTGACGAGCATACCTTCAGTAATCCGCTCCTCCTACATAATTGTTCCAAAGACCATTATTCATAGATTCTTCGCCGAACCCTTTAGCATTCCTTTCAGAAGATCTTCGATCTTCCTTGAAAAACTTCCTGATAATGTAAAGAATCGTCAGACGATCGACTTCACACCTTATTGTTTCTGGAAATGTATATCCAGAACGAATGAGAATTGATTTATATTCTTCGTATGAAATGTTTTTTAACGAAGCTTCTACCTTCAACTTGTTGTATACTTCAACATTCATTGCTGCTGTTTACTCTTTTTCTTAAACGATCTTTGTTTCTTTATATACTCTTCCGTAATGTCAAGACGTTCAAGCGTTTTCTTTGAAGATTCTTGTTCAGCCTCTTTCTTTACTTTATTTATACACTTGT
>JANQNG010000033.1 GCA_028279685.1 Candidatus Nanoarchaeia archaeon | reverse complement strand
AAGCAATGAATCAATTCTTTTGTATGCTTCCTCTGTTGAAAATCCATGCTCATACGCGATTTTCATAACAAGAAGAATACTATTTTCTTTATAAGTGTTCCACCATCACAGAACCTTATTGAACGAAATCCTTTTAAACTTCGAAAAATTACCATCTAGTGAATACAGGAGGGGATATTCATGGCAAGTATAAAGGAGCGTTTAGGAAAACTTGGCAGAGAAGCCACAGGTTTAGGAAAAGAAATTCTTGACGAAACGAAAGGTGTGAGAAAAAAAGCATACCAGGCCGTCCATGGTGCTTCAGATAAAATGAAAAAATCTGGAGTTGGACAAGATGTTGCTGAAGCTGTACGGGAAGTCAAAGAAGATGAAAACGTACAGAAAGTATCAGGAGCAGTAAAAGAAGGTGCCACTAAACTATATGATGCTGCAAAGAAAGGTGCTGAAAGTATCGCAGATATTGCATCAAAAGGTGCAAAAAAAGTTTCTGAACACGGTCCTCGTGTTGTAACATCTGTAAGTGATTTTGCAGCGAATCAATATAAAATTGTTCGTGCAGAATACCAGACAGCAAACTATCTTACTGAATCTGAGCTTGCTAACAAGTACAAAGGCATCTGCTCCGAAGTGATCGAAAAAGATGAGAAAGTCCCACGACTTCTTGCTGAAAATGTCTATGCATTCCATAAAGAGATCGGAAAGCAAATACCTGCTGGAAAGAAGGTTGGGCAAGTTCGTGCATTACAAGTTATTCGAGATGATATCTGGAAGAAAGGTATTGTTAATGCTGAAGGTCTGGGGAAACTCTATACAGAAACAGAAAATGTTATGAATGACCAGAAGCTTAATGTTCTTGAGCAATACGTTCTTCCAAAAGAAGAAAAGCAAGAAGCATAAGCTTCTTTTTTCTATTTCTTTTTTAATTTGAATGGCCAAACAAGAGCAATTACCGCTGTAGTTGCACCAGTGAGCAGATATCTATTAATCATGCTTTGTTTCTTTGATTCAAGTCCTGTAATTTTACTCTGATAAACAGTTTCAATAGAAATCATGCGTTCAACTTCATAAAGAAGCATTCCTTGTATATTGCTATAATCTTCTCTCGGATTTGTTTTTGTTTCAAGTATACTTTCAAGTCCTTCTAATCTTTTGACAATGGCATTTCTTTTTTTATCGAATTGCTCTATCTGTACTGTCGTACAGGTCGCTTCTTTAAGATATGCGACAGCTCCTGAGACAAGACCTTTTGCTCTTTTAGGATCAGGAGGAAAATAATACTCTTCATCACCCCCCATACTGTCAGTGATAATGATATCTGCTTCAACACCTCTACTTCCGTATCGTGTATCTAATGTAATGCGATGTTTCCTCGCCAAAGCGCAGATGGCACCACCTTCATCGAGAGAACAAACAGTGCCTGGCGTGTAGGGATTTCGCCCAATGCAGCTGATGGCACTGCTCCAGTAACTCTTTTCCTCATAGAGTGCTTTCAATTCCTTGTTGATATCCCTTATGCCAAAAAAAACCTTTTTTGCAAGCGGACCTGCAGAGGCCGCAACGTTAATAGCAATTCCTGCTGGACCACCTAATATTCTTGTTCCTAGCTTAACAGCTGCTCCTGTTACAACCTGCTCTGCAGCGCCCCTAACGTATTTGTTCTTAGATATCTTTTTTGCAGTGCCCTTCAGAGAATCATTCATGAAAATAGCAAGACACAACTAAGCTAAATATATTTCGATTTATTTCGTAAACTTCCCAGCCCGAATCATCTCTTTAAAAGCATAAGCTATTTTTTGTTCCTGATCGTAAGGATAGGAAAGATCACCTAATGATTTTTCCTGCTCAAGCGGTTGATCAAGCACAATACCTGCGAGATAATAGTAAGGTATCACATTAGGATACGCAGCTGCAACGTTTGATGCTAATGCAAGCATTTCCATATCAATGAATTGTGCACAATCATCATTATGTGTTTTTGCTGCTTTCTCAAGCACTGTTTTCTGTTGTTGTAACACTGAAGAACTATTGAGTGTATTGCCTCTAAAAATTACTTCATCTATTATCTGTGCAAAATAATGAGCAACATCGCTATTAGTGACAAGTTGATTCCTTAGTGGCATGATGGTAAAATCATCTTTCACAACAAGTTTCTCTTCCATAGCACCTTCAGGAGTGACAACAGCATTGTACCCAATTTTTTCTGAAAGACTCGCTACAGAACCATAATGAAAAACATGTACATCCACAGGATCAAGATGATCAGCACATTGCTGATAAAATTTCCTCATGAGAATATCTTCTTGGTCACCAAACGCATAATCAAAATGCACAACCGTACGGCCATTCATTCCGAAAACTTTAACCTTCAAATACTCATTAAGTACTTGATTATTTCCATTTTCTTCAGAATCGTAAATCATATCAACACCATCATATTTCATTGATGCATGTCTCCCAAAGATGACAAATAAACTTCCTTCTTTGTTGATTCTTTGAAGAGGTAAATGCTCGAATACTGATTGTGCCCTTTGAAAACCAAATGACCTGAATTGTGCAGCAGCAGCATCTTTGCCACCTCCATATTGTCGCACCTCAAGTTTTATCTCTTTGTTTTGGATTTCTCCCAATCCTTTGATTTGATCTTTGTCTCTACCAAGACGGATATGGCCTCTTGTGTTAATGATATGAAGCTCTCCTTTTGGCAACCACAGATGTGTCTCTGCAGATCTTTTAGGCCGAAACATAAGAGGAGTATTTCTTGGTAGAAGTCCAGGTCTACAACCCGCGGTAAGGGTGCTAATTTCAATATGCTCAGTATCAAATGATGTTAGCACCTTATCAAGCGTATATGCATTATGAATAACAGCTTTTTTCATTGTAGAAAGTTGATGATCTCTAAGATATCTATATTTTTCTGGGATTAATTTTCTATCTCCTATGTATATAGAAAGAGCGTTATTGCTCATGATATCTGTGATCATTCTGTCTGGGGGAGAGCTTCTTTTCTTTATAAATATTATTATTGTTATCATTTAATAGTAATTACTTGTGAAGAGCGGTACACAATATATTAAAAACAACCCATTCTTCGACATCACATGAAATCATTTTTTGAGGAACTTACTGAGGCTTTATTAGCACAAGACTTTGATGAAAAAGGAATTGAATCGCTGAAAAAAAAACTCTGTAAGAAACACAGCATAAAAAAGATTCCTACGAATATCGAAATCATGCTCCATGCTGAGGAAAAACAGCTTGCCTTATTAAAGAAAAAACTGCTGACAAAACCAGTGCGAAGCATCGCAGGAGTTGCTCCTGTAGCAATTATGAGCCATCCTTTCAAATGCCCTCATGGTTCGTGCACATTCTGTCCTTCTTACACAGAAAATGGAATCCCTTCATCTTACACAGGAAAAGAACCTGCAACCATGAGAGGATTAAGAAACAAATTTGATGCATATTTACAAGTGATGAATCGACTAGAACAGTATATCGTATTAGGCCATAATCCTGAAAAAGTTGAAATTATTGTCATGGGAGGAACCTTTCCAAGTTTTGATGAAACATATCAGAAGGATTTTGTCTGTGACGCATTCAAAGCCATGAATGATTTTTCTGTTATGTTCTTTGATAAACATAAAAAACTTGATATTGTGAAATTCAAAGATTTTTTTATGCTGCCAGGAGATATTAATAGCAAAGATCGACGGAAAAAACTGCTAGAGAAAATCAAAAAGCTTAAAGAGAAGAATAATGATTCGCTTGAAGCTGCACAAAAGAAAAATGAAACTACAGTAATCCGTTGTGTTGCATTATGTATTGAGACAAAACCAGATTGGTGTATGCAGAAACATATCGATTTATGTTTAGAACTAGGAATGACTCGTTTGGAATTAGGCGTGCAAACCATAAAAGATAACGTGTTACAAAAAACAAACAGAGGACATACTCTTGAAGAAACAAAGAAAGCAATACAATTATTGAAAGATAATTTTGTGAAAATCACCTATCACATGATGTTAGGTTTACCCAGTTGCACAAAAAAAGATGATCTTGAAGGTATGAAAGAAATATTTGAGAGTGATGAGTATAAACCTGATGCTCTAAAGATTTATCCTTGTATGGTTATGCCTGAAACACCTTTGTATAATGACTTTAAAAAAGGAAACTTCACCCCTATCTCGACGGAAGAATCAGCAGATAGTATTGCTCAAGCATTCAAAATTATCCCTCCTTATTGTAGAGTAATGAGAGTACAAAGAGATATTCCTACCTACATGACAGAAGCAGGTGTTGATAAGACTAATCTTAGACAATACGTTAATAAAAAATTAAAAGAAAAAAAAATTATCCCAAAAGATATTAGAAGTCGTGAACCTGGTCGAAAAAAGATAACTAATTATGGTATTAAAGTATATGAATACAGCTCTGGAGGAGGTAAAGAATTTTTTATCTCAGCTGAAGATGAAAAAACTGATACTTTGATTGGCTTTTGCAGGCTGCGCTTCCCTCATTTGATTTGTAGACCAGAGATAACAAAAGAGAGTGCAGGAATAAGAGAATTGCATGTGTATGGTACTGCATTAGGCATTGGTGACGAAGGAGAGAGTATGCAGCATCAAGGCATTGGAGCACAACTTATGAAAAAAGCTGAAGAGATCGCTAAAGAGCATGGTAAAAAAAAGATACTCGTGATCTCAGGCATTGGTGTCAGAGCATATTACAGCAAAAAACTAGGCTACAGAAAAGAAGGAGTCTATATGAGCAAATTTCTCTGATTTTATTTATAAATAAAAATAAGGATTATTTTTTCTGATATTCCGAAAAAACCAAAAGATTTATAAATATCAATGTCCTGAAAAAGGATATCAGTATACTAAAAAGTATAATGGTGTATCAATATGATTAATAATCTGGCTGAAAAAGTAGGTGTTAACAGAGAAAATAATGAGAAGAAAGAGGAGTTACGCCATAAATTAGCTGAATTACAAGCCAAAGATGGCCATCCTCAACAACAGCCTGCTGAAGTACAAGTAACCCCTTCTGGGCAAGAGATTCCTCAACAACAAGTAGTGCAACAACCTCAACCAGAAGTTCCAGTACAACAACCCCAAGAAGAAACAGCTCAGCCAGAAAATCACGCACAAGAAGGAGAAGCTCCCAAAGAGGGAGAATTCGAAAAAGAATTCAATCAATATGCAGAGAAAGATCCTGAACTTGCTTTGAAAGATGAGCGTGTTCAGAATCTGATGATGCAGCAGATCAAAGAACTTATTGAAATCAATAAAGAAATGGATAAGCGCATCAAAGAAACAGAAGCAAAGATGACTGGTTTTGAAAAAGAAGCAGAAAGAATAACCATTAGTTTCAATGAGAATCAAAAAAGGATTGCTACTATTGATAATAGATTAGAGAAATTTATGGGTCTCTACGAAATTGTCACTAACCGTTATAATCCTTTTACTGAACCAGATACACAAATGATGAAAAATAATTCACAACCTAAACGACCCGTGCAGCAGGCACCGTCTGCTGCACCACCTCCTCCTCCAAAAACACCAGCAGCTCCAAAAAAAGAGAAAAAACCTGCAATAGATCCTGCAGGAAATAGTAAGCCAGCTACAGCAACGGTAAGCGCAGACATGCTTGATGAAATCAAGAATCATTTAAATCGAAATTTTGGCATATTTGAAAATAAAATGAAAGATCACGTCGAGACGGTGATGAATAATAAGCTGAATACGGTGATGCAAAACTTCGAAAATGTCATTAATTCTGAACTAAGAAATGAAGTAAAAACTATTCTTGAAGAGGAAGGTAATACGTTCAACAATGCCATCAACGAAATGTTCGAAGAAAGCAATCAACCTGTTGAAGAGCAAGAATCATTCAGTGCGGAACATGTGCCTACCCAAGAACCTGCAACAGAATCACTCGGCGGTTGGCATCAGAAAGTTGACGAGAACGCTTTACAGCTTGTTGATGGTAGTATTGTGAATAATCCTAAAGAACTCAGAGATAAAATACTTTCTATTAATCCAGATATCTTCTCTAAACACGTAACTGAAAGTAGAAATGATTTTGCAGATTGGTTGTATTTTAAACAAGATAACAGGCCACTAGCTGCCTTGATAAGGCCTCTGCAATCAAAAGAAGAGATGTATTACGTCTTGAATAACGAAGTGAGAATATGAAGTATGTATACCAAAAAGACGCAAAAAAATTTGTAGAAGAACAGACCACGCTGTTCAACTTTGACAAGGATATAGAAGAGTAATTATTGCCCCTTCTTTCCTCTTGCTCGTAAGCTAGGTCTATGTTTCTCAGCACCCTTTCCTTTGTTCCTTAATCCGCGTGATTTTTTCCCTGCGCTAGTCAATCCGCGGAACACTCTTCCTTTTTTCTTTTTAATCCATGAAAGCTGCTTGTCTTTCTTTATTCTCGGATGATTTCTATCGACTAAAATTATTTCATACCATGAATGATTGCCATCTTTGAGAACGAAATAACTATTTAGTACTTCACAATTTTTGAATTTTTTATTTGCTCTTTGCTCTGCGATGGTTTTGTATGAAAGGTTGAGTACTTTTCGTTGTGTGAAGTGTTTCGGTCTTCTTCCATGTCGAATTTTAGGCCTGGTGTGACCTCCTCTTTTGACACGCTGTCTGACCATAATGATACCTTGTATTGCTTTGTAACCTAAGTTTCTTGCTCTATCAATTCTTGTAGGTCGTTCGATTCTTAGCGTAGCAGGATCTCTTCTCCATTGGATGAGACGTAGTTTGTTTTCTTCTCTTAGCGTTTTCTTTGGCTTTTTCCAAAGCTCTTTGACGTATTTTTGATAACCCATTTTATCCTCCTTGACGACTAGGCGCGTCTTGCCGTTGTGTTTGAAATTCACGGATTCAAGCTCGGATGCTCACATCTCCGTGGAGATGTGGTTTGATTATGCGTTTATAAAGGTGATTGTTAGCAATAGCAGTGCCACCTAGTGGAATAATCTGATTCCTCAATCGATTATGCGTGAACATCGTTATCGAATATCAGATCGCAGAAGCGAATGGAACGTGGCACTGCGAAATATTAACATTATAGTGAAGGCTCTATCAGCAAAGGTTAAGCCACGTGGCTTAAGTGTCCTGTATTTGCCTTCATAATCACAATAATCAGGAAACAGAAGCGAAAGTTACTTTTATAAAAGGAAGTGAGTTCTTTTAACATCTTACGCCCAGGTCGCATAGTCTGGTATTGCGCAGAACGACTGGAAATTCCTATCGTGCGTAAGATTGCTATGAGCTGGTGCTCATCAGAGACCAGCAATACCACAGCGTGGATCGCAATGATCCTGTCCCTCCGGGGATCGTGGGTTCAAATCCCACCCTGGGCGTTCTTTTCTTTATCATAGGTTAGAGCACACAAATATAAGCACTACAACTCTTTCAAAAAAATCCCCATTTGGGCGTTGAACTATATTGGTTCAAGCCCCAGATTAGTATAAAAATTATTTTTTCTTTTTCTTGTCATTATCTTTATGTTTTTTAAAGCCAATCCAAATTAGAACGCCTAGTGCAATGCCTATAATTATTACTCTCAGAATATTTTCAGCATCCCCCCAATACCTTATTATCCCGTATATAACAGTCAAAATACCCCCACCTATTAATCCAGATCCGACATTTTCTATTTTAAGAAAGGAACCTCCAACAATACAACCAATTCCTGTTATTCCTGCAATCAAAAAAATGCTCATGTTATACAATTCTCTATCAGAGCCTCTTTCTAAGAAAGTATCTATCGCAAACCCAATAAAAAATACCAATAAAATAGCTATTCCAATAGATATTACTTTTTCTTTCCAAAAGTTCTTCATGTGTTCTTAATAGGTTAAACCTTTATAAATATTGTCAAACGCTTAAAATTACTTGTATAGTACTTAAAAGGAAAAGTTTTAAATTCATCAAAAAGCATAACCACTCATGAAGAATACTTGGTTAATTGTAATAAGCACATTAGTAATTATTCCCATAATTCTTTCTTTGGTAGTAAATATTTTGAATGAAAATATTCACGATAGAGATATTATGTTTTTAAATAAATCCTTAGAGAACAATGAAACAGAAACTTGTTTCAAAATAATGAGTAAGGAACTAAAGAATGAATGTTTTCTAAATCTTGCAAAGAATTTACGAAGTATACAATTATGTGATAATATAATAAACATTAAACAAAGTTATGAAGATAAATTCACAATAATCCCATATTCCAGAAGAACCGATCCAAAAGATGATTGTAAAAAAGAAGTCAGAAATATGATGATGCAAGATGCCTTGAAATTCAATAACTATACATATTGTCAGAATGACCAAGAATGTAAATATGAATTTGCCACCAAACTCAAAGATAGCAATCTTTGCTTAGAATTGAAAGAAAAAAATGACATTTGTTTTCAAGAAATCGCAAAATCAACAAACGACACTCAACTCTGTGAACAAATAAAAGATAATTCAATAAAACAAGATTGCTATTATTATTTTACAAGCATTTATATCGACGAGAAACTCTGTGAGTTAATACCCGACAAAAAAACGAATAGTTGTTATTTCGTTGTTGCCACGAATTTGAGTAAGTCAAACCTTTGTAAAAAAGCAGGTGAAAAAGAAACCGAATGCTACTATAAGATTGCTTTACGAGAAAATAATCTAGATTTATGTGAAAATTCAGGAAAAAAAGAAGGAGAGTGTATTTTCTATATCTCTAGAAGATTAAATGAATCAAGCCATTGCATTAAAGCTAAAGAGAAAGAAGGAGAATGTTGGAACTATTTTGCGCTGCAAGAAGATAATGAAAAACTATGCATTGTTTCGAGCCTTTCAACTCAATGCTACTACAATTTAGCAAACCAAACAAATAACGAAGCTTTATGCCTGAGAGCTGGAGAGAAAAAAAGCAATTGCTTGTTTAAAATCGCTCTTGCAAAATTAGATCCTTCAATTTGTTTAGCTATTGAGAAAGAAACTTGTCCTGTTGAATATCCTCTAAATAGAGTTTGTACTCAAATAGATTCTCTTTCTGCATGTATTTTTCTCTCCTCAAAATCAAACTCAGGTTTTTGTGAAATAATACCTAATAAATTTTATCTTGGAAAATGCTATAGAAACGTTGCCATAGAATTATCTGATCCTGAATTATGTGAGAAAGCAGAAGATTTTACTGAAAGCTGCTATCATGAGTTAGCAATTAAGAAAAACAACAGCGAATTATGCCTAAAAGCAGGATATTGGAAAGAAGAATGCTTAAAAAAACTAAATTCGAATTCTGTCACCCCTTAAAACCACGTACTTATGCGAGACTTGAACCTCTATTTCTAACACCGCCATGGGCGTTTTTATTATCTCCCCTGTTTCTTGAGGTAATCTGCGAATACAAATGCTGCTGTTCTTGGGAAGATTCCTGCTTCTCTAGATTTTAGATATTCATTAAGTTCATTAGAATTCTCTTTGACAAATTCTTCCAACGCCTTCTCCATGAGAGGCTTTCGAAAATATCTATTTATAAGAGCTATATGTTCACAGGTTGCAACACAATCCCATTCAAAGTCTTCAATATATCTCTGTTTCTTGTATGTTTCTCCTGCATCAAATTTTCTTTCTCTTTCTTTGTAATCATCACACCCACAGATCAAATAAACTGGACCTTCAATTGCTACAGCAGATTCTTCAAATGCACAAATAAGTCGATCATCAAGATAAAAAACAGGAGAACCCATAGGATCATCCTCCTCTCCGAGTCGTTTATTATCAAACCCAGAAGGATCGAAAACATACAAGTGTTTTCCTTTGCGTAACTCAAAGCTTTCTTTTAAAATTCTTCCATCGAACATTAAGAGTGAATTTTGTTCTCTCTAATAAATGTTGCTATCCTCTTATAAACTAATTCCCCATTCTTTCTTCTCAGAACTAACGATATACTAAAGGCATCAAATCTCCATAAGCCATCTTTAATGCAAATACTCTTTTTCCTATCTTAATTTTGGCGTCTGATGCTTGACACAATGCCCATCGAAGCCATCCTCTTGCAGCCTTCTTGTCATTCTCATCATAGAAATGCTCTGCATAAACGAATGAGGTCTCAACTCCTACTCTTGCTGAAGCCTCTTTAAAAATAGGCAACATGAACCCTTTTTCTTTACTAGTAAGCTTTTTACTACCTATCATTTCATTAGCTATTTCTTCAAGAACCATCTTTGCCAACTCAGGGTTTCCTCCATAAGCAAGATCACAAGCATGCAATGTTTTATCTAATAATCCTGTCTCTTTGAGTCCTTGCATCATCAACAGGATTGCATTATCATATATAAATTCAATCAAAACTGATTCAGTAACCTTTATAAATGCTATAAAGTTCTCAGCAGCAATGGAGATTGAAGTTGTTGAGAAGACAAAGAACAAGCTCATATTTAACCTGCATGGAGCTAATCATACGTTCTGCAATAATCTCAAAGATGAGCTCTGGAACGATAAATCTGTCAAAGTAGCTGCCTACAACATCGATCATCCTCAAATCAGCGCGCCACAATTTATCATAGATACTGATGGCAAGAAGGACATCAAAAAAATCCTCAAAGACGCTGTCGATAGGATCAAAAAAACCAATAAAGAATTCTTAGCCGCTTTCAAGAAAGCTTAAGAAATTTCTAAATATTACATTTCCTTTATTTGATAATTCTGGATGAAATTGTACTCCATAGATATTACCACATCTCATTGCTTCATTTCCACAAGATGTAGATTTAGCTAATAACTCGAAGTTCTTTGGTAATGTAATAAACTCTTCATGATCTTCCTCCATAAAAAACGTAGCTCCTAATCCTTCAAAGAGCAAATTTTCTTTTACAATACTAATCTCCTCTTCTCTTTTAATACGTTCTCCAATATCAATCTTTGACTCAAAATGAAGTCCAATTAATTGATGCCCAAAGCAAATACCCAAAATTGGTTTTTTAGTTTCAAGTAGTTTCTCCAAAACAACAAAATAAGAAGAAGTATCAATTTCATTTTTTGTAAAGAGTAATGGATTTCCACTGATAACAAACCCTTCATAAACAAGCACATCATTAATTTCATCAACCTTTCTTGACTCCCACTTAACCCCTAAAGAACTCAAATGATCTCCGATCTTACTAACTGCACTACTTCCAGCGTTAAGGATAAGTATCATTTCCAACCAACCTTGACATCATCAGTGCGTTCATAAGGTCTGATTTTCAAACTGTTATATGCATCTCCTCTACCTTGCGCACTAAACTTCTGCAATCCCAACCAAGCAATCATCACAGCATTATCAACTAACACATCATTCGGAGGAACATACAATGTAGCTCCTCTTTCAATACACATGATTTTACACATCTCTTGTAATCGCTTATTGCACGCTACTCCACCACCCAACACCAATCCTTTTTTACCGCAATGTGCTAATGCACGTTCAGCAACTTCAACTAACATCGCAAACAATGTTTCCTGCACAGAATAACACAACACCTCTTTCGAAACTCCTGAAGAATACTTCCGTTTCATATTCGTCAACATTCCACCAACAGAAACATCCATGCCTTTCACTGAATAAGGAAGTTTAACGAATTCTTTTGTTTTCGAAGCCAACTTCTCAATCTTTGGCCCGCCAGGAAATCCCAACCCCAGATATCGAGCAAATGCATCAATAAAATTACCAACACCCATATCTAATGTTTCGCCAAAAATCCTATATGTTCCACCAGCGTAAGCAATTACTTGTGTATTCGCCCCAGATACATACAATAGTACAGAATCTTTACAGTCAAAGAGCATACTTCCTAATTCCAGATGTGCAACACAATGATTTACTCCAACAATAGGCTTATCATACTTCAAAGATAATGCTCTTGCAAAAAACGCACCTACTTTCAAACAATGCCCTATGCCTGGTCCTTGCGAAAATGCAATGAGGTCAACATCGTTCATATTTATCTTCGCTTCAATAAGCGCTTTTTTCAACAATCCATCACACACATCAACATGATGATCAGCAACCTCAGCAGGAACCATGCCTCCTTCTTCTGTGGTAAAAAGATCTCTCTTATTTACAAGAATCTTCTTCTCTTTAATCACTCCAATACCAAATGTATGCGCTGTGCTCTCAATACCAAGGACAATCATAAAACAACAGATTTTTATATAATATTTAAACATTCTTATTATCATGAAGAACCTGAAGAAAAAGCTCAACGAGACAGGCATCAATGTTGAAAAAATAGAAAAAGCATTTCATATTGCGGAAAAAGCTCATAGAGGACAGCAAAGGAAAGGAGGAGATCCTTTCTTCACACACCCCTATGCTGTTGCCAACATCCTTCTTGACCTTTTACGTAAAAAAAAGGTTCCTGACAAAACCCTCTTCAACGAAAATCTATTCTGTGCTGCACTACTTCACGATACGGTAGAAGATACCTCAATCACTATTGATGAAATAAAAAATGAGTTCGGCGAACGTGTCGCGTTTCTTGTTGAAGGACTTACTATTGATAATGAAGAAAGAAAGGAAGATGATCATTATATTAAAAAACTGCATCATCACGGCAAACAAGATAAACGCATTTATATTTTGAAAATTGCTGATAAGCTTCATAACATGAGAACATTGAATCATCTTCCTAAAAAAAGACAGAAACGATTCAGTAGAAGAGCAAGAGAACATATTATTCCCCTGGCACGAGAGCTTCAATTCAATGAGATAGCAGATGAGCTAGAAAAGTTATGTGACAAATATTCTGAATGAACAGTGCTGCGCTCCATTCACTTCAACAATTTGAAGATCGGAATCTATTTTTAGCGAAACTCAAGCTATTCTTAATAACTACGCTGGGCAGCACTGTATACAAAAATACTTGAAAAATTACTTCTTTCTCATTCTACAGACAAAAAATCCTTCTGAATTGTTGTCTTGAGGATATATGCGAAGGCAATCTTTCACCTCAGGACGTATTTTCAATCCTTCAAAATCAAGAACTGGTGTAGATCTGTTAATCTTCAATGCAATCGGTTCAATAACAATATCATCATACTTATCAAGTAGTCTAGAAACAACAGCTTCATTTTCTTGTGGTTCCAACGTGCAAGTACTATAGACCAGAATACCTCCTTTTTTCAACGCCTGATAGCCTGCTTCCAAGAGGCTGAACTGTTCTGCAGATAACTTCCGAACAAGTCCATGGCCATACATCGTCAATACCTTCAATGATTTTCTTATTGTGCCTGTACCCGAACACGGCGCATCAACTAATATTCTGTCAAATTTCTTATCTCTGAATCTCCCGCCATGACTTTTCGTAATAAGAGCATTATGCACACCAAGTTTCTGGAGATTAATACCTAATGCCTTCAAACGAGAACCTAAGAGATCATTACAGACCAATATGCCTTTATTCTTCATATAAGACGCAATTTGCGAACTCTTTGAGCCTGGAGCAGCACACATATCAAGCACTATTTCATCAGAAAAATCTTTATTCATCTCTCCTTGAAACAATGCCAAAGGAGGAATCATCGAAGCAGCCTCTTGTACATACAAATATCCTAATTGATGCTCAACAAGATTCCCAATATCCAAACGATCACCAAGAATCCAGAATCCTTCAGCACACCAAGGTACTTGCGTTAATTGCCATCCTTGTTTCTGCAACCTATCTTTCACATCAGCAATAGCTACCTTCAACGTGTTAATGCGAACACATTTATTGAGATAAGACAACGAATATTTCATGAAGTTGTCATACTCCCCTCCTAATAACTTCTTATAACGCTCCACAAAGATATCTTTGATTTTTATTCGTTCTTTATTAGCCATCTCTTTGAGATAATTATACCTATCAACCATGGTATAAAGAAAACATAAGAAGATATAAAAAGTTATGCCGTATTATTTGAATCGTTTATTGTCTGATTCTCATTGCTTACTTCATTTTCAAAGACAAGATCATCAGCAATCTCGAAAACACTTTCATCTATATCAGGGAAGAATTCTCCAGGATTGTATGGCCCTTTGTGCTCATAGAGTTTCACTTGTTTCTTTGTTTTCATACCTGCTTCATTTTCAACAATAATCTCAAATTTCTTTGGGACATAGAGATCATACTTGTTTTCCTGCACATACACAACATCACAACGGTTGTTTGTATCGCATTTCCAATCATACGTTCTGCGCATCACATCATTACTTATCTCTCCTCTATGGATTTCCTCATCAGGATTGTCCATATCAAAAAGTGAAAGTGAAGCAAGCTCCGATTGAGGATCGACAAACGAGAATAAAAGCTGTGATATAAATTTCCCATTGATTTCTTGAAATTCTGATTTCTTGATCATAAGCACAGGAGGTGTGAGATCCTTATTAACGATATTGCCGTATTTTGTGCCATATCTTTTGTATGCTTCTCCACCCATATTTTCAAGCATAATGCTTGTCGGAATGAATACGCCTATAGAAATTCCAAGAATGAGCCCCAAGATAAACATTCTGTCTCTTCTTCGCATATCATTTCTTAGATAGATTTATTTAAAAGTATTTCTCTTATACATAGACCATTCGGCTCTGTAGAAATGCTTTTTAAATTGTATTCTCACAGACAGTACTGCCTAGCGTAGTTCTCGAAAATAAACTCTGATTATGCGTGAAAATCGTATCGAAT
>JANQNG010000062.1 GCA_028279685.1 Candidatus Nanoarchaeia archaeon | reverse complement strand
TTTCAAGAAACCCAATGATTCCATATGCTAATGTTAAGTAGCATTGAATCATCGGGTTTCTTGAAAAAAAACTCACAAATCTATTGTATTCACCTGTTTTCAGCTTATCTCTCTTTAATTTTTCCTTACTCTTGTCAATCTTTGCAGAAAGATGTCTTACTGGATATGGCACTATTGTTTCATCTTCTCTTCCCATCTGGTCTTTTTCAGGAAAAAGATTTTTCCATAAAAACTTAATATCCTTGATAAAATCAGACTTCGACTTCGGGCTTTTATAGAATTTATGCATGTTTGCAACAATTCCATTGATTTCATCTCTTCCACAATCTTTGAGGTTTCTATTTGTTGAAAAGCAAATCAATTTGAAGCTTCTTAAAAGACGCAACCTTCGGATATAGCTATTGTCTTTAGCTTCAAATATTCTGAAGAGCTTTTCAAAATACTGAAGATTTTCTTTGTTCTTACAGTAATGTTTTACCCCATTAGTTTTTCCGTATTTTTTCATACGTTCTTTAGGAGAAAGCAGAACATCTGAAAGCCTTTCTTTGAAGCTCTCATATTTCTGCTTACTATTGTATATATCGTTTTCGGCCATGTTTATTCCTCCGATACACGGCCTTATAAAACTTATGGAAAAATGATGATGGATGGTATGTAACTAGCGTCCATTATTCAATGCGTCGACGGTGCAATGTCAAGTGGACAGTGTTCGCTGACAGATGATTTTTTCCCGAAATAGTTACTGGGACTACTCTCCAGTAATGAATGCGTCGGCCGTGCATCATTAACCACACAGTATGCGCTGTCGTATGAAAAGCAGATAAGTTTATAAATCTATCGAATTTGTGATTAAAGGTTTTGATAAATCAGAAAATCCGTTCACAAAGGCTCACTTTCCCATTTTCTTCAATCCTTGGGTTAACTTTATAGAGATTGATGATTATGGATGGAACAGTATCAATGAATCCGATATTTTCAGACAACCCTGACAAATGAGTATTCTTCATGATATGTTTTCATAAGAAACATGGCTTTTAATATATTATCTTCAAGATATCCGAAAAAATCACCACTTGTCAGTTCAGCTAGACCATAGCCAAGCAATGGTGTGTCTTTATGAGGTTGAAACTTAAAATCTCTCAGACGGATTGTACAACCCTTAATCAAGCATACAAATTCAAGCCCTGCATGCTCCCATTTAACATAAGACTGATCATCCCTTTTACCAATCTGAAGCTTCCGTTGATCTGGTAATAACCAAGACCCAAGCAAAATTTCATCATCAGTAGTATGTAACGTCTTTGAAAAAAACTGATCCAGAAACATTTTCTGTTTGTAACCATGATTCCTAATCTTTTTTATCTTCTCATCTTCAGCGTCTCTGTCATTCTTTAAAGTGCTAATCGCTAGCCCAACATTCTCATGATAATCATCACTCTTTCTTGCTTTTTCCAGACACGCGTGTGCTTCTTCAGCAAAGCCACCCTCTATCATTTTGTACGATAGATTAGCTGATGCCAATGTATAACCTAACTCATCAGCACGCATGTAAAACTTAACCGCGTTAATGGGCAATTTCAGCTGATCACATAGCACACCCAAGTTATTCAGTCCACTTTTGTTATTATCGCTTATATCTAACAGATCACTGTAATGAACGAGAGAAAGAGATTTGAAAGACTCCCCCATAGAACTATAATCATATGCCAAATGAAAAAGAAGATTTTCATCATCTCTTTTATATGTTAAAGCTTTTTCATATGAGAGTTGTTTTAAAAGCTTTTCCTCACAAGCTTCATACAAATCACCCAGCACTTTGTATAGCCTGAATAAATCCTCAGGTGTATCGTAGTTATTGATTTCACTGAGAACAAGCTCAAATGCCTTGGATTTTGCATTCAATTTAATCAGTGCTTTTGAAAGATGCTCTACAATGTTTATCACATGTCCACTAGAAGCATTATCCTCTTTAGCATATTTTAAGC
>JANQNG010000056.1 GCA_028279685.1 Candidatus Nanoarchaeia archaeon | reverse complement strand
TATTAACTTTTTTATCTCCTAATTTTAGGAATGCAAAAATATCACGTTCTTCTTGAACCTTTTTTTCAAGAAGTTCTGGTGCTAATTTCTCTAACTCTTTTCTTTGTTCTTCAACAGTCTTAGAATTAATTTCTTTTAATATATCATTAATCTGTTGAGAAACTTCTTTAGCTCTTTTTTTAAGCTCAGGTGATTCTGCAAAAATCTTACCAATAATAGCTCCAGGATTAGCTTTACCTTTAAATTTTATAGCATTCTGCAAAGCATATTTCAGTCGTTTTTATACTTTTTAATGTGATGTACCATATTGTCCACCCCACCCTCTCTGCACGGATTCAGCGTTGCTCAGAATCACTGTGGATCCGGATCATAATCTTAGCTTCCTATAGGAATGTCATTGTGTCCATACTTTAGAGTATGTATTCCATCACCAAGCAGAAAGCATTTGTCGTCTAATGAACTCAAGCCTCTCTTTTTAGTTTTTAGTTAGAAAAAGAATGATATATAATGCTACGCTGATACTTTATTAAAAAAATCAAAGAGAAAATTCACATACCTCAATCGTATAGATTTAATGCAGCTTAGCTCCAATGCGTAGATTTACCACATAGATCTCCATAGGCTTAGTTAGTTGACTCGTGAACTGATTGTGTCTTAGTTCTTTTGCTGCAGCTCGAGTGATTTGCCTGCCTGTATGTTTCTCTTTGAGCCCCATCTTGCAAATATAAATCTTTGGTCTGAGTCCGACGAATTCTACGATTGGCTGTCTTTGAGTCTCGTCCTTCACCTTTCCCGCCACTTTTTCGTTTGTCTTGTCTTGATAGCCACTGTCTTGGGGCATGTCTGAAAGTCAAAGTCAAAGTTCTCTCATATAACACATATCTTGATACACGGCTTCAGTATCAATCTCATACAAAAATGAATCGGTGTCAGTGAAGAGGAAACTTGCTTTATCACATAGCGAGCTTTGATGATATCGTAGTGAAACTCTGCCATCTTTAGTTTTGAGTGCTCCAACAGTGTGAATCCAACATAGGACCGTTTGTCGATCATTATTCGAATCTTGTGCAACTGCAGTCCAACCAGGTCCTTGTCAGAGATTTTGAGATTCAAGCATTGTGGTTTCTGGATGAGTTTCTTCGTCTTGCTCACATCAGTCAGCAAGTGGATATTCTTAACATTCTCACAGGTCTTCCCATATAGAGCGTTGTTCATCAACTTGAAAAGGTCTTTCTCGAATGGATTCCGTGCGTGTTTTCGAAGCTGAGTATTCATATCGATGTACGGTGCCAGCCACCT
>JANQNG010000020.1 GCA_028279685.1 Candidatus Nanoarchaeia archaeon | reverse complement strand
CAATGCATTATATTATAATGTGAAATTGAGAATATTTTGAAGTGAATTTGCTGTTATAAGAAGGATTTTCCTTTCTTCTTCATATTTTTTCCTTTTTTTTCTTCTTTTCTTTTTTCTTTTTTTCCTCTTTTTTTCCTTTTCCTGTACTTTGATTTTGGGTTCGGGGGAGGGGGAACTTCCACCCCTTGGATACGCCCATGGGTTACAGTACAGTAGACTTGAACCTGATAGTGATCAATAAACATAATCAATATGCGATATACATTAGAACTTCTTTCAGATCACATGTCGAGTGGGATCATGGGAAAACATAATAAAAACAAAATATGATTTTAAGGAATAATGTTCTTGGATCATGTTCTTGGGTTGTTGTAGGAATGTCCTTGTGTCAATATGCTAAAGTATGTATTCCATCACAAAGGAGAAAGAGTTAGTTGTCGAATAAACTCATGCATCTCTTCTTTCTCTACAGTTATTAAATCAAGATATATAAAACGATTTTTTACTTTGTAAAAAAGCTAATTGATGTTCCCGTACCTCTACCCTGTAGATTTGATGCAAACTAGCTTTAGTGCGTCGATTAACCACATAGTTTTCCTTAGGCTCTGCCAGTTGATTTGTGAACTGGTCGTGTCTTAGTTCCTTTGCTGCAGTTCGAGGGATTCCCTTGGCAGTGTGTTTTTGTTATCTGGTTGTTCGATCTTGAAGCTGTACATTTATAATCTGAGTTCGACGGATTCAACGATTGGCTATCCTTGAGTCTCATTTTTTCCAACACTTTCTCGTTTGCATTGTCTTGAAAGCCATTTGCCTGGTATAAGTCTGCAAGGTCGAAGGGTGCCTTTACATATATCCCACATATCTTGAAACACGTCCTCAGTTTCAATCTCATACATAACTGAATCGGTGTAAATAAACAGAAGACTGGTTCTATCTCCTCATCGACAATTGATAATATCGTAGAGAAACCCAGCCATCTTTAGTTTTGAAATCTCCAACGCTGTGAATCCAACATAGAACAGTTTCTCGATCATCATTCGAATCTTGTGCAACTGCAATCCAATCAAGTCTTGCTTGAATATTTTGAAATTCAATCATTGTGGTTTCTGGAATAGCTCCTTCTCTTTGTTCGTATCAACAAGTGGATATCCATTCTCTCCTTGACATTTTTACAGGTCTTCCCATATACTGCATTTTTCTTCAAATTGAACAGATCTTGCTGGAACGGGTTTCTTGAGTGTTTCTGAAGTTGAGTATTCATGTCGATGTATGAAGATAGCGAATTCATTGTGTAATAA
>JANQNG010000011.1 GCA_028279685.1 Candidatus Nanoarchaeia archaeon | reverse complement strand
TCACCAGAGATATTCATATTCCTAAGAGTTTTCAGACCTTTCTCTTCGGGAATATGAACAAGATCCCAGATTACAAGCAATCTAAACAACGATCGCTCTTCTGTTGGACGCGCTAATTCGCTGGCTGCAAATTCTTCGAATTCTGGTTTCTTTTGACGTAAACGCCTAACAGCTTCGGCCCTTAATTCTTCTGGAAAATCTTCTACAGAATCAATAATCTTGCCGTAATGAATCTTCAAATGATATTCCTTTTGCATTTCCTTCAAACGTCGATTGACATAAAGAACTGGCCGTTGTGTCTCTTCAATGTTGTTTGCCTTTAACAAAAGAATCGCTTGGGCAAATGTTTTAAGCGATTCCTGAAGTTGATCTTCATATTGATTGCACATAAATCCTCGTAAATAAATTGCATGAATTTGTTCTCTTGTAAGTGAGTACTTATCTTTTTCCATGATTTGGCTCAACAACAATGCAGCCACAGCAGAAACTTGCCTGACATCATCTAAGGCAGCGATCAATGTTGGCATGCGATATTCTGACTTTAATTGGCAAAGTACCTTTAGTACGTTTTCTCTTATGATCAAATGACTCTTGATATACGTGCTGTCATATTGTTGGTATGCTTTAACAAGAATTTCTTGAGAATGTTGCCCCATTCTCATCAATTCTCGTCGATTCAGGAAGGACAAAAGTGTGCTCTGCGGGAATGTATTGATAAAATGGAAGATTGAATGATTTTTCATCTGCCAATATTTTGATTTCTGATCCGAGAAAATTTTGATCAACCCATCTATCAATGCAAGCGGATAATAGAGTAACATACTAGCAACTCCACCAACAACTGCAGATAATCCATCTATCATGTCCACTATACCCGAAGGCTCTCGCGCAAGACCCATTAACAAAATGTGATCTCTTGTCTCATTGTTATCGCTATTGTCAATTTGATTGAGGGCTTCGTTTGCCTTTTGACGTAAAGATTCTTTTTCTCTGTATCCTTTTCTCAATGGCTCGATATGACTAAATCCACGGTTATCATAACCAATCTTTGACATCGCTTTTTGAGCCAGATTATTCAAGTAATTATCATTTTTACCCATAGCTACTGCAAACAATTCAGGACAAATGCGTCCGTATTTTACTAATCTTCTAATAACCCACAAATTGTGTATATAACTTGATTTTTCAAATGATAAGAAATTAGGCGATATTCCATCCCCCATATCACTCAAATCATCCAATATTGTTATAAAAAACAAGATCGGGAATAAAAGCATATATTTACTAGTGGCTTCTATGTAAATAATCACCCGTCCCAATGGCGGATGCATTGCTTTATGAAGATAATACTCTCCAGCTGTTTCATAATAAATCGCTTTGGGCTTAATAAGATGGAAAGCTCGTAACAACCAAACAATGGGTCTCGATATCAAATAATAAATCGGATATAAAGATGTAACAAATACGGTTAAGCCAAGATACCAGATAAATAATGCCTTAATGATTGACATCATTGAACCTGACTCTTCTAACGAAGGAGTATTCACGCCTTGTGCCATGCCTGAAGAAGCGCAAACAAACATAATCGAAACCATAGCCCAAAACATAAAGGATTTCTTTAATTTGTTCGGGGAAGTTTTCTTTGGCTGGTTATCATCGTTTTGCTTATCTTTTTTCTCTTTATCACCATTGCTCTTTGACTCATCATTCTTTATCTCTAATCCTTCAACAAATTCCCTCGAAGCTTTGTTAACAATTTCATTCTTACTGTCAGAGGCATCAAGAATAGACTCGATTAATATATTTTCATAACTGTGGTTTTTCTTCATGTGTTGAATTCTACTTGATAAATACTCTTTGGTTTTATTGTTCGCCTTAATTTTAATTAAGTAGATAAAATCATAAATCTCCTGAAGAGCCTTCTTGCTTGACAACCATGGTTGAATAGCCGCTAAAAACACTTCAAATTTAATTTTATTTTCTTTGATTAATCTTGCATGTTCTTCGTCTCGCCCAACCGTTAGCGTCATTTCTTTATATATTTCTTGGAAAGCCAGCATGATGTTTTCTTGCTTGATTATTTTTAGAGTAGACTTAATATTTGTAACCGCCCCTGCAGCTCCTTGGACTTCACTACTTGACATTTTAGGATTTTGAACTGCTACAATGGCAGGCATTGATTTAACATTTTTAACGCTCATCCTGCATTGCAGTGAATCAAACACTGTCTCTTGATATTGCTTTTGCTTGTAGAGATCATCATATCGCTTTGCTAATGCTTCTTTTTCTTTTTTAATTTGTTTAAAAACTTTTATAACATTCTTAAAATAATTATCTCCAAGAATGAGCACAGCATATTTTTCTAAAATCTTATAGACTTCAACGACCAAATCTAGACTAAATAAAGCGTCTCTTGCTTCTGACATACAAGTGAAACAATGATCATCATCTTCACTATGATCATCCACATCATTAAGCATATCTGTGATTGTTCGTATTAAGAATTCGCCATCCTCCATCAGAGATGCACATGTTCTTTTAAACTCTTTTTCTTTAGAATTGACCACGACATCAACATCATCTTCCGACATTGTTGAAATGGACTCGATGATAACGGCTCTAAGCTTGGCGATGCGTTTTTCCTGTTTATTGCTTGCTTCCTCTATTCCTCGACTTATCATCATATCCCTTGCAAAATCA
>JANQNG010000006.1 GCA_028279685.1 Candidatus Nanoarchaeia archaeon | reverse complement strand
TTATTCGCATTCTTTATTATTATTCTCTCTCTCTTAATCTTGCGCTCGCTTATTATCTATCTCACTCTCGCGCTCTATCTCTGGAAATAAATTATTATTCTTACTTGGATTATTCACTGGAATATATTCTTCCACAAAGGAAGAATTTTACAAGTGGCGTCGCGAGCAGGATCGTGACGGCAATACAACAATAAAGTGAAAGAAGAAAACTTAGGGCCCTGAGAAGTTGGTGGAATTGGAGAAGTTCAAACGGCAAAAAGAAAATATTCAAAACTTGAGATAACGCTATTGTATCAAATAAAACTTCAAAAAAAACTGCTTGCCAAGGATGATTATCACAGATTTATCAAATATAAGAACTATCAAAAGACTATCAAAACTATCAAAGAAAAGAAGTATAACTACAGTTTGGTTAAAAATGAGAAACATATCACCGAAGTCTACAAGTCGGCTTGGAGGTCCCTCATTAAACCCTAATTTGGCCTTTTCAGTTCAACCTCCTCGTATTATCGACAATAAGAAGGAGACAAACTTTCAACAATCGGTGGCTCGTTTCGAAACATATTTTGATCTTATCGACGTACCTGCTAGAAATCGTACTGCTTTATTGTTACTAAACTTGTCTTCAGAAATTTCATATACAGCCAAGTGCTTAGGAATAGCTTCGGACTCCCATTATGAAGAACCATGTCGATGTCTTATTGCACATTTCACACCAGTGGAGACAGTCGGAGAAGCTCGAGCACAATTTCAAACTCGACTTCAAGATGGTAATGAATTGGTTTCAAGAATTCGCTAGAGATCTTCGAGTCTTAGCAGCCAAAGCGTTTGCAAATGGAGATAAGGAGATGCTTCAAACTCTAATGGTGACACAATTTGTAAATGGCTTGAGATAACGACACTCGCGCAAGGCTTATCCTCAGATGATGCAAAGATTTGTCAGAAACCATCAATGCAGCTCGGCTATCTTAAATTGCCAATAAGACAGTACGCAATTACTAAAATAATTTTTTATTTGCAATTGGAGAGCCCAT
>JANQNG010000045.1 GCA_028279685.1 Candidatus Nanoarchaeia archaeon | reverse complement strand
GATTATTTTGAAGTGTCTTTATGAGACTGGTTGTTCTGTGCATGAGTTTGTCAATATTAAAGTTGATGCTATAGATTTCAAGAGTTTAAGTATTTCTTTTCCCGGAAGAACTTCAAGAATCTCAAAAACACTCGCTGACAGAATACACTATTATCTTCTCCAACAAGACAGACTCAACCACAAAACATCATACCTAATCAGCACACGACAAAGCAATCAAATCACCACAAAAAGAGTAAGACAAATCGTGCAAAGTTACGCAAACAAAAGAGGACTCGGCAAAAAAAATCCCCAAGTACTACGATACACACACATCGTACACGCCTTCCTCAAAGGCATACCCCAATACCTCATCCAACAACAAACAGGCATCACCGAATCACGCACGATACAAATATTTTCACACATCAAACTAGACCACGACGAAAAAATATACAACAAATTTTTCCAATAAAAAAAGAAAAAAAAGAGAGAAAACCATGAAACAAAAGAGGTGGATCACACTGTCCTTTCAGATAGCTTTGCTGCTAGTGATAGTTGGAGCTCTTCCTCTTGCTCAATCAGCTGAAGAGAATCTTGTCATTCATCTTGAAACCTCCGCTGATGAAGTAATGGCAAAAGAACCAGTTCATGTAAAAGTTTATGGAAGTATAGATGATATCAGAGTATTATTCTTACCTATTCAGTTAACGATTGTTTTTCCTAATGGTATTCAGCAGCCCGTTCCTCTGCATCCTGACGCAGAAGGTTATCTTTTGGGAAAAATAAGATCCCCGCAACAAGGAAATCATACACTAAAAGCAGAGATAGTTTTCCAAGGAGATCCTGTGATGACAACCACCAACATAGAAGTTAAAAAACCCTTACCAAAATTTGATCTACGTATTGATGCTCAAAACAGAACTTTCCACATCAATGAAGATATTCCTATTACCGTTTCAGGTTCTATAGATGGAGTTCCTGTGCTTTCTATGAGTATATTTCTTGAAGTGATGGGAAACGACAATCAGATAACCCCTATTCCTTTAGTTCCTGATACAGCAGGATATTCTGCAGGCATTTTCACCCCTTCAGAACCAGGTAATTATATTTTAAGCGCTTCAACAATGTTTGAGAATCAAGAAATCAAAGCACACCGCATGATTTTTGTCGAAGAATACGCTGATCCTTTTTCTATTATTGTAAAATCTCCTGAAAATATGACCCTTAGAGGATCAGTAGAAGGCACTCTAAGCAAAGGAGGTAATATCACTCTTATTCATGAAGAACTACGACATCATACACAAACTACATTTTGCACTATTGTCTGCGGAGATTGTCATTTCTCCTGTGCTCTCCCTGATAATAATCCTTTTATTTTATCTATTCAAACAGAAGTTAAAGGAGGAATATTTGAACAAAAACAACTAGTATTCCCAAAAAACACTATTGCTATTGAAGGCCATTCTAAATCAAGAATTGATTTTAACGAATACTACAGAGTTACTGCTTCTTTCCCAGAATCAATTGATCCTAACACCATTTCATTTGCACTACTGGACAAGAACTTCTTGCCCGTATCTATGAAAAACCTTACTTCAGTATTTGAAAACAACAAAGTTGACTTGAGCTTCCTCGTTGAACGCTTCGGAAAATATCATTTCCTTTTGTGGTATGATCATAAAGACAGCTATGCTTCTTATTATATGCCATTTACTGTCTCTAAAAAAGATAATGTCATTGTTCCTGAAAAAATAGATATCTCTTGGGATAATACTAACGGAGAATGGTGGAATGTTTACCGTCTTCCAAAAATGAAAACTGAAGAAAACACATACTTGATTGACATAGACACACTAAATCAATTTGATAAAGAAAGTATCGCACTTATTCAACAAGGAAAGCACACACCTCTCTTATATGATGTATTATCGCATGAAATAATAATATCAAAAGCTCTTCTCAGCCAGGAAGCTCTTCTCGAGTCGCAACACAGCTCAAAAGAAGAGCATATTCCTCAAGTCTCAACTTCAATAAGTAGAGAACGCATTCTTTCTGAAGATGCAATACTCATCAAAACAGAGAATCCATTAAATAGTCTTTTGAGAACACATCTTACATTAAATCAGGCCAACAATGATATTAATATTAATAATATCACAAAATTCGAAATATTAGGGAATGAATTAGTTTTTAGCCAGAAGAAAGAAGGAACTAAAGAAAAAGATTTTGTGCTCTATCACTATGATGATGTCGTTCTTTTCCCAGTACATCATCCTTTATTATGGGAACAAATCAGCAACCTTTCTCTTAATGGACAATTTATTGGCTTTTTAGAACCGCTTCCTGTTGTTCTTGTGAATAAAAAAGCTAACGTTTCTTTTGATTTTTCTTTAGATTTCAAAAACATCTCTTCAATAGAATGGACTGCATTTCTCTATAAGAACAATAATTTGATGGAGCGTCAACATAATCAAGGAACCTCTGAGAAACCATCTTTCATCTTTACGCCTGAAGAACCAGGAGAATACGCCACCAAAATCATAGGGATGGATAGCTCAAACAATCGTGTCCTTAAAACAGCATTATTCCTCGTCGAAAAAAATATTCCCGCAATCACACTTGATGGAACTAAACATACAAGCTTCAGTCAAGATTATTTTGGCGTAATTGATCATCTAGTAAATGCAAAGCGCTTCGAGAAAAATATCACTTTTGATATTAACACAAATGCTCCTTCTGGAATACACGCCGTTATTCTCGACAATAAAGGAATTGTGCTCAAAGATCATTCAAGAGATGGCATCCCTGATTTCAGCACTTCTACCAATACATCATTCAGTCTTTTCATCACATCAAATAAAACAGGAAATTTCAACATCACCACAACTATCACAGCACAAGAAAATTCTTCCCTGAACGCTTCAGTAGTTGATCACATCACCATCTATCCTGCAGACGACTCACCTAATTATTATGATCTCGCAGTAGAAAATATTTTCCACCATAAAGAAAATCTTACTATTACTATTGCCAATAATGATGTGATCTCTAGAAAAGCAACAATAGTTGTTAATCTTTTTGACACAGAGAAAAAAGAAATTACCCAAAGAAAAATAACAACAAATATAGAAGGAAAATCTGAAAAAAATGTTTTGTTCAAAAACAATTCTATACATCCCCAGAAATCATATCTTGTCGATGCCTTGATCGAACACATTGACGGAACACCTCTCCAAGATAGAGATCAAGAGAACAATATCAGAACATTAGTGATATCCAACCCTTTGCTAAAGAACAACGGCATCCCTATTTCCTACTTCACAAAAGATGCACGCCTTTCATATCATCTAAAAACCCAATTCATGATTCCTGCAACTGTTGACTTAGAGAGTTTTCTTTTCGGTTATGGAAAAGTAGAAGGATCTGTTATTTCATGGGAAAAACCTCCTTTTAGAATATCTTCTGTGAAACAAACAACACGAACGATATTTGTCGATAGAACTCCAATCCAAGAAGAGATGCTCATTATAGATGCGCTTGTTCTCCTCGAATCACTGCTTGATCATCAACAAGGTACACTATACTTTTTATTTGATGAAGGGCCTCCCCTTTCCGATTTCGAGATAAAAAGAATGCTGGAACAGGAAGCCAAAAAATCATGGAATCCTGATATGATCACAGACAATCAAGATGCTGTGAAAAAAGGACGATGGATTCCCGATACTTCTTTGCCTGGTTACTATGGTAATAATTTCCTTAGCGATTTGAATCTTGGAAAAGGAAGCATGCTGGTTTCCTATCCTCTCTCCATAATTGATGATTTCTATGAAATCTATGTACACTATCCCTCAAGCCCATCACTTGCAACAAACACAAAAATCAAAATATATACTGCTAAAGGAATAGAAGAACTCACACTAAATCAGCAGCAGAATGGAGGCTCATGGCACTATCTTGGATTTTATCATCTTGATAAAGAATCGTCAATAGAACTATCTAATGAGCAAACAAACGGTATTGTTGTTGCAGATGCCATCAAAGTAACTCAAGTCTCTGGTTTTGGGAAAGTGATCTCTGATAAAGACGCTCCTACTATGAACATCACTCCTTCCAAAGAATCATCTTCCCTTCAATCAATTGAAGAAAGGGAGAGTTTAAGAGATAATCAGACTTCAATAGAGAATAGAACAACAAGCATAAATGATTCGCTTCTTCCACTTGATGAAACACCTCTACAACTCCCTGCAAAAGTGGGCGAACCTGTACGCTGGCTAAAAAGAATCAAAGCGGAAAATAACCAACATCATCTCTCCTCTTTGAACGTTAGCACCATTCTCCCTATTGAAGCAAGCGATCTCAGTATCAGAGAGATTCATAATAAAACAATCCTTGGAGAAAAGATAGCATTACAAGAAGAAATACAAGAGAAGAAAAAGAAAAAAATACTGGGAATATTTGCATTTGGAAAACAAGAAGCACCAACAGAAAAGAAAGCTATATTTGGAGCTGCTCTTGAAACCAATGAAACAAAAGAATATCTTGTATCTTACGAAACTAAAGCACCTACAAAAACTGAGAAAAACGTAAGCAAAGGACGTAAAGAAATAATAATTGGATCTTCATTACATTACACCAATATCCTCGCATCAACAGAACTTATGCAAGAAACACCTCTTGAAGGAATTCAATTATATTGGCTGCAAAATGGCAGCAAAGTTCGAATGAATAATATCACTTTTATCGACAACAACAATAATTCTTTGATTGATGCAATAGCATGGGTTGTACCTCATCTTTCGAATCAAACATTCGAAGTTGAAATACTTGTGTTAAATGTGCAGAGCTATCCTTCCGTCGGAGGAAACTGGACAGTCAACTTTAATACAACAGGAACAGCGAATTTGACCATAAGAGTGATTAATGGAACTACGTGGAGCGATGAACGAGCATATGGAGATCTCAAATTCCTTTCTCTTTTCTGTGGAGCAACACAACAGGATTATGTATGGGTAACCGAGCAAGAAGAGACCTTCTTATTTGTAGAGAACTATTCCTGCAATAACTATACAAGTTATGAAACATCAAGAGTATATACTCCTGGAGAACATTATCTTGAATTTGACTTCGGAGGTATAAAGGCTTACGCTAACAACTATGCTAGTGGATGGCTTCCTAAATTAGGATCAAAGAGAAAAGAGATTACTATTACCAATCCAGGAACAGAAACATTGATTGATTTCCCCGCATATCTTAATGTTTCCTATGACAGTAATATGCAGTCTGATTATGATGACTTGCGCTTCGTCAATGGATCTTGTAACATTAGTTACGGCAATAATGGTTTAAGCTATGAGTTGGAAGATTATGATAGTGCCAGTGCCCATATTTGGATAAAGATTCCTTTAATCGAGTCAGGCAACACCAGCATTTGCATGTATTACGATGATCCAACAGCTCTTAGTGGAGAACAGAAAGATTATGTTTGGAATGACGAATACAAAGCAGTTTGGCACCTGGCTGAAACAGGTACGGGAACCAGATATGATTCCTCAGTATTTGGAAACAATGGAACACCTGCAGGATATGATAACGATGAAGCTATCGATGGTGTTATAGGAGGTGCTGATGAGCTAGATGGTACAGACGATAGTATTGATATCATTAATGGAGAAAGCATGAAAGTCACTTCATTTACTTTTAGCGCCTGGATAAAAATGCCTGACGTCACTGATCAAAACAATATTCTTTTCTGGGGCGCAGATACTTCACTTCCTTGGGGAGGATATGGTGTCAGCATAAATAGAGTAGCTCTTGGAAGCGCAGTAGGCGATGCAGCTTTCTGGGTTTCAGCAAACATGGTAGGATCATATGATTTTGTTGAAGTAGCTCATGGCATGGATACTAATGACCAATGGTATCATATCGCAGGAACATGGAATGACTCACAAAATAAAGCAACCTTTTTCGTTGATGGAGATTATGCAGGAGAGACTGTGTCAGCATTTAACGTAGTTCATGCAAATATTGAAGCGATGATTGGCAATTATTCATCATATAGATTTGAAGGGGCCATAGATGAAATGAGAATTTCTAATGGAACAAGAAGTACAGATTGGTTAAACCTTTCTTATAAATTAATGGCAAATCAGACAGAGTATGTATCTTTTGACACTGAAGAAAGCACTGTTCTAACCGATTGGTGGAATGCAAATTTCCTCTATAGAAAACGAATAAATATTTCAAATAATGTTGGACAAGCATTAAATGCAGATTATGCCGTGAACATTACACTTGACACAACAGGAGATGATTTCTTAGACGATGGAAGTGATACAAGAATTGTATATTGGAACGGATCAGCATTCAAAGAACTCCAAAGAGATCTTCTTTTCCCAAACACCAGCACATCAGACATTTGGTTTTATCTTAATGCAAGTATTGCAGATGGAAGCTATGATGACAATTACTGGGTTTACTATGGTAATGAAAATGTGCAACCACCTTCTGCTGCAAATATTGTAATTAATTTTTCAGATTATACCGTTGACACGTATGATGGAGGCCAAGGCTGTGCTGGAGGTAGAGCTATTGAAGATGGAGGTTACACATTGAGACAGTGGGGTAATTGCTGGTCAAAAGTTGCGAGAACAACTGTCATAGGTGCAGATACTGCATTCGATTTTGATTTTGATACTGATGGCAATGAAGCAGAAATTCATGGTATTGGTGTTGATACTGACAATAGTATTTCTTCAGGATTGCATTATGCTGTTTGGGGATCTCAAAATTGGGCAGATAATACCTATAGAACCTACGATAGTTATACTCCAGATCCTCATCGATATATAATAGAGCCCTCTTGGAGCAGCACCTACACCTACTTAACTTTCTCTGATGATGATGATTCTGCTCCTCGAGATTCAAATAACACCTTCAGCTATCTCAAAGTAAGAGAATACTACGGAGCAGATCCAGATATTACTGTTGAAGGCGAAGAAGAATACAATGAACCTCCTTTTGATCCTGTAGTATCTTTACAAAGCAGTGATGGAAGTAATTCTTCAAAAGTAGATCTTGAATGTACTGCTAATCTTATCGATGCCGAAGCAAACTTAATGAATGTTACAGTGCTCTGGTATAATGGTGATGTCCTAAACCTCACGGTTAGTTATAACAACAACTATGCGAATAATACAGCGTTTACTGCCGACCTTTCAAGTTCCTATATTACTCTTGGAGATACTTGGATTTGCAGTATGCAAATCACCGATGGAGACAAATCAAGCAGCTGGATCAATTCATCCTCTTTGAGCATAGTAGATTTAGTTCCTCCAAATTGGTTTACTCCCTCTTCCTATCCTTCTAGTCCTGCAACTTACGCACCAAATCAACAATATCAGTTTAATACAACTTGGACTGATAATGAAGAGCTTTCAAATATAACTATAGAGCATAACTTCACAGGAACTCTTACTAATTATTCTGTAGATAATTCATCTTCAGAATTTTATTACAATTACAGCGATCTTCCTGTTGGAGATTATATTTGGAAGTATTATGCAAACGACACCTCTAACAATAGAAATGAAACAGCACAAAGCACATATACCGTTAGTAAAGCAAATCCCGATCTCAATCTCAGTGCAGATCCTCATTGGATTGCATTCAATGGCACTAATCATAATGTTACTTGTCAAGCAGAAACGAACCAATCAAGTATCTCATTATGGAGAGATGGAGAATTTATTATGGAAGGGACAGGAATTATTGTCTATGAAAATGCGTCATTTGATTCAGGACTTTATAATTATACTTGTAATGCTTCAGCAACGCAGAACTATACAAGTGCCGAAGAAAATAATAGTCTTAAGATCACCACAAAATATCTTTCAAACTGCAGTCTGACGTTTAATCCTGCAAGTGGCTCCTCTCATCCTGTGAGTTTCAATGCATCATGTATTTGTGATAACAATTCAGAAACTGATCCTCAACTCTGGAGGGATGGTATTGATGTTACAGCCTACAATAACATTTTCACTTCGCTATGGGCAGGAACACATAATTACACTTGTAATATTTCTGAAACAGCATCATATGAATATGATATAGTTGAAAAGGAATACAGTATTGTGAAGAACAGCACAACATGTACTCTTTCCTTCGATCCTGCGTCACCATCAGATTACGAAACGCAATTGAATGCTTCCTGTGGTTGCACAAATACAGAAACATCTCCTTCGATGTTCCGGAATGGCACCGATATTACAGCGGAAATCGATCAATATGTCGTGCTTCCTGCTTCCCATTACGAATATGTTTGTAATATCACTTCTACGCAGAACTATACCATAGGATCGGATAGTGGAACATATATTGTTACCAGAAAATCAGGTTTCATTAACCTTTCATTAGAAGGTAATAATGCAAACTTGAGTGCTGAAAGAACGCAACAAATTAACATCAGCGCAGTCTTAGATATTCCTACGACAGGCTACTTGGAATTATATAATAATGGTGTTCTTTTCCAAGAAGGAAATTCACCATTGGAAAATATAAGTTATTGGAATAACGAAGGAACCTATAATATTACAGCTATGTACGGAGGAAATGAAAATTACACAGCCACTTACAGTACTTATTTTATTATTGTCAATGACACCATCGGACCATCTTTTACCATTTATAGCCCTTCAGGAACCATTGATGATCCGACACCAACTATTAATGTTAGTCTCAATGAAACGGTTAGTGAACTATGGTATTCTTGGAATAATGGCATAACTAACACAACAATATGCACCTCTTGCTCAGGCAATCAAACATTATATTCTCTTATTCCGGAGGGATCATATACGCTTCGCGTTTATGCAAATGATTCCTATGGAAATACTAATGAAGAAACCTCCGCAATTGTGCTAGATATGAACAGACAATATTACGATACTTTTGATGATAACTCTTCCGTTCTTGAAATTTATACTGTTGCATGGGATTATGGAAACTTTACTCTTGAAAATACAAGTGGATTAACTGATGATTTCAGCACTGATACGAGTTCTCTTCACACCCAAATTGATGAAGGTTCTAGTCAAGCACCAGGTGTTTGGGCTGTCACAGGAGGATTGCTAAGACAATCGGCAAATATCAATACATTTGATTCACCAAAATGGTCTGGTACGTTTTTCTACAGAAATGATTTTGTTTGGACTCATTATAATTTCAGTGTGACGTCAAGATCTACTGATGATGATCAATTTGGGATCATGTTCCATTACCAAGATGCTGACAATTATTATAGAGTTCACTGGGGCAGACAAAGAACAATTAGTGGGGCAAACTATCTCGTCCTTGATAAGAGAGTTTCTGGAGTAACCAGCGCACTTGATGGAACAGCAACCCAATATACGCAAAATCAATGGTATGATTTTGATATTATTGTTAATGACACAGGAATTTATGCTTATATTGATGGAACCTTAACTTTAACCGGTACTAAAGATAGCAATTTAGAAGATGGAGGAACTATAGCTTATTATTCATGGGGTAATCAAAACTCGGAATTTGATGATGTTACTGTAGTTCCTATAGCTTACGGCAACTTCACATCACATCATATCAACACCAGCAATAACATCTCTTCAATCAGTAATGTCACTTGGGTTGAAGATAGCAGCACAGATATTATTGCAGTTGAGATCAGTGTTGATGACGGCCTTACCTGGTATCCTGTAACAAGAAATCAAGGAGTGTCCGGATTCACAAAAAACAACAGCTTAAAATACAGAGTTTTTTTCGAATCTAACTCTACTGACTTTAGCTCATTATCAACTATTAATATAACATGGGATGAACCTCCTACAGTTAGCATAGCATTAATTGAGCCAACAAGTAATCTTACGGTTAGTGTAAATGACACCTTCACCTTAAGTGTGAATGTGACTTGCTTAAGTGCTTATTGTGGTGAAGTTAACACAACACTAGAATCTGATAATGGAACTAAATATACTGCTACTAACGTAACAGGCACTGAACCTTTCTGGACAGAGCAATGGAATCCGAACAGCACGACTCTTGCAAAAGATGAATCAATAACCATAACATATACCGTAAATGCAACAGGGCCAATAAATGCAAGCTATTATATGTATGCGTATGCAAATATCACGAGCGACATGACCACGGGCGATATAACAGAAGTGTTCAATGTAACCATAATTTCAGAATATACTATTGATCTTAAAGTATACAATATCAGTCTTCCTTTGAACAACACATGCACTTACGGATCATTTACTTTAATCAATTATAGTTTAGAAGGAGACTCCTCTTTTGATACATCCGATGCTGTGCTAGAGATTTATATGAATGATTCCCTGCTTTTACAAAATAGCTCAGTCAATCTGACCGCAGGGGAAATAATGAATTTAAGCACCATAGCATATATTCCAAATGAAAGCACATTTAATCTCTCAGTTCAGATATATCATGTATCAGATTCTGATACTTCAAATAACAATATCACTCACATATATAGCAAATACTACGAAGATTATGAATTCACCTATAATATGACTGAGAATGAAAACAATGTGTATAATGTGACATATAATCTCTACAATAACAAAGCTTGTACCGATCAAAAACGTATTTATACTTTTGTTCCTGAATACTTTACATCATCGGATTACTCAGTAGCTCCAACAACACAAAGTACAACAGGAGAATTTGCAGGTAACGCATTGTACTTTGACATAAACGTTACAGGACTGAATAACACAAATATAAGTTATTTAATTACAGGATACTCAGATTATAAATTGAGCAAGGGATTCCTTGCGGGATTGAGGTGAATAAATCAAAATGTGCTTCACATTAAATAGAGAACTATTTTTTTCTATATGGTATTTAATTGTTCATTACTACTACATCATAATAACATTTCGAAAGTTTTATATATGATGAATGCATATAATACTGCATGACAAAAGACCTTTCTCATAATGTCAACAACAGCTTTCATAGATTATGGACCAACACCAAACGTAAAGCAAAAAATGCTTTAACTACTTGCTTAGCTTCACTAATGCTCACCTCATCCACTCTAGCAATACCCGTCACCGTACAAGTCCGAGACGACATTGACGACCCTATAGAAAACGCATTAGTAGTCGCATACGACAACGACATCGTTGTTGACAGCACCCGCACCGATGCTAACGGTTCTGCACACTTAGATATCCCAACAAACAATAAACCCGAAACAGAACCAGCAATCCCCTCCCAATTCACACTACATCAGAACTACCCCAACCCATTTAACCCAGGAACAAAAATTCCTATCGAAATTTCCACTCCAGGAGAAATTGAACTATCAGCATACACTATAGACGGCCGACTAATAACTAAAGTAGAACAAGACGTTGTCGCAGGCAATCACGAATGGCTATTCCAAGCAGGCAGCAACATGGCCAGCGGAATGTATTTTTTAGTCGTAAATTATGAAAATAGAAAAGATCATTATCGTAAAGTACTTAAGATGGTTTACATTAAAGGCACTGGCAGTAATAATAGCATAAATATTTCTCATATTGGTGGCGGATCTCGTGTCACTAACGTGAATAGTGCTTCTAATGGTGAAATGAAAAACAACCCTAAAAAAACACAAACCCTTGACGAAACATACCGTCTTCTCATCACAAAAAACGGTTATACCGCCGCAGACTCATTAGTCGACATCGACGGAGACACAACACTAAACGCAATCTTAAAAAAATACGTCAACATGCAACTAAACGTTGAAGACAACCTAGGACAAGAAATATTTATGAACCTACAAGTAACCGGAGATGGAGTTGACACAAGTAACGTAACCCCCTTTACACTAGACAGCTTATTCAGAGGAGAATACACCGTTGAAAGCGAAACACCCGACAGCACCGAAGGAATATTCCAAAACATCCAACTACTCAACGATTCCAATTACGTATTTCTCGTACAAAATCTAATGCGCAACATTAATGGCAACCTAAGTGATGACAACGAAAATGCAGTTCCTGGAGTGCACGTACGTTTCATACGCAATGATGAAGACCCCGATAGCGCATTGACTGATGACAATGGTAATTTTACCCGCCGATTAAGAATAGGCAATTACACATTCACATTCGCCGGCAATGATACATTAGGAATTGTTGAAGAGGAAGTTAATATTGGAGATAATCTTGAACTTAACCTTATCACACCAAACTTACTACGCGACATTACTGGCACCGTACAAGATAGCACAGAAAACAACATAGGCATCCCAAACATCTACCTACTATTCCAAAGAGAAGGCGATCAACTAGATAGCATACTGACCGACGAAAACGGAGAATTCAATCGCCGTTTGAAAATAGGAAATTACACATTCAGCTTCCCAGGCAACGAAACCATCGGAGCTTTCAACTATCAACGCACCATTGATGGTAATGAGCAGTTTACATTTAGGACTCGTTCAAGAAAAGAAGTAGTGATCAGAATCTCCTATCCAGATGGAACAGGCGTGAACAACTTAGACGTGAACATCACCAGCGACGAACACAACGAAAACTACACAACAAACAACAACGGCGAAATACAACTAAACCTATTCCCCAACAACTACACAGCCTCCGGAACAGACAACAGAATCGACGACATTAACGACAACTTTGTTGTCGAACACAACACAGAAATTGAAATCAATGCCGATGAAAGAATCAACTTCCCCAACGAAATCAACGCAGAATGCGACGAAGACAACCAACTAACACTAGATTTAGAAGAGATTGCTACTTTTGGGACTGGTGATGGAGGTTCGTACTTAGAAAGTTTAGATGAAAATCTTGTTGTCGAAGAAGGTAACACCCTAGCACCATTAGCAGACACGAATGGTAATATGAGCTTTAGAGCATATTTTATCGGCCAGTACAATACGCAAAGACAACAAGATTATATCCTTGTCGTGAACGCAGTGAAAGATCTTTTACTAATTCCGATTAGTATAGATAGCACAGGATATCATCCTATTATTAATGAAGAAATAGAGTATACTGTTGATGGTGAGGAGCACCAAGTTGAAGGTGCACTGCGCTTGCAAACTGGTGAAGGAAATATCGACTTAGACGTAATCGCCCCAAATCATTATAACTCTCATCTGTTCGCTTACTTAAGATCTCTTAACAATCTTTGGGATAATAATGAGGAAAATGTCACAATTCCAACTACCCATAAGGATATTCAGACTGCTGCTGTTCTTAACTTAGAAGGTCAAGAAGACGACACAGTAGATGTCTATTTGGTTAAAGAATTAGATAATGTCGAGTATACAGATCTTGAAAGCATCATGGAAAGACTTGGAGGCCAGACAATTATGTTCAAAGTAAATCACATACCTGTCTGGATTGACGAAGAACATGGTGAGCCTACACAAGCGACAATTGATGCGTTTACCAATATTATTGATGCCTACAACACCCTTAACTTAAAACGTACATATGAATTAGTTGATGAAGAACCAGAAGGAGTTCACATTTTTGTATGGCTCGACAGAATGAACCCACAAAATGGCCCTGTTACAGATGAAGATGGTTCAATTATTCAAGCAATGATTAGAGGTCCAACAACTATGGGAAATCATCCTAAAGAAGTCTCAGAAGAACTTTTCAACGTCTCTGGGAAAGCAGATCCTGAAGTAGGAGGTCTCGACGTGTACGCTTTCTATGAAAATGGAACTCCACACGGCAAAGGAGTATATATCGCAAAAGTACACAACAAAGCAGCTCCTAGAACAAGATGGTAATTTAATATACCTCTATCGCATCATAAATATAACTGTCATCCCCATACGCATCTATTAGACAACAAGCTTGACCTACAACTGGATTGACACAATCAGGATGACCTAACCAAGAAAAAAATTCAGCCACAGGATCAAAAGGACAAGGATCACTATAACAAGGAGTATAATCAATACAAGCAAGACCATTCCAGAATGCTCCTGTTTCACAGCAATGTCCTTGCTCTCCAAATATAGGATATTCTCCATAACTACAATAATAATCATTCCCATCTATTGACATTCCACCTTCATTACTTCCATCACACATCCAGTTTGCTGGAACAAAACTCCCAACAGCATTACATTCATCATCAGCACAATCTATCAACCCATCAAAATCATCATCAACATTATTCGTACAATCCTCCTCAAAAGCAGATCGACAGCACATGCTCCATGGATACGTCGCCGAGCAATTACCGATCAAACTCGCCTCTCCACTAATATTCAACTGACTCAACTTCAACACACAATCATACCCTGCAGCACAATCATCAAACAATTCAGGATAACAATCCGCACTAGGAATCTCAACATCATACTCATACGTACAATTCTCCCCAGTCAAAGGATTATCATGACACGCCAACGCCGAATTATTAGCACTAATCCTCACTAGCGTTTCATTCGAAGAAGCATCAAATCGCTGCACACTTTGTTCAGCATTACAGCAAATACCATACCTAAACGACGTATTAAAACCTCCAAGCGCAACACTGCTATTAGTTACATCCATCATATAGTGAAAGATTTCCGGCATATTATAACAAGAATCTATTTCCGAATTAAGTTTGTCGACATACTCACACTGAAGACCAATCACATTTGCAGCAAAAAATATGAAAATAACACAATATAATAAGCAAACAGATGTTTTCAACAAACAATCACCCCTTATAATCATAACAACACTAAAATAATATAAAAAGATATCGAAAAATAAAAAATATATTCAACATATTTACTCCAAATAGAAGCTTGCTTTATTGACATCAAATTTCCAATCTGCAGCGAGCTTTCCTGTTTTTTTGTAGTATTTTATCAATCTGTTGATCTTGCTCATCGTTAGATCTAAGCCGCGTTTTGCAGGCTGATCCATTTTATTCTCATCAAGATGTCTTCTGATAGTAACCCATCGCTTGATTAATGCTCTAAGATCATCAGGAATCTCAGGAGCAAGTTTCTTTCCTGCAAGGATATCAGATATTCTCTTCCCTGTAATAAATTTCACATCAGGAACTCCATATGTGTCTCTCAATGTTATACCAATTGCTGAAGCAGTTTTTCCTTCTTTGCCAAGTTTTGCAACAAGCATCTCAATTTCCTTAGCTTTGTATCTAAGCCAAGATGGCTTTGTTTTCCTCAAGGGCTTGTGGCTGCCAGATTGGCCCCTTTCCCTACTATACATACGTGCCATAGTGTTTCCTCCATCGAGTTCTATTGCGAGAATCAGTATAAACATCATCTCCAGCATGACTAAGCATTAACCGAGTCATCTCTCGATATGCCTGAGAATAAACAGGTATTTTTAAATGTTTTGGAGCTAGAAAAACTAGTTTTTCCTAACTCTTCTTTAAGAATCCATACTTCCTCTTCTAGATCCATAAAAAAACAAAATTTTTATTCAATATTTAAATTTCTTCATAACTACTATAAAATAGTTATAAAATGATAATTCTTATAAATCCCCCCCACATCCTAACTGTATGAAGCGAAAATTCAATGGAGGAAAGTTTCTTGATGATCTGTTAGAAACTGGAGGAAAAGGAGTTAGAGCAACAGGTTATTTTCTCTCATTTTTTGGTATTGAATATTTAAGCCAAGGAATATATGGTACTTCTGTTGCTAATTTAATTTCTGAGGATGCAGATTTATTTTCAAAAGAAGGAGCAGTATACTTTACACAACTTTGTCTAGCTCTTGGAACGGCATTTGAAGGAATCAGTTTTGCTGTTAATACTGTTGCAATTCCTTTCAAATTACTCAGTGGAAAATATATGAAAAAAATTAAACCATCTTATTCTACAGAAGCAGCGCAAACATCTGCCATAACTCCAGAATAATATCACCATACCACACAATAACAAAAAGAAATAAAGGATACACTAAATCAATCCAGAGAAACCTAAGAAGATTAGCAACATAGATAAGAAGAACAAAAGGATAAATAATAATCGCTAAAGGATTTCTTCTTATATGCCTATTAGTCTCATGCCACAATACTTTTGCATCTCCTTTGCTCGGAAAGGAATGAAATCCAATTGATACTCCAAGCCAAATAAATAAAGCCCACCAATAAGCTAACGGCACATAAAACATCTTAGGATATTTAGCAATCATAAAACAAAGTATAGATAAAATAGTACCTGCAATAAACGGCCCAAAACTAATAAAAAATGCTTGGAGAAAGTTGTGTGTTTGATCATGTTCCACATATCCTGCAGGATTACCAAAACGAAAAAAACAAACTTTACGCACGCGAACTCCCGTAAGTATACAGAATAAGAAGTGACCAAACTCATGGAAGATAACACCGGGAAAAAAGATGTATTGCAAATAGTAGCGAATCATAATAATATATTAGAAAAAGAGTTTAAAAATTTATGGATAGAGAAACACTTGATATGCTGAAATCACATCAGGTGTCGAAACTAACGTCAGTGTTGGCTTTCCTATTTTTGGGATCAGATTGATACGCATAGACTCATCTTCTCCTATTGATTCTGGCGCTTGAATATAGAGTCTTACAACATCTCCTTTTTGGAGAAATCCTGCCATATAATTAGGGCTCTTTTGAAGATATTCGCTAGAAAAATTTCCTCCAAGAGGACCAGGCACAATATACGCTGAAGAAACATTATCATCAGCTGTACAAGTCAACACTGCAGATGCAATAAGTCCATTCGACTGAGTAGCTATCGCTGCATTAGGAAAATGAATTCCTCCTGCACACAATCCCATCGAAACCGTACTAGGAGGACCCACAGGATCCGTTGCTGAAAAGTTAATCGCAAGATCAAACCCTTGTCCTAAGCTCCAAAATTGATCGTTATTACCGTCAAAATCATAATCTGCTTCAATATTAATCATTTGATTATTAACTCCTGTTTCTCCAGGATCAAGTGTAAAAGTTTCTGCAAGCATAGTGAAATAACCACCTGGCCCAAGCGTAAAATTAGCAGTTGCTCCACCATATTCTATTGTAGCAGTCTTTTCATCAGTGCTAACAACAATAGTGAGATCATCAAGATCAATCTTATCTGAACCAGGAGCCAATTTAATTACTTCTTGAAAATAGTCCAGTGATTCTGAAGTTGTTCCATCAGAAGCGCTCACTTCAACTACATTAATATGTGTTGAGATCTGACTAGTAGCTTGCTTACCTGTAGCTAGTGCTTTCTCTTGCAATGCACCTGAAGTTGTGATTAACACACCAGCAGCAACTGCTGCCACAAGAAGTAACGCAATA
>JANQNG010000017.1 GCA_028279685.1 Candidatus Nanoarchaeia archaeon | reverse complement strand
GCATGCTCGCCACTTCGTGGCTCGGTCCCTCGCTTTGACCCTGATTATTCCACTCATTCACAAGTTCACATAGCAAGCTAACCACTGGTGAACACACTGAACAGAGTTCATAGTTTGTGTAACAACACAAACCACCTTTGGAATAATCAGATTAAAAGGCTTAAAAACCATGCAAAACAATAATGATATTAATAAAATGGATCATGACCTTATTGGAAAGAATCACAAAGAAATTGAGAAAAAGTATGGATTTATTTACTACCTTGAAACTAAAGACGAAATGATATTAGGCGAGAAGGTGAGCAGTAAGAGTTTAGTGACTGCATTCCTGGAATTCAATAAAGAAAGGCCATTGAGAGTTGTCAAGTTATATGATGGAACTATTCAAGATATAAATACTATTAAGTTAACTGATATAAAAAGCAATCTTTTACTTCTTTCTGAGAAGAGAGGTATATTTTATGATGACAGTGATAATGAACTTGCAACTAGTTTTGGATTTCTATGTGAGGATTATTTTGCAGAGATAATGGAAGGCATTATCTTCTTTTCAGGAAAAGAAGATTCTGTCTATTCTTTCTCAGAAGTATTAGACAAGTTTAATATTAAATATCATGAGCCATATAATCTCGGACAAGAAAACATAGTAAATTTACGAAAACTTGGCAGAAATCAACCATGCCATTGTGGATCTGGTTTAAAATATAAGAAATGTTGCCTTGAAAAAGATATAAAAGAAACAGGGAAACCAAAGAAAGTAAAGACAACTTATTTTTAAAGAGAATAGTAGAAAAATGAAATGTCGTTTATGTGGAAAAGAAAGCTTTTTTGAGATGTGTGAGTCTTGTATAAGAAAACACAATCCAAATTGGACAAATAAGATATGGAAAAGCAATAAAAAATTAGCAGAAGGTCTTGGTGAGGCATATTATGACTCTTTGCTGAAGGAATATGATCAGAAAACAATCAGGAAAGATTCAAAGGAAAACTTTGGCTTTAATACATTCTGTGATGGAATCTGGCTAGGTCTTGATATAGTTATGCCTATTCTTGATGCAAGTAGTATGAAAGCAGCTGAGCAGAAAATAAAAGATATGCTAAAAATAAGAAAAACTGCTAGAAATAGGGGGTGTGAAAAAAATGGAGAATAGTGAAAAAGAGGATAAAAATACTCTTTGGGAAGAAGGAAGTTTTGCTGAAACCTTAGGACCTATTGACATGAAGGAAAAACTAAAAACATTCCATAAAGGACATGATGAAGATATGAACTATAACTGCAAGAAATGCAGTAAAAAAATATCAGCACATAACAGAGACTGGCATGCAGGATTATGTGACGATTGTTTTGATGAAGAAATATAAGAGAATATCATAAAAGTCATAATATTAAATAATATAACTTATCTTGCCAATGGCTGGTTCATCCAATGGCTATGAAGATATAGCATTCCTTCAAGTACTGATTTTCTGTATCGGACTTCTTTGCCTTTAACATTTAGCACATAAAGGGGATCATTTTTGGAAGTAACGAACTCTCCATCGATTCTTTCTCCCATTTGGAAAGAGCCAGGAAAATCTTCTAAATGAGGAATTCCTTGATCATCAATTACTAATGATCCATTAAGCACATTTGCCAGGCCATCAATTATTGGGCTATGCGTTGTCATCAGAAACAAGCCATTGTCCCTACCGCTGAGATTCAGATAATACCTGCCATTTAGAAGCTCCTGCAATTGGCTTACCATGAATCCAGCCATGGCAGGATTTCTTGGTTTATCTGGATTTGGCCTATAGCAATTAATCAGAATTGAAATTACATAAGGATCAGGATTCTTTGGATCAAATGTTGGAGCTTCTTCGGGTTGCCAATCATAGGCTTTAATGCCTACAGGCCTTGCCAAACCAATATTTGGATTCTCAACCATCCTGACAACTGTGGGATCAGTAAAATTGTAGCCAGCTCCAACAAGCATCTGCTCGTTTGTTCGCCTAGCTCTAAGCATGTCTGAAGAAACTGCGTAGATATATGAATAAGGATTATCTCCAAGAGCAGATCTAAAGATCTTAAGATTAGCGCCTGTTCTAAGCGCATCAAGCTTGCCTTCTGGTGAAAGGTCAAGAGCAATATCTTCTCTACTTCCAGCTTCAACTCCTGCTCCTCTCTTTGCCTTTTTTTCATGCCTTCCTATTAAGATTTGATCTGCCATAAATAGGCTGAAAAAGAGCTTGTTTATATATTTTTCGTTTTGTAGTTACTTTTGAGTGATTAAATTACATGCTATTCAATCCTAATATTGCAACTATTTTGAGGTGTTTTCTTTGTGATTCATATGGTTTCAACTGGACAATGAAATAGTTTCATTTGAACCAAAATATTTATATAATAATACCTATTTAGGTGGTATTTGGGTGGTATTAATGGATTTTAAGAAGGTTACAATATCATTACCTAGGAATCTGTATGAGGAAGGCATGGGCCTAGTCAAGAGAGGGCTATTCTCTAACTTTAGTGATTTGGTTAGAAGCGGGATTAGAGAGGAGTTTAAAGGATTACAACCAGTTGTAGAGGATTTTGATCAGAGATTTATTTACAATGATAAAGAACTTGTTATCGGGGTAAAGCAAAGCATGAAAGAGGCTAAGGCTGGAAAGGGCAGGATAGTTAAATCTGACAAAGAAATGGATAGATATTTTGAATCATTATGACAATGGAATATAAGATTAAATTCACTCCTTTCTTTGAGAAGCAATTGAAGAAACTAAAGAAAAAAGATAAAGTGCTTTTTGAGAGATTAACTAAGAAACTGAAAGAGATTAGGAAGAATCCAGAACATTACAAACCATTAAGAAACATATTGAAGGGAAATAGAAGAGTGCACTTTGATCCATTTATCATTATTTTTGACATAGAAGGCGATTTGGTAACTGTGCATTATGTAAAACACCATGATGATGCGTATTAAACTCACAATCCAAGATACTTCCTTTTCCTGTCATAATACTTGTGCTTGTCAAGGAATAGCTCTATGAAGTAGGAATTCTTCTTTTTTGTCAGGATGCCGCGAATGCGATTGTCGCTTGACTTGTAGATGAAGGCGACTTGATCTGGATAGTTCTTGCATGGATATGGCATAGCTACTCCTAACTTACAGTTAACCAGCCAGATAAGAATATGATTAAGTTTTGTATTTGAGATATTTGCTAGAACTTTTGAGATGTGACCATCTAACTTGACATCAGATGATAGAATTTCCTCAACAAGTATCTTGAATTTATTTAGCTGCAATATTTATCACATCTTGAAATGGTTGAATCAAATCAAGATAGTAGTCCTTATGATGATTATATTCTTTTATCATGGATTTATAGATATATATCATCTTTTTCATAGTTTTTACAGATTCTGTGGTAGGAATTCCGAGAATTATCGTTTTTTTGAAAATTATTTTAATAATTTCCAAAGGTTTTCGAGATGAAAATATTGATTTAGTTAAATTATGAAGCTGTCGTGAGTTGAAAACTGGAGAATCTGCCAAATGTGCTGACTGGGTTAGAAATTGCCGTAATGCAAATTTATCCTTATGATGTCTTGATAAATCATTGAATATTTCCTGATATAGTGATACAAAAGTGTCTATTGAAACATTTTCAGTTATTTTGGTTTTAGTGATTTTGGTGTTTGATATGCACAGCTTGCTTAGGTTTGCAAAGAACAATGAATTGTAGACATCTTCAGTAAGATAGTTGATGTGAAGCTTTTCATCATGGTAGTTTTCAAAGTAATCTTCTTTTTCATATTTTGAGACAACAAATATATCAATATCCTGGTATTTCTCTGAGTATAGATAACTGCCTGAGACTATTACATGCTTGTGCTTGAATTTTCTTGACAGCTTTTTGAGGAGTGATCTTGCCTTGTTTAACCTGCTCTTGATAATTTTATCTTCTCCATATATGAAGATATCATTATAGTCTTTATTCATTATCTTGTAGATTGCTCTCATTTTTCTGCTAATTGTTCTTGAGAATTCGTTTCTTTCAGATTGAGTAAGAGAGGTGTTTGAGAATCTTTTTGTGATTAGATCGAACTGATGCTGGGTAAAGATCGATGGAACTATGTCTTTCTTTATCTGCCTTAGATGGCTTAGATCAAGATCATAGCTTAATTTTCCCATAAT
>JANQNG010000076.1 GCA_028279685.1 Candidatus Nanoarchaeia archaeon | reverse complement strand
CTTCTATATCTTGTTTTATCATCGATACCTATTTTATGTATCTTCTATATCTTGTTTAACCTTCTATACCTATCTTCTCTATGAATCTTGTCTCACTCTATCCACCTATAACTCCGTATTCCCCTCATGTATTATGATAATAAAATAAATTGCTGTTTGATGTATTCTCAGTAAATTGTTGGGTAAGGTGATCAGCTACTCAGGATGCAGATGAGTTGTTGATAAAAATGATTTGTTTAACACAGAGATACGTGCTCAGAGAGATTCGATAGAGGGGTTGGAATAGTAGGATCTTGCCTGAAGTAAATAAGATTGTTGGTAAGAGGATTCTTGATCTCTGGAAGTACGTAGTTGCATGATGATGATGATGATGATGATATGAAGGTATCGATATTTTTATAAACGGAGTAGCATGATGATGATGATAGGAAGTTATCATTTGGTTTCTATACGTTGTTTCATGAAGATGATATGAAGGTGATGAGTAAGGATTGATTGTTTAGTGGAGTTAGTAAAGGAATAGTTCAATCAGAATGTCTTTTTTGCTACTCGTTTTCCTTATGTTCTTGTTGTTGGTGCTGCTTTTGTCGACGTATGCTATTTGATTCATTCTCTGAAACATAGAAAAAGATGGACTAAGAAATTATCAACACAGAATAGACAGATGAAATTAGACATCATAAAACATAAAAGAGACACATGAACTGCTACACCATAAAACAGAAAAGAGACACAGGAACTACTATATCATATAACATGAAAGAGTTTTGTATAACTTGATCATACCGAATTTGGACTTGTTCTTTCGTTTCCTTGATTTCACTTGATTTTTCTTGTCGATCTCCAGTAGAGGAATTGTCTCTTTGGCGAACTTCTCACAGTCTTCAACAGGAAGATATACATGTATACATTTAGAGCGCTATTTGCTTTCAGGATTATATAGATAAGTCCGTTGCATTCCGATGAATGATATTCCTGTGATTTGGATAACTTGAACACGCACTTCTGTTTTAGGAGTTTGATGAATGAAATAAGATTGTACAACTGAGTTTTGTCCTTCAATAATAATTCAAACTTAG
>JANQNG010000046.1 GCA_028279685.1 Candidatus Nanoarchaeia archaeon | reverse complement strand
AATCTCGATATTGAATTCTCCAGCTATCATGATGATAGTAATTGCAAAAACAATGATCCGTGAGACTGTTCTTCCTATTGGTAGCAACTGATCATCAAGATCGCTTTTAGTTTTTGCTGTCAATGGTTTTAAATAGAACTGAATTATCAAATCGAGTATTCTTATGACAAGCCAAGTGCCAACGAGAATAGCAACAATCTTGAATGTCTTATCGAAAGAGATCTCAAGCCATTCAACAAGAGTTAGTGTTTGCAATCCTATGTATGTGCCTATGGCAATAAATGTGAATCGGAGAGGTTTGTCAAGAATCCCAACTATAATGTCATCGACTTTGCTCTTTGTCTTGGATACAAGTTTTTTCAAACCATTATTAATGATGAAAAGTATAATTTGATTAAGAATATATGATCCTGCAATAAATGCAATGAAAACAATATAGTCAAGTACTGTATTTCCTAAAAACACCTCTTCAAGTACCATGCATTGGAGCACTGACTGATTGTTTATATACTTTACGGCATGATGAGGGTAAAGATTTATATACTTTAATTCATTATTTCCTGTAAAGAGGGTTTTTGATGTTTGAAAAGATCGAAAATAAGAAAGATTATAGGATTCTTGCATATTGTGCTTTTTGTGGAAAACGAATGATGCTGCAGAAAGGTGAGAGGGCGTATTATTGTGTCACTTGCACTGAGCGATTTGAGAAGGCAAAAGAGAAAGAGCAATTAGAGGAACAGGAAAAAGAAGAGCGTGCTGAAAAAGAGAAAAAAGAAAGACGACAGAAAAGACTAAAGAATAAGAAAGATGATATGGTGAGCCTCGTGAGAAATCTTGCTGATAGAAAAAAGAAGATTTCTTCTGCAAAATCGAAAAAGACAAAAAAGAAAGCTGTGAAAAAGAAGGCAGTAAAGAAGAAAATCAAGAAAAAAGCTTCGAAAAAGAAAAAGTAATTATGCTTTTGGATATGTTCCCTGTTCCATAAATACCCTTGTTGTTCTAATACCTATGCCTTTTGGCTTTGTGATGAGTTCTTTTGAAGTTAGTTTTGTCTCACCTATGGCAACGAGTTCATCTTTAAGTGTCATTATTGCTACTTGTTCTCCAACTTGAATATCTGTTGATACTTTACTGATTCCAGGCAATGCAACATTCATACCATGACAAACATAAGGCACCGTAGCATCGAAAATCCACACTTTCGGAAGGTGCGATGCGGCAAACTCAATAGGATGGATTATGTTGCGTAAAGATTGCTCACTTCCTTCTTTATAATAATGGAATGCATCAGCAACATCTTGGAGTGTCGCAAGTGTTGTTCGTTCATTGAAATTCCCTGCTTTTGTTCTTCTGAGTTTAGTCATATGTGCTCCACATCCTAATGTATTACCTATATCATGGCAGAGTTTTCGTATATATGTGCCTGCTTGACATCCTACTTTGAAAAGAATATTTTGATTGTCTTCAGAGATGTTGAGTATTTCGATATAATAAATTTTCCTGAATCTCCATTGTCGCTTGATTGCTGACTTGATTGGAGGTAGTTGCTTGATTTTTCCCACAAATTCATTCATTGTTTTTGTGATTTTTTTTGGTTCAATTGGTTTGTGGAGATGCATCAAGCAAATATATTCTTTGCCTGCTGGGAGGAGAAACTGCACTATCTTGGTTCCTTTCCCTAGTGCAATAGGGAGTACTCCTGTTACTTTCGGGTCTAATGTGCCTGAATGACCTGCTTTCTTGATGCCGAGAATTTTTTTTGCGTAATCTGCTGCTTGGTGGCTTGTTGGACCTGCAGGTTTATCGAGATTGATAATGCCGTATTCAATCATCTCTTTGATAGGCCTGTCTTCAGGTTTGCAGCCGAATTTTGGGCTGGTCTTACCTTCTTTTCTAATGAGGATATCTCTTGATATTCGCTCGAATGGTAATTCTCCCATGAACTTATGGATTAATGAGATATTTATTAATGTTATTATGGGGCTAATCAGTGAGGAAATATCCACGTGGCTTAAGTGTCCTGTATTTTCCTTCATATTAATTAAAATAAAGAGAATAAAATATGCGGGAAGAAGAAGCGACTATTGCCACTTTATACTGCAACCCATACTAGGTACTGCTTCAGGAATTGATTTTCCTTCGAAGTAAGCAGCAAGAACTTCTATAATATCTTCTTTTGTCGGATCGGTATATGGATCTTTTGCGTTATCTAATCTGCCGTGGTAGATGAGTTTCTTGTCTTTGTCGAAGAGAAAAGGATCTGGTGTACAAACAGCACCATAGAGTTTTGCGATTTCTTGGGTTTTATCGAAGAGATAAGGAAAGTTAAGTTTTTGTTCTTCTGAAAATTTCTTCATGTGTTCAAAATCATCTTCTTCATAGTCCGGATGATTATTGGAGTTGATACCAATCACTTTTAATCTTTGTTTTTTGAATTTGTTTTGTACTTTCTTCAGTAGTTCAATCTTTGGAATGACATAGGGGCAGTGGTTGCATATAAACACAACAAGGTATGCTTCTGCATCCCCTAAAGAATAGACATTATCATCTGTGCCTATGAGTGAGAAATCAGGAGCTTCTTCCCCAAGTTGAATTTTATTTTTTGATTGCGTAAGTACCATATGATCACCTCTTCTTAGGTTCAGGATAACGACAAAGTTTATAAAGATAGTTTTCCTAGAAGCTATTATGAAAATAGATAGAATTCTTTCATTGGCATCAATTATAGCGAGTATTGCTAATGTGCTTCTTCTTGTGCTGAGTTTTATTCTAATGTCACATCATTGGTTCAATAAAGATCTTAATAATCTTGTGCTTCTCTCAGGTATAGGTGTTGCTCTTTCTATTATTGCTGTACTTTCATTTTTCCTGACACATAGGAAATACAGTGAGAGAAAAGCAATTAGTCTACTAGGATTTTTCCTAGGAATGTTTACATTACTCCTCTGGATACTTTTTTGGATTATTGTAAGAAGTACCACCATTATTCTTCTCTAATAGTAATATTTTTAAATCAATTATCTTCACAGCAATTCATCATATGATAAGGGGGTAGAGATGATGAATGATTTATGGTTTTCTGCTGTTGCAGCAGTGATCGCGTTGGTTTTTACTTGGTTGTTCTCTGTACATATTAAGAGGCAAAGAGCAGGAACAAAAGAGATGAAGTCATTGGCGAAAATGATTCAAGATGGTGCAATGACTTTTCTAAGAAGACAATACACTATTCTCGTATTATTTGTCATTATTGTTGCTATTGTGTTATTCTTATTTGTTGCTAAAGGAACAGCAGTAGCATTTCTTTGTGGTGCTATACTATCTGGATTAGCAGGATGGATTGGTATGCGAACAGCGACAACAGCTAATGTAAGAACTGCGAATGCTGCAAGAACATCACTGAATAAAGGGCTTGGTATTGCCTTCAAATCAGGAGCAGTCATGGGGCTTATGGTTGTTGGACTGGGCATTCTAGGAATCACGATTTTGTTATCTGCTTTTGGCAATTTGTTCTCAGTAGAATTATCTAATGCTGTTGATCTTTTATTTGGTTTTGGGTTTGGTGCATCTTCCATCGCATTGTTTGCAAGAGTTGGTGGAGGTATTTTTACAAAGGCAGCAGATGTTGGAGCGGATCTTGTAGGAAAAGTAGAAGCAGGTATTCCTGAAGATGATCCGAGAAACCCCGCAGTAATCGCCGATAATGTTGGTGATAATGTTGGTGATGTTGCAGGCATGGGTGCAGATTTATTCGAGTCATATGTCGGAAGTATTATTTCAGCAATGGCTCTTGGCTTCTTAGTATTTGGATCACAAGGAGTTTTGTTTCCCTTGTTGCTTGCAAGCATTGGCATTCTTTGCTCAATAATAGGAACGTTCTTTGTTAGAGCTAAAACTGATAAACATGTGCAGTCAGCATTAAGGAATGGATTATTTGTTTCATCAATACTTGTTGCAATAGGTGCTTACTTTTTGAGTACGTATTATCTGCACAATATTAATGTATTCTGGGCGACCATTTCTGGATTAATTGCAGGTATTGTTATTGGATTATCAACTGAATATTTCACCAGTGCAAGTTATAATCCTGTGAAGAAATTAGCAGAGACTGCTAAAGGAGGACCTGCCCCTCTGATTATTGAAGGCCACGCTATAGGCATGTTTTCAACAGTAATTCCTATTGTGTTTATCTTGGCTGCAATTCTAGTGTCATTCTACACGTCAGGATTGTTCGGCATTGCAATTGCTGCAGTTGGTATGTTATCTACACTTGGTATTAGTTTGGCTGTTGATGCCTATGGTCCTGTTGCTGATAACGCAGGAGGTATTGCAGAGATGGCGAAGTTAGGGGCAAATGTTCGTAAAAGAACAGATGCGCTTGATTCAGCTGGAAATACTACTGCTGCAATTGGAAAGGGATTTGCTATTGGTTCGGCTGCGTTGACTGCTCTTGCATTGTTTAGTACGTTTGCAACAAAGGCGGGAATTACTTCGATTAACTTGACCAATCCTCTTGTTATCACAGGATTGTTTATTGGTGGAACAATGCCTTTCTTGTTTAGTGGATTAACTATGAAAGCTGTTGGAAGAGCTGCTAATACTATGATTGAGGAAGTAAGAAGACAGTTCAAAGAGATTAAAGGATTATTACAGGGTAAAGCAAAAGGAGATCATGTCAAATGTGTTGCTATATCTACATCAGGAGCACTTAGAGAAATGGTACTTCCTGGATTACTTGCTGTAATTGTTCCTGTAGCTGTCGGTGTTTTCTTAGGTATTGAAGCTTTAGGAGGTTTGCTTGGTGGTGCATTGGTAACAGGTGTGTTGCTTGCTATTACTATGGCAAATGCAGGTGGTGCTTGGGACAATGCTAAAAAATATATTGAAGAAGGACATTTTGGTGGCAAAGGAAAAGCACCTCACAAAGCAGCAGTTGTTGGTGATACTGTTGGAGATCCATACAAAGATACATCAGGACCGTCACTGAATATCTTGATTAAGCTCATGAGCATTGTGGCATTAGTGTTTGTGCCGTTATTTATTGCTCTCGCTTAATTTTTTTTAAATACTATAATCAAGATGGCATTTGTTAAGAGGACACGATGAGCATATTGATAAAAAATGTTTTAGTCGATGGAAAACAAAAGGATATTCTGATACGCAATAACAAAATAGAAGATATCAAGAAAAGCATCGTTGCCGAAACTGATTACAAAATTGATGGTAAGCATAAAGCAGCAATACCTTCTTTCGTTAATGCGCATACACATGCAGCAATGAATCTTATGAGAGGTTATGCTGATGATATGATGCTTCATGATTGGTTGCAGAATAAAATCTGGCCTCTCGAAACAAAATTAACTGAGAAAGATGTCTATTATGGTACAAAGTTTGCATGTCTTGAGATGATCAAATCAGGTACAACGTTTTTCAACGATATGTATTGGCATCTTCCTCGATCTGTTAAAGCAGTAGAAGAAATAGGTATGAGGGGAGCTCTCAATGCAGTGTTTATTGATATGTTTGACGAAGAAAAAACAAAGGAACAGATAAAACTCAATAAGCGATTATTTGAAGAGACGAGAAATGCAAGTGATCGTGTGCAATTTACGCTCGGACCCCATGCAGTCTATACGGTTTCAGAGGAGAGTTTGTGTTGGGCGAAAGAGTTTGCTGATAAACATAATCTTATAGTACATATTCATCTTTCAGAAACACAGAAGGAAGTAGATGATTGCATTGCGAAGACAAAGAGAAGACCCGTTGAGTATCTTGATCATATAGGTTTCTTAGGTCCAAATGTTGTTGCTGCGCATACGGTTTGGGTGAATGATAAAGAAATAAAGTTGCTTAAGAAACATAATGTGAAAGTTGCTCATAATCCTTGTTCGAATATGAAATTATGTTCTGGTGTTTTACCGTATAAGAAGCTTAAGAAAGCAGGTATTACTGTAGCATTGGGAACGGACGGAAGTGCATCGAATAATAGTCTTAACATGCTCAAAGAGATGAAGTTTGCTGCGTTATTACAGAAGCATCATAATCGTGATCCTACATTGTTACCTGCTGAAGAGGCATTTAAGTTAGGTACAGTGAATGGTGCGAAAGCTTTTGGTCTCAATGCGGGAGAGATTGCGAAGGGGAAACTTGCTGATCTGTTGCTGATTGATCTAAAGCATCTTTCTCTGAATCCACACCATAATATGATCTCTAATCTTGTTTATTCTTCCGGAGCTGATTGTATTGACACTACCATATGTGATGGAAATATATTGATGCAGAACAGAAAGGTGAAAGGAGAAGAAAAGATTCTCGAGGATGCTAACAAGATAGCATTAGATCTTGTTGCAAGAAAATAATGATGCCCCTTGAAGGGGCTTACTCTTTTTCCCAGAAGATTTTTGAAGTTTTTGACGAAATGAAAAGGAAGCTCTTTGCTGACGTTGGTTTTTTCTGTTCATGAGAGGGGTGTGAGAGGGGTTTCTGTAGAACAAGGCCAACAAAGAGCTTGAATGTGACCTTATGTTTTCAACTTAGAGAGTATTATTCTCTAAGCGTTGCATGTTTTACATGCTGGATTTTTTTGTGATCTTGAATTTGATTGGAGGATTCCTAAGTTCTTGTAACCACATCAAACCGATCTTCATCATATTTTTGTTGAACTTCTCACTGAGTTTGTATGTTTTTTTATACAAGTCATAATCGATCAATCCCATTGTTTTCATCGGTGTGAGAATACGGTCGTAGAACTGCCGCTTATTGTACGAGATCTTTTCCTTTTTCCTAATAGGAAATCCTGCGCGTTCCTCATGATCAAGAATGATGCCATCATGTAAAGCTGTGGCAAACATACTCATCTCAGTCTTGCCTATTTCACCATCGTTCATCTTAATTTCATCAATCAACAGCTTAGCTACAATAACTTGTTGCTGTGTAGCAAAGATGATCTCGAAGATCTGGTCCTGCATGTTGTATTGGTCGAAAAGGATTACCATTGTTTTTCACCTAACAATGTGCTTAATGATAATAAAGAACAACTAGTATATAAATCTTTCTATTTGTATAGTAATTAGTATACTGAGAGCTTTTTTCGGACTAAAATCTCTTGTTAATAGAGATGGATTTGAAAATTTAGTGAGAATATTTATAAATGAAGATGTCTTAAAAGGTCTATGGCAGCTATACACCCCCTTGTATGGGTGATTTGCGGTATTTTGATAGCAGTTTATGCTAAATTTGTCCATTTGAAGAGTTCTCTTGTAATTCTTGATGTGTTCTTCTATGTAGGGATTATTTTTTCGGTTTTTGGATTGGTGAGATGGCTCATTCTCAAAAAAAAGAAAGCATCTCCTAGAGTAGTTTCTACACAAGATCCTCATATTAAGGCGCATTACGGCTCTCAACACCAGAATAAGCTTTTTCATCAATACTCTGTGAAATACTGTCAACATTGTGGTACAAGGCATCATCTCAATGCCCAATTTTGCCGCCGTTGTGGTGCTAAGATATAACTTTTTTGTTTCTTCCGAAATAGGTACGTTTCGAAAGATTTATATAGGACGGACGTCATTTTTTACCATACTGAAATGTCAAAAAGCGATAGAGCAAGGCTCCGTAGTAGCCTAAGGAGTAAGAAGGCCATTATGGGCATTGGCACCCTTATTATTTTTATTGCCACCATTCTTGTTGCTGCTGTTGCTGCTGGCGTGCTTATTTCTACTTCGGGAATGCTGCAACAGAAAGCACTTACTGTAGGTGAGCAAGTTCGTGTAGGCTTAGTGAATGGCATTTCTATAGAACAAGTGTTTGCTGCAGGAGATACCGTCAATAAAACAGCAAATAATTTTGAAATTCTGATTAGACCTGCTGCAGGTTCGAATCCAATCCAAATGAAAACAATGATTATGAGTTTCTTTACGGAGACTATTGCAACGACGGCAGAACTTGAAGTGCCTGCGACAGATGAACTTAGCTGCACGGAGGATATTACTGTTACTACTTCCTGGACGGCGCTTGGCTGTGATCTCGACGATGATTTAGTTAATGACTATGTCCAATTAGTAACTGGCGGAACGGACAATCTCTCGTTTAATTTAAGTAATACAGATACGAGAATCAATGTCTCGACGGGATATCGTATTTCAGCTGCGATGATGACGGAGATGGAAGATTTCCTTATTGAAGAAGAAGATGGCGATGTTTGGGGATATGTACAATCAAATCAAACATCGGGAGCCGCTGACCAAATCAACATCACCGTGAAGGGTCATTTCGTAGGACGATGTTCTTTTAGCCTAGTTGCACCTGAGAGGAAATACTGCGTCTCTATGACAGTAGGAGATGGTGATACTATTTTAGAGCATGGAGAATCTGCATTAGTATACTTCAAGACAAAAGTAGCGCTTGATGAATCTGAGGAATATGAGATTAAATTCTTCCCTGCTGGTGGGCGAAGTACTTTCTTACAGGATAGAATTCCTGATGTGATCAATAAAGCTAAACTTTTCTTGTGGCCATGAATTATTTATTTTTGTGCAAAGTAGAATTCTTCAACAAGTTCCAAGTCTGAGATGTTTGTTATATCACGTTCATCAGTTCTGTTTCTTATTACTCTAGGAAACCGTAAGGCGTAACCTGAAGTGTAAGAAGGAGATTTCTGGATCTCTTCGTAATTTATCTCAAGTACAATATTAGGTTTAACTTTCACCGTACGTCCTTCTTCAACTTCAATAAGTGGCTTAAGAAGAACGGTTAATTCTTCGAAAGTCAGGTCATCGTCTGATTCTTTCTTCTCTTTTACACCAGTACCAACTTTTCCAATAGTGAGAAGATTACCTTCTTCATCTCTACAGGCTAATACGAACGACGTAAACCAACCTGAACGTTTTCCTTCTCCCCATTCAGCTTCAACAATAACTAAGTCTAAAGGTTCCATAACTGGTTTTAATTTAATCCACGCATCAATTCTACCGCCTGGCTTGTAGATTGTTTTGAGATCTTTAACAATAATGCCTTCCATACCTTCTTCTAGCGCATCATCATAGAATTGTTGGGCGATTTGATCATCGTCGGTAATTATTGATTTTGTAAAGACTATTTTTTTTGTTTCTTCTTTGATAATTTTTTTGAGAAGATCCATTCTTTCTTGTAAAGGGGTTTTGAGCAAATTCTTTCCTTCATAATGAAGGATATCAAAAAGATTTATTTCAACAGGAATTTTTTTTGCAAGCTCTTGAATGTCATATTTTCTCTTAATCCTCTGAGAAATATGTTGAAATGGTTTTGCTTTTCCTGTTTTTGCATCAAACCCTACTGCTTCTCCGTCGATAATGAAGGAGTTCCCTTTTACATGAGTTGTTATGATGTCTACAACTTCTGGAAATTGAGTCGTGATATTTTCCAGATTTCTTGTAAAAAGAGTTATGGTGTTATTTGCTTTATGAATCTGCATTCTGAAACCATCATATTTGTATTCAAACTGAGCAGGTTTTCCTGTGCGTTTGAATGCCTCTTCGATGTTTTTTTCTTTTCTGCAGAGCATAGGGTTAATCGGTTTGCCTATTTCTGGTTTAATCGTATGGAGTGTGTTGTTGATAGCAGCAGTGGTTACTAAGGTGAAGTCGTTTGTAAGATCAAATGCGTCTTGCAATAATTGCATGATCTGATTATATTTATCCCTATCTTCTAATTCAATAATGTTGTATTCTTGCTTGTAGGTGAAATTGAGTTTTTTCTCGAGGAACGCCCATCCAATAGCATCTCGTAACGTTCCTTTACTAATGCCTACTCTGAGTTCTTCAAGGACTGTTCTGACAATATATTTTGCTTCTAATGGTGATGCGCTAGTTAGTAGTTCGCTTACGATTTGCATTTTCTTGTCAACACTGCCTGTGCCTTCTATAGTCGGGATTTTTTTGAGGCTTTTGAAGACTTTTTCTACAGTAAGTGATTCTGAGAACAAAGTTGCTTGTGTTTTCTTTTTGGTGAATTGTTCTGCCACAAGGCCTAAGTCTCCTGTTTTTTTGAACTTGTCGATTATTTTTTTTGTATCGATGCCTGTGGCTTTATTGATTGCTTTGACTACTAGTTTTGAAGCGATGCCTATGCTTGTCTTATCCCAGTTGGGGAACACTCTTCCTTGGAGAAGGAGAATGATCTTGCTGATCTCTTTTTGCTTTGTTTGTTTTAATAGATCGCTGATGATTGAGGTTTTTTCAAGCCTTTTCGAGGTGTTTTCAATAGCTTGATATGCTTCTGCAAGTGTCTTATATTCCATGGAGAAGAATAATATCTTGGGATTTTAAAGTTTACCTTTGCAAAACATTTATTAATGCGCTTTCTTAAATAAGGATATGGATATTTTTGATGCAATATTGAATAGGAGAAGTATCAGGAAGTACTATAAAGATCATCCTCTTGAATTCGATAAGATCATAGCTGTTATGGAAGCAGGAGCTCATGCACCAAACGCAGGTGGATTACAAGCGTGGAAATTTGTTGTAGTGCTAGAGGATGACATTATTGAGGAGATTGCTAGCTATTGTGGTGGCCAGGATTGGATTCATACAGCTCCTTGTGTGGTTGCTTTATGCTCTGATTTGAAGACAAACAAAGATTATTATGGTGATTCAGGAGATATGTATGCGTTTCAGAACACGGCTTCTGCTGCAGAGAATATGATGCTTACAGCATACGGTTTGGGATTAGGTAGTTGTTGGGTTGGTGCTTTTGACAGAGAACAAATAACTGAAATTCTTAAGGTTCCTGATAGATATAGGATAGAAGTTTTAATTACTATTGGTTATCCTGATGAACATCCTTTGCAGAAAGAAATCAATGATTTGAGTAGTTTTGTGTATTTTAATGAATTTGGCAATAAGGTGTTTGATGTCCATACGATGATGGGGGAATACAGCAAAGAGTGGCAAAGACAGCTTGATTTACTGAAGAAGAAGACATCAAGATATAATCGTGAGACACAGCATTTCTTCAAGCAGATGAAGCATAAATTTGACAAGGATTATAAGCCTAAGCTCAAAGAATTCTTAGATAAATTGAAGAAAGGAGAGGATAAGTTTAGACAGAAGTAAATTCTTTAATCTTGTCGTATGATTCAGATACTCTTTGATTATGATTATCAATATATTTTTTGATTGTATCGAGATCTCCTGATTTGAATGCTTCTAAAGCTTCTGCGAAATATTCTTTTTGCTGATTTCTTAAACTAATTGCTTCTTTAATTTTTCGCATACTTACTTTTCCTGCTTTTAAACCAGAACAATATTTATTGACTGATATGTCTCTTCCATGAAATCTTCCAATATCTGTTAAGAATGAATTGTAGAACTCTGTTAAAATAGAATTAATATTTGTTGTTAAAGCATATTGTTTTTTTGTGATTTTATTTGGTTTAAGCTTTAAATCTACGGATAAAAGATGTTTTACATAGTCATTGATAAACTGAGGATCTATATAGATTGATGGATGATGAATTACTCTTGCTTTTTCTCCATGTACAATACCAAAACTCAAATTAGTACTTACAGAAATACTTTGAGCAGCGGTCATTGAAAGATTATATGTGTTGAGAGCCAATTCTTCTAATTGAGTTCTATCTGTAATTTGTCCTATTTCACAATCTCTATTGTTTGCAGGAACTGCGAAAGATGATCCGCTTCCTAGAACTGCTGACTGTTGATTGGAAAATACATTTCTATTGCGAAATTTATTGTCAAAAACAGTAATTATGTTAATTTTTGGAATGTTGTTTGAAGTTCCTGCTGTGATGTATTCCAGGCTTATATTATCATTAAGCATTTCTTCTTTCGGAATTGAATCATAGTCACTTTTGCTTATTTCGATAATGCTGTTAGTTAATTCATCAACATCTCCATTAAATTTTTTTTCTTTTAGTTCAAAAATATATTTCATTATATAATTTCTTGATCCTGTTCCCATTATGATGTTTTGGTCTAAAAGGTGAATCTTAGAGCTTCCGGGACTTTTGTTACTTAGATCTCCAGAAGTGGTTTGATCGTCAGCTATTGTGAATATTTGAGCATCTTTAGGATTTTCTGTTTGTGTTTGGAGAGCAATGATGTTTGTCATCCTATTAGTATAAACTGCCTATTTATAAATCTTTCTATTTTGTTACCACTAGTATGTGGTGTTATTTGATTGGGAATCTCGTAGTGTTTCAAAGGAGTATGGGGATATATCGAACGCTGTTTATTTTAATTCTATCAGGGTGCAAACTAAACATGAAGAAGAACTTCAGGAAGAGTATGATTCATTAGCAAAAAAAATTCGTAACTCAAATGGATCAATGTCTAAAAAAGAAAGAAGAGTCATTGGGAAAAAGATGGATAAAATAGCTTCCCTTCTTGATTTTCATTCCCGTGGTTGAATGCTAAAACACGCATCATTCTTTCGATATTTGAATATATTTCTGTGTTAGTACATCCTGCTTTTATATTGCGAATATTCCTGTTCCACAAGACATTGACGGAATAGATTTATAAAACGATCCTGATTGGTCTAACTATGAACAAAGAAGACATCTTATTCCCGCATGAAGAGATTCGTGAAGTGCAGGATGAGCTTATTGAAACGGTTCAGGAAGGAGTTACTGCTGGCACTGATGTGATTGTACATGCACCGACAGGGTTGGGAAAAACAGTAGCTTCGATCGGGCCTGCGTTGAAATATGCGTTGGAGAATAAGAAAACAGTGTTCTTTTTGACATCGAGACATACACAGCACAAGATTGTGATTGAGACATTACGTGCAATCAAAGATACATTCAAAACAAAATTTACTGTTGTTGATTTAATTGGAAAAAAATGGATGTGTTTGCAGCCAGGAGTCAATACGATGTTTGCTGGTGCATTTGCAGACTATTGTAATAAGCTCAAAGCAGAAGGTACTTGTGAATATTTCTCTAAATTAAAAAAAGGAGAAAAAATAACTACTGATGGGAATAGATCTATCAAAGAGATCAAATCATTAAATACTCCAAGCAATGAACAGATTATTGAAGTAAGTAGAGAACATGGAGTGTGTCCTTATTATACAGCAATGCAGATTGCAAAGAAAGCAAATGTCATCATAGGTGATTATTACTATATTTTCAGTCCAGGAATTAGAGAGAATTATTTGGCACAAATTGGTAAAGAATTAAAAGATTGTATTGTGATTGTTGATGAAGGACATAATTTGCCGAATAGAATTAAGGATTTAGCATCTGAACGATTGACTACTATTATGACTTCAAGAGCAGTGAAGGAAGCTGAGAAACATGGTTATGAAGAACTTTCTGAGCAGTTGACTGAGCTAAGTAATGTTCTTGAAAGTATGGGTGATAAATTAAATAGTAATTCATTAAGAGAAACAGAGAAATATATTAGAAAGGAAGATTTCATTGATGAGATTAGAGGTATTGCTAAATATGAGAAATTTGTTCAGGATTTGAAATTTATCGGTGATGCGATACTTGAGGAGCAGAAGCTTTCGTATATTAGATCAATCGCAGATTTTCTTGAAGCATGGCTTGGAGAAGATGAAGGATTTACAAGGATAATTTCTAAGCATATTTCTAGGAAAGATAAGAAAGAGTATGTGATGGTGAGCTATCGGTGCTTAGATGCGAGCGTTGTTTCTGAACAAGCAATCAAAGGAGCATATTGCACCATTATGATGTCAGGCACATTGACCCCTACGCTAATGTACAAAGAGATCTTAGGATTTCCTGAAGATACTATTATGGAAACGTTCAGAAGTCCATTTCCTGAGAAAAATAAATTGAACATTATTGTTCCCAAGACATCGACGAAGTATGAGAAAAGAAGTACTGAGCAATACAAAGAAATTGCTAAAGCAGTTGCTACTATGACGAATACAGTACCGGGAAATTCTGTAGTGTTTTTTCCTTCGTATAGATTTAGAGATGATGTTTATCAATATTATAATCATGAATCTGAGAAAGCAATTTTTCTTGAGAGCGCAGAGATGAATAAAAAAGAGAAAGAAGAATTGTTAGAAAAGTTCAAGGAATATAATAAAAAAGGCGCTGTGCTGTTAGGTGTTGCGAAAGGCAATTTTGCAGAAGGTATTGATCTGCCTGGCGATTATCTGAAATGCGTTATTGTAGTTGGATTACCATTGCAACGTCCAGATTTAGAGACGAAGGCACTCATTGATTACTTTGACAATAAGTTCGGTAAAGGTTGGGATTATGGTTATCTCTTTCCTGCGTTCAATAATGTGCTGCAGTCAGCTGGAAGATGTATTCGCTCAGAAACTGATAAAGGGGTTATAGTGTTTTTGGATGAACGATTCCATTGGAATAATTATCGTAAATGCTTCCCTGAAACTTGGGATATTAAGACTACGATGTTGTATCGAACATTGATTAAACGCTTCTTTGAGGAGAATGGAGATTGATTACTTATAAGTAGTTAATAATAGGAAAATTTATAAATACATTATTTTTTCAAACTTGTATGGTTAACCAAAATTACAATGCTGTTACTAGGGGTTATGAATTAATTGATTCTATTCCTGCAAAAGTCTATTTTATGGATCTTCTTGATAGAGATGAATCTCAAAAGTATGAATGGACTAATTCTCCTTTGGATAATGTGCAAGTTTTAAATGGTATAGAATATGCTCTGAGTAAAACTGGACATGTTGGTATTCCTCGTGTTGTAATTACTATGCCTCATTTTACAAGAATTTTTCGATGGGGAAGTCCTCGTGTTGGAGAACAAGAAACAAATATTCATCCTGTTGGGGAAATTGAAACTTCTAAATTGCTTAAGAAAAATGGCATTATTATTCCAGAATCAACAATAACTGGTTGTGTTGGTGAAATTGTTCTTCTTGCTGAAGAAGCTAAAATCTGGTCTGAATCAAAAACTATTGGTGAATATTTGGAGACATTTCACAGAGATCATTTTAATGTTAAAGTTGAAGACCCAAATAAACTTTCTACGCATTTAGGGTCGTAATTAGTTATCTCGCAGAAAGAGGAAGGATTCTTGACAGCAAAAAAGGCATTGTTTGGATATACAACGATAGCCCTAAGCTAAAAAAGGCGATTGAAGAAGGAATAGAGTTGTAATGAAAAAGTTGGTTACTTTTTAGTGCTAAAAATTTATAAATTACTTTGTATTTCTGATAACATGGTTGAACAACGAGAGTTACATAAATATGCATTAGGTGAACTTGCTGAAGAGTTTGGTTATTGGTTAAAACCATTGAAGAGTTTTTCTTTTCAACGAGAAAAAACTGACATTATAACGCTTGAATTTCACGATGGTGGTGTATTATCTATTCATTATGATCTTGATTCATTGATGTTGGTTAGATATGCAGTGGATTATGAAGTTGAAAAAACACTTATTCCTGAAGGGATGCCAACAAAAGATAGTCATTATTGTGATATATTGTCTTTTGTATCTAAAGCAGACATTTCTGTAGAAGGTGAGGTATATGAAAATCAGGAAGTATTCTCACAAGAGTCATTAGATGCTATGTTGGGAGAAATTAAAGGAATGCCTCTTACGAATGTTGAGATGCCCTTTGGATTACAGCATTGGACGAATCTCTCATTCAAAGATAAAACAATAGGGTTTAAATTCTTTAAGGAATCTATTCCATATGCGATCTTCAAAAAAGATGATGTGGAGATAGCATATAAGGTGTAATTTTATTTCACCAGCCAAGCAACTTCATCTTTTTCTAAGTCGAATTCATGCATAAATTGTTCTTTCAAGGATTTATCTTTCTTAAGCATAATTTGAATATAAGGCAAAGTGTCTTGGACGACTCTTCTCGAGGAGGTATGTGTTTTTTCCGCTATCTTTGCTGCGATGGCTTTTTTCTTAGCGTTTTTTTGATTAGCTTGCCACATTTTGAGAAGTCTACTAGTGGGTTGATATTTGGTGAAGCCAGGATACTTTTCTTCTTTTGCCAACGCAATTCCTGCTGTGAGAAAACTATAGCAATAGACCATGAATCGCCAGTATTGCCATCTTCGTATTCTGCCATGGTAGACATCAGCTATTGATAATGCGTCAAAACCTCTGTTTAAATCAGACATCTTCTTGTATTCTAATGGCAGGTTTTCTTCAATCCATAAGAACGTTTTATCTAAATCTTCATTGACATTCTTGAATGCATCTAAGGATATTGAGAGATCTTTTGTTTTGAGAATTTTGGTTAATGCTTGGAGCATAGATTCTGTTTGAGCACGCTCTCCTAAGAAATCTAAATCATTCATTTCGAATGATTTTGTGGCTGCCATAGTTTGCAAATCAGTGATAGCTCCTCGTAAGTCACCTCCTGCTCTACGTGCTAAACTTTTGAGTACTTTTTCATCTAACGTTATTGATTCTTTTTCACAGATACGTTTGAGTACTGCTAGTACTGAAGTGTATGCTAAAGTGTTGAATTCAATCATGGTTGCTCTTTTTCTGAGAATAGCAAATTTCTTATCCCATGCATCATTTGCGATCATCACAATCGGAAATGAAGTTTTGTCAATGATAGCTCCTAGTGCGGTGATGCCTCCTCTGTCTTTTGTGCCTGCAATGCCATCTAATTCATCTACAAGGATCAATTTTTGCTGCATAAATAAACTCATTTGCCTTGAAGCATGGCCTACTTTCTGTTCGAGTTCGTCTTTGTTTCTGAAGTCGGAAGCATTGACTTCGATAACTTCTAAATTTAATTCATTACCTACTGCGTAGATTGATGCAGTTTTTCCACAGCCTGGAGAACCATGAAGGAGAAGTGCTTTTTTTCGCTGTGATTTCCATGTGCCTATGAAGTCTTTTATTTGTTGGACTTGAATGTTTTGTCCTTGCAGCTCTTCGCTTGTCTTTGGCAGATATTTTCTCGTCCAGGGTAGATTTGACATGGAAGGTGGTGGTGGTGGGTTGTTTATTAATATTTAGGAGAGTGTGTATTCTTTCAATAAATCAAAACACCACTTCACAGAAGTTACAAAAAAGAAACATTTATAAGTTCATTATTGTAAACTCCTTTCATCATGAATGCTCCAATAATTCTTTTATCAGGTGGTACTGGTGTTGGAACTTCTCGATTCTCTTTAGAACTTGCAAAAGAATTAGATATTTCAACAATCGTAAGTACTGATATAGTTCGTGAAGTTATTCGAAAAACAATTTCTCCTAGTATTAATCCTACTTTTGGTTTATCAACATACATGGCAGGCCAGACAAAAAATTACTCGAAAAAAAGTCATGAAGTGAAGAAAGCTGAAATAATTCGCGGTTATAAGAATCAGTGTGGTGTGATATTGAATGGTGTTGATGGTGTGGTTTCTCGTGCAGTAAAAGAAAATATTCCTGTTATTATAGAGGGTATTCATTTGATTCCCGGAAAGATTCATGAGAGTGCACTTTATGAATTATGTAAGGGTAGGTTAATTGAATATACTGTTTTTATTGGTGATGCAAAGACTCACAAAAATAGATTTATTGAACGAGAGAAGAATGCGCCTGAACGTTCGTTAAGTAAGTACATCAATAATTTCAAAGAAATTCGCATTATTCATGATTACATTGTTGATAGAAGTAAACGATATCTTGATATTAAGATGATTGATAATTCGAAAGATGTAACATCAAGTGTCAAATCAATTCTTGATTTTTATTATGAGAAACAAGATTAGGGATTGATTTTTTCATATGATTTGAGTTTGTCATTGTCAATAACGAATTTTCCTATGTATTCATGAGGGATGTTCTTCTTAAGGTATTCCTCAGAATTCAATTTTTTATAATGTGTTATTATTGAACGAATTACTCCAGCATGTGTGATAAGAAGTATTGTTTGTTCTTTATGTTTTTTCTCAAGTTCTTTGATGAATGCAACAACTCTCTTTTGCACTTGCAAATAACTTTCACCTTCTGGAAAAATAAATGCAATGTTTGTCTTGTATTCAGGGCATTCTTTTTCTACTTCCTTTTTTTTTCTATTTGCATAGATGCCGTAGTTTATTTCACGAAGCTCTTTTGCTCTAGATAAAATAGATACTTTATTTAGTTTTTCTGCTATTATATGTGCTGTAATGAATGCTCTGCCTAGATCGCTAGAATAGATATGATCAAAAGATATGTGTTTTATGAGTTTGGCAATTTCGAGTGGAGAATCTAATCCTCGATTAGTCAAGGGAGAGTCTATCTGACCCATAACTAGAGATTTTTTGTTGTGCTCGGTGTTCCCATGTCTTGTAATGTAGATTGTTATCATGGTTTTCTTATGCAGTTGTTGTTTAAATAATTGTCGTTGATGATATATATGGGTAATTTTGGTCTCTTCAGGATTATGTGCGCCGTGGGTGGGATAATCGCTCCCACGAGTCTTTCGGATGAACCTTCGAACCCACACTCCTTCGGACGAAGGACTGGTTTTTGAGACCAGCGCTCTTACCAAATGAGCGACCACGGCTTTACACATTCATAAACTTTATATATTTCGGAAATAATTCAAATATACTTCGGACGAAGGATTGGTTTTCAGGAAAGTGCTCGCCATTCGGGCGGCTTTTTTCTTTTTTCATTACAAAATAAGAATTCTTTAAGTGTCTTGCGTAGAAAAAGCTGAAATGTTTTCGTAGAAAATCGAAGAGATCACGGGAAAGATTATGTGTGTGGGATTGAATAGTTCATCTACATAATCTCCTACCACAACCTTTATATATAAAGAGTTATTACCTTCCAATGAAAACAAAGGTGTTATTATGAAGAAGATATTGATGGCTATTGGATTGCTGCTTGTGCTTCTAGCTGGTGCTGTTTCTGCACACTATTACCACATGGGTGGCTATCCGAAGGAGTTTGCGCATCGTGTCTATGATCACCATGGCTATGATTCTGGATATCCGGCATACAATGGCTACTACAGCTATGGGCATGCTCATTACTATGGCAATACATACAGAGGTAACTACTACACATACGGTGTTTACTATCCTGGCTACGACAGAGTCTACTCAACAGGCTGGCGATGGTGTGGCAGATACTGGTGCTCGTAATTTTCCATTTCGAAAGATAAATTTTATATGCTAGTTTCTATTCCTTGATAACATGCATTATAGACGTTTAGTAGCATGGGCTACTGTTGTATTTTCTTCAATAGCTATTTCATTTGCTCAAATAAAGCATAACACTATAGGTAAAGCTGTTGATTATCTTCTTAATGGAAGCAGAACCGCTACTGTTTCCGACTATGTAGGAGCAGAAAAAATAAATCAATTATTAGAACGATATAAAGATGAACAAGAAGCATACGATGCTCTTATCAATCAGATAGCTGAGAAAGGAGCGGTTGATATAGATACTGTATCACTTATGCTTTTTAATCCTCCAGGCATAAATGTTGGAGATAATTATGTCAAAATAAATGCAGGAAAGCATGAATTTAATTATTTTGATGATGACCAAGATGGGGGTGTTGAATCTTTTGAATGGTCTGAGAATTCATCTATAAAAATTGATATACATAGTCAAAAATATTGGAATCAGAAATTTGCACCAAGAGTACATGGACTTAGTGAGACACAGCATGTTATGGATTCAGATTTGCAAAAAATAATTGATGACGATTATAAAATGTTCAGAGATACTGGAAGAAAGACAAGAGGACATACGACAAGATATCATATAAAGTTATGAAGTTCTTAATTTTCCATTTTCAAATAGTAAATTTTATATAGATATACTTAAGCAAGCCTAGTTAAGGTGACTACTTATTTACTCTATCCGGAAGCTCTTGAAAAGATTAAACAATCAGGCATAGCTGAAAGAGTAGAAAAACTAAAACAATCCGAAGAAGGTTTGCCTTATCTTGGAGGAAGTCTTCTTCAAAGTGAAATAGTAGATATTGTTAATGAATTAAAAGAAGAAGGATACTATAACAATCTTCCCAAAGACTTTGAAGAAAAATACAAAACAACAATGAATGGTATACTAAGAAATCCTGAAGATCATTTCTGGACAATCAAGAGAACTCGTGACACCATACAAGAACCTTGTGCATTAGAAGAGTTATCAATATTCATGGGAGATATTGCTTCACTAATACTTTCTCCAGAAGAGATCTGGGACTACAAAAAGTTTGGATTTGATTCACCTTCTGCATTCGTCACAACAGTTAGCACATACATAATACAGCAATCAAGAGGAAGTAGCTCATACAAAGACGGATATAAATGGACAAGAAAAAGAAACGATGGCTCTGAAATCGTAACTGAAATAACAGGAGATATAAATGCTGACTTGAGAGTATTACAAACAGATATTGCACCATATCCAACAACAGATCCTTTTGGCAACGCAATAGAAATGAGACCTGAAACTTCTGCTGATAGACATGCCATAGCTGCATATCACTCCACTGAAGGATCTTTATTTGTTGCTGTTATGAAATATATTGAGCAACAGAATATCCAATCAGAACATCTCAAAGATGAAGGAAAACAACTCATTACCTGGGGAAAAGAACTAGGACAAGGAGGAGGTACTTGTGCAGAACATCTTGGAGGGTTTGACAATCATCCGATGTTGTTCTTTGCAGGATATGATTTTCCTATTCCACAACTGAGTAAGCTTAATGAAACTGAGAAACCTACTCCTTTTTGGATAGGTACTGATTTTGATGGTGATTATGGAGCGTATATTGCACACAATGGTGATTTAGTCTTTTCTTTTCAGAACAAAAATAATGCTAAAGAGCCTAGAAAACCAATAAGTGCAAGATTCTTGCCAGAAGATGCAGATCATTTGCTGAAAGGATTGATATATCAATCTGCTAGAGGTCTTGGTAGGACATCAGCAAATCAGCTTCTTGATATACTGAAATATAGATTTTCTTCAGAATTCGAAGAAGATAGGAAGAGATATAAGTAAAGAAACTGAAAGATTCCTATTAAAGAACAGGTTAGAAGTCATTAGCTGTACGAAAAGATAGAGGTTTTTTTTGGAGTGTATTGTCGAGTATTTCGTTTCAAAAGTCTACGTTCTGCTTCTTGTTTGTATTGTTCAATTGGTATGAATTCCACATACATCTGAACTCTTTTATCTGAAGGGACAGGTTGCTTCAAAAGCTCTTCCGCTTCTGATTTTGTTGAGATATAATAAACTCCTCCTATGGTATTCTGTGTAAGTAATGCACCTATATCATTTGTTCCGTTTTTGTATTGTTCCATAGCATGCAAAGCATCATCTAACTGTTTCTTTGAGGTGATTTTTTCAGGGCTTGGAATAATAGGACCTAATACCATAGTAGTATATTCATTCGTTTATATTTAAAATTAGTGAATTATCATTTACAAACTTTATAAATGGCTTATTCGCTAAACATAATTCTTGCTTAAATCCTGACTTTAGTAAAAAATCATAATGAAGCATTTCTTTTAAAGAATCCAATGCTTTCTGAATAATAAAGCTAATTTCATTTCCTTCTTTTCTAAAACAGAATTTGCTTGCTTGATCAAATTGTGGAAGCTTATCTTTGTATTTTGTTGCTGCATCTCCTATTATTAATACAGGCGTTCTATATGCATCTTTCCAAGGATTTCTTTCTGTGAATTCTTCGGAGGTCTCAACTACTACTTCTCCAGCATCGTTATATTTTTCGAGATTTGCTTTTCTTGTGAATAAATCACATAATGTAAAAAGATTATCTTCGGAAGAAAAGTTAAGATTAATTTCATAGCCTATATCTTCTGCCACAAGTAATCCATCTGCATCTTCAAACTCAGGATAGTGGATAAGGGGTTTACTGTACTTTTTCAAATCTATGTATTCTTTTGTCCTTAAATCCTTTATTTTTAAGCCGCTAAGAGGATTGCCTTGATCATCATTTACTCTAAATCGAAGTTCATGATAAAAAGCTCCTCCTTTTTTTCTTAACGCGTTTTTAATCGTTGATGATGAGTATCCTAGAAGGTTTAGATCAGAAGCCATATCTTTGAAATAATCTGTTGTTTCATGGATATTGGAAAAAGAAAATGTTTGATTGAAATCCGGAGAAGAACTAAACCAATTGTATCCAGATATGATGGATGAGGGATTTCCATATTTATCTTTCCATGTTAATAGATCATCGAGACAATCAATGATGTTAGAGAGAAGGGTTGGAGGGATATTGTTTAAATCAGCAATGTTTACCATAAGAGATGGAAAATAAGAAAATATAAAAAGATTATCTAGATACTATTGACTAGTGGTTACAAAACCGAAACATTTATATATTAGTATATCTGAGAATAAGATGGGGGTTGCGAATTAGACACTCACAGCCTTTATAAAGGTGTTATTTGGCTATGGTTAATATCCAAAAAACTATACTAAAAACGCAAAATATATAAAGCCGTAATTCCAGGATAGGTATTGCAATCATAATAAATTATATAATTTATAAATATTATATAATACGAAGGGGGTATCTGTATGCACAGTGAAACTATACTAAAATATGCTGATTCATCTAAAAAGAAGCCTTTCAAGGTAACTAAGGACATTATTAAACGCGTTGTAACTGAGCTTGTAGGTGAAGAAGCATTACCAATTGTCTACTTTCTTAGAGGAAAGACGTTTGTCTCAGAGTTTATTGTGGCAGAAGATCTTAATATAGAAATCCATAAGACAAGAAATTTGTTATATAGACTCTTAGAAAAAGATATTCTCAGCTTCAGAAGAAAGAAAGACAAGAAAAAAGGATGGTATATCTGCTATTGGGACTTCAATGAGCACAACATTCCTCATCTTGTGGACAAGATTCGCAAAGAGAAGCTCGAAAAACTCAAGACCAGATTAGCCAGAGAGGAAGCCTCTCAGTTCTTTATGTGTCCGAATGCTTGCTCAAGGCTTGACTTTGAGTCTGCGATTGAGTCTGGTTATCATTGCCCTGAGTGTAATGAATTGTTAAGACCAATGGACAACAACAGAACAAAAGAGTTTCTTATGCAAAGAATTGCTGAAATGGAAGAGAATCCATTAGCATTCTAATTTTTTTATTTATATCCACTAGACATTTCTTCCACAAGAGTTTAAAAAGCGTTGTGACTTCTGAAAGCCATGATTACATTCAAGAAAAAACCGAATGAAGACAAATTACTCAAGTACTTATTACACCATGATGTCAGAAATTGGTTCTTCTCGAAGTTTAAGGAGTTCTCGATGCCTCAAAAGCTAGGCATCTTCGAAATACACTCTCGCAATAACTGTTTAGTATCAGCACCCACAGGAGCAACAAAGACATTAACGTCGTTTCTAGCAATCCTCAATGAATTAGTTGACTCTGCAGCTAAAGGCATTCTTGAAGATAAAATTTATGCTGTTTACATTTCTCCATTGAAAGCATTAAATAATGATATTGAGAAGAACCTCATAGAACCTCTAAAAGAAATAGAAGCATTAGCAAAAAAAGAATTCGGCATCAGAGTAGCAGTGAGAACAGGAGATACGACACCATCACAAAAATCAGCAATGCTCAAAAAACCTCCTCATATATTGATCACCACTCCAGAAAGTTTAGGTATTATGCTTTCTTCAATTAAATTTGTTGAGAGACTCAAAGATGTACAATGGACTATCATAGATGAAATCCATTCATTAGCAGAAAATAAAAGAGGAACACATCTGAGTTTAAGCCTTGAACGTCTGCAAAGAATCAGTCCGGGATTAACAAGAATAGGATTGTCAGCAACGGTAGCTCCGATAGAGGAAATAGCGAAATATCTCGTCGGCAATAATCGTGATTGTGTAGTTATAGATGTCCCCTATATTAAAGAATCTGATTTGAAAGTATTATCTCCTGTGCCTGATTTAGTCAACACTGATTTTGCAACAATAAACAAAAAAACATATGAACTTATTCACAAACAAATTCAAAAACATAAAACAACATTAATCTTCACCAACACCAGAGCAGGCACTGAACGTGTTGTTTTCGAGTTAAAAAAGAAATATCCTAAGTATTACTATGAAATTGAGGAAAAGCCTCCTCATAAAATTTCCTCATTAATCGGGGCACATCATGGCAGCTTAAGTAAGATTCATCGATTCGATATCGAAGAACGATTACGCCAAGGAAAACTACGTTGCGTAGTCTGCTCAACATCATTAGAACTAGGTATCGATATAGGATTCATCGATTTAGTTATTCTGTTGGGAAGTCCTAAAAGTGTTGCGAGAGGATTACAAAGAATAGGAAGAGCAGGTCATCAATTGCATGCAACAACAAAAGGAAGAATCATTGTGATGTCTAGAGATGACTTAGTAGAATGCTCAGTATTAATGAAAAACGCTGTTGAACGAAAAATAGACAGGATTCATATTCCAAAAAATGCATTAGATGTGTTAGCACAGCATGTCGTCGGTATTGCATTAGAACAGCAATCTATCGATGTCAAAGAGGTGTTTAATCTTTTCACAAAAGCATATGGATATCAAGATCTAAACTATGCGGAATTCATTGAAGTAGTAGAATTTCTTGCTGGAGAATATGGAAAATTAGAAGAGCGTCATGTGTATGGTAAAATCTGGTATAATGAAGGCAAGATAGGCAAACGAGGTTGGAGTGCCAGAATGATTTACATGATGAACATAGGTACTATTCCGGATCAAGGAGGTATTCAAGTCAAAATAGGGAATCAATTGATTGGTATGATTGATGAAGGATTTCTTGAAAGATTACATCGTGGTGATATTTTTGTTTTAGGAGGAAGTGTTTATGAATTCAGGTTCAGTAGGGGGATGACACTACAAGTACAATCTGCTCATGGAAGAAAACCTACTGTTCCTTCTTGGTATTCTGAAATGTTGCCCTTAAGTTTTGATTTAGCGCAAGATATTAATCATTTCAGGACATTATGCTATGAGAAATACAAAGCAAGAAAACCAAAGAAAGAGATGCTTGCATTCATTAAGGAATATGTTTATGTTGATGAAATCGCGGCTGAAGCATTATATAATTATTTCTTAGAGCAATATGAATTCTCACTATTTCCTACAGAGAAAGAGCTTGTTGTGGAAAGATATGATGAAGGAAATAAAAAATACTATATTTTCCATTCGATGCAAGGGAGAAGAGTGAACGACGCTTTATCGAGATTGATTGCTTATGCTGTACTGCGTAATCAAAAAATTGCTGTTGAAGTCGGCATCACTGATCACGCATTTTATTTAGCGGCAACGAAAGCGATCAATGTAAAGAAAGCTATGCAGTTGATTAATCCTGATGATGCATATAAAGTTCTTAGCATGGCAATCGACAACACTGAAATATTGAAGAGAAGATTCAGACATTGCGCTGGCAGAGCATTAATGATTTTAAGAAATTACGCTGGAAGAACAAAAACCGTTTCAAGACAACAGATGTCTTCTCAATTAATCTACGCTGCAGCCCGACGTATTAGTGAAGATTTCTGTATTATTAGAGAAGCAAAAAGAGAAGTATTAGAAGATGTCATGGATATCAAGAATGCACAACTTGCTTTAGAGTGGATTGATAAGAAGAAAGTCAATCTCGTAGAGACTGAAACTACGATTCCTTCACCGTTTGCCACAAGTACTTTGCTTCAAGGCTATGCAGATATTCTAACCATGGAATCAAAACAGGAATTCCTGAAAAGAATGCATCAGATGGTGTTGGCGAAAATCGCGTTAGACAAAGGAAAATCAGGAGAAGCAATGGAAGCTTTCTCTATCAGCCAGCACATTAGTGATCAAGTAGGCAAAATAGAAAAAATTAAGCTATCGAAAGAACAGAAACGATTAATGAAACAGGCTTCTATGCTAAAGCAGGTTCCTGCTCGTGTAAAATTATCGATTATGGAAAGCATCAAGAAAAAGATAAAGATAGACGAATTTATTCTCCATGAGATTAGGAAACATAGAAATGCAATTGCGCAGGAATGGCCCGAATCATTAGCGAAATATGTCTTGATGCAAGCTGACAATGTTTCCTATGATGAACTCTGGCAGGAAGCAGAGGATGACAAAAAAACTCATGAAGAGGAAGAAAGAGAAGGATTATTGGACGATTTCATGAGAGCTGCTAGAAAAGCAGATATTCCTCCACAGATCTATTTCGATATTTGTAGTATGATTGAGAATGATGATTTTTCTCATGAAGTAAAAAAGAATATCATGACTGGTGAAGAGATGGAACCAAATATCACCTTACGAAACGATACTCGTCATTGGATGAAAGAATTGCTCAAAGGAACTATTCCAAAAATGTATTCTGATAGATTGGTGAAATATTTGAAGAATAAGAACAAGAGCTTTAATAGATGACAAATTTTATATATGTAGATAGGAACTTTGTTGTAATATAATCAAATACTTTTCTTGGAGAAATTGTGGCTACTATCAGAGGGATGTATTGGAAATCTTTAAATACGATTATTGAGTTCTCTCGATCACGATGTTAGAAGATATTTTACAGGTGCAAGAAGCTAGTCTCGGTGAAATAATTAAAGAGATGGAAACTAAAGAATATGACGAGAAATTCAGTATTGGTGTCGGTGGTGAAAGTTGGACAGTCTATTTCAGAATGGGCAAGAAAGTTGGGACTGCTGTTTATCTCAACGATAAGTGTGAATTGTTATTGAAGCAGGAGAAGCTTGAGCACGGAGATATTCCTGGAGATATGAATGAAAATGATCAAAGGACAGTGCTAGAAGGAATGCTTAATAATTACAAAGATTGCCTTGAGAAAAAAGAAGAGCCTAAACAATCAAAAGTCTATCATAATCCATTTTTTTGGGGGATCGTTGGGGGTTTGGTATTTTGTGGGGTGACTAGAAATCCTATTGTTGCAGTTGCTTATGGAATTATTGCTGGATATATGGCGAGTAGACTAATCAACTCAAGAAAAGACCCTGCTGAATTAGAATTCAAGAAATATCTTTCTACAAACAAGATATATGCTGGAGAAAGAGCGCTTGATAGGCTTTAGTAATGCTAATTATACTGTTTATCAGTTCCGCCACATTTTGCTTGGGTGGGTTGTAAAAAGCATATCTTATTCTTTCTTCCCGAAAGACCAAAAGATTTATAAATGAAGTTCCTCTATAGGCAATATTAGGCAGTTTTAGACCGTTTTAATGAATAGCATCTTTGCAGGACTGATGCTATTCATGGTTGGTGTTTATATGGCTAAAGGAACGAAGGCCGATGAATTGGCCAAGAAGCAAAAGGAAATCTCTGTTGCTGAATTCTTTGAAAAGAACAGGCATCTTCTAGGGTTCGATAACAAGAGAAAAGCACTTCTTACTACGGTTAAAGAAGCAGTAGACAACAGTATTGATGCTTGTGAGGAAGCTAATATTCTCCCTGATATTACCGTTCATATAACTGATATGGGAGATGATCGATTCAGAATTATTGTAGAGGATAATGGTCCTGGTATTGTAAAGAAACAAATAGGAAAAATTTTTGGTAGTCTTCTTTATGGGAGTAAATTCCATAAGTTAAGTCAAAGTAGGGGCCAACAAGGTATTGGTATCTCTGCTTCAGTGATGTATGCTAATTTAACAACAGGAAGAGCTGCAAAAATAACAGCAAAAGTCCATAAAGATAAGCCTGCCTATACTTGTAAGATTAGAATTGATACAAAAATCAATAAAGCAGTGATCAGTGATGAAAAAGAAATATCCTGGACGGGAAAAGAACACGGTGTCAAAATCGAAATTGATCTAGAAGGAAGTTATATGAAGGGAAAACAATCAGTTGATGAATATCTCAAACAAACTGCAATTGTGAATCCTCATCTTAATCTCATCTATCAACCTCCAAAAGGAGAACAGATTATTTTTCCAAGAGCATCGGAAGAAAAAGTAATAATGCCTAAAGAGATTAAACCACATCCTTATGGTGTGGAATTAGGTATGCTTATGAAACTTTTGCATGCCTCTGATAAAAGAACACTTGAAGCGTTTATGAAAGATGAATTCTCGAGAGTAACAGCTCCTGTTGCGAAAGAAATTTGTCAGAATGCAAGATTACCAACTAATCTTAAACCTCAAAATATGACTAGGCAACAAGCAGAAGATCTCTATAAAGGTATTCAGGAAACGAAAATAATGGCTCCTCCAACGGATTGTTTAAGCCCTATAGGAGAATCATTAGTAGAGAAGGGAATGAAGAAAGAAATTAATGCAGAATTCTACTGTGCGACTTCACGGAGACCAGCAGTGTATAGGGGTAACCCTTTCGTGATAGAATGTGGCATTGCGTACGGAGGAAATATTCCTGCTGAAGGTACTGTTGATGTACTCAGATTTGCAAATAAAGTCCCATTGCAATTTCAGCCGGGTGCTTGTGCTATCACAAAATCAGTGAATGAAACTGCATGGAAATCATATGGTCTGAGCCAATCAGGAAGTAATACACCAACAGGGCCTGCAGTTGTTCTTGTGCATATGGCATCAGTATGGGTGCCATTCACTTCAGAAGCTAAAGAAGCATTAGCGCATTATTCTGAAATTATTAAGGAAATCAAATTGGCCATTCAAGAAGCAGGAAGAAAATTAATGAGGTATACTGCTAAAAAGAGACGTGTTAAAGATGAACTTAAGAAAAGAAGTTATATTGAAAAGTATATTCCCTATGTGGCAAAAGGATTGAAAGAATTGCTTGGACTCACAGAGAGCCAAGAAACAGGAGTAACAAAGAAGCTTCAAATATTACTTGAGAAGAAAAGAGGAGAGGTAAAGGATATGTCTTTTGATGCGTCAAAGAATGTTGACTTTGATGAAGAATTTGCGAAGATAGGAAAAGAAGAACTTGAGGAGATTCAGCAAGAAATTGATGATGAGATGAATGGTGTAAAGTCTGAAAATGGTAACAATAATGGTAAGAAAAAGAATGGGAAGAAGAGGAATGGTAAAAAATGAGTAAGGCTGCATCAGATAAAATAAAAAAAATTGCAAAAGACATTTACAACGATATTGTTAAAAGCAAGCAGCCTACTTTAACGTCACCAATCAGATCACTCAATAATGTAGAATATGATAAGAAAGATGGCTATTTCAAAGTAAAAGGATTGGAAAAAACGAGAACGCTAACTGTTTCAACATCAAAATCATTTGCGCAATCCTTGCTTCTTATGAATGAGTCGAAAAAAGTTATTGCTGCTAATGATATTATGACAAAAAGAGAAGCTTATTATGTTTCTAAAAACTGGGGAGATGCTAAATTTAATGAGCAGCCAGAATCAGATACCTGCATGGATGATATGGAAGCAATGATGGGTGTGCTGAGAGAGCAATTAGGCTTTATTCCTGAAGAAGACGGTGGAGCAGTTTCAGGAAATCTAACTATCATAGATAAAGATCCTGATACTGGAAAAGAGGTAAAAATAGACTGTACAAAATTTGCTTCTGGCGCGTACAACATTCCTGCAGATGTTGAAGAGTTTAAATTTGAAACAAAAGCGAATTTTATTCTTGCTATCGAAACTGCAGGTATGTTTCAACGTTTAGTGAAGCACAAATACTACAAGAAAGCAAATTGTGTTCTTGTCTCATTAAAGGGAGTTCCTTCTCGTGCTACAAGAAGATTCATCAAGCGTTTAAGTGAAAATAAAAAACTTCCTGTCTATGTCTTCACTGATGGAGATTTCTATGGACATATGAATATCTACAGAACATTAAAAGTAGGTTCTGGCAATGCAGCTCATGCAAATCAATTTTTTTGCGTACCTAATGCAAAATTCATTGGCGTGACTCCACAAGATATTATTGATTATAAACTACCTTCCCATCCTCTGAAAGATGTCGATGTCAAGAGGGGAAAAGATGCCTTGAAAAATGATCCTTTTGTCAAAGCGCATAAAGAATGGGAAAAAGCAATTAGATTACAACTTAAGATGGGAAAAAGAGCTGAACAGCAGGCATTTGCAGCATATGACCTTAACTACGTGATGAACACCTATCTAAAGGATAAATTGAAGAATTCGAAAACTTGGCTTCCTTAATATTCTAGGAATAATAAGCAAAAGTATATATGATATAGATGGAAGTTATATAAATATGCTTTGCTCTCTTATTAGTGCATTTAGCGAGTGATGTACATGCGCAACTCTTTCAAGAGAATATGGGATCTAGCTCTACCATTCCAAGATAAAAGGGATGATGAAGGGCATGTAGCAACAGTTGTCGGGTTTGCTGCTCAACTTGTTGAAACTGAAAACGCTGATGAACATATTGTTATTCCTGCAGCTATTCTTCATGATGTGGGATGGTCGCAGCTTTCTGAAGAAGAAAGATTTCTTCCTTTCAGAAAACATATTTCTCCTGAGATAAAAAGATCGTTACGATTAGAACATCAGAGGAAAGGAGTTTCTGTTGCGCAACATATACTTGAGCACACTTTGTGTCCTCAATCAGATATTGATGAAATCCTTGAGATTGTTTCACAGCACGATACAAGAAAAGGGTTTCTTTCAGTCAATGAGGGCGTTATGAGAGATGCTGATAAGCTCTGGAGATTCACTAAAAAGGGGTTTTTAGCAGATATTAGAAGAAAAGAAATATCTTTTGAAAAAGCATTCACTACACTGCAAAACAACCTTTCTGAAGAACAGTTTTTTTTCTCAGATAGTGCTCGAAGCATGGCTGAAGAGCTGCTTGAGAATATCCTTGAGAAAGTGATTAAGCAAATATAACTGCAGAAATAAGGTTATCCCGTTCTGAGACACAATTAACTATTTAAAACAAGGGCATATTCTGTTTCTATGGAGCGCAGCATTGTGATGTTTGGAAACGCCAGTTGGTGTATTACGCTTCCCAAGGAGTGGTTGAAGAAATATGGTTTGGGGAAGGGAGATAAGATTAACGTCACTGAAGAAGGGGATTCACTTATTCTGCATGCTGGCAGACATCTTGAGCCAAAAGAATGCACAATTGATCTGAAAGGAGTAGATACAAGTCTTATTGATAAGCTTATTGGAGCATGTTACAAAAAAGGATATGAAATCATTACGATTCACTGTGATGAAGAGGAAAAGCATAAAGAAGTAAGAAGAATCATTAGAAACAAGAAATTGGAGCTCTATGAAAAGGACGATGAACTCATTAAGAAGGCACACAAAAATAATGAAGTGGTGCTAACACTCCCAGGTAAGGTTTCAGAGACAAAGCTTCATGAACAGATTGTTGCTCTTATGAAAGAGCTTTATCGTATGAATGATGATTTTAGAGATCTCTGGAAAAAACAGCAATGGAAAGAAGTTGCAGAGCTTTCTTCTAGAGACAAGATAATAAATGATTATGCAGATGTTTGCAGAAGAATGATTAACGTTAATCCTAAAGACGCGGATAGCACTTCATTTTATGTATTCTGCAGCTACCTTGAAAAAATTGGCGACTGTTACAAGGAAATTTTCAAAAGAGTCGCTGAGCTTAAGTTAAAACCTACAACTAAGGATCTTGAGGGATTCAAAAATATCAATGAATTATTCATTCTTTTTTTCAACATCTTCAAGAATTTTAACCTCAAGAAAATCAATGAGATGATTATACAGGAGAGAGAAATGCCTTTTCCTTCGATAGACGATCCTGATTTTCTCTTTTTCTATCGTCTCATCAGAAAATATCTTGTTGATTGCTTAAGCTCTTTTATGGTGGCTTTTATATGAGAGACATCTCAAAAAAATATGAGATCATTCATGATCTGGGGAACGCGTATGTTGTCCGCAATAAAGCGGTGGAAGGAAGGGTAGAGATTCTGAAATATGATCAGGAATCTTCCCAAAGAGAGCAAGATTTCTTTGAGGTATCAACAAATACAAGAGGCTCCCCAAGAGACAATCTTCAACGTGAGATGCGTATTCTTCTTGAACTTGAGAAATCAGTTACTAAAAATAATATACCGATAGTTCCTACCGTGATTGATCGCCCTGAGGAGAATGGAGGATTTGCCTCTTATTTCACAGAGAGTATTCCAGGATTCCATGATATTCATATCAAAAAGAAAGAAGATTTCCAAGGAATGGTGTTTAATCTTGCACAGATTCTTAAAAAGCACAAATTCTCTGATGATGATTTACTTATGCTTGCAGGAAAGCTTTCGGAACGATATGCCATTATCCATGAAAAAGGCGTTATTGTGAATGATATTAAACCTAGAAATATTGTCCTTATTCTCAACAATCCTTATGAGTATACTTTAGAAAATCCCTATGTGATAGACTTCGGGGCTGGATTCATGCAAGGAATCAAGGAGTACAGCAGAACATTTGGGACTTTGCCGTATATGCGAAAAGAGGAACTTATGCTTTATGCGATTTCACAAGGAGCGAGTGTCCCAGTCTTCAAAAAAGGAACAGTGGATAATGTAGTGAATGCATTAGAACAGCAGCCGAATATTCCTGTTTCACATGCTCTTCTTGATACTATTGTTCAGGATCTTGCACATCAGTTGGAGGATACGCAAATTCATAAAGATGAGATTCCCCCTCCCCTTCAGGAGAATGATATCTATGCATTCGGTTTGTCTGTGATGAAGGATCATCCTTATCTTGATACTGCGCGTGCTATTAATAATGTACTTCATTCTGAGATATGGTCTTTGATGATTGCTCAAGAGATGTTTGAACGTAGTGGAAGAAAAAGGATCCTGAAGAGAAAGAGGTTCAAGAAGCTTTCATTGAATATTGAGGCTTCACTTCAGTTGGATGAAGAGATATCATTTCATAAGATAAGGAAAGCGTATGATTATGATCTGATGATACAGAATGCGAACCGAGTTGCGAGAAAGATAAGTACGCCCATCATTGTCTTTGGTTTCTTGACAGGAGGATATTTTGTCCAAGACTATTTTTCTAGTGCAGCATTTATGAAACATAAAATCAAGCACCGTCTCGGATTAGATCGTCTAGTTGCTGCTGAAGATTGGCAAGAGTTCAGATCAAGAATAGCAGAAGAAAAAGAAGTTAATGTGATTACGTTCAAGGAAGATGAGTTCGTTAAAGGAGTATCTTTTGATGGAAAGAAATACACACTCAAAGAGAGTAGTGGTGCTTCATTTACTGATGGATATGATATTGCGTATAAGACGCTTCTCTTCAAAGAGACAGGAAATGAAGAATTGCTCGCAGAGATTGAAACAGAACTTAAGCATATGTTGAAAAATGCGAGATACTCTAGAAAAATTACTCCGAATAGGGTGATTGTCGCTTTTGAGGCAATATGTGAAGGAAATCTAAGAGAATGTTTTAGGGATAGTAGTATTTATGAAAATATTAAGGATGCGTATAATTATGCTATAGATGTTTTTTTAGAAAATAGATATGTGGGTTCTCAGGATATAGGATTTTATACATCTGCGAAAAATTACAAGGCAATACTGAATAAAGATGGTCAAAAAACTATTCCAGAAGGAGAAAACGAAGGATATTTTGTGTTCACTCCTGTAGCGAATCCTGTTGCTATTGCATTATTACATTCAGGATATTTTGATGTTCAGAGAATGCGAAATCATGCAGATTTTGTTGAGGAACATATCTTTCGATTTGATGGATCTAACTATAGTGAAGCGCTTGTTGATACAGTATCCTTCGATCCTGAATTCTATTTCAATTATTTCTCTGCTGGGGATGTCAATTGGGGATTGCAAAAAGATGCTACAAAAAGATCAACAAGCATGTTTGTTCATGAACAGCTGGTGGAGTTCTCATTAGAGTATGTCGCAAAAACAGGGATTATTCCAGACTATCTTAAGAGAGCGATTGATTTCTCTTTTCAAACGTTTGAACAGCATGGTTATTTTCCTGAAGAAGTGTTATGGGAAAATGATTCATTAGTATTTTCTCGGGAAAAAAGAGAGAATATGCTTGCATTAGGAATGTTTATCAACAATGTAGAAAGAGCTAGAGATATTCTTCCAGAATATGCAATCAATGAGAACAAATTCAATGATGTTCTGCAGTATTTTGTCAGTAATATTAGAACAGACAAGAAATATCCTGGAATCCTATATGAAGGGAAAATGTGGAATAGCGATCCTGTTTCAACTATTATGACAGATTATTATGCTTTGAAGGCACTTTCAGCATTAGAAAAGAAAAAAAGAGAGGAGATACTATGATCCTTCAAGCTCACCACATTCTGGTGGAGGATCAGGATTCGAGGGATCACAAGGGTCTGGGTCGTACTCACATGTTGTGGTCGGAGACCAATATGACTTGTAATAGTTTTTCGTCCAGGAATCATCGCTATGCAGATACCATTTCGAATCAGGATACCATTCGCTGTCTGAATTGGAGAGCCAGTAGCAGTCAGGATAAGCTATCCATTTTCCTTTCCCTTCAAGAGGAGAGCCACCCGCAGATACCATTATTGTAGATAATATCAATAAAGCACTTACCACTAATGCAGAAATTAGTTTTTTCACAAAATCACCTCCTTTCGTCAACGAAAGGTGATAAAAAAGAAGAAGTTTTTCGGGATAAACTATTGAGAATATAGGGATGGTATATAAAAATGATTGAAATAACAGATCAGCAGAGAAGCTTATTGCTTGAATTCATAGATCTCTTCACTGTATTAAGTGCTAAAGACTATGAAGATAGCGTTATTGAAGATATATTTGAAGAAGAGAAGAGCTCTGAGCGCAAGAATTTTGAGACGTTAGCTGAAAAGATGCTTCGTGAAAAGGATCTCTTTGTGCAGACTATTTCTGGATTGAGCACTGGAGCAGAAAAAACGATTTTACTTAAGGAGGAAGAAAAAAGAATCTATCTGAAACGTTTTGGAATGCCTTATCAAGCAGAAATGGCTGAACTTGGTATTCGCTATCTTAATCATCATGCTGCTTCAAAGAATGAGAGACTCTGCAATAGCCTTTGTCTGAATAATCTTCTTTTTATTGAAGGAGCTCCAGGAGATAAATTCAGCAATGTTATGAGAGGAGAGTCTCTTAAATGTAAAGAATCAATCATAGAACAACACCTTTCTTTTATTAGAAGACTATATGATTCGACTGAAGGGCTTCTTAATGAGTTCAAAAAATATCAGGAAATTTATTATCCTATAAATTCGTTCAATGATCTTTTTCCGAAGGAAGATAGCGCTCATAAATTGAAAGAAAGTGCTGAATTGATATTTCAAGAAAACAATAGCAAAGAAGTTCAGAATAAAGTAAAGTTGTTGGTTAATTTACTAGTTCCTTATTATTCTGAACACACTACTATTCCGTTTTTTGATAGAACATTCAAGAATACCAACGTATTTATCTCAGATACAAGTAATGGTGCTGAACTTGCAGGTTATGATCTGAGATTTCGAGAACTTACGTTTCCAGCAAGAGAACAGGTGCAAATTATTGAGTCTCTTGAACAACCTGAAAAAATATATAAAAAGTATGCTTTAGTTCCTTCTATACAGGAACATATTGATTATGCACGATTTTGGTTCGCTGTGAGAAGCACATGGTATTATGCTCTGCGCCAGAGAAAGAAATCAAAAATCATTTCATCTTCATATCAACAGAAAGAGAAATACAGTAGAAGGATTCTTGCACATATAGCTAAAACAACACAAGTTAACGCATTAAGACATGCAAGTAATTTATTTCTGTGAATTTATTTATAAAAGAAGAGTATATGGGATATAGATAATATCTTGGAAGAGTATATATGGTTGCTCATCTTTTTTTATCCGGGAGTGAAGATTTAGTACAATGGGAGAGATATTATCAACAAGAGAAGAAGTGCAGGATAAGGTAATTGTCGAGGTTATGCTAGACAAAGAAGAAATTATGCCGCTTAATGGAGATACAAATGATATTGTTCTTTTCTCGAGAAAACACTGTTCAACAAAAGCTAATCTGACGCAGAGAGGAAGGAACGAAGCAACAAAGTATTTTCTTGTTCCAAGAACATTAAGAAAGCAGCTTCAATTTAACAAAGAAGTGAGCTGCCAACGATTTGATTCAGGGGATCAAGCTATTTTTGTCTACATTGCGGATAAATTCACTGGATGAGCCTATTGAGTTCAGCAATGCGTAACAATATCACAAGTTGCATGTAGATATTTCTATCCTTGAGTTAGTCCAAAACTATATAAAAGAATCATTCTAGAGAATCTCATGGAAGGTATCTTGATTGTATTGTTCTTTGCTGTGATCTTTTTTTTGGCTCATCTGGTGAAAGGATTTGCAGGATTTGGAACAGCCCTTGTGACTATCCCTGTGTTAGCACTATTTGTGGAATTGAAGCTTGTGCTTGCAATTGTGGTCGTAGTGGGATTGTTCATCTCCTTTGTTATGCATATGCAGTATAACAAGAAAGTTCTCTATAATTATGCAAAGCCAGTTTGTATAGGAAGCATTATAGGAGTTATTATAGGCACTATGATTCTTGTTGTAGTGGAAAATATGTTGTTGAAGCTCATACTGGCGGCAATCATAAGTATTCTTGCTTTGTCGATACTATTTGAGAAAAAGATACATACACATCGTGTTAATGAGCGTTGGGGCTATCCTGCTGGTGTTGTCGCATCTTTTATAGGAAGCCTTTTCGGAGTGAATGGGCCTCCTTTGGTGGTTTATTTCACTGAGATTATTAAAGACAAAGATAAACTTAGAGCAACCTTGAACTTTACGTTTATGGTGATGGCTGCGATGCAACTTGTTACTTATGGTATTGGAGGGCTCATTACAGAACAAAGTGTTTTGCTCTCAGGTATTGTATTACCATTCACTCTTTTAGGTCTTTTCATAGGAGAGAAATTCGAACATAGGATTGATAACTTTCACTTTAGAAAAGCCATTGCAATTATACTTTTGTTTGCTGCTGCATTGCTTTGGTTCATGTGAAAACATTATTGATGAATTCCTTTGTCCATTTTCCAAATTTGTTCAATGCAATCATTGTTTTCTGGGAGAACGTAGGATTAGAGAGTTCTATGAAGAATGTTTCTTCAACTAGATATGGTTCTCCTCGTTCAGATTCATAGACTGCAGAAAGCACGAATTTGTTATCTTTCAGATCGAGATTTGATCCTGCAATTGCCAACTCAAGTTTAGCATCAGATTCAAGTGTTTCGATTTCCCATTCATGTTCAATTAAAGAGTGAGTTATTTGAAGTTTAATTTTTTCTACGGGAACTTGATTGTTACGATGTAGAGTGAAAGTGATAAAGCTGTATTCGTTGTAATCTAGTTGCAAAGGATATTCGATATTTTCAATAGAGAGTGAAGGTTCGTCAAAGATTGTCGCCAAGACAAGAGATGTCTTCTCAATCTCTTCATTCTTCAGAGTCATAAGGATACTCATACTGCCTGGCTCTTCTAATGGGATGGTGAATCTTGGAGAAAGATATTCATCGTCGGCAATACTAAGTGGTTCACATTGATTATAGAGACAGAGTTCAAGATTATCAATATCTTTTCCTGCATTGTTTTTAACATCGCAGGTAATAGTGAGTTCATCACCAACATAATAATTGAGTGTTTCTTTGAAGCATTCGAAATTGAAGGCTGAAGATAAAGGTTTTTCTTGAATTACATCCAAGGAATGGGCTCTCATCTCAGCGGTTGTTTTGTCGATGATATTGTATGTTTCTTTTACTTGAAATGATGTCGAAGTGTTGGCTTGTTTTGTTGTGTAGATCACAACAGGAAAATCATAGTAAAATCCGCTTTCAAGAGGGTCAACGCGTATCACCCACCAAATAGTCTTCTTTTCTTTCGGTTTGAGCAAGACAGGTTGTTTTTTTTGCGAGAGTACATGCAAATGAGTGGTGTCTGCAAAAATAACATCGAATCCTTGATACGTATTTTCAAGATTCTCAATTATCGCTTCGACGACATTATATGATTCAAAACCAATTTTATCAGAGAGAGTGGATGAAGTGACTCGTATAGGTGTTTTGCTGTACTCTCCTTTTTCCTTGATAGTGACTTCTTTCTCCATGTCGCTTGCTTCTATATCAATATTTTTTCCTCTGCTTTCGTAGCGCAATGAAGGTTGTTGAGCATCATTTGATTCTCGCATTTTGATATGAGCAGCGTCAATGATACCATAAAGTCCAAAAGTGATATCAAAGGGTATCCATCCCACTTCAGGGAAATAGACTTCTGCCCATCCATGAGGGCCCCAGGGTTCGGTAAATTCAGGTGCGTTTGTGTAAGTGAGCCCTGATACGAATTTTGCTGGGATGCCCAATGCCCTATTCATTGCGATGAATAATGAAGTAATTTCGTCGCAAACCCCTTTTCTGTTTTCCATCACCCAAGAAGCAGGCAGTGCGGCTTCTGCAGTAACCGTTGTCAGGTCATAGACAATATTGCTATTGATCCATTCTCCTATTGAAAAGACAACATCAAAGAGATCATCTTTACCTGCAGCAAGCATCAATGCTTGTTGTCTAATATCTTCGTCGATATCAATGATTGCGGTCTCCTCAAGATAGTCGCTGTAGCTTCCGTCAATCTGTCGTATGGGGAAAGTAATTTTTTTGTTAATAATAGGAGCATTCATCTCTGTTTTGATTCTGGAAGTAATTCCAAAGTAATAAGGTTGTGTTTTGAAGAAGTTCCACGTGAAAAGGTAAGCATCATTGTCGATTGTTGCTTGAGGTGATGACTCTATTGAGAGGATGTTTTGTCGATAATCTTCTTTAGGATAGTAATAGAGCATTGCTCTAAGATTAGAGAGTTCGTATCCAACAGTTGTGGTGGGGGTTACCTTGATTTTGTATCTTATATCAACATCCAAAGTGAGTGAGTCTCTTGCATAAAGGTCATCGGTGAGTAGAATGTCATCTGCGAATACTATTGGTATTGCAATGAACAACAGGAGAATGATAATAGAGTATTTCATAGCAATTCTTACAAAGAGGAGTTTATATAGCTTATTGTCATATTCGATGAGAACATTTAAAAAGCATATTGCGTTCTGAGCTTATAATCTCATTTCCCAAAGGGGCCGTGGTGTAGCTTGGAGCTGCATCTGGCAGTGAGCAATCTATCATCTGTGGTTTGGGCGATCTGGACGATGTCCTCATCAAAAAGACCATAGGACCCCAGTTCGAATCTGGGCGGCCCCATTCGTTCTGTTTTTGGCTGTGTGTTACAAGAGATTCGAACTTCCAGTTCGTCCTCAAAAACCTTTGGGTTTTTGGGATCCATCGAGTAGAGCTCTCTGGGAATCTGGGCGGCTCCATTTTTTATTCTGAAGTAGTCATACTAAATAATTTTATATACTACTAGAAAATTTTCTCGTTATGACGTATCTGATCGAAGGAACATTGACCGTTGAGGAGAAACCTGAGAAGTATATGCATACATTTGTTGACTTTAAGCTTGTCGAAGAGATACGTGCTGGTTCAATTTCTACAGAAAGAAGATGTGTAATAGCATCTTCTGAACGAGTTGCTCGTTGGCTTAATAAAAAAGGATATAATTTGCAATGGAATGATGATTTAGAAAGAGCTGTAGAGGTGTGTGGCCAAGAAAAAATTGAAGTTTCAGAAACGAAATTAATCACTCCAAGAAATGGATGGGGGGATTATTTAACTCAAAAGTTTGGGAAAACAGAAGATATGATGACTTTAGAAGGCGAGTTAACTGTTTGGAGCGAGACAAGATTACCTATTCCTTGGTTGTATGTATTTTCTTCTGGAAAATTAAGAGATGTTTTTGTTTTTGATGGTGATAGATTTATGGTTGAGCCAAAGGTTACACACAAAGGGAGCAAATATACTTATGGGGTTTTACTTGATATTCCAATTTTGAAATTAAATTCTTGTCAAACAAGAGGGAACATTAATACCACAAGATATTGATCACCAAGGTTTGCTCTCGATTAAAATCAATAACTATTTCCTTTTTCGATAAAGTCTTTCCAGATTTGATCTTTCTGAAATGATTCAATAGGTTTCTTTTCAAGAACTATTTGTTCAATACGTTGTGTGCCATATTTGTGTGTTTTGAATGCATGCATCGCAGACTCTGCAAAGAGTCCTTTCTTAAGGTGATAGAAGAGCCAATCGTGTGTATATGCAGGATTCTCCTGTATGAATCCTGTTTTGACATGCTGAAGCCATTTCTGATTGTAATGTTCATGAGCACCAACTGGAGGTGCAATAATAATAGGTAATCCGAGCGCAGCATAGAAGGACATTTCACTTGGTTTTGTCCAGATAATATCTGATTTGTTTAGGGTTTGATTGATTTTTTTGAAGTATTCATATTTGACTAATGCAAAGATGATATTGATGCCTTTTCCTATTTCTGAAGTTAAATGTTCTTTCTCGAGATGTTCCTTGAAATAATTAAGTACATCAAGGCGAGTGCCTGCAACAAGATTAAGAACAATTTCTCCTTTTTTTATTTCTTTCTCGAGAGATTTAGCTATGGTGATGCCAATATCCATCTGTGCACCAGCACCCCCAATAAGATATGTCAAAGTAAGAGGGTGATCTGATTTCCTAGTGTACCATTTTCCAATTTTCGATTTGATGTATTGCTGATAATCTTTCAAATAGATATTGTTCGGGTCGAGATTGACGAGACGTCTTCCTAATGATCGTTTAAGAATGCTAAGATCTTTTCCACCAATACATTCTTTCGGTAGAGGAAATCCTGTTAATACAATATTCTTCTCAGGAACTCCGTATTCTTTAAGGCGATACATCACATGAGAACAAGGTGCGAAGTAAATGATCTTTGATTCTTTTGGTTTATCAGCAACCCACACTCTATTGATGTCGGTGTCAGTGACAACGCAATATATTTTTCCAGGATAGTTAAGATAATCTGCTGCAAGCGCAGGAATGAAGTGTGTTGATACTATAGGAAGTGGTTCTTTGTTGAGAAAATTCAGCAGACTGTGGCAAAGTCCTTTGTTAATGGTCTTCTTCAGCTGCAAGACAGTGAATGTAGGTTTACTTAAATCTCTAAAAGGAAAAAAAGGAGAGATTTTTTGCAGATTATCATACATGCCAAAAAAGAGTTTCCCAATAAAGGGTATGCTTTTCAATTGAGATATGGTGTTATAAAATCGTTCAGCTCTCCGCCAGGTCTTCTTTTCTTTTTCAGAAATAATCTTATCATTATTAGCAACAATAATACGTCCATTGGCAATATCATTCAATGGATATGCTGCTCTTCGATGACCATATCCCATATCTACAGAAAGCACCCATGCCTTCTTTGGTTTCTGAGATGGCTTCTTTCTTATGCGCTTTGTGTTGACTGATTTTTTACGCTTCTTAGTCTTCTTACGCTGCTTCATTAATCATTTCCTGCGTTTGTTTATTTATATAGTTTATTGACGCCTCCCAAGTTAATTTTATAAAGATAAGAACTGTGCTTTTCCTATGAAACTCAAAAAACTAGTCGAATTTCTAAACAAGGAACTGGACATAGGTTCTATTGAAGATGATTCATTGAATGGTCTTCAGATCGAATGCACAAGAGAGATTAAGAAGATTGGATTGGCAGTAGATGCGAGAATGGAAACATTCAAGCGCGCAGCAAAAGAGAACGTAGATTTGTTGATAGTGCATCACGGTTTGTTTTGGAATAAGAAGGAAAGAATTACGAATATCATGTATAATAGAGTTAAGTTTCTAATGGATCATAATATTGGTTTATATGTTTGTCATTTGCCTTTGGACAAGCATAATAAATATGGTAATAATGCTGAATTAGTTCGCGTACTGGGCGGTAAAGTAAAGAAAGTCTTTGATGATTACTGCTATATTGGAGTATTGCAAAAACCAGTGAGTTTTACTAATTTTGTAGCTAAGGTGGATAAGAAATTAGATACTGATGTTGTTTTTAGAACTTTTGGAAAGAAGATGATTAAATCATTCTGTGTTTGTAGTGGTGGAGGAATGTTTCATTTGTTTAATCTAAAAGAAGGAGACGCTGATGTCTTTATTACAGGAGATGCATCACACACAATAACACCTCATGCAGAAGAAATGGGAGTTAACTTAATCTTTGCTGGTCATTACGCTACTGAAACATGGGGTGTGAAAGCAGTAGGTAAACTCCTCGAGAAAAAGTTTAAGCTAAAGACAGTTTTTATCGATGTGCCAACAGGATTATAAATCAATACTGACTCATTCTTTGTTGCTTTGCTTTAGCACTATATGAAGTAGTTGGTGTGATGCTTAATCCGTCTGTTGCTGCTAACACTTGTACTCCTGTTTTTGCGTTAATTGTTCGTGCCTCCAACAAAGGATCTGCTTGTAAGAGTTTAGAACCGAAGTGTGTAATGATTGCTAATTCAGGTTTAATCTTGGAGAATAACTTAATACAATCATCAGAACTAAAGTGTCCTTTTTCGTTGATTCCTGAAGGATATTTGCAATTAATGATGATAATGTTCGCATCTTTATGCTGCTCTGCTAATCCTTCAAAATACTGCGTGTCGCTAAGATAGCTCAATACAAAATAAGGTGTCACAAACTTAAAGCCGACAGCGTCAGGATCAGTATGTCTTGTTTCTGTTATGTGAATATCTGTTTCGTTGATGCCAATTTTTTTACCAGGCTCAACTTCAATTATTCGTTCATTGAAATCTTTTGTGAAGAATACTAAATCGTTAGATGAGTTCTGCACTCGGTTATGTACTAAGACACCCATTTTGTCGATGCCTCCATTGCTCATTGCAGAAATCACTGCATTAACATCGTTGGCATGATTGAGATGTTTATGACTTACAAGTACAGCAGTATTCTCTCTAAGATTGACACCGTATTGTTTTGCTCTGACTAATGCTCCTGGGCCAGGATCAATATGATATTGGCTGCCATCAACCTTCAGAATGATTCCTCCCGAAGCCCTATGCTGCTTTCCGATAGTCATAGCGTCGCCGCCCGTTCCAAGAAAGATAATCTTAGCATCCATAACGTCAACCCCCTATTTTTAAAGAAAGGCAGAACTTAATAAATCTTTCGATACTTCCTATATGGGTGATGTTACCTTGTGAAGTACTTGATATGCACATAGATTTGTTATAATCTCGGATTTTTTATTGAATTGTAGAAACGACACGGAGCGTAACATCACCCGTTGCTGCTAACCACTATGCTCTTGAAAATCTCTTCTTCAGATGTTTCGACACCTAATCTTTTGAAGAACTGTGCGATGTTCCTACAATCTCTTTGCAGCAACTCGGTTGCATGTGGAGAGTCTGATGTGGTTCCTTGGCTGAAATCAATAAAGACAGGTTCATCATGATTATTAAGAATATTGAACCCTGAAAGATCAGCATGCACTAATCCACTATCATAAAGTTTTTTCATATTCGATATGGTTTTCTTATAGAATGCTTCAATATTTTTTGGCCGTGAGTTCTTCAATTGTTCAGCAGGTTCTGCATCTCCTATGAATTCCATCAGAATAATATTATCTTTGAATGTTATTGGCGTAGGAACTTTAATTATTTCTCTTGCATTCATCAGATTTTTGAACTCTCGTTGGCACCAGGCAAAAATAATTTGGCGTTTCCCTCGTTTTGTATTCATATATCGTTTGTCTGCTATAAGATAATCATGCATCTTGTTGAAATTGCAGTTTTCTAATCGATAGATTTTTACAATAATCAATGAGCCATCATCTTTTTCTGCAGAGAAGATATTAGCTTCTTTGCCTAATGCTATGGCGCTCTTCAACCCTACGAAGTGGCCTTGACCGCTGAGCTTCTGGAGGTTCTGGATAGTGAACTGGTCGAATACATTCCCATAGGTCTTCCATTCTTCTTTGGTGCGTCTAGCCATGTAATCATGATTGTTCTAGAAGTTATAAAGGTTATGAAGGGCTAATTTCTTCCGATTTCTATAGGTTTTAGAATATCTTTGGTTGTAACAGTATCTGTATTAGAACCTTCTCTTAATGTAGGAACTAATGGGTTAAAGTTCTCAAAATTATCTGGTATTTCCACATAGTTCAGTTTTTTAAGTTCAGAAATTAGATCGTGAGGATTATATTTTGTTACAGTACTATGTATTTCTATATTTGGTCTTGTGATTAGTATATCTCCATAAGGATTTCTTTCGGCATAACGTTTAATATCTTCGCTAATTTCTGGAGCCTCTTTATGATAGATTAAGTTATTGGTTCTGATCACTTTATCTAAACCTTTTTTTGTTTCATCAATAACTTGCAAACTTTTTTCTAATCTTGAATATTTTCTAAATGATCGAAAAAGTAATCCTTTCACACGCCATTCATAAAATTTGCTTTCATAATTTATTTCTGGATCAAGTCTTTTTAGAATCTTTGAGACATAATTATAGAAATTTTTTAGTCTTTTATTTGAAATTGAGGGAATTGTGGAGAATTCAATGCAAATAGATTCTGCGCCCACTGCCTGAATCAAAGTTATGTCTTTCATAACTATAGGATAATTAAATTATTTATAACGTTTTATATGGTCTTAAACGTAGAAATAAAATATCCACCTTCTTTGTCGTCTTCATCGCCGGTTTGATGGTAGACATCAAGAATGACTTCTGATTCGAAGTACTTTGTGTCGAGTAGTGTGAATAGTTGTTTTGATACTATGCCTGCAACCTGTCTATTAAGCACTCCTTCTTCGAATTCTGTGCGAATCAATACAACATCAGTATATTCTTCTCGTTCACCGTTAGCGTAATCAACTTTTACAAGAAAACCATGGCATTTGAGCAATTGTCGAAGATTTCGTGTGATCACTTTCTTTGTCAGCATATCATCAAAATCATCTTCAGGATCAGAGTCATCATTTTCATCTTCAGTATCTTGCAGTTCAGATAGTTCTTTTGCTACAACGGTATCTTCAGGATCTTTATAGCCATGTTTATCGTAGTAGTCTTGCTCATCTTCGTGAGGAACGATATTAGGAAAGTTAAATACAACAACATCTGCTTTTCCTTCAGGAAAATCAAAGTCAGGAAGCTTTTCTTTGCAGAGATAAATCCCTTTCTCACAACCGAATGCCTCTTGGATGTTTTTCATTGCAACAGGAAATCCTGCTTCTTCAAGTTGTTTTTTTGCTTTTTCTATCATCATGGAAGAGCCATCGATAGCGATGATAATTGCGTTAGGGATTCTTCTAAAGATCATCCCTGCAAGGATTCCATTACCGCAAGCATAGTCAATAATAATAGGAGCATCTTTATCTTTAGTTATTTTCTGCACATGGTCTGCGACTTTTTGGTAAGCATCGGCGTGAGCATCATCTAATGCCCGTTCATTCCACCAATGGCCAACTTTGTCTTCATAAGACTCTGCTCCTCTGTCGAGTTCTTCATCGAAATTAATGTCTGCGTGGTTCATAGTTTGTTGGCATAAAAACTTTATTTAAAAAGCTTTCTGCATAAGATTTCCGATTCATAAAATTTATAATGCGTTTTTTGAGGTGCGATCATGGAGGTATTTTTATGAAGAACAAAAAAAATAGACAGAATACGCAAATGTTTTTTATGATAGTACAGATTGTGATGTTGGCGATTATTATTATTCAAATAGGAGTTTTGCAGAGCTCAATTGGCACGACCGATGACTCAGAGATTATTAAGATAGCTCCTACAGAAGTTGCAGCGAAAAAGACTAGTCCTTCTATCCCGGCAGGTGCTGCAGATTTTTCCGACGATGATGCTGTGAAAGGGGATGCAGATGCTCCTGTGACAATTGTTGAATGGAGTGATTTTGAATGTTCTTTTTGTACACGTTTCTATAGTCAGACACTGCCTTTGATAGAGCAGAACTATATTAATACAGGAAAAGTGAAATTGATTTACAGAGATTATCCATTGCCTTTCCATAGTAATGCTCAAAAAGCAGCCGAAGCAGCGGAATGTGCTGGTGAACAAGATAAGTTCTGGGAGATGCATGATATGCTCTTTGACAAAGGTGTTTCAGGGGGAGTGACTGCATTCAAGCAATTCGCTACAGATTTGGAGCTAAATACGCAAGCGTTCAATGATTGTTTAGATTCAGGAGAGATGGCTTCAGAAGTCCAGAAAGATATGTCTGCTGGCCAAGCTGCAGGGGTGAGAGGTACGCCAGGATTCTTAATAAATGGTGAACTCATCTCAGGAGCACAACCATATGCTGTCTTTGAGCAGGCCATTGAAGCTGCACTGAATTAATTTTTTCTTTAGCAATACTTGACAAAGTCTTCATAATGTTATTAAGAAAAAATTACTTCGCCTCTTCGAATCTTTTTTCCACTTCTTTCCAATTGACTACATTCCAGAATGCTTCAATATAATCAGGTCGTTTGTTCTGGTATTTCAGATAATACGAGTGTTCCCAGACATCAAGACATAAAAGAGGGATGTGGCCTTTCGATAATGGGGAATCTTGATTTGCTGTTGAACCAACATGTAGTTTACCTTGTTCATCTAAGCCTAACCATGCCCATCCTGAGCCGAAACGAGTCACGGCAGCTTTATTGAAAAGTTCTTTCATTGCATCGAAGCTCCCAAATACTCTTTTGATCTCTTCAGCAAGTTTGCCTGAAGGTTCTCCTCCTCCATCAGGACTCATCATCTTCCAGAACATATTATGGTTGGCATAGCCACCACCATTGTTGATGACTGCTGTTTTAATCTCAGCAGGAATCGTATCAGGATTGGAAAGAATCTCCTCAACAGGTTTGCCATCAAGCACCGTTCCTTTTACTGCTGCTTTGAATTTCTCAAGATAAGCGTTATGGTGCTTCTGATGATGAATTTTCATTGTTTGCTCATCAATATGCGGCTCTAGCGCATTGTATTCATAGTCTAGCGTTGGTAGTTCATACTTCATAGTAATACACCTCCAGAATCAATATTAACAATAGTTAACAAGTTATATATAAAATTTGTGGATTTTATTGATGAGAAACTTTATATTGTATTTTAGTATTCACTCGAAAATGGGAAATAGGGTATTAAAGAATCCTTTGACGTATAAGGAGAAAGCAAAGCTCATACGCTTGATTAACCATGATCTTGTTGACTATCAGAATAAAGTTATTCAGGATCTTGGGACTGCGCTGAGTCCAGAGTTGAATATTAAAGTGGATTATGAGAAATCATGGGCAGCACATAAGCATTCATATCACATAATGCAGACACTGACTATTCTCGGAACTCACAAAAGACTTTATCTCAAAAAAACAAGTGAAAAAGATATAAAAACATTTCTTACACGCATAGAAAATAATTTCTCTCTTGGGAAACAATTTCAGACATCAATAGACTCATTTACTGATCTTTACACAGAATTTCCAGTGATATATACTTCACTTCATACTATGGTGAAGAACTCTATCAGATTGACTAATGAAGATGAAAGGGATATAAGGATAGAAGTGTCAACATTTGAAGGCAACATTCCTGATCCTGCATTCATACCAGAAGATATAGGTGCAACAGAGTATATATGTTTCAAAGTGAGAGATAATGGTCCTGGATTTCCAAAAAGAGGAAACCCGAAAAGATTTCTAAAACTCGGAGCCTCAACACGAGGAGAATATTATGGATTCGGACTTTATTTTGTTTCTCTTGCATGCAAATTCTTGAGATCAGCAATCACTATAGATTCACAACCAGGAGATACTGTTATAAGTATCTATCATCCTACAAATTTGGATGGAGATAGATTAAATATATATTATCTACAATGAGCGAAGAAGCACTAATTATTAGAAATTGAGGTTAATACATTTTTCAAGAGAATGATTTCTTGGAAGGCTTATTCCTCCTTCGACTTTTTCAACAGCATCAAGCAAAGAAAGATCAAATTTGTTATATAATGTTTGTATTCTGTAAAATCTAAATTGGCTTCTTATATTTTCAGTCGCATTCGCCTTCATAATGAGATCATTAATTTTTTCAAACTCTTCATCTTCAAGGAGAGAGTATGAGATATTTCCATCAGTAGAAAATTGTTCTCTTAAATGTAAAGGGTTGATCTTATCATGTCGGGTCATGTGAGGCCAAGCATCATCTTTTTCGTCAGGACATTCTTCAATTAAATCAAAATGATATTTTCTTAGGTTCATAAAGTGATAAATTCTGTAATGAGTTTGTACAGTATTCTCATGAATAATTAAATACTGATCTCCTACGCCCATATTTCTTTTTAGAAGTAAGCCTGGATTGATAATCGGGCCTTGAACCTCTAACGACTGGCATTTTTCTGCATCTTTTTTAGAACTATATAAATTTCCACAACCGTCAAATTCACAAAGGTAAAGTTCCTTACTTTTTTTTGCTGGTTTACCGTTTTTTTCATCCAAAGAAGTCTGTGTTACTGTGATTCTTATCTTCTTTACCATGAGAATTTGTTTTTACTCTGAAGTTTATAAACTTTTTGTTCAGTTATTGGTGAGAATATAAATATTATGCCTTTTGTTTACTTTTATAGTCTTCCACAGCTTTCTTTAAAGCATGAGTTCCTAGAATTGAACAGTGAAATTTCACAGGAGGTAAATCTCCTAAGTCTTTAGTGATTTCTTTTGCGGTGATTTTCAACGCGTCATCAATTTTCTTTCCTTTAGCTAATTCACACATCATATCAGATGCTGCAATAGCAGCCATGCAGCCATATGTCTTGAATTTAATATCGGTGATGACATCATCTTTTACTTTGATGAACATCTTCATCACATCGCCGCATTTCATATTGCCTACTTCACCCACACCATCAGCATCTTCAATTTCACCTACAAATTGTGGATCACTGAATCGTTTGATTGTTTCTTTTGAGTACATCAAGCATCACCTTTGAATGGAGAGATAGCTCTTAATTTGTCCACGACAAGTTTTATTTCTTTCAAAAATATAGTAACATCTTTTTCTGTTGTGTCTTTACTTATCGTCAATCGCACGGTACCATTCGCTTCTTCGTGCGTAAGGCCCATCGCCATTAATACATAGCTTGGCTCTAATGTTTTAGCAGAACAGGCAGATCCTGTTGAAGCGGCAATTCCTTTGAGGTCAAGCATACCTGTGATGGCTTCTCCTTCAATAGCTTTGAATGAAACACTAACATTATTGCACAGTCTTCTTTCTCCAAGAGGTCCATTGAGTTTCGTTCCTTGAATGGTAAGTAAGCCTTCAATAAGCTTGTCTCTTAATATAGTCATTTGTTTTACATTTTTTTCAGAAGCAATGTCAACTGCTTTTGCAAACCCTACAATGCCAGGAATGTTTTCTGTTCCTGCTCGTTTCTTAAATTCCTGATCGCCTCCGTGCAACAAAGGGGTAATATTAATTCCTTTTCGTATAAATGCTGCGCCAACTCCTTTTGGACCATTTATTTTATGTGCATTGATAGTCATTAAATCGATATGTTGTTTTTTGACATCAAGAGGTGTTTTCGTATAGCTCTGACAAGCATCAGTGTGGAAATAGACATTGTGTTTTTTGCACACAGCACCTAATGCTTCAAGATCATTAATACTGCCTGTCTCATTATTGCCATGAATAATTGATACTAAAATTGTTTTGTTTGTGATAGCTTCTTCGAGTTGTTGAGGGTCAATAAATCCTTCCTTATTAACATCAAGGTATGTTATGATGAAACCTTGTGTTTCAAGCCATGCGCAAGTATTCATAATGCACTTATGTTCAACTTTTGTTGTAATGATGTGGTTGCCTTTCTTTTTGTTAGTAAACGCAATCCCTTTCAATATGAAATTATTTGATTCAGTTCCTCCTGAAGTAAAAATGATTTCCTCATCTAAAGCATTAATTGATTTTGCGATAGTATCTCTGGATTTATTCAATACTTTCTGTGCATCATAACCTCGTGCGTGTGTTGAGGATGCATTACCGTATTGTTCTGTGAAGAAAGGTAGCATGGCCTTAACCACACGTTCATCAACTTTTGTAGTTCCTCCGTTATCGAGGTAGATATCTACTCCCATTTATTAACGATTGTTAATAAATTCTTTATAAATTTTTTGATTAACACACAGAAGTAACAGAAAGATTTATAAATTAACTATTGTTAATTTTCTTGAAATAAAAAAACTTATGAATGATAATGATTCGAAAAGAGAAAAAGAGGTAGTACTATGGCAAAATACGAATGTGAAGTATGCGGATATATCTATGATGAAGAAAAAGAAGGAACAAAGTGGGATGATCTTCCTGACGATTGGACCTGTCCAGAATGCGCTGTCGGAAAAGACCAATTTAAGAAACTTGAGGAAGCATGATGGCTTTTGTTGGCCAAATCATAGAAATCATCCAAGAAACACCTGATGTGAAAACATTCCGCTTAGAGAGGCCTGCTGATTTTTCTTTTATTCCAGGTCAATTTGCGATTGTTTCTTTTGTTGATAGAATTGATCTTCCAACAGAAGGAAAACCATTAACGTTCAGTAGCTCGCCAACTGAAGATCAGATAGATATCACCGTTAAAGAAGTTGGCACTTTTACAAAAGCATTACTCACACTTGAAGTAGGTGATAAGCTCAATATAGATGGTCCTCGAGGAAGATCATTGAATTTTGAAAAAAATACGAAAGAAGATATAGTATTTCTCGCAGGAGGATCAGGGATTACACCGTTTATGAGTATATTACGTTATGCTGTAGCAAAAAGATTACCGAACCAATTTACGCTTTTTTTTGGCAATCAAGCAGAGAAAGATATTATCTATAGGAATGAACTTGATGAAATGAATAAACTACCGAATATCGATGTAATCAATGTCATTTGCGATGATGAAAACTGGCAAGGAGTATGTGGTTTCATCGACATAGAGAAAGTGCTCAAACAAGTGATTGAACCAGAGAAAAAGATATGGTATATTTGCGGACCTCCTTCAATGAACAAAGCGATGCATGACATTATGGCAAGATTACGTATAGATGAATCACACATTAAATTCGATAAATGGGAAATACCTGGAATGAATAATTAGTTTTCTTTTTCTGCTATCTTCCAGAAAGCATTGAAATACTCCATGAATGCTTTTGATATTTGTTCATTTTCAATTTCTATTGCAATTGGATTATCGCTTGGAAGAGCTATAACTGTAACGTCTTTATAGATTAATATCCAAGAAGGAGTCTCAACTGGAATTGGCATGTATTTTGCTTCGCAATCTTTGTAGGAATTCCTATTTTTTATGATTTCTTTTGGGGTGTTTATATTGAAAAGCATTTTGCTTTTTATTCCTTTTTTGATTCTTTTAAGATGATCTTCATGCCAATAGTTATGATATTTTTCGGATTGATAAGAAGGAACCCCTATGTTATACCAAGTATCGCCTTTTTTTAGTTTTAAATAAATATGATCAGTAATTGTTTGAATCCCTTTGAAACCTTTGTAAATTTGAACTTCATTTTTAGATTGTCCTAATTTTTTCTGCAGCTGAAGTTGAGGGATTAATTTGTCAATTTCTTCTTTTTGTTTTTGCAAATCTTCTTCTTTTTTGTTAATATATTCCTTGAGTTTGCTTGGATCTTCTGCTTGATAATATCTTGTCCTCTCTTTTATGACATAAGAAACAAGCCCTTTCTGCATTAACCTTTCAAGAATTGAGTATGTTTTAGATGCAGAAACATTAGATATTTTAGTAATGGGTCCTGTGGTGGAAGACCCTAATTTAATTAATGCGAGATATACTTTAATTTCTCCATCAGTCAGGCCAATGTTCTGTAGTATTTTTACGTCCATAATCTGGAAAATAATGTGTCATATTTAAATTTTTTTAATATTAACCCCTTGAGGGGGTGATAAATTTTAAATTGGATTTGAAAGTTACATGCTTATGATATCTCAAGAGGAAAAACAGAAAAAATGGAGAAGATATAAGGTGATGCGAAATTTGTTTTATACTTTGTCTGCCTCAGTAATAATTTCATCAGGAGCTATGATTTATGATTCAATTGCGAATTGTCCAAAAGAGGTTAAAGATTACAATGTGGCTCTTAATGAATTTCATGGTATAAAATATATATTTGGAGAATATGATAATACATGCAATGAGGATAATCCTTGGATT
>JANQNG010000037.1 GCA_028279685.1 Candidatus Nanoarchaeia archaeon | reverse complement strand
CTACAACAACCAAAGTATTGCCTAAATCCCTTAGTTTATGAAGAGTTTGAATTAATTTATTATTATCTTTCTGATGAAGTCCAATTGATGGTTCATCAAGGATATATAAAACTCCTACTAAATTTGATCCTATCTGAGTTGCGAGCCTTATACGTTGCGCTTCACCGCCTGACAAAGTTCCTGCACTTCTTGATAATGTTAAGTATCCTAAACCCACCTTATCTAAAAATTCAAGCCTGGATTTAATCTCCTTTAGTACCTGTCTTGCTATCTCTCTTTTCTTATCAGATAATTCAATTTTTTCAAAATATTTTATGCATTCAATAATAGAAAGATCTGTTACATCAATAATTGACTTATCAGATATCTTTACTGCTAATACTTTTTTCTTTAATCTTTTACCATGACATGTTGGACATTCAGATATCCTCATAAACTTCTCAAGTTCTCTTCTTCTATAATCAGACTGTGTTTGTTGATATAATCTTTCAGATTGAGGGATAAGTCCTTCCCATTCACCTTTAGAAGACCACTCTGCATCACCGTTTCGCATAGTCATCTTAAAATTAATCTGCTCATCTGATCCATTCATAAGAGTATCATATTGTTTAGGTGATAGGTCCTTAATTGGTGTGAAAACAGAAAAACCAAAATGTTTAGCAACAGCTCCAAGGTATTGTCCACGCCAACCGTCAATTGCATTCCTGTAAAGCTGAACAGCTCCATCAGCGATAGATAAATTCTTATCAGGAATTATTAACTCTTCGGAAAATTCCATTTTTATTCCAAGTCCAGAACATGTTTCACATGCACCAAACGGAGAATTAAATGAAAACATCCTTGGTTGAAGTTCTTCAAATGCAAGACCGCATTTAGGACATGCCATCTTAGCTGAATATATTGATTCTTTATTGTCCTTATCAAGAATCTTAATCATTCCATCAGATTTTAGAATTGCATTCTCAACCCCTTCCGTTACCCTTTCACAATCATCAGTATTTGCTCTATCAATCACAACTTCAATATCGTGTTTTTTATATCTTTC
>JANQNG010000018.1 GCA_028279685.1 Candidatus Nanoarchaeia archaeon | reverse complement strand
TAGTAACAGATGTTTGCTCAGAGGTAAGAACCTATTTTTCAGGTTCTTCATATATAAGTGAGAAATGTTATTATTTAATTTCAATTCGTCATTTCTTTATCTAATTTCGAATTATTATGGAAGGACAAAGCTCAGTTGTACAATCTTATTTAATTTATCAAACTCCCAAAACAGAAGTGCGTGCTCAAATTATCCAAATCACAGGAATATCATACATCGGATTGCAACGTACTTATCTATCTGATCCTGAAAGTAAAGAGAGATCCAATGGTATATATCTTCCTGTTGAAGCCTGGGAGAAGTTCGCCAAAGAGACAATTCCTCTACTGAAGATCGAACAAACAAATCAAAAAAAATCAGGAAAACGAAAGAACAAGTCCAAACTCGGCATGATCAAGTTATACAGGACTCTCTCATGTTTTCTGATATAGTTGTTGTTTCCTTTTGTTGTTTCATGATTGAGTCTTTCATGAGGGTTTCCATGTTTTATGATTTAGTTTTCCATGAGTGTTTCCATGTTTTCTGATTTAGTTTTCCATGAATCTCTTGGTTTATAATACTCCATGTTTTTCTTATGTGTTTTAGGATATTTAAGTCTTTGTTTATCTTCTTTGTTTTATGAAGTACTAGTTCATGTGTGTATAGTACTTTATGTGTCTTCTTTGTTGATAATGTCATAGTTCATCTTTTTCTATGTTACAGAGAATGAATCAATCAGCAAACTTAGACTAAACAGTGGCAACTAGAACATAACTAACAAACACAAGAACATAAGGAAAACGAGTAGCAAAAATGATTCAACTTATCTTTTACTGAACAAGCAATCCTTACTCATCAACCTCATATCATTTTCATGAAACTAAACCAAGCGATAACTTCCTATTAACATCATGAAACTGAACATATCAATATCTTCATATCATCATCATCGTGCACCTACGTATATAAAGCTAGGGCAACTTTCGGAGATAAACAATCATCGTACCAACATTCCTATGTAATTCATGCAAGATGTTATTATTCCGACACCTCTAGCGTATCTCCCTGAGCATTTATCTTTGTCTTAAACAACTCATCCTTATCAACAACTCATTTGCATCAGCTCATCTTCTAACCCAACAATACAGTCAGAATACATCAAACAGCAATTCATCTTATTGTCATACTACACGTGGGGAATACGGAGTT
>JANQNG010000001.1 GCA_028279685.1 Candidatus Nanoarchaeia archaeon | reverse complement strand
GAAATCGTTAATATACCTGAAAAAGGTTGTGTTATAAAAGGCACAAATCCAGAGACTTCTGTTTCAATTGTTAGTTACCAGCACAGAATTATTCCCTGGGAGACAGGCGTAATAGTAGATACTCTTGCAGGATTGGCGAGTATTATGGGGTTTCAAAAAACAGCAAGGGAAGCGATTATTGCTGATTTAATAGAAAATCCTTTTTCAAATTACCCTTCAACGAGCACTATTGGAAATCAAGGTTATATACAATTAGTAACTAACCCAGGGGAATTGAGTGCTGAACATTTCTATCTTCCATATTTGGCTGTTGAATATAGACCTCGTTCAGTATAGCATTCTCAACTAATATTTTTATCAAAACTGTGATGTCCCGAAATGTGTTCACACCTTATCTCGCATGAATACTTCATAAGGAGTTAAATATTCTAAACTCATATGAGGTCTTTCATGATTGTAATAATGTATGAATTTCTCAAGACTAGAGAAATTCCATCGTTCTTTGTTATGTGTTCCCCAGAATCTTTCTAGCTTACCACATGTAGTAGGTTTCTTAACGGATGCATAGATATGCTCTACATTTTTGCTTTCTAAATGTAGAATAAATCTACTTGCACCACCACGTTGTGCATAAAATTGAGTGCCTCTATCACTCAATGTCTGCCTTGGATAGCCATATTTTTGTGCTGCTTTCTCAAAGATTTGCAGCACATTATCAGTTGTAGCATTGCTCATGTATTGAGCAATGGGTACAAACCTGCTATGATCATCAAGCCATGCACAGAGCCAGCATCCAAGCTTCTCAATCCAGCAAAAGTCCGTCTGCCAGAGGCTGTTAGTGTGTTTTCGTTCCCAGCGAATGTAGTTCTTTCTTCTGCCTTTCTTAGGCTCTGGAACAACAAGATTCATTCGTTTGAGAATCTTATGAATCTTGTTATGAGAAACATGAACGTTTCTCAGTTTAAGCAATCCTTCAATTCTTCTGATGCCGTGTCCTTCTTTTCGTAGATTGATAATTTGTTGTTTAATTTCAAAAGGAAGCTTGACTTCTGGTCTTCCAAGTGTGTTTTCTTGTATGCCAGAAGTCAAGTGTAATTTCCATAATTTCTGAACATATCTTCTTGAAATTCCCTGAGATAGGGCAATTTGAGAATCAGTTAGCTTGCCTTTTTTCTTTTGAGTAATTATCCATTGTTTCTTTTGTATGCTGAGCATAATGCATCACCAAAAGAAAGAAGAGGGGTGTGAACTAATTAAAGGACATCACA
>JANQNG010000080.1 GCA_028279685.1 Candidatus Nanoarchaeia archaeon | reverse complement strand
AGAAGAAGGCTAAGAAAAAGAAGAAAGCCAAAAAGAAGGCTAAGAAAAAAGTGAAGAAAAAGAAAAAGGTCAAGAAGAAGGCTAAGAAAAAGAAGAAAGTGAAGAAGAAAGCCAAAAAGAAAGTCAAGAAAAAGAGGCGTCGTTAAGTACTATGCTCAGAGCATTAGTGATTTTAGGATTTCTGCTATTATTTTTATTGAGTGCGTGTGGTTTGATGGAGCCAAAGGCCATCACTTCAACGAACATGGAAGAAAATGAATATGAAGCAATCACAAGTTGTATTAATATCTGCCAACAATATAAGCTAAGGAATCCGGATGATATGGATATGGGGCCTTGCCTGAGCAATACAATCGCTCCTGGTTGGGTGTGTGATGTTGCTCATAATCCAAGGGAAGATGTTGATAACCTCCCTGAGAATCAATGCAAATCTTTCCGCCTTGGTGATGCTCAGCATTTTGTTGAAGTTGATGAAGAGTGCGAGATTATCAGAACATATTAGGAGGGGTCAATACATTTATAAAATTCTATTTCTGTGATTACATATGGTTCTTCCTATACGCATAGCTCTTGCGATCTTGATATATTTAGTTTTGACAGGAACAGCCTTTGCTGTTGATGTTTCTCAATGCAATAAGAAAGAGCAAATCCATGCATATCTTACTACAGGAACTGATGTTGTGCTTGATGATCTTCAAAGCGAGGTTAATCTGATTCTCGTAATGGATAAATCAGGGAGCATGGAAGGAGATAGAATGGCAAAAACAAAAGAGGCAGCTAAGGAGTTGATTTCTATTGTGGGAAGAAAGGACAGAGTTGCTGTTATCTCTTTTGATTCCAAAGCAAGTTTTGTTCAAGCATTTACTAATGACAAGATGCTGCTGAGAAGCGCTATTGATGGGATTGATGTTGGAGATAGAACAAAGTATAATGCGGCACTTGATCTGGTTGTTGGACTTTCTGATGATGAACTTGCAGGGAAAGCAACATTTGTTATTTTTCTCAGTGATGGGCAACCTGATGACTTAGGAAGGCCCAATTCAATTCTTGATGTTGTCAATGAAATTAATAAAAAGAATATTTGTCTTTACACTATAGGCTACGCGCTCGATGCAGGGAATGAACAAACTGTTCTTGAGATGATGGCAAAACGATCTCAAGATAATAAAGGATGTGGAAGATATTTTAGTCTTTCTCAATCTCTTGCGGAATTGATTGATGCATTCAGTAAAATCTATTATGAGGTGTCTGATATAGATACCATTGTTATAGCACCAACAATATCTACTAAAGATGATGAAGTTCAAATAACTGCAAAATTGAGTTCGAGATTCAATGCAAGAAGTATTCCAGGATTTGTTGATGATCAGACATGTCACTATGCGCCATCGCTGAAAATAGCGCTTTTCAAAGATGGTCAACATGAGAAGGATTATACTGTCTATTTTGATGAGCATAAAGGAAACTACAATCTCTTGATAGATGAACTCGTTCCAGGGACGTACGATGTGGTGTTGAGTACATCGATAGAATGTGCAGAACAGGAATGCATGTACTTAGGAAGATATCAGACAAGTTTTTTAATAGAGCAAACAGAATATTTTTGCTTGGATGATTGGGAAAATATTCTTACGTTCATTTCAGGAGAGGAAGGGAGAACTTATGATCAGCATGCTGTTGATATAGCTGTTCTTCTTGATACTTCTGGCAGTATGCAAGGATATAATATTCGCGAAGTAAAGAAATCATTATATCATTTACTGAACAGAATGCGCCCTGATGATCGCATGGCTCTCGTGGTTTTTAATGATTATGCAAGAAAGATAGCTTCGTTTATGTCAGATAAGCAAGTGCTAAAAGAACAAATTGACAGCATCGCAACGAAAGGATCGACGTTTTATCTACCTCCTCTTGAAATGGCGCAGGATATGTTCATCAATCTCTCAAGAATTCCTAGGAGAGATGTTTTGATTTTTATCAGTGATGGCAGGCCTTGGGATGATGTGTCTGGAGTACGATTTCTTGATGAGATCTATAATCTAACACAGAAAGGTATTTGCGTTTTTACCATTGGCTACGGAAAAGGAGTTGGTGAGAATACACAATTATTGTTAAAATATATGGCGTTGGTCTCTGAAAAAGAGCTAGGTTGCGGACAATATTTCAATGCAATAAGAGATCCTCATAACCTTGATCGTATTCTTGGAGAAATCTATTCGACTGGAGTAGAGCAGAAGGACGAACTTGAGATTGAGATACAGGTGATGGATATGAATTTTTCTCAAGAGGAGAATACTATTGAATTCATACTCCAACATAAATATACAGGAGTTTTAATTCCGAGTGCTTCAGGAGCTCAGTGCGTTCATCCTGCAGAGGCGTATCTTTCTATACTTGATCAAGAAGGATTAGAGGTAAAATCAGTTGATTTTGAATATGATTTTGAGAAAAAGCGTTATCATACATCGTTCAATTTCAAAGAGGCAGGTGTTTATGATCTGAAAATCAAAGCGATGCTTTTTGAAAAATCATATGGTGATGGTCTTACAGCAACAGGCATTATTGATGATGTGTCACTCAATACAATAACTGTTACTCAAAGTAAGCTTACTTGGTGGTTTATTGGTGCTGCAATATTGCTCATGCTGATTATTGTGGGGTTATGGTATGTCAAAAAGAAAGAATAAAGCAGAAAAAATGATTGCCAATGAGGCGAAGAAAGCCAGGAATGTGGAAGGGATAAAGATTAATTATACAAAGGAGATGAGTATGTTTTTTCTTTTCTTTTTTGGTGTTCTTTCATTTTTTATCACGCCGATTCTGCTTTACAATGCTTATGTTTCATTTAAACTTATAGGACAAGGTATTGTAACGACAAATATAGTGAAGATGATTTTTCTTTGGATATTGACATTGGTCTCAACAATGGTGAGTATTACGGTGATCAGGTTTTTGTTAAAGCAGATTCGTTCTTTATTGTTCAGGATAAGAAAGAAAAGGTATAAAAGAGAGTAGTGAATACTTCTGCTATGGAGCTGGGGAAACTTAAAAAGATTATTCCTGATAAGATCTACAAGATATTGCAGAGACAAAATATTCGTGAATTACGACCTGCTCAATATAAAGCTATTCGACAAGGACTCTTTAAGGATAAAAATCTTCTCGTCTGTACACCTACTGCTTCTGGAAAAACGCTAGTGGCAGAGATGATATTTCAGAACATAATCATCAATCAGAAGCAAAAAGCAATATATCTTGTTCCTTTGAAGGCACTAGCAACAGAAAAAGTAAAAGAGTTCAGAGAAAAATATGGAGATCTCTTTAAGATTGGAATATCCATTGGCGATCTTGACAGCAGTGATGTGAAACTTGCTTCCTATGACTTGTTGATTATGACTTCTGAGAAGCTTGATGCTTTGCTTCGTCATAATATTCCTTGGCTAAAGAATGTTGGATGTGTGATTATAGATGAAATCCATTTATTGAATGATCCTTCAAGAGGTCCAACATTAGAAATCTTGATTACTATTTTGAGAAAACTACTTCAGAAGGTGCAACTGCTTGGGCTTTCAGCGACAATTGGAAATGCGGATGAGCTTGCTGCGTGGCTTGATGCAAAGCTGATTGAAGATAGCTGGAGACCTGTTCGATTGGATAAAGGAGTATATCTGGACGGGGAAATATCTTTTCAGTAACGAAAAGTATTTAAAAGAAGTCTCGTCTGTCTCTGCATGCCGAAGAAAGCAGCTTCTTATAGAACGACAGCGGAAATTGGAACTTCAGACAATCTTATTGAACAAGTTATTGGTCAAGACGAAGCAGTAGATGTTATAAGAAAGGCAGCAAAACAAAGACGTCACGTACTTCTCATAGGTGAGCCCGGTACAGGAAAATCAATGTTAGGTTTGGCATTAGCAGATATGCTTCCTAAGGAAAAACTCGTTGATGTGCTGGCTTTTCATAATCCTAATGATGAAAATCAGCCACTGGTCAGAACAGTACCTGCAGGTCAAGGAAGACAAATTGTCCTTAAATCAAAACTCGAATCACAATCGTTACTGAAAAATCAGAATATCTTGATTATTGTGATTTTTTTTGGTGTTATTCTCCTGAATCTTTGGGCGTTCAATTACACCAAAGATCTCTATGGGGCAACAGTTGCCGCTATCTTGAGCTTAGGTGGTATGTTGGTTGTTGGGTTGCTGCTTGTTGGATTCATGCTAATGAGTAATCTAGGCAAGAAGATGGGCGGATCTAAGGTTAATGTTCCAAAGGTTATTGTTGATAATTTCAAAAAGAAAAAAGCACCTTTTTTTGACGCAACAGGATCTCATGCAGGTGCATTGCTCGGAGATGTACTCCATGATCCTTTCCAATCAGGAGGATTAGGTACTCCTGCAAATGAACGTGTTGTTGCAGGTATGATCCACAAAGCGCACATGGGTGTGTTATTTATTGATGAGATTGCTACATTGGAACCCTCTACACAACAAGAATTATTGACTTGTATTCAGGAAGGAAAATATGCTATTACAGGGCAATCAGAACGCAGTGCTGGTGCAATGGTAAGAACAGAACCAGTACCTTGTACGTTTATTATGGTTGCTGCTGGCAATATTGAAACAGTCAAGCATATGCATCCTGCATTGAGAAGCAGGATTAGAGGATATGGGTATGAAATCTACATGAAGGAGAGTATGCCTGATACAGTGGAGAGCAGAATGAAGATTGCTCAATTCGTTGCTCAAGAGGTAAGGAAAGATGGAAAGATTCCTCATTTTTCTAAGGAAGCAGTTGATGAAATTCTCTTTCAAGCGAGAAAGCGTGCAAATAGAAAAGGCCATATTACATTACGACTTAGAGAACTTGGAGGTCTTGTGAGAGCAGCAGGAGATATTGCTCTCGAAGCAGGTGTCAAACTTGTCGCAAAGAAGCATGTTATCGATGCATTACAATTAGCAAGAACATTAGAACAGCAGATTGCGGATCAATTTATCGAACGTAAAAAGGAATATGAAGTCATTATGACTAAAGGTAAAGTTATTGGTAGAGTTAATGGTATGGCGGTTATTGGTTCGGGAAGCAGCTATTCTGGAATTATACTTCCAATAGAGGCGGAAATTACTGTAGGAGAGGCGAACAGGAAATTTATTGCTACAGGAAAACTAGGAGAGATTGCAAAAGAAGCAGTTACTAATGTCTCGGCAATCATCAAAAGGATATTTGGCCAAGATTTAAAGAAAAAAGATGTTTTTGTGCAATTTCTTCAAACCTATGAAGGGGTTGAGGGAGATTCTGCTTCTATAGCGGTTGCTGTAGCAATTGTTTCAGCGTTGACGAAGGCATCGGTCAAACAAGATTACGCTATCACAGGAAGTCTCAGTGTTCGTGGTGAATCATTACCTATAGGAGGTATTTCTTCAAAAATAGAGGCTGCTGTCGCAGCGGGCATAAAGCATGTGATTGTTCCCCGTGCAAATATGCAAGATATTACACTTAATAAAGAAGTACTCAAGAAAGTTAAAATTATTCCTGTGAAGAGTCTTAAAGAGGTGCTTAAAGTTGTTATTGATTGGAAAGGGAAAACTTCTTTTTTGAGAAAGATAAGTAGAGGCTAATTCTCGATACATTTATAAATAAAGAAGCTCATAATCAGAGCATGGATAGCAGGCTTTTAAAGAGATTAAGCTATGTTGCAGTATTTCTGGTTTCTCTCCAGTCAGTCTTGGCTAAAGATATAGGAGATTATATCTTTGATCCGTTTGGAGGGTTTAACTTAGGAGGTATCTATGCAAGCATGCCTTATTTCTTTGATGCAGTTATCTATATTTTAATTTTCTTCGGATTGTCAAAGTTTGTCTTTTCCAAAACATTTGCGAAAAGAGGAGATAAACTAGGGAAGAAATCGGCAAATATCATCTCCTTAGGTGTTGGTTTAGCATTAACATTTGCTATGATGATGTTCTCGATTAATACAGGATTCACTATAGGAGATCTCCATATGTTTGCTGCTGCAGTTTTTATCTTCCTTGCAGGATTTTTGCTCTATCAGGTAATGCGCGAATTGATGCATGGTGTTGGATTAATAGGGAAATCAGGAATTGACAAAGCAGGTCCTGCTGCACTTACGTTCCTTTTTATCTATTATGGTATGATGGAGATGATTCCAGGATTTCCTGAATGGTTGTATAGTCTAGGATTTTTTGGTGCAGCATTGAATATTCTTGTGTTTATTGCGCTAGTTTTATCGTTAATATGGATTTTTTCATTTTTTGGGAAATTAGGTGGGGGTAAAAGAGAAGAAAGTGTTGAAGATCGCGATGGACCAACGTGGCCTGAACGCCCTGAAAAAGAAGAAGAAACATCAATTCAACGTCCTGATATTCAATCATTGCTTAGTGATATGCATAGAGAGTCAAAAGTACTAAGAAAGTTAATAGGACAACTTGATCAAGCATTGCAGCATTTAATGCACAGGAAAACAACAGCACAATCACCAGATGATTACGCTGATGTTGTCAATCAATGCAATACACTTGCAGGTAATATTAATGCAAGCCTTGATCATATTGGTAATGCGATAGGAGAAATCAAGAATACACCAAATATTGAGCATCTTCCAAGAGATCAAGCTAATACCTTTGGACATGTGTTAAGAGATGTTCAAGGATTCACTACAGCATTCCAAAAATTACTGCGGGATAGGTTACAGCAGTTTATCAATCAGAGGAGTTCATGATGGCACCAGTACTAAATAGAGAATGGTTATTGATTCAAGATTTCATTACAAGAATGGTTATTGATGCGAAGGAGATATCTTCTAGAGGTAATGTCAATGTTGCTGCGATATTGGCGAAGATGAGCGCTGATGCAAATCAACATGAACATATTGCTTCGCTTATTGATCAAGTAAATAAAATCATTGAAGGACAATCAGGTAGAGAAAGAGTTCTCCCTGGTGAAACAGAAACTACAGTAGAGCCATCGAAGAATCCTTTGGCATCGTTGATTCAAGAACTCTATCATCTCGTAGTACAACTTGAACAGGTTCGCGCTGATTATACGAGACATTATAACTTCTTCACTAATAGAGAACGTTTATACAACGATCTTCTGAAATCTAAGTTTTATGGCATTTACAAAATATTCTATGATATTGTAGGATCAAAATACAAGGCTTATTCATTCAATGAGCCTTCTTTGAGACAATCGACAGAATTTTTTGTTCAGGTCATGGTCCGTATTAAAGATGTGTTAGTCAAAGATACTGATAATATCCTCGGATTGTCTGTGTTTGAGGAACGTCAGGTGATGAGAGCACTAGGGGAGCAGAGAACCGAAGCACTTACGGTGCTCGGAACTGTGTTTGATAGTGATACACGAAGAGATATGCTTTTCCACTACAAAATCATTATGGATTATCTCATGGCGCTTGAGACACTGTACAATAAACGGGAAAAAGATTTCGATGAAAGTGAAATATTGAAGCCTGCATATACTGCAGTAACGAATGAATTGTTAGAACGACGAAAACAAATAGAAGATCTCTGGAATACCTTAAGAGGTTTCTTAGGTGAAGAGCAAGAGGCGACTCCTGTGTCTCCTGAGCCTGTGTCTCCTATTCCTGTTTCGCCTAGTCCTGTGTCTCCTGAGCCTGTTTCGCCTAGTCCTATGTCTCCTAGTCCTGTGTCTCCTGAGCCTGTGAGCCCTCGTCCTAGAGAAAATAATGCTATACCAGATGGTGAGCATTCTTCGAAAATAACTAAAGGAATAGAGAATTTAAAATCAATCATAGATTCAGATAATCGATAAACAAATAAAATGGAAGACATCAGGAAAAAATATAAGAGATTCTTAAATAATGATACAACTCATAGACAAGAATATGAAAGAATTGTAAGAAAATATATAGGTATTGTTAATGAATTAAGAGGAATTACAAACAGTGAACAGTCTTTCTTGGATGAAGAAGTACAGAGTAAAATGACTTCTGTAGATGAAACATATATTGATCAATTAACAAAAATATTAGACACTGTTGTTTCGGAGATTATCATATTTTCAGAGATCGAATGTGAATATGCTGAAGAAAAAAAGTCAATCTTCGTTAATTATCAAGACAAAGGTCTTTTTGAGAAGACAACCCATGAAATGAAAGAAGTGTTGAAAAAAATATTTTCTCGCCAGGATGTACAAAAAATAGATCCATTAAGGACGATTTTATCTGCTACTATACAGAAACTCGGTAATCAAAGAAGCAGAATCTGGAAAATCATCAATAATATTGAAAAACAATCATTGGCGAATGTGCTTTTGCATGATGTTAATTGGGGAAGTTATACTCAATGGGTTACCTCTCACTTGGAACTCTCGCCGTGTATTGTGAAAAAAGATGGGAAGAAAATCAAATATGTCGATTCTGCTGATAATGAATTCAAGAGAGAGGTAGCTAAGGAAAGAGAAGCAATAAAAAGATATATTCAGTCATTGGATAGTAACTATCTGTCTTGGATACAGTCTCTTAAGGACAATATGGTCCCTATGAAGGATACCTGCAGAGTTTGTGTTAATGTGCCTGCTCATAATGAAGGGAAAACAATGAGCAAGTTTCTTGAAATATATTCAACACAAAGAGAGAATTTCAGTAAATTACTCAATCCTGATCTCTTCGAAATAAATATTATTTTGAATGGTCCTGCTGATGAACCTGAAGACAGAGAAGCTATCAATGCTATTGAGACATTCAAACAAATGAATCCTTCTTTGAAGGTAAACTATGTGATTGTAAAGTTTGAGCCAAACTATGCTTTCAAGAATCCTTTTGGTAACAGACCATTGGTGCGAGGTGTAGGACTTGCTAGAAAAATCATCACTGATATCTGTCTAATCAGATCTTTAGAAAGAACTAATCAAACAGGATGTCTCTATTTCGAGACAGAAGATGCAGATCACAAAAAGATTGATACCTTTGCAATAAGAAACGTTATAGCTAAATTGGACGCGAATCCTCATCTTGATGCAGTATATGGCATTCAAGACAGAGATCCATCTATTATGAAACAACATGATCTATTATTCATGTATAGAAGAATAGCATATTATATCGAACGATTATGGCAGAAGGATAAATTGATTATTGGAAAAAAGATAATTCACAGGAGACCTCCTAATGCGTTGAAATGGAGTTTCTCATGGCATAGGGTACATACAGGAGGATGGAATACAGCGTATACTGCTGAAATATATGCAATGATTAAAGGATATAATGGTTCATTGACAAAAGGCGAAGATATTGATATTGGCTACAGAATTAGTTTCTATAGAGGGCATCGAATCAATGGTGTTATTCAACCTTGTCTTGATACTATTGGACGCACCAAAACAAGAATATCTTCTAGTGCGAGAAGATGGATAGTAGAGATAAGAGATAGCAGAAGTGGTTATGATAAGTTTGAAGATGCAAGTTTCGATAGAGAACTTAAATCAAAAACTGATGAAGAGTTGCTCGAAGGTATTTCCAGAACAGCACGTATCTCTGAAGGAAATGTTCATGAGTTTGAAAAATGGCTTGGAATAATTCTTAATTGGATAATTCGAGAGGAAGAATATAATCAAGAGATTGCAGAATATCTGTTCAGAAGAGCAATGTTCTTTATAGGTTTTAAAAATGATGATTATTATCTTGAGAGAAATGGAAATCAATTTGGAGTAAGGATAAAAAATATCAATAATTATAAGACATATATTAATCAATATCGTACTCTTGAGAAAGATAAAATTATGGAAAAAAGAAAGATATCTTCCATACGTCGTACAGTAGATACATTGCGTGAAAAAAGCCGGCCAGATGCCACTTTGTTTGATGAAAGAGAGAACATATTGACTGAGATCAATAAGCTCATGGAAGATCTTAATAAATTAGGAAATTTGAAAGACGCTCATAAATTATTAGAGGAACGATTGGTTTTGATATCTGACAGATCTCAAATTATAGAGCAGACTGAATGGTCTCTGAAAAGTCTGATACAGTATGTATCTCAACTCAGAAAAGAATTAACAGAAACAAACGAAAATAAGAAATCAAAAACAATGCGAAAGATTATTGATGAACTCGAAGGATATTTATCTGCACTCACACGGCAAAAAGAAGAAAAAATATCTCCGAGAGAAGGATTAGGTGATTCGATAATAAGAGGAGTCTTAGCTAATTATGAATTAGGAGATATACGATCAATTAAGCCGCTTTCAGGGGGGGTTGGTGTAGGTGAAAAAACAATTCAGCCATCATCGATAGTTACTACTAAAGGGAATTTTGTTATAAAGATGAACCAAGTAGCAGATGGTTCAACACCTGAAGAAAAAATCAATAACGATTATTTGTTGTTTACTTACTTGATGGATAGAGGATTCACGAAGATTCCAAACATCTATCTTTCAAAGAAAGGATTTCCTTATATCATATTTGATGGAAAGTATTATGTCGTCAGTAAATTCATTGAAGGGAGTGTTCTTCAGGGCAACAAAAAAATAAAGATGTTGGAAAAAGCAGGATATTTTCTGGCAGAATATCATGCTGCAGTTTCCAGATTCAGAAGCAAACAGATAAAAGGGGAAATTCTTGATGTGGGGAACGACTTCAAAGAGAGTTTTAGGAGTGTTAAATACTCTATTATTGAAGCCAAGAACGATTCTGAGAGGTTCTTCATGAATAATATTGAAAAAATCGAGAATGAAATAGACATACTTATAGGAAGATTAAAAGAGATCAATTTAGATAATTTACTGAGATTGTGGACGCACGGGGATTATCACTGGGGTAATCTCCGTGTTAAAGAAGATACTATCAATGGATTATTTGATTTCGATCTTGCGAGAGATGAGATCAGAATTGCAGACTTTATTAATGGAATAATACCAATATTACGATTTGATTTATTGAAGAGATTTGTAGGTGCTTATCAGAAAAGAGCTATATCCTTGGGAATTCCTTTGAATGATGATGAAATAAAGGCAATACCTTTGCTTTTCAAAAGAAAACAATTGGGAATGTTAAGATGGTTGACTGAACCAGGAAAATTGAAAGAAGTAGCGGAGAAAGAAAAAATATCATTCTATAAAAAGCAATTAGAGTTATTGTTAGGATTGACTGGATTTGCCTGGGAAGAATTCTTCCAATATATTAAGAGTATTAAGTAGAAGTTTCGATGAAATGAGGTAATTTAGTTAGGATGTTAGGGTCTATGTTCGTTGCTTTGTCCATGTAATAATCTGCTTTTATATCTTCAGGATTGATTTTTTCTAATGTATAACCTAGTAGAAAAACACTTTGTGCATTTTTTTGATTGACTATTTTTGCATTGACGAATGATTTTCTTGCCTGTTTGTAGTCTCCATTCTCTATATGTTGGAGTCCTGTTTGGTAGAAGCAGTTCGAGAATTCTTCTTTATATTTTTTAGTTTCAACATTATTATCAAATTGCTCTTGTATCCAGCTATAATCTACTTCACCTGATTCTATCAGCATCTTTGCAGTATCTGCGAATTCAGATATGTGTCCTAGCTTCAAATATAATTCAGCAGCTCTGACATTTGATTCATTTCTTACAGAGGGTTCAACTTCTCCTTCTATTTCTGTATAACTAATTTTTCTCCGAGCTATTTTCTCGAGGACTGATCTTGCTTTTATTCTTCCATTGCTAAGTAATATTTGCGTATTACCTAAGAACGTTTGGGTTTTATTCATTCCTTTGCTTACGAGATTATCAAGGTAGATTTGAGGGGGACTGCAGATTGTTTGATTATACACTTCTTGTAGTTCTTGCTTGATTTCAGTATCATAGTTTCTGCCATTTTCGTATTCTTTTTCACTTAATCTAATGATATCTTGAAGATAGTTTACAATACGAACTTTTGTTTTTTGTACGGTTTTGTCGTATGTTCTGAAATGTTTATTTTCTTCAAGGAGAGTTCTGAGTTTTTCGAGGCTTTCTCTTCCTGGAAAAGGCGACTTTGATTGTACATTACTAATGGAATCTTCTTTAATAAGATGATTATTGACTGCAGTGTTTATGAATTCACGGACAGTTGATTCAGGTATATCATAACGGATATCTATTTTTTTAATAAGCGCATGACAAAGATCCTTATGTAATTCTTTTTTTGTTTTTGCATCTTCGAGTATTTCATTGATGGATTGAATGCTTGTAAGAGCTTCACGAGCTTTTCTGAATTGATATGAAATCCTTTCTAGACTTTCAGGAGTAAGTCCTTTCAGTTGCCGTGCAAGATTAATAGTTTGATTTCTTGATTTAGTGGGCTTGAAAAAGCATGTCTTTGCTGCCCAATAATTATTGTTTCTTGGGTCATAATGCTCTGCAATGAGTGCTACAATCTCTCGTATATTTTCGTGTGTTGAGGCCATTGCGATGGGAAATATTCAGAGGTTTTAAATGTTTTCATTATGTAGTAGTATATGATTCAGGATAGTTTTTTATAAATAAACGTTTTTGTGATATTATGGAGGGGTTTGTTGGAGATATGCTCAGTGCATTTGTTGAGCTTATGAGTGCTCCGTTTAAGAGTTTAGACTCACTTTTCTATCTTTTACCTATTGTACTTGTCTGGATAGGGATTGAGCTCTATTATGACAAAATGGACCAAGAGAAGGCTTCTTTTGGCTCTGCGTTAGCTCATGGGGTGAGTATTTTCTGGATCTCAATCATTTTGCTTAAAGCAGCAATAAACGTAGAACCTCTGAGTATGCTGAAAATTATACTTGTTGTGTTGATGTTGCTCTATGCTATTGTTGTTTCCTATCTCTCACTTTTGCAGAAAATAGAGGCAAAAATAGCCCATATTATAGCTGCTCCTAATATTTTGTACCTTTTGTCTATTTTCATGGTGCTTTGGATCAATAATATGATTTCAGTAGGATGGCCTATGGTGTTGGTGTTGGTGGTTTTGGCTATTTTATGCTCACTTTTGGATTTACTTTTAAAGAAATTGCTTCCGAAAAGCACAGGGAAGGGTTTAGGGGGTAGTAGTGGATTAAACGGGTTTGGAAAGGGATCAAAACCTAGTTCAAGTCCTCCTTCAGAAGGATTTCCCCTGCTGAAATAATTAATGAACACTCACTTTTTGATTTGTTTATAAATAAATGAATATTTTCTAGAATTGTGTTGTGTATTATATATTATTGATAATAATTTTTATCATAGTTGTTTTATAAAATATATTTAGAATCAATATTTAATAAACATAACTTTTCTTATTTGTATGGAATATTTAAGAAAAAACTGTTATAATTAGAAGAGAAAAATAATTAAAATTTATAAATGATTTAGGAAAAATGTGTATGTGATCTGATGGTTTCTAAGGATTTCTCGTCGAGAGATTTGTAAGGCGAATGTTTTTTTCATATATTTTCTCCTCGAGAAACCTTGATGGTTTCACCGAGAATTTGTGTTCGAAATAAGTTACATTATTATTTTTATATAAATTTTAAGCAAAAATTGAAAATTATATAAATTATATTGTTCAAAAGATTTAAGCAAAAAGTGAATATTTTATTCTGAAATTATCTAAAATATTTAATCAAAACATACAATTATTAGATCATATTATGCGAACTTAATTTGATTCTTATTTTGCGATAGTAACTAGATAAACTTATATATTTGGTTGAAATTCACTCTATTCGGGGTTAAAATGCTTAAAAATAAAAGAATAGCGTTGTTTTCGGATGGTGCATTACCTGATGATGATTATTTTTATGATTTGCGAACTTATTTTAATATGAGTGATTATTATGCTGAACTTTTTTATGATATTGAGGGTGCTATAGAAAATAGTTCTAATTTGATTAATAATAGCTATGATTTGTTGTTTATGAATCCATTTCCAAGTTCGGAATCAGCAGAGTTCGTTCCTGAGAAATTTAAGCAATTTTATGGAGGGAAAATCTCCTCAGATATGTGGGGATTTGCGGAATGTTTTATTAAAGAGATTAGAAAAGGTGTTAATAAGCAAATGCCTATTATTATTCATAATGTTTATTCCAAACCTAGTGAACCTTCTCAAGAACTTGTTAAGAAAGTGGAACATCATTTATTTGCCGAAGTATTTTTTGCGCCGAATATGTGGGATGTAGAAGAGGCTGCTCAGTTTATTGAAGATTATTTGAATAAGGAATAATAAGTAATTTCTTTCTTCTAATTGTTTTAAGCAAAAACCTGAATTTATTAGATTATATTGTGTGAACTCTCCTTTGGATTAACAAAAATTTATAAACTTGTAT
>JANQNG010000069.1 GCA_028279685.1 Candidatus Nanoarchaeia archaeon | reverse complement strand
TCAGGGTTGCAATTTTGGTCATGCAGATCGGTCTTTGAGCCAAGAAAATTTGAGGGTTTCAGTTTATCGCCATTGACATTCTCACTGGATCTGGGTGTTGCTTTCAATTGTGCGACTGTTTTCTCCAGATCTTCGATCTGATCGACCAATTTTGATATGTGCGCGGATTTCTGGTTGTTTTCAATAAGTAGAGTATAAACTCTCTTTCTGAGCAAAGCCAGTTCTGAGATTTCCATGCTACTCTCTATATCATTTGCCTTTGGCCCCATAACTTTCCTTCCACTAAGCTTTTCAAATTGCAGCTAGACAGATAAGGCAACAAATCTTTTAGAGAATGCGCTAAGAAACAAGTTTATCAAAAACTGCGATTTATGCTACTTTTATATATGACAATGAATTGATTTTATAATAAATTTTCATTACTGTGTTTTCAGCTTGTATTCTATTCCTTACACTAAAGCTTTCTACATAAATAACATGCTCACATTATTTAGCAAACAAAGACATTCACTTTCTAACCTGATCTTTCTGCAATTCTTCGTGCTCTATTAAGCATTTCCGATTGGAGGCCACCACCATTTCGAACTCATCTAGCAATTTGTTTTCAGCATCGGCCAATTCGAGCAAGTCTATCTCATTCTGAATATACTCTCTTAACAGCGATTGCAGTTCACGCTGCCTGCCATTTGCGCCCTCTTTTGATCCAAGACCGATTGTCTATCAAGTTATTAAAAAACTTGTTAACATAATAAACTATTTTGGATAAAATTCCAAATGAGTAAGAGCATCTTAACTCAGATAAGAAAATGAGCATTATACCTTAATCCACTCGTCTAATCCTTTTCGCTTGAACAATTCTTGCAGATATATGCGAGTATTCACTGTTTCATTTTGTGGCCAGCATTGAACGAACTTGATAAGGAACTTCGTCGCGCTTATCTAGATATCGCATTAAATCTTATATATTCAAGTTTCATGATTAGAAGTGAGCCTAGACAGAACAACCTATCTATCTACATCTAGTAGAGCTGTTTAATTTACGTAAACCACATTTGACATCTTGGTATTATTGTAAAAATCTATTGCCATTTATTTGTCGCAATCAAAACACATGGCAAAATATTTGATATTCGAAGCAAACTATTACGTTTGTTAAATAGAAGTGTGTCTGCAAAGTGTTCAAGTCAAGAAGATTCACCGCATACCATGAATATTTCGTAATCTTTCTGGTCTATGTTAGTTTCGTTATTACAAATGTAGCTTTTGCTTTGGTAGATGTCCATGAATGCAGACAAGGCAGAGGGTTCTTCTAGGATGCGCATTGTTATTTCAAACCCTCGCAAAGTTAGCTGG
>JANQNG010000073.1 GCA_028279685.1 Candidatus Nanoarchaeia archaeon | reverse complement strand
CTATAAGAAATATGAAGAAAGCATGGAAAAGGAAAAAGAAGCGAGAGAGAAAAAGCTTCGAGAAATTCATAAACTTGTTGATTTTGAAAAAGACTTGATAGTAAAAGAGCATAAGCTTGAAGATCAAATATCCAAAATCAGAAAGTACATTGCAGATCTTCAAAAAAATTTCCCTGAATCTACATATATATGTCCATATACCAAATCCAAACAAATAGATGGGGGGATGATCATAAGATATCTTGGATGGTTGGATGAAATATCTGACTATTTGAAGAAAGAAGAGATTGAAGCGGTACAAATTTTAAAGTCTGGTAATGTTGATATCAAAGGCGTTAGAGCACAGAAGAAGCATTTAAAAAAGCTAAGTTCTATGCTTAATGCTCTTGCGAAGCATCTTAGATACACTGTTAGAGTAGGAATAAAAGATCTACAAATCACAACAAAAATGAGAACTTGTCTACACTCATTCTTTACAGATACATATCGGCTGTTTGAGTTCTATGCTAAACTGTTTAAGAAGGCATCGAAATAGTCTTCTAAACTTTCTTCCTATTCAACAATTTCTCTATCTCTTCCTTAAAAGAATCAACATCCTCAAAATCTTTGTACACAGATGCAAATCTGATATATGCAACCTTATCAATCTTATTCAGCGCCTTCATGACCATTTCCCCTATCTTCTTTGTTGACATTTCATTAGCATCTGTACTTCTTATCTTATTCTCAATATTATCTACAATCTCATCAACTTTTTCTGTACTAACTGATCTCTTCTCTATTGCTCGAAAAATTCCAGCCTTTACCTTCTCCCTATTAAATTCCTGTCTTGTTTCATCTCTCTTAATAACATACAAAGGCCCAAGATCCAGTCTTTCAAATGTGGTAAACCTTTTTCCACATTTCAAACACTCCCTTCTTCTTCTAATAGACTCACTACCACTTTCTCTCTTATCTACAACCTTGTGATTCTCATTTCCACAAAATGGACATCTCATTTTTACCCCACGTTCATAATGTAATTATATGATTCTTGAAACTTCTCATATAACCTATTCTCTATCTCTATGAGAACATCATATTTAAGAATTTCTCTGATGAATTCTGCAGGATCCACAACGGACTCACTCAAACTAACCTCAACATGGCTCCTTTGAGGATGATGGCCTGATAAATGCACGATCTTAATTCTATTCTTGAACTTCCTAAACAGTGCAATAGGGTCTGCCTGATTGATTGCTGCATGTGCAAAGTCTAATGTCATAAGTAATGTCGGATATCTCTCTAAGAAGTATTCCATTGTTTCTGCATTATAACCAATAAACCTATGCTGATCTTCTAAATATTCCAAAGAAATCTGTACATTTTTACTCATAGCATACGGAATCACTTCATCAAATGTCTTCGTTAACTGCTGATATGCTTCTTCTTCATGAAATTTATTCCTTGATTTTCCTCCATGAACAGTTATATACATGCAACCAATCTCAGAACATAAATCAATTTCAGCCCTTAACTGCCTTATGCTCTCTTTTCTTATCCCTTCATTTGTACTTGCAAGGTTTGTATCAATCATGAATGTATGCATGCTAAGTTCTTTCCCACTCTCCTTAAGAGGTTTCTTCATCTCTTCCGTTATCTCTTCACTATGCACGTTTATCGCTTTAAAACCCTGCTCATCTATTACTTGCATTGCTTTCTCAAAGCTTTCAAATGCTTGAAGATAACAAGCTAGTCTTGCACATAATTTCATAAAAAGTATTCATATGCCCAATTATATAAGTTTTATGGCCGAAGAACTTTCGCATGGGGCAATATCCTATTGTACATTTTAGCTCCCAACATCCTCAAATGATATGTCTTCATCCTATATACTTCAGGTACTGCTTCCTGAATCATTCCTTTTCCACTTTTAATTTTTTTAACCATACTTTTAGAGAATATATTATTCTTCATACAGAAATGGACAAATTCCTGAAGAAATAACTTGTGTCTAGTGCTATAATCACCTCTCTTCTGCTCAATTATGTCTTGCGCTGCCAGATTCGGCATTCTACCTTCAACCATTGTGGCGCTTGTCGCGACGATTTCAGACAACTGTGCAAACTCATTACT
>JANQNG010000030.1 GCA_028279685.1 Candidatus Nanoarchaeia archaeon | reverse complement strand
GGCGGAAAGTCTGCATCACTTGGTGAAATGACTTCACAGACAAAAGTGCCAGTACCATACGGTTATGCTACAACCGCACACGCATTCAATGTGTTTGTAGAAAAAGCAAAACTTCGCAGCAAGATTGAGAAAGTTCTGAAAAAACTGGTTGATCCAGAAGATTCAGTAATGCTTATGGAAGTGGGCGAAGAATTAAGAACAATGATCCAGAAATGTAAACTTCCTAAAGAACTGGAAGAAGATTTCAAAAAGCACTACAGAGAACTCACTAAAAAATACCAAAAAGAGTTCAAAACAAAAGATATGCCTTTTGTTGCTGTTCGATCCAGTGCTACTGCAGAAGATTTACCTGATGCAAGTTTTGCTGGTCAGCAAGAAACATATCTTAACGTTCTCGGTGAGGACGAAGTTGTTGCAAGAATTTTAGAGTGTTATTCATCACTCTTCACAGATCGTGCTATCTACTACAGAATACAGAATGGTTTCGACCACCTTGAAGTTGCCCTCTCTGCAGTTGTTCAACTTATGGTATTCTCAGAATCCGCTGGTGTAATGTTCACCTTAAATGTAAGTAACGGTACACGTGACCACGTTGATATCGAAGCTGCATATGGACTTGGTGAATATGTAGTACAGGGTAAAGTCTCACCTGACAACTATCTTGTCTCAAAAGCATCTGGCAAAATTGTAGAGAAAGACATTATGGAAAAAGATGTCATGCTTATTCGCAAGAAAAAAGGCGGAGTAGAAGAGGTTAAAGTACCGTCTAAAAAGGCAAAAGCACAGGTACTTACAGACAAACAAATTCTTGAATTAGCAGGATATGCAAAAAATATTGAAAAACACTATGGACGCCCAATGGATATTGAATGGGGTCTTGATGAAAGAACTAACAAATTATGGATTTTACAGGCTAGACCAGAAACAGTATGGTCAGGCAAACCTGCACCTGAAGAAGCTTCAGCAGGAGGTGCTAGTGTGGATACAACATCAGAAAGAGAAGTTATTTGTAAAGGTATGGCTGCTTCACCTGGACTTGTCTATGGTAAAGCAATGGTTTTCCCAAAAGATGATTTAGAAAAAGAAATGTTTAAACTCGAAAAAGCAGGCAAAGCAAAAGAAGCTGCTCTACTCGATAAAGAATGGAAGAAAAACGTAATTACGTCTTTTGAAGAAGGCTCTATTCTTGTAACAGAAATGACAGATCCTGATTGGGTACCTGTTATGAAAAAATCAAAAGCTATAGTTACAAACTCTGGTGGAAAAACCTGTCACGCTGCAATTGTATCACGTGAAATGGGTATTCCTTGTATTGTCGGAACAGGAAACAAAGGCGATAGAATCACTGATGTTGTCAAAACTGGCGATATGATCACTGTTGACGCAAGCAGCGGTATTATCTATCAAGGTGTTCTTGAAGATGCAGTCAAAGCAGAAGGAAAATCCGATAGTGGAGAAGGCGGCGCTACTGTTACAGCAAAAGTGTTCCCACCAACAGGAACCAAAGTTATGTTGAACCTTGCTATCCCTGATATGGCTGAGAAATACTCTAGTCTTCCTTGCGATGGTATCGGTCTTATGCGAGAAGAATTCATCTGGACAACACACATTGGAATACATCCACTCCACCTTATCAAGCAGGGTAAAGGACAGGTTATAGTAGATAAACTCTCAGAAGGTATTCGACAGATGGCACAGGCATTTGCACCACGAGAATGCATTCTGCGTCTTGCTGACTTCAAGAGTTCTGAATACAGAGATCTTGAAGGAGGAGACGAATTCGAACCTAATGAACCTGCACCACTCCTTGGATGGAGAGGCGCATCACGATACTATGATCCAAAATACAAAGAAGCGTTTATGCTTGAACTTGCTGCAGTCAAAAAGGTTCGAGAAGAATACGGTCTGAAAAACGTACACGTTATGATTCCATTCTGCCGCACAGTAACAGAATGTAAGAAAGTCATAGCTATGATGGAAGAAGTTGGACTTTACAGAGGCCCAGACTTCAAGCTCATCCTTATGGCAGAGATTCCATCAAACATTATCCTCGCTGACCAGTTCAACGAGTACGTAGATGGATACAGTATTGGCAGCAACGACCTGCTTATGCTTACCCTTGGTCTTGACAGAGATTCAGACACAATTGTGCACGTTTCTGATGAGCGTGACCTCGCTGTTAAGCGATTAATCAAACACCTCATTAAAGTTGCGCACAAAGATGGCAAGACAGTAGGTATCTGTGGACAGGCTCCGTCCTTCTTCCCAGACTTTACGGAGTTCTTAATCAAGTGCGGTATTGACTCTATCTCATTGAACCCGGACACTATTGAGGATTCCAAGCACCTTGTTGCTATGGTTGAGCAGCGTATCATGCTTGACCAGTCAACAGGAAAAGGCAGAGCAGACCCAAAAGAGTTAGAGTGGTAAGCGTTTCGCTTATCTTTTTTTCTTTTCTATTTTTTTTGAATTATTCCTTGCAAAAATTAGTTTTCAAAATGAATATTATTGTTACATACACTTGACGTCAGAAATCCATTTATAGTCCAAAAGAGAGATTTTACTATTATTAACAAAAAAACATGTTCAAAATACATACAAAATAACAACATAAATAAATCATAAATAATACATAATTAATACATCAGGTGAATGTATTATGAATGTAACAATTCGGGGAAAAACTAAGGAGATACTGGAAGATATGGTACAAATGGGATATTGCAATACATTGTCTGAGGCAATCAGGCTTTCCATTGTCTATTTTGGTGAAACCCATTTTAATGAAGAAGCACTTGTTGCAGCCAAGCTCAATAGAATTGATAAGGAAATTGCTCAGGGTAAGCGAAAAGTTCTTACAGCTGAGGAAGCACTTGGTGAGCATGCAAAGCTACTCAAATCATAGTTATGTACAGGATTGAGTTTGACAGGAAATGGATTACATTTTTTCAAAAATTAGATTTTTCAACTCAGGAAAGAATTGTCAAAAAAATAAAAAACATTCTTCATCAACCAAAAAAGCGTCATCTAAAAGGGCGAGCTTCTTTTTATGTGGCTGAAGTAGGCCAATATAGAATTATTTACAGGGTCTTTGACAAAGATTACATAGTTCGTTTCTATTTTTGCGGTCGCCATAAAGATTATGAAAGGTGGTTTCTTCATTTTTTTTGAAAAATGATTCCACAAGTTTTTTAAACACATCAACTTACCTTCTTCAGCTGTTAGGTGTGAATTTTGGAAATTTATGCTGAAGACCTTTATGCAGAACTAATGACAGCTGTGAAATGTATGGCTCAGGAAAAAGAGGGGTTACCTTATTATATTACTGCAAGAAATGAAAATGTAAGCGTGAGATTGTACAATTTTAATAATGAAGATAACAGCTTCATATGTAGTTTAAGCTATGTTACTGATAATACCTCATATGATAGAATAAAGTATGAGTTAGATTGGGTCGATAAAGACGATTCGCTCAATTTTAACGCTAAAGCACCACATAATGATATAAATAAAAAGATACCTGAAACAATCACCATTGGTTTTGAACTAACGTCAAAATATGTTGAAAATGCAGTTAAACCCTCTGTATCCTGCAATTCCTCTTATTTTAAATCATTAGATGAACGCTTACAAGGCTATTATCTTAGAGCAATCAAAGAAATAGGTGTGAAACATTCAAGGGTTGGAAAAGATATTGTCATTAGCAACACTGATAATGGCGAGCTGTCTTCTGAACTTGTCGCCAATTTGTATAGCGCCATTATTAAGGATATTCCTGAAAGTAATATCTCAATACACAAAGGAACAGAGGCGCGCTTTATGAAAAAATTATATCTTTATGAGCATAATGCCACCTATATTTATTTCAAAGCCAGGGTTGATCCACTAGATCCTTCAGACAATATTTTCAAAGAACAATTTAATGAGGCACGACATTTTTTCGAAGAGTTTGACATTGACTTCTCAGGCGATTGGACAATAAAAGAAATTGGTTGCCCTTAATCTCCCTTCCACAGAGGTAGGCGCACAATAAAGCTTGATCCTTTGGTATAATCACCTTCAACTGCATCTTCTACATAGACTGTGCCGCCACATTGCTCAACTATTTCTGTGGCAATAGATAAACCTAATCCTGAGCCATGAACTGCTTCTTCCCCTCGAACTCTTCGATGAAAGATTTTTTTCTTCATATTATCTGGGACACCAGGGCCATTATCTGAAAAAGAGATTTCATAAAAACCATC
>JANQNG010000022.1 GCA_028279685.1 Candidatus Nanoarchaeia archaeon | reverse complement strand
GAGGTTAAAGATTACAATGTGGCTCTTAATGAATTTCATGGTATAAAATATATATTTGGAGAATATGATAATACATGCAATGAGGATAATCCTTGGATTATTCAAGATGCTCGATATGTGGTTGATAAATATGATTTGGGATGTTGTTTATCTAATGAAGAAATACATTTCTTGGAAACAAAAAAGGATTCTCTGGAAATCAAGGTGAATGAAACGTATCCTGTTTTTAAAAGAGAATTTCTTAAGTCATTCTTTCTAGGTATGCTTCCAATTATTGGAATTGGCTTAACAGCAGTTCCCCCTTTTTTTTACATAAGATATAGAAAATATGTTGATAATTAACAGTTTAATAAACATCACTAACTTTTTAAATAAGTTATATAGAGTTTTGTTAGAGGTGATTTTTGGTGCATGTTAATGTGCTTTTGAAAAAATGAGTGGAGAGATAAAGCCAAATATATTTTTTGTTGGCGCTATTGATTGGGACAGAAAACTCTTCGAAGAATTGACGCCTTTGCCTGATGGTACAAGTTATAATGCATACCTTATCAAAGGCAGTGAAAAGACTGCTCTTATTGATACGGTAGATCCGACTATGACAGAAGTATTGTTGCAACATCTTCAGAATCTTGCTGTTGAGCATATCGATTATGTTATTGCTAATCATGCTGAACAGGATCATTCAGGAAGTCTGCCAAAAATACTTGAACTCTACCCAGAGGCAAAAGTAGTTACCAATCAAAAATGTAAAGAATTTCTCATAGAATTACTTGCGATTCCTGATGAAAAATTTATGGTTATTCAAGATAAGGAAACATTGTCATTAGGAGATAAAACATTGGAGTTTCTTTTTGCGCCCTGGGTACACTGGCCTGAAACAATGTTCACCTATTTGCACGAAGATAAAATACTTTTCAGTGGAGATTTTTTTGGATCTCATGTTGCTACAAATGAATTATTTGTTCATGATGAGGTGCTTGTTTATGACGCCGCAAAGCGCTATTATGCAGAGATTATGATGCCTTTCAGAAATTTTGTCAAAAAACATCTAGATCTTGTTTGCAATATGGATATCGAAATGATTGCTACTACTCATGGTCCTGTCTATGACAAACCAAAATTTATTCTTGATGCTTACAATGATTGGGCAGGAGATCATTACAAGAATGAGGTGATTATAGTCTACATCTCTATGCATGGTAGTATTAAAAAAATGGTCAACTATTTGATTGAAGCTTTGACAAAAAGAGATGTTCCTGTTAAAGAATTCAATTTGACTGAGTTTGATGTAGGAAAATTAGCCATAGAGCTTGTTGATGCAGCAACATTAGTAATAGGGAGCTCAGTGTTCTTAGCAGAACCACACCCTAAGATACTCTATGCCTGTCATTTTATCAATGCAGTAAGACCAAAAGCAAAATACTTAGGAATACTTGGCTCATTTGGATGGTCAGGACAGAAATTAGTACCAAGTATTCAGCAAGCTACGAGTCATATTCATCCAGAGCTGTTTGAGCCTGTTGTGGTAAAAGGGATCCCCAAGGAAGAAGATCTTGCTAAGCTGGACGCCTTGGCAGATGCCATTGCAGAGAAGCATAAGGCCTTGAAATAGACAACGCCACGCTTCGCTAATATGTGCAATTCGCTTGGTCAGTCCGATTATATGTGTTGGATAAGCAAATGTATAGCTCCGCTGGGTGGTGTTGTCTGTATCGTTTCTACAGACGTTATAAACCTAAATATTTATAAAGAGCTGATTAATTCTCCGGGTTATGGGAAATAAAGCAAACGGCCTGAATGCTGCACAGAAGCTTAAGAAGCGTAGATCTGTCAGCAAGAAGAAGAATAAGTGGTTCGTGAAAAAGCTCTTTAATCTTAAGAAGAAATCAGATCCCTTAGTAGGTTCTTCTCAGGCTGCAGGAATTGTGCTAAGTAAAGTTCAATTAGAGGCTAAACAGCCAAATTCTGCCATGAGAAAATGTGTCAGAGTACAATTAGTCAAGAATGGAAAGCAAGTCACAGCATTCCTTCCTGGTGACGGTGCTACAAAACTTGTTGATGAACACAACGAGGTTGTGATTGAATGTATAGGAGGCAAGATGGGCCGTTCTAAAGGGGACATTCCTGGCGTACGTTGGCAGGTTATCAAAGTAAATGATCAGTCATTAGATGCTCTAAGAAAAGGTAAACTAGAAAAGGCAAGGAAGTAAAATGGTTAAGGTTCTCGCATTCAATACATGGGATACGGAAGGCATTACTGTTGAAGACAAAGGACTCCAGCGTTATATGACTCTTGATCCTCGTATTGTTCCGAAGACAGGTGCGCGATATGCAGGAAGCAGATTTCACAAATCAAAAGTTTTTATTGTTGAGCGTTTGATCAATAAAGTAATGATTCCAGGGCATAAAGCGAAGAAGCATAAAGCATCTTCAGGACACATGACTGGTAAATCATCGAAAGCATACACCATTGTGCTTGATGCGTTGAAAATCATTGAAGGGAGAACAAAGCAGAATCCTATTGCTATTTTGGTGAAGGGTATTGAGAATGCAGCTCCTCGCGAAGAGATTATCACTGTAGAGTATGGTGGTGCGCGTTATCCAAAGCCGGTTGAATGCGCTCCTCAACGGAGAATAGATATTGTTCTCAGATTGTTTGCACAAAGCGCTTATCAAAAAAGCTTCAATTCGAAGAAAAACATTTCTCAAGCATTAGCTGATGAGATTGCTAATGCTGCGCAGATGAGTCCGCAGAGTGCTGCTATTCAGAAAAAACTTGATACTGAAAGACAAGCAGACAGTTCGAGATAAAATAAGATATTTTTTTATAACATATCGACTTTCATGCTATATGACTTCAAAAGATCATCCTTGGATAGGTATTGATGCTATTATTCTGAATGAAGATAAAACAAAAGTTCTTCTCATTAAAAGAGGATCAAAAGCATATCATGGTATGTGGGGGTTTATTTCTGGAAAAGTTGAATGGGGAGAGGAAATAAAAGAAACAGTTATTCGAGAAGCAAAAGAAGAAACAAATCTAGATATTGAAGTTGTTAGATTTGTTGGAAGGTACTATGATAAGAAAGGAAGGCATCCAACAAAAACAATGATATGCTTACCACATATTTGTAGAGTAATTGGTGGAGAACTTAAAGCAGGAGATGATGCTCTTGAGGCTAAGTGGGTTTCTTTTGAAGAAGTGAAAAATATGGAACTTGCATTTGACCATAAGAAAATGCTTATTGATGAAGAGCTTATATGAGCATCTCTGTGATTTGAAATCATAACTCAACTTTTACAATCTCTTTGTCAATAAGTTGTATTGCTTCTAGGCATTTCTGTCTGAATGCAAAGTCTTGAGAAGCATGTTCTATTTGTTTGAGCATATCTATAATCCTTCTGAATATTCTGATGATATCCCCTTCCTGGAAACTCGATATATCAAGAAGCTTATTCAAATTATAGTTATAAAGAAATGTCTGAACGAAAAAGGCAAGCTTCTTCAATTTGAGTTTTCCTATACTCTTTAAGAGATATGGTTGATTGGATAATCTCTTCATCACATTTTCAAATAATTTTGTGTGTTTCATCACAAAGCGATCATCTCCTCTGCGTTCATATTCAATAGCAGCAAGTAGTAAGATAAGTTCTTCAGGTGATATGTTTGGAAAAGTAAAACAGAGGTCAGTGATCAACAATTCGTTTGAATAGATGTGAGATGCGAATGCTCCTTTTTCAGTTAGATGTTTACCTTTGATGTATTTTTTCTTTCTCAATAATTTTAGCTTATTGTTATATGATGCCATGATTCTCACTTGCTTTTGACTTTTTTTTCTCAGATAATAATCGAAATTACTTTTCAAAATTACTTCTATTTCTCTATCTGAATGATTCTTTAACATACTCAATACACCGTTGATAGATAATCTAAATTGCGAGATGATAGGTTCGACATCCTTGCTTGTGATTCTTGTTATTAGTGAAAGATCTGCCCTGTTGCGATCGATCAATACAATAGAATGACCTTCTCTGTCGATACCTCTTCGTCCTGCGCGACCTGCCATTTGGAAATATTCTTTGGTGTTCAATGGTCTAAAGGTGGTGCCATCATATTTATCTAATGTATTGAAGCAGACGCTTTTTGCAGGCATATTAATTCCTACTGCAAATGTTTCTGTTGCGTAGAGAAAACGAAGCAATCCTTTGCCAAACAATTCCTCGACGGCATTCTTAAGGAAAGGAAGCATACCTGCATGATGAACACCAATACCTTTTGAGACAATCTTCTTGATAAGCATAACACTTTTGATTGATGAGAATTCTCTTTTGATATGCTTGTTCATTATATTGATGATTGTTGTTTTCTCTTTTGCATTGGTGAAATCGTATTTTTTAGCAGCTTCTTCTGCTTTTGTTTCGCATGTTTTTCTGCCAAAGCAGAAAAATACACAAGGAGTCCAGTGTTTTTCATAAATATCTTTGATCACATCAAGATGATGAGGTAGTGGCATTCTTTGTCGCTTCCTTCGTTTCTTACCAGGTACAATCTCATAATAGGCAGGAAATCGGTCTTGTTTCAATCGTTGTCTCAAACGTTCAATAATGGTAATGCCTTCATCAACATCATAGAGGTGATGCTGCAAAGGGACTGCTCTTTTCATATACATAACAACATCGACAGTGTGATGTTTGATGCTTTCGATCCATTTTGCGAAATCTCTTGCATTAGGGATAGTAGCACTCAAGCAAAGGAAGCGCATATGTGCTGGGCTGAAAATAATACTCTCTTCCCATACTGTCCCTCGTTCGATATCGTTGATGTAGTGAATTTCGTCGAAAACAACATATTTGATCTCGAGAAGTACAGGATCTTTAGTGAGAAGCATGTTTCTGTAGATTTCAGTGGTCATAATCAGAATGGGAGCGTTAGGATTGATAACAACATCACCTGTCATAATACCAATATTTTCCTCGCCGAAATCTTCCTTGAAATCTTTGAATTTCTGATTACTCAATGCCTTGATAGGAGCAGTGTAGATAACGCGCTTTCCATGTTTCAGGAACTTGTTGATCAGATAATCAGCAATCAGCGTCTTTCCTGTGCCTGTACCTGCACTTACAATAACACTATGATTCTTCTCTATTGATTGTGTGGCCTTTATCTGGAACTCATCAAGAACAAGACCCTTAAATTGCATAGTTTCCATTTTAGTTATTAATTCTACAGAGAGCATATGCTCTCTCGATTTATAAATGATTGCTTTAGGAAGATTTAAATACATTTTTTTCTTTAAAAATCCATGAAAACTACAAAATCGCCTTTTGATGGTATTCTCAAATTCTTCCAGGATATGCCTCATTGGCCTCATTATCGCCAATATTCGCTTCTGGCCATTATTGTTGGTGTTTTCTTTATTCTGGCTTCTTTCTTGCTATGAATGTGGAGAACGAAGATAGTATACTTTTTACTATACTGAAAAACAAAGGTTTAAATAGTTTCTAGCTGTTGGTAGGTTGTTGAGGGGGATTATCGAGTGATATGACCTACTAGGGGTGATTACAATAGGTCAGCAAGAAGTATACGATTTTTTAATGGCCAATAAGAATAGATGGTATACATCTAAAGAGATTTCCAAGCAATTAGGGGTTTCTATAGGTTCAGTAACGATGTCATTGAAGAAGTTAAGGAAAACAAATATCATTAAATTCAAGAATACGGGAAAAAGAAATACGTTTATGTATATTGTTGAAGATAAACCTCAAGAAGAGGATAAGCCTATTGTTGAGGATGAATTTATTAAAGAAAAAGAACCTCAAGAGAAAATTGTGCTCCCTACAAAAATCGAATCAAAGATAACAGGAAAAAAGATTAAGAAGAAAGTAGCGAAGAAAAAAGCCAAGAAAAAGAAGAATGTAAAGAAGAAAAAGAAAAAGGTCAAGAAGAAGATTAAGAAAAAGAAGAAAGTGAAGAAGAAAAAGAAGACCAAGAAAAAAGCTAAAAAGAAGAAAAAGGTCAAGAAGAAGGCTAAGAAAAAGAAGAAGGCCAAAAAGAAGGCTAAGAAAAAAGTGAAGAAAAAGAAAAAGGTCAAGAAG
>JANQNG010000071.1 GCA_028279685.1 Candidatus Nanoarchaeia archaeon | reverse complement strand
AAAATGTTGAAATTCTCACAGAGAAAATTGAAGAATTAAAAGAAACCCGTTTTATAATAAAAGAAGAAATTGAAAATGAAAAGTCTGAGGAAAATCTTGGATTTTTCAAAGATAATGTTGTTGATTTACTTAATGATGCTAAAAAATTTGACATAGATACAGAGATTACTGAAAAGCTTAATTTACTAAATCAAGAAGAAGAAATTACTGATGATCATTGGAAAGAATTAAATTTTGCAAAAGGTATGCTTGAAACAATTGAAGGAAGAGAAGAAAATAAAGAGATTGTCACAGAGCTTATGCAAAATACTAACTTACTTTTAGAACAGTTAGAACTTGAAGAAAATGACACTAATGTTGAAGAATTAAACAATTTGTTAGAAACACTTGAAACCACTGCAGATCAACTTGAACAAGGAGAAGATGTAGAAGAAGGCGTTATTAAAACATTTAAAAAAGATGTGACAAGACTTGAACTTACTGCTACATTGGATGAAGTTGAAAAAGAACTTCAGGAAGCAAAAGACAATGATGCCTCACTTGCCAATTCAGCAGAATATATTGAAGCAACAAGAAAAGTAATGGAACAAAAAAGCAATATTAATCACATTCTTTATGATGAAAATGCAGATATTGTTGAATTAAAAAATCTTCAACGAGATATAAAATATGTTGGTGAAGAAGTCAAATCATTAAAAGAAAAAGACGATAAAGAAGTTGAAGGAGAAGATGTCTTTGCAGAGCTTTCCAAAGTTAAATTAGATGTCCTTTCAAATGAAAAAATTTCTGTAGAAGATAAAGAGAAAAAATTAAAAGAAATTGATTCTATTAGAGATACTATAAAAGACAATGACGATGATATCGGAGCAGTTGTAGAAAAACTTGATAGTGTCAAAGCAGAGGTTGAAGTCTTTTCTGTTATGGAACTTCTCGACGATTCAGATGATATATATAAACAATATGATAAAGAATCAGAAGAAGACGATATTGCTGATACGTTTAACAAACTTATGGAGCGTTTCAACTCTATTGAAGAAGGCGATGAATCAGATATTTTTGATTTGTTCGACAGTTTTTATGAACAGCTTAGTGAAGAAGATGAGTATTTCTCTTTTTACTCAAAAAAAGCTGATTTAGAAGATAAGCTTGAAGAGTTACTTATAATTAGTTTTGATCTTGATGATTCTGAACGTGATACATTAGGCACATATATTGAGGATAAAAAAGAAGAATTAGTTGAACTTGAAAAGAAAATTGAAGAGGGCGGTAATGTCAGAGTTGCTGTCCGTAAAGTCAAAGATGCATATGAATCTGTTTGTCAGTACTTAGATGCTGTGAAACTTGAAAAAGAAACGTCTGATTTTGAAGAAGAGTTAATTTCACGTAATATGCCTGAAATTGTCATTTCTTTAGTGAAAAAGGAGCTTAAAAAAGTAATTATTTGCCTTGGGGTATATAAATCCCTTGATTCAAAGCAGAAAGGCTCCATTAGAAAATGTGATATTCTTCTCAAGAAAACCAGACGAAAAATTAAGGATATGTATAATATTGAAGAGATTAGAGAACGACTTCACTGGCTTCATGAATTTAATGGTGAAATAGATACTCATATTGAAGAAGCGTTCTATGAAGGTATCGAGATTCCTGATTCACTTATGGCAATCGTTGATGATTTCAAAGCAAGTCTTGATGAAGCAGAAGATGCTATTGATTCTGGAGAATTTTTCAAGCTCAATAAAATGATTGATTCTCTTGAAAGAAAGAGAAAACGAATTGAGATTGCAGGAGAATTATTTGGAATTCAAGCCAGAATAAAAATGGTTAGAGAACATTTTATAGAAGGAATGGGACAAATTCCTGACTACCTTGAAATTGAACTGGAAAAACTAGAAAAAAGTATTGTTGAAATCATTACTTCTGAAAAAATAAACTCTGGCCGTGCTGTGCGAAATTTTGTAAGACAGATGCATAAAAAGCTCGACAATATTGAAAATATGGCCCATATCAGTGAAAGAGTCAATGGAATTAAAGAATGGCTTGACAGAATGGGAGAAGATATGCTATATATGGATGAAGATGTAGATATGTCACCCCTTCTAAAAAGACAAAAAGAGCTTGTAGAAAAACTTGAAAATATTGAATCAACACTTGTTGACCAGAGCCCACGAGCTGTGGACCGTGCATTCCGTTCTCTTGAGCGTGAAATTGAAGCATTAGACATGGAACGAAATCTGTATATGCAAACTGTCCATATTACAGAGCGTTTTCAAAATATGCGCTATCGTCTTGACGATATGGATATTGACGATGATTCAAGAGAAATGGGATTGCAAAAAATTGACGAACTTGAATATGAATATAAGCTTATAATTAGACAAGTTAAAAAGAGCAAAGATCGACGAGCTGAGCGTAAATTCCATGAATTCCATCGTGTCATTGATGAATTTGAACATACATTCCTCCAACAATTAGAAATGCAGCGAATGTTTAGAGATATGGAACATAATTTAGAAGATATCAAAAATGTTATGGAAGATCTTCGATATGATGATATTGACATAAGTGAAGAAACTAGGGAGTATAGAGAAATTGTAAAAGAATATTATTCTTTACAAAAACGTATTAAAGAGTCAAAACGTGGATTTGATCATAGAGTTGTTGACAAATACTGGAGACAACTTGACAGCTTCAGAGAACGACTTTTCTTTAAACAGCGAACATCTCACATTTACAACCGTATTGAAGACCTTCGATATCAAGCTGAAATTATGGCTGACAATGGTTTAGATCTTGGAGTCAATAAAGATCTTGACAAGATTGAGAACCAATTAAAAGAACTTTCTTCAAGTAACCCTAGACGTAGACACAAGGACATGGAACAACTTGAACGTTCCTTCGAAGACATTGAGTTCAAAATTATGAATCAAGAATGGTTTAGGCATAAAGATGAGGAAATCGAACGCCTTAAAGATGAACTTGATCGATTTAAAGAAGACGGTTGTGATGTAGAAGATATAACAAATTTTGCTAAAGACATAATTTATGAGTATCGAAAATTAAAAGAAATTGAAGATCGACGATCATTTGAACATTCTAGAGACTCATTTGAACGGGGATGGGGACCATTATGGAGCAAAATTGGCCTTGTTGGTTGGGTTTGTCATAAAAATAACGAACTTCAACATTTTAAAGGTGACATTGAACGCATGCAAGACGAAGGCTTTGACGTGACTCAGATAAAAGATTTAGTAAAAACACTTAATAGACTTTTAGAGGATGGGCAGCGTAAGCTTAAAGATGCAAAGCCTCATTCTTTTGACAGAATTATACGTAGAATAGACTCAGAATTTGAGAAATATCGTGAAAATATTGCGAGAATGATTGACGAAATGCACAGACAGCCACCAGAAATGGGTCCGCGTCAAAATTGGGAAGATGATAAACATTTCAATGACAGGCGCGGACCCGACACAATGGATCATAGAGATGGCTATGATGAAAGATGGGATGACAAAAGAGGTCCTGAACCAGGGGATCATAGAAATGGCTATGATGAAAGATGGGATGACAGAAGGGGTCCCGAACCAAGAGGCTACAGAGATAACAATGATGACAGACGCGGCGGCGAAAGTGAAAAGTTAAAAAAATGCTATGAATCATGCAAAAAGACAAACAGTGGAAAAGAATGTAATAATGCCTGCGAAGATATGTTTGGTGGAAATTATCACAGCTATGACGATGGTAGACGCGTTGATACATATGAAAAAAGTATGGACAACAACAGAGACAATTATAGAGATGATCGCTATCCAAATAGAGATATGAACCGAGATAACTATAGACTCCCTGAAAGAGAATTAAATGGATTTAAAGGCTGCCGCAGTAACTTTTTTGAAGTGGATACAAATGGAGACGATAAGCCAGATGATTGCGAAATTAATATGCAATATAAAGGTGTTGTATGTGAGCCTGACGAAGAAACTTTAGACGTATCTGGCAACGGTATTGTTGATATGTGCCTTGGTGATGAAGTAAGTGAGGAAGAAATGGCTTGTTATGACAAATGTAAAACTGCACGAAAAGCGCAGTCCTGCCTCACCTATTGTCAGAGTAAATTTGCTCCAGCTCCTGCTGCACCAACAGTGGAAGCTAAAAAACAAGAAGAAAGAAAGGATGACCCATTAAAATCACAAATGTGTCATAAATCTTGTAGAGACCAACAATGTCATGATGCTTGTGATGAAATGTTTGGCAAACTTCCTGAATCAGGAAGCCAACAGCAGACTGGATCATCTAATGGACAAAGTGGAACATCTCAATATGGAAGTGGCAGTGGACAGGCAATGCCACCACCAGGACCAGGAGCGCACTATGAGCCTTCAAAAGAACAAATGGACTGTCATGAAAAATGCGGTGACAAAGGAGATTATGATTGCCATGCAGATTGTGACAAAGCCGCTGGAATGATGCCTCCACCACGAGAAGAATGGGAGTGTCATGAAAAATGTATGGATAGTGGAGATGAGCATAGTTGTCATGAAGAATGCAATAGAAAATATGGCCATGGACCAGATCATTTCCCTCCTACACAAGATGGCCACCATATGCCTCCACCTCCAGACGATGGTGATCATATACCACCTCCACCTATGGACAACCATATGCCTCCACCTCCAGACGATGGTGATCATATGCCACCTCCACCTATGGACAACCATATGCCTCCACCTCCAGACGATGGTGATCATATGCCACCTCCACCTATGGACAACCATATGCCCCCACCTCCAGACGATGGTGATCATATGCCACCT
>JANQNG010000040.1 GCA_028279685.1 Candidatus Nanoarchaeia archaeon | reverse complement strand
ATTTATCAACGACCATCTTATTACCTCCATTTGCAATAGTAATCTACTATATTCAAATATAGTCCTAAACTCTAAGAAACATAATTTTTATATAATTCTTCCTACCTTTCTGTGCTATGAAACACACTTTTGTATTAATTGATAATTTGATAATTTTGCTTAAAGATGTTCCTAAAACTTTGGACTCTGAAGATGATAAAACAGCGGCAAGGAAAATTGTTGCCAAAATACGTGATTATGTTGATTCGTTAAAGAAGCTTATTGATAACCATAAAACAGAAAAATATCTGCGTAGACTGCATCAATCTCATATGTCTGAAGTATTGGGGTGGGCAGATCAAGTTGAAGATTTATTTAGAAAATTTGAACAGCTTTTGAATTATGTTGAAAGCGATGCCAATGATATGGAACAGACAATCGAAGGTGAGCCTGAAAAATGGTTATCTAAAGTGAGTGATACGGCATATGGAATGGTTTTAACAGGATTGCATGATGAAGTGGAAGAAATGAAACGGTTTCGAAACATTGCGATCTTTCAAGAACATGAATTAAGAGAGATTATCGAAGCTGAAGAACATATTGCAGAAATTCTTGAATAACCTCTTGTTTGTTTACCTCTTCTCAAAACTACAAGATACTCCTTCACGAGGAAATCTTTATATAAATACTATTTTTAGTTGTTGTTCATGGCAGAAAAGAAATTCGTACACTGGACTGATGTCGCAGCAGAGAAGATTATCCGTGAGAAAGGTGATAAACCTACATACACAGTAGCTGCAGGGATTACTCCTTCCGGAACAATTCACATCGGTAACTTCCGGGAAATTATTACGGTAGATTTAGTACGCAGAGCACTTGAAAAACGTGGTAAGAAAGTGCGTTTTATTTACTCATGGGATGATTATGATGTGTTTCGGAAAGTTCCTAAAAACATGCCCAAGCAAGATATGTTAAAGAAAGAATTACGTAAATCAATTGTTGATGTTCCCGATCCGTATGATGAAACTGACAGTTACGCTAGACATAACGAAATTGCTGTCGAAGAAGATGTCACGCAAGTAGACATCCATCCAGAGTTTATCTATCAATCACAAGAATATCAAAAAGCAAGGTATGCCAAAGAAATTAAACATGCTTTAGAACACACAGAAGAGATTAAAGAAATTCTTAACCAGTATCGTCGAGAACCACTTGCTGATGATTGGCTTCCTGTTGCAGTATTCTCAAAGAAG
>JANQNG010000026.1 GCA_028279685.1 Candidatus Nanoarchaeia archaeon | reverse complement strand
ATCTTTACGCAGAGAAATCTTCGCTAATACCATCTCATGCATTCTCTTCAAAAATGCCATTTTATCTTCTATTTTCATTATATCCATATAACCCTGCATTGCTAAATTAAAACTAAAAGGTGTCGGAACGGTTGTATATATTGTCTCTATCCTTATCTTTCTCTGTTCTATCTCTTTCAGTACTTTAGCTGTATTCTCCACATCCATAAGATCTTCCAACACCTCACGACGAGCCTCCTTAAGAATTGAAAACTCATTTGAAATCCTCTTCAGAGCATTCATTAGAATATTTGAACTAACCTGCTGTCTACCAACTCTCTTCTGTCTGCCCATATAATTACGCAAAATCATTAGTGAACGTACTGCACAGTTCCTAAAACGCCTCTTGAACACTTCACTTCCATCTATTGCTACCCTCATCACATCTTCAATTTTATCAGATCTCAAAATCGTAAATGCCTTCATCACATTTGGCTGCTTTTTTCCACCTGCAATAAAGAATCCATTATCATTCATTCCTATCTCTACATCTCTATGTTCCAAACGAGAAATCGCAAACGCAACTGCACGAGATAAACAATCATTCACCCTCCTACCAAACAATGTATGGAATATTACTTTTTTATCATCCCCATCATCATACGTCTCAACCAATATCATTTTATTGTTCGGAATTTTTTTAGAATAATTGTACTGCTCTGCAAAATATTCATATATCGAATTAGCTGCTTTAGAATCAACGTATAAATGCTCATTTATGAATTTCAAAATATCTTTTTTCTTTTTACCTGATGTAAATTTCTGCAACATTAACCTCCTGAATGCCCCTATTGAATTTGCTAAATCAAAACTGAGAGGAAGCATTTCAGAAACCCACCTAGGCACAGTAGGTGGTCTATTAACTGAGGTATCCACTTGCGCAACCATACCTCTTGAAAACCTAAACCTGTACGTCTCTCCTCCTAAAACAAACACATCTCCTGGTTTTAACTTTTCTAAAAAACCTTCATCTATCTTTCCAATAATTTGTGTACCTACCTTGACTGTTACAAATGATTGATCTGGTATTGTTCCCACATTTGTCATGTAAATTACTCTTCCTAACTTGCCTCTTCTACCTAGCTTTCCTTCTTTTCTCCATATCTTTGCAAAGATGTATCTGTCTTCAAGCCTTGTAAACTCTCCCGCAAGATAAGACAGAATCTCATTGTAGTCTTCGTATTTCAAATCTTGATAGCAGTATGATT
>JANQNG010000016.1 GCA_028279685.1 Candidatus Nanoarchaeia archaeon | reverse complement strand
ATTCGATACGATTTTCACGCATAATCAGAGTTTATTTTCGAGAACTACGCTAGGCAGTACTGTCTGTGAGAATACAATTTAAAAAGCATTTCTACAGAGTATCGACTAACAAAAACCTTTTATACAAGATATACGTACCACATATATGCTTCCTGAAATTAATGGATTAGTCAAACATAGTATCAAAGAAAATCTGGATAACTATAATAGTCTTATTAAGTCGAATGAATTTCATGAATGGCTTAGTATTTTTGCTGGAGGAAAGATGATTGACTGCGGCATCTTTGATATTGCAAGATGGATGAAAGGAAAACAACTGAATATTGTTAAAATAGAGGCAACGAATTCTGCTGAACTAAGAAAGAAACTTCAGGAAAAAGGAGCAGAGCAATGGGAAGGAGCAATAATGGGATTGAAAGTACCACAAGCGACTACACTGAGTAGAATATCTCGTGTTACTGGTGTAGTGATTGAAGGCCTCAAGAAAAATGCTGAGCTCAATTGGCAAATGGGAGAGCACAGTAAAGAAGATTTAGAAGTTCTTCTGTTGTATTATTAATTAAAGAAATAATAAAATAAAAAGATTAGCAGCCTGCGAGAGCTGCAAGGTCCGCAAGATCATAACTGTAGTATTTCTCTCCTTCAAAAACGAAAGTTCCATAACGGATGACGCCAGCATCTCTACAGTAGTTTCTGTTCTCATCACAATTTTTATAATCAAGATTAGCGAAGTCATCACCCAAAGCTTCTTGCAATCTCTGTATTTCAGCACTCCAATCAGCACCATATAATACAAAGCCAGCGTTAGTTAGGCATGATGCGAGGTCATCACCTAAAGGCGCTTCTATGACTTCTTCCTCCACGACAATTTCTTCTTCTACGAGGTCATCAGGCATCTCTTGAGGAGCAGGCTCTGTAGGTTCAGGCACTACAATTTCAGGTTCCATCACTTCGATTTCCATCTCAGGTTCTTCGGTTTGAATACCAACAGAAGGAACTAAGTCTTCAATAGCATCACCTGTTTCTTCAGGGATGTTATTGTGATAAATGATTTCTGCATTTATTCTTAACTCATCCATGAATTCCTGAAATTTGATTCTTCCTCTTTCGACTAAAAGTTTGTTTCTGATATCTTCTTCGACCATTTCAAAAGGAACATCATCACTCTCTCTTAAGATGATATGGTAGCCAAACTGAGTTTCAATTGGAGCAGTATATTCATCTACTTCCAACTCGAACGCAGCTTCAGCAACCTCAGGATAGACTGCTAATTCGTTGAAGAAGCCCATTTCTCCTCCTTTGTCAGCAAAAGGACCTATGCTTACCTCTGATGCGAGATCAGCAAAATCTCCTCCAAGATCAAGTCTTCGGATCACTTCCGCTGCTTCTTCTTCAGTCTCTACAATGATTCTTTTACCTCTGATTTGGCCTTCTGCAGCGTTGAATACAAGAGCATTGTCTTCATAGTATCCTAGAGCATCCTCATCAGTTACTTCTACAGTTTCTATTACGCTGAGATTAAGGATCTTATTCAGTAATACTTCTTCTCTAATAATATCTAAGTACTCATCCTTTGTAATGTTCTGAAATGAAAGAATTTGATCGAGCTGATCGTCATCAAAATCATACATCAGTTTGATATCGTTGAACATCGCTTCGACTTCTTCATCAGCTACAGTAATGTCTTGCTCAGCACCGTAGGAAAGAATCAATATTCGCCCTATTGTTTGATTAAGTACATCTTCTTTAGTCAATTGACCTCTGACCATTTGTGGAATTCTTTCGAAGTCAGTATTGATCTGTGATAGGTAGATTTTTTCTTTGTTAACTTCTGCTATGAGCAAATCTCCTTCTTGTACTAATTCCTCTTTAGGAATTGTTAGCATCAGATAGATCGCTACAGCAACCACAATCAAAGCAATCACAATCCATGTTCCAGCATTGGAACTTTTTTGTGGTGCTTCTTTTTTCTTCACTATTTTCTTTAAGACTTTGCGCTTTCTTTTCACTTTTTTTCTAGAACGCTTTTTTGCTTGATTTTCATTCTTCTTTTCCAAAAATACCACCCTTGAGATATTATACCGAGGAAGATACGGTGTTATCTATTTAAATGTTTTGATTTATTAAGAGTAACGGGTTTAAGAAAATATTTATAAACTTCTTCTCGTAAGCTATTATCATATGATACCAGTTAAAGAGATCATGATCCGTGATGTTATCACTTGTTCTACAGATATACCTATTATTGATGCTGCTAAGCTTATGAAAGCTCACCAGATCAGTTGTTTAATAATCACTAAAAGCAGATTTCCTGTGGGTATTGTTACAGAGCGCGATATGACTTGGAGATGCATCGCCTCAGACCTGAAGAACACACAGCCGATTTCGAAGATTATGACAAGACAAATTATTTATTCTGGTTCTGAAGAAGATGTGTTCAAGCTCGCTGATGTGATGAAGCAGCAAGCTATTAAGAAAATGCCTGTTATTGATGACAATAAATTAGCGGGGATTATCACGCAAACCGATATTGTTTATCATACGTTGAGGCTCATCCACAAACTTGGCGAAGATTTTCTTGCTGGTACTATTTCGAAAGAAGAATACACCAATCAAACGCTTGATATACTTCAAAAATACAGTAAGGTACATGGCAAAGGCGACGGTGTTATCAAGCAATGGGATGTGAAATGTAATGATTGTGGCCATCAATTTACAGTAGATGAAAGAGATGGAAAATTTTCACTAACACATTGTCCAAAATGCAATTCTGACAAGATTTATATTGATAGTAATAGTCATAGTAAGTAAAGTTCAATGACTAAGTCAACCACGTTTCTTTCCAGCGTTTTAACTGTAGTAATTGATATAACGTAGGAGAATGATCGTTGGTTTTTGCAGAATGATTTTTTAATAATTTATCGACATAGTGTTTTTCAACCCATCCTTGCTTAAGAAAATCTCTGTCTGCAAGTTGCCCGTGAATAAATGCTTTTAGTCCATCTCTGAAGTAATGTTTTAGCGGAACGCCAAACCCTTGTTTTTTTCTGAACAATATTTTTTTCGGAAGGATATCTTTATACGCTTTCTTTAGTAAATATTTCGTCGTAAATTGCTTCACCTTTAAGTCTGCAGAAACAGTGTTCATAAAATCTACAAGCTTATGATCAAGGAAAGGAACTCTTGCTTCTAAAGATACGGCCATAGAAGCGCGATCAATTTTTGTGAGGATGTCATCAGGAAGATATACTTGAAGATCTGCACTCGTGACATTATCAATAAGATTATCGTGGATGAAGTGATTGTCATAAGTTGTGTTTTGAGGTTCTTCCCTTGAAAGTTCTGCTCTCATGATATGTTCGTATATTTCAGATGAGGGCTTATTATGGAGTTTGAGCAATTGATTGCCTTTTGTAAGAAGGTGTGTTTTTTTTAACGCGTTTATATTATCGATAATTTTGATGATGAAATCGTTCATCTTTTCAGGGACTTTTTTCTGCAATGCGAGTATTTTCATCCATTTGTATCTATCATAACCCCCGAAATTTTCATCACCTCCATCACCTGAAAGACAGACCTTGACATGTTTCCTCGCAACTCCACTAACGAAATACATAGGTATAAGTGAGCTGTCTGCGAAAGGCTCATCAAAGTGATAGGAAAGTGTCTCGATACTTTTGAGCACTTTTTCAGCATCAAATTGCACTGCATGATGTTGCGTTCTGAATTGTTCAGCAACAATTCCTGCGAAAGAAGCTTCGCTAAATCCTTTACAGTCAAAGTCAACAGAAAAAGTATGCAGATTGTCCTTGTGTTTTGCAATTTCTGATACGATAATGCTTGAATCAACACCTCCTGAGAGGAATGCACCTACAGGAACATCAGCAATCAATCTTCTTTTTACAGAGGTATAAAGCAAGCGCTTGATGTTTCTAGTAACTGCGTGTTCAGGCCAATCATTTTTTTTGGTAAAATCAGCTTTCCAATATTTTTTTGTTGAAAGTTTTTTCTTTTTCATATCATAGAGCAGATAATGTCCTGGCATAAGTTTTTTGATGTTAGCAAACATCGTATGTTCTCCCAAGACGAATCCATAGCGAAGATATTCTTGAAGTGCAGGCTCACAGACCTTTCTCTTGATACTGTGTTCGAGAACTCCCTTGATCTCTGATGAGAAGATAAATACTTCTTTAGAAGCGTAATAGTGTAGAGGCTTAATACCTAATCGGTCTCTTGCAAGGAACAATGTCTTTTTCTTGCTGTCATAAATACAAAATGCAAACATACCGTTGAATTTTTTGAGGCAATCAACACCCCAGAGCGCATAAGCTCTCAAGATAACTTCAGTGTCAGTGCCTGAGAAGAATTCATATTTGATTCTTCTTTTCTTTTGTTCCTTAATAATTTCTTCTCTAATATCTTTGAAGTTGTAGATTTCTCCATTGAAGATGATGTAGTTTCCTTTTTTGTCAGTCATTGGCTGCTTGGCTTTTCTTCTTAGATCAAGAATAGAGAGTCTTCTGTGGGCTAATGTGAGTCCTTTGTCTACAAAGATGCCATCATCATCGGGGCCTCTATGTGCTAATGCTTCATTCATGGCTTTGCCTAGCTTTCTGTCTTCCCAATTGAAACCTCCTATCCCACACATCTTTCAGTTGGTGTTCTTGTAGTATATTAAATAAACTATTTCTATATAGAAAATAATTAATTATTCACTTTCGAGAAGTAATTTTATATATTGTTTAGAATTCTTAACAGCCAGAAACATGGATTTTGATGAAAACAAAGAAATGAGGGGATTAGATAGTATTCTTCTTGGTCTATTTGATGAAATGATAGAAAAATCTCCATTTGCTGATGAATATCACGAATATCGTTATTCTGATCTTCTTAGAAATGATGTCTTAGAAAGAATAATGAGATTCAAAAATTATTTTTCTGGAGAGTTTTGGGAGAAACTGTTTCAATCTTATGATAATGAAGAGAGTATGAAATCAATAGTTGGTATTGATCATCCTGAACTGCAAGAATTCATTGTGAAGAATCCAATATCAAATCTAGAAGCTGATCAAATAATTAAAAGCTTTATTTTTAGAGACATGGATAAAAAAGAGGTAGAATATCTTGACTTCAAGTATTGTCTTCAATCTGAGTTGATTAATTTTTATTGCCGTTTGGATAATTATGAAGATTTAGTTTCAGGAATTGATCATATAACGAATCTTCGTGAAATACAAGTTGCTATGCATCCCGAATCACTTCACAAGGTTCCTTTGCCAAAGTTTTCTACTGAATTAGTTGAATATGAACGCAACAAAGAGATTGTAGGAAAAAGAATTGAATTTAAAAGAAAACTGGTGGAATTATTGGATGAAGGAATAGCATATTTGCTTTCAGAAGGGGTGGTCGAAGAAATTCAAAAAGGGATGTCTGAAGGAATTAATGTTGAAAAGATTCAAAAGATAGTTTGTGGAGATAAAGGATTGAATGATATTATTGATAGACATTTAGAAAGGGATGATGAAAAAAATTTTATTCTTGCAAATTTCTTCATGAATTTTTATACTAATTTATGGATTAGTATGATTCCTGAAGAGCTTTTATCCAATGAAGAGCTAATAGGTATGCATAATAAGGCACACCATTCGCATAATGCTAAGGAAATAAACAATTATTTTACTTCAAAATATTTTGAATTTTGGAGAAATGAAAATAGAAGGGGACAGCATTTATTTCAGACAGTCAAACCAATGGTTAGGGAAAAAGGAGGACTGGGGGTTGATGATAGCTTAAGCATTAATCTTGACACGCTTACTCTGGCTTTTGGTGATGACTTTGAAAATGAATTGGATAAATTCGGAAATCCATCTAATTTTTTGCTAATAAATCACATTGTAAAATTTGATCCGGGTTATGTTAAATCGGCAATATACCATCTAAAACTTGATTCATTTGAAAAGTACACTGAGTTTCTTGCACAACTTTATTCTAAGATCTTTGATAATTTTCAAGAGATATCATCATATTATGAGAAGATCCGTCCGAGAAAGGACAGGGATATTTTAAGTAAATTCAAGAACACTTTTAGAAATAATTATTGTGAAGGAATAACTGTCATAAATATGGATGGAGAATCTAATAGAAACTATAAACGAAGCGATCTTGAATCAGATTATGAACTTATAGATTATCCTTTTAGGATTTTGAGCGAAGAAGCCCATGAAAAAATAATAAAGAATTTTGAGCTCGATACAATAGATAAATATACAGATTTTTTCGCTTCGAACTTCCCGTCAACAATATTAATCAATATTTCGCCAGGGCTTTTTGATTACTTTAGTGAAAAAACAGACGATTTAGAGGCGTTTTATGAAAATCAGGAAAATCTCAAAGTTAGTGATAAGCTTCTATCGCTTCTAAAATTTTCTTCTTCCAAAATGCAGTCAAATCTATGTACTATTTGTGATGTATTTCAGATAAACTCATACACTGAATTATCAGATTATCAAGAAAAAAACAGTTTCCTTTCAGATTTCATAGAAGAGGAAAATGTAGACAACATACTACATTCCCTTACATTACTTGAAAATATGGAAGAGAGAAAACAATTTTTTGCTGAAATGATTGGTTTCTTATATTATCCCTATCATGAAAAAAATATTCGTGATTTGAAAAGAGCAGATTTTCTCGAAGATTTAATGCGTAGATCATTTGATGTTGCTCTAGAAGAAGGTAATGGTATTAATGAGATTTATAATTCTCTAAGTGTCTTGTTTCATGATAAGTCTGAGGTGTTTACTAACATTTACTCCTTCAGAACATATCTCGATAAGAAGCCAATAAAACATGATCATGAAAAAATGCTTAAATTAATGGAATTTACTGGAGGATATTTCAGTTCTGCATTAATGCTGAGGCTTTCTGAATCTGATAATGTGGAAGAAACAATTGAAGAATGGGAGAAAACAATTGCTTCGATAAAACAAGGAGGATTTGATGGAAATAACCAGCTTCATAAAGATCTTGAATACTTATCTTTCTTGAATTTGGTAGAATCTGCTGATAATATTTCAATAATAGATAAGAGAACTGAGGATGAATACGTAAAATTATCTTCTACAGTAATAACTGATAAAACTTTTTCCGAAGATGATCCAGAATTTTTAATTGAGTTAGGAAATGCAGAAATATATGCAGTTGCGTATGAAGCAATGCTTCTTAGCAATTTTATTACAGAAGCTGCTTTTAATACGGGAAGTAAATCTTTGAAAACCATTCTCATTCCAAACATGAGTTATGGTGTCGTTCCTGTTTTGGCAATGAAAGAAGATATTATGCATAGTGATCGTTTAGAAGTTGTTTACGGAATAAAAGTTCCATCGACAGGATGCCACAATAATCCTTTGTATAATAGTCCAAATTTGTTCAAGACTTTATCTGGAGATATTATGAATGAACAACCAGATATAATTATTGTTGACGGAACAACACACCTTAAGAAGAGAAAAGGAGAAGGTAAAGGCGCAAGATATCCTGATGCTCACACAGGTTATTTGAATGAGATGCTTTTAATCAATCTTGCTTTAGATATGCCGACTATTGAATGGCCAGAAAGAAATGAAGAGTTTAGGAAAAGAAAAGAAAGAGAAATAGAGCATTACAGAAGTTTGATAATAGGAACCAGAGATCATTTAAGGCCTTATTCGTTTGAGTTCTGGAATACAGCTGGGATGGATTTAATAATAAGGGAAGAAAGAGAGGAAAAGAAGGTTATTAGGCCTTATCAAGTTCCGAAAAGAAGACCTGATAAAGATTCAGAAAAGGCAGTTTATATTCCTGACAGGCTTCATGAACATAGTCCAAAAATGATATTCTGCAATGCTGGTGTGCTTCATGATCAGCTGCCGGATAAAATTAAGGAAATGTTTGAAAAGGTTGGTGAAAAACACATTCCTGCTTATTTTGATGACAATAGAATAATTAAGTTAAGAAGGTTAGTTTTCTCAAAACACGGATTAGACAGCCAATTTCACATAGAAAGCAAATTAAGAGAAGCATATGCTGAAGTTTCTTCTATGGTTTAGTCTGTTCTTTAGCATTAATAGATATTGAATTAATTTATTTTCAATATAGAAAAAAAGAACAAAGGAAGTTATTGAAATCATATGTCCTAACAGAAATCTATTTTTTCTTGCCTTTTTTAACCTTCTTGATGGCTATTTTTCTGACAAGATCTTCCATATTGGTCTCAATTTTCTTTACAATACCATACAGATAGAAGAGGATGACAGCGAAAACCAACAATCCTGAAACAGCAAAGAAGTCAACCGTACGTTCAATCTGCAGTGAACTCATGATGCCATAAATCACTGTAGGGAACATCACAAGAATAAGGAATGCTATCCAGATACCGACCCAAAGCAATAAGCTCCTAAGATTGTAGGTTTTCTTCTTGTAGAAGAGATAGGAAAAATAGATCATAACTAACACAAAGAATATTCCCAATAATTGTATACCGAAAAGCATATTTGCTGAAGTGCTTATTTCTTTAAAAAAGTTTGGAAATCAAGTCTTATCTTCATACACAGAGGAGCAGATACTATTGATTTTAGCTGGTTAGATGTAGATTTCTTTGGTCGAACTCCTCCTCAAATAGATACTCTAACATAAAGGTTGAGGCCATATACTGGTGTGTGATATCGGAGAGCTTTCATCATGGTTTCACAGGTTTCTTCTATAATGTTGTCTTAAGAGGTATGGGTTTAAAAAAGCTCATGTGGTTTCTAACAACTCCAAGTGGTAACCAAAAAGTTTATATAGTTCTGGATGTTACCAATATACAGATGAGTAAAAAACTAGAAAGTGTGGATTTGCCTAAAATTAACGAAGCGTATCAGAAGATGTTATACTGGTTCTTCTCGTATCCAAATCGTGAAATTGGATTAAATGATCTTTCCGAAGAACTTCAGATAGCTAAAACCACCGCAAAGACTGTAGTTGGGATAATGGAAGAGGAAGAATTTTTAGTAAAAAAAGTATATGGAAAGGCATGGAGAATAACCTGTAATCAAGAACATCCTTATAACCAATCAAGAAAGGTGGCTTTTAACCTATCTATGGTTTTTGAAGCATATAATGGTGGATTAAAGAACCATATTCTAAGAACTGTTGGCAATGCCAAGGCAATATCTCTTTTTGGAAGCTATAGAAGAGGCGATGACAATGAACAAAGCGATGTTGATATAGCAGTAGAAATTGAAGACAACGAAGAGCTTCGCATAATTGAACTTGGAAAAATTCCAAATTTTGGATATCGAAGTGATGTAGTTGTTAATCTACACGTATTCAGCCGCAATAAAGTGGACATCAACCTATTCTCAAACATTGCCAATGGTATTGTTTTAGAAGGATTTTTAGAGGTTAGGCAATGAGATACAAAAGGCCAGATCGGAAAAATGCATTAAGCATAATCCAAGCAGCTGAGAGAGACATGAAATTTACTTTGACACTTCCTGTTTCTGAAGGTTCATCTGCAACGGTAATAAGAAACATATATGAGTCATTTAGGATGTTAGGTGATGCTTTGCTTATAGAGAAAGGTATAAAATCTGAAGATCATGTAATGCCTATTAAAGAAATACTCAGTTTAAAAATTGACACAAAAAGACCTCTTAACCTTATTGATAATATGAGACGGTTGCGTCACAACATAAATTATTATGGGTATAAACCAAAAATTGAAGAAGCAAATGAAGCCATCTTGATTGCAAAATCGTTGTTTAGTCCTATTGTTAAAAAAATAAAAGAACAATTGAAGTAATTTTAAGTCAGGGGAGTTCATTATTGAGAATTAGTGTATATTTTTTTTAGGAATATACATCTGTATCCCTTCTTCATCAGAACCAAGATTGTAGGCAGGATACATAAATTTCTGTCTTCCACTTAACTCTCCAACACTAAATTGATTAAAGAATGGCTCATCAAAGAGATCTTTTTTTTGTTTCAGTTTAACAAGTGTTTGAGCACAGTTATTCAAGACCAATGCAAATATTTGTTCTGTAATATCTGGCAAAGCAATCTTTTTTGTTCTGGCAAGCCAGTCGTAAGTGTGGAGAGGAACTTCTTCCTGAGAGTCTCTTTCGATTTTATCAAACAGGGTTCTTAAATCATCTTTTATAATAGCGTAATCTTCAAGTTTTTGACCGTTTACACCAATATCATACGCAAAGAATTTTCCAACAGGAAAGCCATACGCACTAAAACTTTCAAGAACAGTATTATACCAACTATGATCGCGAGTAGTACCATGTTTTTTGGCAACGGTAATAATGCGGTGAGGTATATTACCATATTCTACTCTAATATAAGATTCATGCTCTGAATTTCCTACAAAATTGCTTATAACCTCTTGAACAGCAGAAAAAGGAATACCATCAAGACAATCTCTTATTGCAACTAATCCATAATCTTCTGTTACTATACCTATATTTTCTTTAGTATCGGTAAAAATATCTGTGATTTCTTTAACTGTGGGAAATCTAAAGTGACTTAATACAATAACATTTTCTACCTTCTTTCGTTTATCTTCGACATCAACGAACTTCTTACGAGTTAATACAGAATTCCCGTGGACTTCAAAAATACTGTTTGCTTGCTCCATTCACTCTCCCGAAGTGTCTTTGAGAGGGCGGATTATTTAAACATTTCTGTACTGCAGACAGGTATTTTTATCAGCGTCATGTGATTGATACTGCTCTTCGTGTCGCTTCTGTAATTTTATAAGCTATTCAAAATTATAACAAACAGATGTAGCATTGGATTACTTTGCAAGGCAGTGTCAATCACTTTAATAGAAACTAAACCATATACCATTTCCCTGAGAATTGCACAACCGTTACAGGCTTTGTAGGATCAGGATCACTATGCTGATTAGCAATGTCGACACTGTCGAATGTTTCAGGATCGAGAATTTCTATCTGTGGCTTGATCTTTGAAATAGTTGTCTCGAATTGTTCAAGTACTGAAAAGTCAGTCCGTTGATAATTTGTGCTTGTATTTTTTCCAGTGAGAAGATTTTTACCAAAAACATCATCTCCTTTGAACTTCAGAACTTTGATGAGCTTATTATTAACCCAAAGTATATCGTCTTTCTTGAACGAAGGCAAACGTATTAATGCATTGACTCTATACAGATCTTTTTGTGTATTTTTATCTTTCGAGAAAAGTTTTGCTGAAGTTTTCACTTCTCCTCCGAAACGCTTATGTACTTCATGCGCTAGTTGCTGAGTGTATTCATTACTGGTGATGCTGAAATCAACACCTCCTTTTACATCGGCGATTTTGTTAAGAAAAACACCGTCTTTTTTCTTTTTATCTATTTCTTTAACAATAAAGTTAATTGCTTCATCAGAAGGATTCCTCAATTGCAGTGTTCCTTCGAAATATTCTGTTCCTTTTTTTGCATATTTGGGACTGATGGTACAGCGTATTTTTACAGGGATCATAACGTCTTCTTTGTAGAACGATTCCATATCAGGATGTGCTTTTCCTTTTACAGTAATGTTCACATCATGGTCTCTCTGTAATCCTGGCTTTCTTTCTACAGGAAAGTTCTTAATAGTAATTTCATCGATTACGGCATTTTCTGAAAATCTTAGGTGTCGGATAATCTCTGCTTCTACTGCTTTCCACACATCATTGTAGTGTGTCCATTTTCCTCCTTTTTTGATGCTGTCGCTCTCACTACATAAGATTATCTCGATTTCTTTAAAGCATTCAAGCAGAGGAATCTCTTTTCTCATGCATTCCTCGCAGAGCACGTCTACAATCTTCTTCTTTCCGCATTTAGGGCAGAATACCATGATTTGACGAATCTAGAACAGATTATAAAGGTTTTTGACAGTATAAGCAAAAAAAGTGATATTTAAGTATTCTGAGTGAATTCCAATATTGAGAGAAAATGAAATCTTTTAAAAAAACTATGAAGCGTATTATAAGCACTTCTTTAATTGTTGGTGCATTAATGTTTTCGTATTTTTCAACGAGCTGTACTGATGAAGATCCGACAGGACCTACGGAAGGGGATATTGTTGATTTAGAAGATATAAGCCAACTTCCATTTAAGATTGCTTATGCACCGAAGCGCTCTTCTCCTGAGTCTAGTTCTGTCTTCTTAATTCATCCTGACAGTGTAAACATAGCACAATTCATTGATGATTTCTCTTCTGGCAGCCTTCTTTGGTCGCCTAATGGAGAATATCTGGCATATAATTCTGAAGACGACAATATAACCATCATAAACAAAGAAAGAATCTTAGAAGCAACTCTTCCTTTTAGAGGATATGAAAGGGCAAATGACTTCAGGTGGTCACATTCGGGAAGATTCTTAGCCAATGGAGCATACTTTGCAGGAGTTTATTACTATGATACTGTTTTAGATACATCAAAAAAGATTATCTCTGGAAACAGAATATATTTCCATAATCCTGTCTTTTCTCCTGATGATTCTCTGATTGCTTTTGTGCAACACAGTTATGGTACAGTAGTACACATTGTCATTAAAGATTTAGAAGACCTTGGTTCTTTTAGTATATGCGAAAGACTTCCTTTCAGAACGGGATGGGACGAACACCTTGACTTGAACTGGATTTCTGATGATGAGCTTCTCTTTAAAAGTTATGATGATGGTATTTTTCTTCAGAAAATAGATCTTTCTGCCGATACTTTAGCAGATCTTACTCAGGTTGTTTCTAGTAAAATCAACAAACTCTTAGTTTCTCCAGATCGTTCTCATTATGCATTTACCACGAGCTCATCAACATCTAGGATAAACTATGCAGCCATTGGTGATTGGTCACCAGTACAAGTGGAGCTTCAAGGCACAATTAAGGATTTTGACTGGGTACCATCCAATGATGCAATAGTCTATACAGGAAATCAAGGAGTATATCTCTTTCGACTTGATGGAACAGGCCATTATCGTATACTTGAGCATAATTTCGCTAATGAGAACAAAGTAAGTGTGGCTCCAAAATAGAGGATGTATATAGTCAGTGTTTAATACACTAAAGTTTGTTCTTCTCCACAAGATTTATAAGCCTTCAAAAACTTATGATCTTATGGATAAAGAGAAGACAACATCTCAAGAAGAATCTGAAGAAAGAGCCTCTGAAGAACCTATCAAAGAGACAAGGAAAGAGAGAAGAAAAAAGGTAGTAAAGCCAAAAGGGAAAAAGCTTACTACGTTCAGTAAAAAAGAAAAGAAGAAGCCCAAAACATTGCTGGGTAAAATATGGTATTTTATCTGGGAAGATAATAGTGTATGGAGTTGGCTTGCAAACATAGTTATTGCGTTTGTGCTTATCAAGTTCGTAGTCTATCCTGTATTAGGAGGTATGTTTGGCACAGGATTGCCTATTGTTGCTGTTGTCTCAGGGAGTATGGAGCATAAACTATCAACACATTATGATCCTTCGCTAGGAAAGATCATGTTGTACGAGACCATTTGTGGCAAATTTCCAACAGACTACAAAGGAGGATTCGATGAATACTGGAGGGTCTGTGGTGCTTGGTATGAGGAAAAGAATATTACAAAATCAATGTTTCGAGATTTTCCAATGCATAACGGATTCAATAAAGGAGATATTATTATTTTGTTTGGCGCAAAACCAGAAAATATTGCCGTAGGAGATATTATTGTGTTCCAATCAGGAAGACAATATCCTATTATCCACAGAGTTGTTGAAAAGAGAAATACTGGTTCGCAGTATGTATTCCAAACAAAAGGAGATCACAATCCAGATTCTGTGAAGGATATAAGAAATAATATTCCTGTTTTGGACGAATTCAACATTTCTGAACGATATGTCATTGGAAAAGCCGTATTCAAGATTCCTTTGTTAGGATGGCTCAAAATCTGGTTTGTTGATTTGATGAAACTTACAGGGATCTACTATTTGTTTGTGTAATGGAGTATTCGGTATTTACTTCACATATTCAACATTGTCCATATTCTTAAATGCTTTATCTCCTGTAAGAAATTTCGCTTTGTTTTTCTGTGCTAATACATATCCTATGCAATCAACATAAGATAACTTGTTGTTTGTAAGTTTTAGTTTGCATGCTTCTTGTATTGATTCATCATCATAATTTATTGTGTATTCTGAGAACTGCTCATAAAAAAATATTGCAATTTTTTCTCCAAATTTTCTTAAAAGACCATAAAATAATTCCATAAGATTTAGTTTGGTTGTTAATACATTTTGAGAATCATAGGGTGCGTACTTTTTATTACCTAGAATGATTTCAAACATAGCATAAGTATCAAGAAAATAGATTTTTTCCATTAGTCCCATCCTTTTCTTACGAGATCTTTGAATTCTTGGCCTGAAATGTTTGATTTTAATTTTCCAAAGGTTTTGCTAAAATCTGCTTTTTTGCTTACTAAAATGCTAATTGTTTCACCTTCTTCAATATTTCTTTCTTTTACAAGCTCTTTTGGGATTATGATGCCCATCGAATTACCCCATTTTTTAACTTTAACATCAACCATATGTTAGTTATACATAAGTTATACTTAAATTTAACTATTCTTACTATTAGTAAAAGGGATGACATTTCATATGTGCTTCTTCTTATTTTTCGGAATAATCACGAGTATTTATTAATGAAAAGAAGATACTTCTTTTATGGGTACATACTATAATACTATTGCTTCTTCATATGATGCATTGCATAAAGAAGAACAGCTACAGAAACTAGCGATTATCAAGAAGAGATTGAAGATAGATGATAGTATGAAATTGCTTGATGTTGGTTGTGGCACAGCGTTTGCAAAGGATTATTTTGATTGCGAATATTATGGGATTGATCCTGCTGAAAAATTGTTGAAGCAAAACTATCTGGCATTGATTAATAAGAGATTGTTTGTTGCATCTGCTGAAAAGATTCCATTTGACGATGATTCATTCGATATTATTATTTCAGTAACGTCACTTCAGAATTTTGATGATGTTGCAAAAGCGCTGATAGAAATGAAAAGAGTTGCTAAGGAAACATGTCAATTTGCTTTGAGCTTCCTGAAGAAAGCAAATAATGCTAAAGAGATCGAGAAAGAAATTATTGGAAAGTTTGCTATTCTTGAGAGAATCGAGGAGAAAAAAGACATAATTCTCTTTTGCAAAAAATAGAAAAATTTTTATTCTCGGAATCAATTAGATCTATAATAATGGGTAATGGTATAGTGGCAAAGGAGGATATAGGAACTAAAGTTCGTGAAGATGATCTTCAAGGTACGACATCTAAATTATTTTCGTTTATTAGAACTTATACTCCTAGTTCTACTTTGAATAAAATTATAGCAGGTGTTATTTTTGTTGAATTTTCCATAGGATGTCTTTTTTTCACTAATTATGAATATTCGATGAAAAGAAATAATTCAAGATATTCTCCAGAATCCTATATGATCATTAAAAATGAGAAAATATCTAAATTGGCTTATCAAATTCCGTTTAAAGCAGGCGCGGCATCAAGTCTGCTGTTTTTATGCTTAAATTATAGGAAGATTCGAAATGCGATACAAAATCCTGTCAGATACGAGAATAAGAATCCTTATGAAGAAATTTATGATGAAGATACTTAATTTATTTTCCTAATACAACAACAAAGCCTACTTTTTTAAGTATGGTAGTTCCGCTCCAATCAGCAAGTAGCTCAAATGATGTCTTCTTATCAGTTGTTTCAAAAGCACTTTTCAGAAACTTGACTTTTAGTTGTTTTTTCTTTTTGATTTGGATCTTGATTTCTCTAACTATTTTTTCTGTGATGCCTTCTTTGCCTATAGTTATAGTAGGAGGGCTTCTTAGTACAGATTCGTCAACTTTCATTTTAGTGATAATGGTGTCTGCTATGCAGCTCTTTGATGTGGGTTTCCTTATGCTTTAAGAGTTTTCCGAAATCTTCTGCAACATCTTCAAGAATAATAGAGGCGTGCTGACCTCCTAAAAGATGAGGCACAATAACGTAATCTGCGCCTTCATCGTAAAGTTCTAACGCTTCCTCGACTTGCATTGCAGTAACGATAATAACTGCATGACCATGCTTTTCTTTGATTTTCTTAATGAGGAGCTTATTTGATTGTACTTCTGGTGTTGTTGAAATAATGGCTTTTGCTTCTTTTAATTTAAGATGATCAAGCAGCTCAAGATCACCGATATCTCCATAAATACAAGGGATCTTTTGTTCTATGAGCTTCTTTATGATGTTAGGATTGTAGTCAATGATCACGAAATCTTTTTTCAGTTTATCTAATGATTTCAATATGCTGTAACCCATTCTGTTATAACCTATTAAAATATGGTGATGTGCTTTTTTCTCCTCGAGGAAGTGCAGCTCCTGTGTTGCAATGCTGAGATGGTCAAAAGCACCAAGGAATTTGTGCAACTTTCGATAAAGAAAATTTTCATATTTCAAAACGTAGGAGGTCGATGCTATAGTGATGAGTGCAAGCAATACTGTAAATGAAAAGACCTTATTGTCGACGTGGCTTAAAAGAAGTCCTTGAGCAACAATAATAAGTGAAAATTCGCTTACTTGTGCCAGACTTATTGCCGTAATATAAGATGTTCTTTTCGTGTAACCAAATATGATACAGATGATGTAGTTAAGGAATGGTTTGATAAGGAGAACGAAGAGGAGGAAAATAATTGCAGGAAGAATCAGTGCGTGGAGATCTGTCAATCCTAGCTCGAGTCCTATTGCTGCAAAAAACAGAACGCCAAAGAAGTCCTTCAGTGTTTTTGTTTTCGAGGAAATCTCAACATTATAAGGAAGGCTTCCAAGTGCTACTCCTGCAATGAATGATCCGATAGCAATAGAAAAACCTATTAAATTTGCAAGTATCGCAAATGCAAAACATACTGCTATACCGAGCAAAAATAATAATTCTTGGTTTTTTGCTGCAAACTTGAATATTTCAGGGAAAACATATCTCGCAAGGAAATAAGCAAGTATCATGAAACCTATGCCTTGCGCCAGGGTAAAGGCAAGGATACTTGGCGCAAAATCATTCACTGATGCGAGAATGGTGATAACAAGGATAGCTACAACGTCTTGCATAAGTAACATTCCTATGCTTATTTTACCGTGAAGCGTATCAAGTTCATTTTTGTCTGATAATATTTTAATAACTACCATAGTTGAAGAAAACATCATAATAATACCTATGTATAAAGCAACCATAACAGAAAATCCTAGAAATATGGCTATGAGATAACCTAAAGCAAAAGAGAGCACCATTGAGGCAAGCCCTCCTATGCTTGCTACTGAGCCGACGTCTTTCAATTTGTTAATGTCTAATTCTAGCCCAACAGTGAAAAGAAGGAAAGAAATGCCTATCTCTGCCAAGGTTTGTATAACAGAAGCGTCGGTGATCATATGAAGCACAGGGCCTATGATAATGCCCATGACAATATAGGAAGGGATCAAAGGCTGTTTGAGCAGTCTAGCAATATAACCTCCTAATGTAGCCAGAATGATAATAATCCCTATTTGAAAGAAAATCCCTTCAGTGAGCATTGCTGTCATATAACACCTCTTTCAAAGAATCCAGTAATCTATTTTTATAAAGTTTATCAGTAATAACAAAGGACGCAAATAAATAGACAAATCAGTTTTTTCAGACAGCTCATACGTCCTTTGAATTACAGTATTGGATTATTTTTCTGTATAATTATTAATCTCCAATACTATAATTTAATAAATTGGAGTTGACTAGCTAATGTATGTATTACTATATTGAATATGAAGGAAGAGTGTTTCTCGTTGAGCAGGAAGGAATATTGGAGTTTCCCTCATCAAAAAAAGAGATTCCATTTGAATTTAAGATGCTAGGAGACTTTATTCAAGTGCAAAATAAAGAGATACAGTTTTGCAGGCCTGTTTTGGATAAGTTTCCTAATACCTGGATGTGCAAAGATGAAGCTGCTAGTTCAGAAAAGTGTTCTCTCTTTGTCAGACAAGCAATCAATTATTCCTATTGCAGGCCTGTATCGAATGCAATTGTAGTGAATAAAGCAGGACATGTTCTTCTCGTGAAGAACAAGAGAGGTCTTCTCGAAGGAAAGTGGAGTATTCCCGGAGGATTTATTGATTGGGATGAGCATCCTAAAAAGGCTATTGAACGAGAAATATTTGAAGAAACAGGATACATAGCACAAGCAGAACAAATTCTTTGCGTTCATAAAAATACCTTCAAAGAAGGATCAGGCTATTTTATGATTAATGTAAATTACTTGTGTACGATAACAGGAGGAAAAAGTACTGTGCCCAATGAAGAAGTTAGTGAAATGGGATTTTTCCCTCCAAAGACAGCAATCAGTATGGTCGCAGGAGTGTTTTCTAAGAAAGCTATTAAAGCATTTATTGCTTACTGTGCTGCGTGATAACCGTCTCCAATTCCTTTTTTCGGATAATTTGTGGAAGGAGGCAGATCATAGGGGACATTCAATTCAAGATATTGCTTGATTTCATTCTGATAACGATAAGCCATTCGATATAGATCTTCTTTGAATTCGTCAATTTTTCCTTTGTAGATTCTATTTTTGAATGCGGTATCAAAAAACTTCATGAAACCGCTTGAGCTGAAATGTTGTTTGTAATCTAGCACAAGATAAGCATCGATAAAAATGATGACATCCCCTGAATAGGTTTTATATTTTTTTCCTTGGTGCATTACTTCGGTTTTACCCATGCGTATCGAACGAAAATTAGTTCTGATGACGTATTTGAAATATTCGTTTTTTTTCTGTTCACATCGCCACCACATGAAATGATCGGTGAATCCTGGTGCTGTTTCAGCTTCTTTGTAGAAGTATTCCCATTTGTCTTTTGAGCCTCCTCCTGCTTCGATATCTTCAAACCCTTCAGAAAGAGAGAGGAATTCAACTAACTTTTTGTAGAGATTCTTGAAATGGAAGACGTTCTCGTATTCGACCTTGAAAGAGGCTACGAGTATGTTATTCTTTTTATTAGGATGTAAGGGGTTATAACTACGAGCCATGAGTTTATAAGGGATAGGGCCTTTTTAAACCTTCTGTTATTCGTTTTTTCGGTTATCCCGAAAAAATAGAAAAGTATATAAAGGAATGGATCAAAAAATATCCTGAAGGTGTAAAAAAAAATGTTTTCAAAGAAAGTAGATGGAGTGATCGAGCACTATAAGGAAGTCTTCCTATTGCTGCTCGTGGCTAACGGCCTGCTTGTTGTGTCGAAGATGACGTTAGGTGCTTCAACATTATTGACCACCGCGTCCCTCTTTGCGATAGGGGGAATATCCCTCTTCGCAGCAGGCGTTATCGCAGCGTACAAGACAAAAAATGTCTCAATATTTTAAGGGACAAATCTCATGTTCAGCACTAGCTGAAAGTGGAGGGGTTTTGGGAGCTGCGTCTCAGCCGCAGAAAGAGAGTAATAGTAACGCCTCTCACCCAGCGTAGCTCTCGAAACTTCTTTTTTTTTCTTCAATTTGAGCATACAAAAAGATGAACATATTTTAGATTTCAGAGTCAAAATAATGATCAACATCATGACGATAATTCTTGTCTTGGTAACCCTCGTCATTTTCTTCTTCTTCATATCGTTGGCTTCTATCAGGCATACGCATTCCTATCTCTGTAAATAGATTTTCTATATCTCGTTTCCATTCATCCAGCATAATCATAAAATGCTTTAGCTGCTGGACTATTTCTGTGGCGTGTTCGCCCCTAAACTGATAATGGATATTCTTCTCTTTCAGATTACGAGCTTTTGTTGTAACAACATGATCGACCACATACACACCTCTTAAATGTTAGAATTGCAGGGCTTTTTATGTTTTTTGTATGGTTATTTTGCTTGCTTTGAAGATGTTCTGGATTAAATCGTGATATCATTTTCAAGTAAATTGTATTCGGAACATTTTTATAGCCTCAAACAAAGAATGAGTTATGTTTTTGTCCGAAGATGAAATCATTGATAAAATATCAATTGGAATAAAGCAGAAAGATCCTAAACTTTTTATTGAAGGTATGCGTGATTTGATTATGTCTTTCTTTCCGGATGTAGATCCGAATAAAAACAACCATTTAAGCTCTTATTTTAGTGCGAATAGATGTAAAGCGGCGCTTGAATTTGATTATGGTAGAATGAGCCCTGAGCAATTAATGTCTCATTTTTGTAAGCATATTTTTGATGGATTTGAAAATCCTCAAGATAAAAGTATTGTCTGGGGTTTCTTCGATGGCAGTAACAGTTGCCGATTCTATTTTAATCCAAAAAAGAAAGTGTTGATGTACGGAACACCTTACCGTCAAGATATAGATAAAATGGAAAGATTTCAAAAAATATATGGCGAAAAAATTAAATTAAAAATATAATCAACCATAATACGAAGATTTGGCTTTTTTCCAGAGTTCCAGAAAGAATTTTCTGTATTGTTCACATATTTGATCTGATGTAATTTCTATTGCTGTCGGTCTGTCGCCCCAAATTAAATTTATCACTTTGCCTTTGATAATAATGACTCCTAGAGGAGTTTCATTATTTGTAAATTTTATTTTTATGTTTTTATTTAGATAAAATGTTTCATTTATTTTTTTCTTTACAACAATATTACCCAACAATCTATCATCAATGTTTTTATCCTCGAGTTTTTTATGAAATGTTTGCAGAAACAATGCTGCTGCTGGAGTATAATATTCTTCTTTGAATGCAAATGCCCAATAAGAATTCCCTTTTGATAATTCATCTGCGATTCTATTAAACAAAGCTTTGAAAGCTTTGAATCCTTCATGAACTATGGCTATTTGCTTTGAATTGGAATATTTTTGCTTCATCTTTAGATCTTCAAGCACTTCTTTGAATCTGCGTTTTCTATCTTCAATTAAATTCAATATTGATTTAGGATCTGCTGCTTCGAAATGTTTTGTCTTTGATACCACGATAAAATTGGCTAATCCTTTGTCTATGAGTTTGTTCAATGTGTCATAGACTTTAGCATGCTGGAGCTTGGTTTTGTAAGCAATAGGACCTACAGTGGTGGATCCTAGCTCTAGTAAAGCCACGTAAACCTTGATTTCACGCTCTGTAAACCCTAATTCCTTGAATATCTCCATATATTAGAGAATGCATTGGTCCTTAAATATTTTTCTAATTTATACCTCCAAAAGGGGTAAATAATATTAATATAGGTCATATGCTTTTCTAAGGTTATAGAAACAAAGAGGTTAGAATAATGAATGAAAAAATAGAACGGATAAAAGATATTGCTCTCAAAGCTTCACTACCATTGCTTTTTGCGACATTAGTTGCTATGATTATTACCTATGAAGAACCTGAATATGAAACAGTTGAGTTTGTTCCTGAGAAAAAAGAAGATTACAACTGCTTTGTAGGTGCTCATATTATCTCAGGAGAATATGGGGTTAAATATGTGTATTGGCAAAGAAGGCATAGAGAAGCAAAACCTATTCAATTATACAATCCAAAACTAGCACATCATCCAACGGCACGTCAGTTTATCACTCCTATAGATAAAAGAGTGATATCTGCCTTCGAAGATATTGCATTAGCGTATAAAGAAATAGAACCTATCTTAGATAGTCTCTATAATTTAGAAAGAACTATTGATAGTGATTACTTTGACTGGAAAGAAAGCTTACCTGAGTATGTTCCTGTAGAAAGTAATCAACCATAATAACTTGGTTTGCCATTTTCCATCTGACGTCCTTGGGCGCTTCTGAACTTATCTTGGAGTTCTTCGTAGTTCTTCTCAACATCAGGAGTAACAGAAGGCCTTACTTTTTTCAGAGCTTCCTCGAAGTACTTGAGCTTTACTTCTTTCGCTTTAATATCTTCTCTCAATGCAAAAATAGCTGCTTCTTTACAGACAGCTTCTATATCTGCACCAGCATAACCGCTTGTGATTTTTACTAATTCATCAAAAGAAACATCTTTCGCTAAAGGCATAGTCTTTGTATGTATCTCAAAGATTTTCTTTCTCGATTTTCCATCAGGAGCAGGAGTTAAAATAATTCTATCAAACCGTCCAGGTCTCAATAATGCAGGGTCAATAATATCTGGTCTATTTGTTGCGCCAATAATAACAATATCATTTAATGATTGCAATCCGTCAATTTCAGTTAATAATTGATTAACTACTCTCTCTGTTGCATGACTATCATTGCTCAAGCCTCTAACAGGAGCCAATGAATCAAACTCATCAAAGAAGATAATTGTAGGAGCAGTCTGTCTGGCTTTTTCAAAAATCTTACGAACAGCTTTTTCAGATTCGCCAACCCACTTACTCAATAGCTCAGGCCCTTTTACAGATATGAAATTTGCTTTTGTTTCATTCGCGACTGCTTTAGCTAACAATGTTTTTCCTGTTCCAGGAGGACCATAGAGCAATACGCCTTTAGGGGGTTTAACTCCCAATGCTTTGAATGCTTGCTTGTTTTTCAAAGGCCACTCAACAGTTTCTATCAGTTCTTGTTTCACACCTTCCAGACCACCAATATCTGTCCAATTAATATTAGGAATTTCAATAAGAACCTCTCTTAATGCTGATGGTTTGACAACCTTCAATGCATCAATGAAATCTGTTTGTGTGATTTGCAGTTTTTCAAGTACCTCTTGCGGCAATGCTTCTGGTTCTTCCTCATCCAGATTCAAATCGGGTAGAACACGTCTTAGTACGATCATGGCAGCCTCTTTAGCTAGTGATGATAAATCTGCTCCGACAAAGCCATGGGTGATCTCTGCAATTTTCTTTAGATCGACATCTTTCGTCATAGGCATGTTTCTCGTATGAATTTTCATAATATTGAGTCTTCCTTTTTCATCAGGAACACCGATCTCAATTTCACGGTCAAATCTTCCTGGTCGTCTCAATGCAGGATCAAGCTGATTAGGGATATTTGTTGCTGCTATCACGACGACCTTACCTCTTGACTTAAGGCCGTCCATAATAGCAAGCAGTTGTGCAACTACTCTTCGTTCTACCTCTCCCCTTGATTCTTCCCTTTTTGATGCAATAGCATCAATTTCGTCGATAAATATAATGGATGGAGAATTCTTCTCTGCTTCTTCAAACTTCTTTCTTAAGTTTTGTTCGGATTGACCATAGTATTTAGACATGATCTCAGGTCCGTTAATGAGAATGAAATTTGATTGTGTTTCGTTTGCTACTGCTTTTGCTAATAGTGTTTTTCCTGTTCCGGGAGGTCCATGTAACAAGACTCCTTTTGGAGGATCAATACCTAATTGTTCGAAAATCTCAGGATGTTTCAGAGGGAGTTCGACCATTTCTCTAATCTTCTGCATCTCTTCACCCAATCCACCAATGTCTTCATAGGTGAATTCAGGAAGTTTCTCTTCTTCGACAAAGTCAACAGCCTCCGGATTGAAATTGATCTCTGTGTTTTCTGTAATGATTACAGGAACACTTTTGGGATCTGCTTTTACAACAATAAATTTCAAATCTCCTAATCCGAAATTGATTGTTTCATTTAATGCGCTGAATAAATCCATGTCGTTGAAGAAAGGATTGGCACTCATAGCTGTTCTTCTTCTTCGGGTTCCTCCTAAAGAGAGCACATCTCCTTTGATAACTGCTCTTCCCAGTAAGCCTTGCTTGAAGATGATAGGATTTGCCCTAATCATAATACCTTTTCTTGCGGGTGCGATTTCCACTTTTTTGGCTTCTTTGACCTCTGCTTTGCGAATGGCAACGTATTCGCCTATGCTTGATTTTGAATTTCTACGAATTAAACCATCCATGCGGATGATATTCAATCCTATATCGCCAGGATATGCTCGGTCTACAATGCCAACAGTTTTTCGAGATCCTTCGATTTCAATAATATCTCCAGCACGAATACCTATTTTGTGCATATAGGTAGAATCAATTCTCACAATACCTTTATTGACATCATCCTGGATTGCTCCTGCAACCTTTAATTTTACATCTTCTCCCATGATGAAGAGGATTGGAATTGGTTTTATATGGTTTATGGTTAACAAATTTTGCGATTGACAACACCACCTAGCGGAGTATTCTGATTTCTCTGCTATTATGCGTGAACATCGTTATCGAATATCTGATTTAACAAGGAAACGGAGCGTGGTGTTGTCAATCAACAATAAGGTGATGCTGCGCTACGTGTCACATACACAATCTGAAAAGCAAAGCAATTAGAGCAAATTGATCTACTAAAGGAGTACTCCGCTGGGCGGCATCACCTTTAAAGAGATTGCTCTATTTGCACATGACTTTTTCGTCATCCCCGAAAAGTTTATAAAGTTCTCTGCTGCTATTTTTCTCAGGTGGTCAATATAGGCAAGCAGAACGATATCAACAAAGACCTCGGAGACTATATCTCTAAGAAAAGAGGGGTGCGTAGAAGCATCATCCCTGGAGTAAGCTTCAAAATCAAAAAGAAAAAGATAGAGACCTATGATGACATTTCTAAAGAAGAGATAGAGCGTTCTATGAAAGAAAAACCAAAGAAACAAGAAATTGCAGATGATTATGCTGAGCTTGAAGAGCTTGATCATGAAGAACTCGAAATCGAGCGCAAGAAAGAATCAATATTAAGAAGAATTATTAATGTTATCATGCCTCCTAAAGAGGAGTTTGAAGATTACACGTATGAAGTAGATGACGCAGATGTTGAAGAGGTTGAGATTGAGCAAGAAGTTATTGATGAAGATGTTAAAGATGTTTTGAAAATTTCTTTTGAATGGATCAAGCAATTGCCTGCTGAGAAACTACGCAAGATCAAGAAGTCAGCTGAATTCGAACGCTATAAAGAAGTTCTCACGAAGTATGGATTAGCTAAGAAGAAGTAATTATGCATTACTTTTTATCTCAATAACATCTAAATGCTTTAGAATATGATCTTTTCCTATTGGAAGCTTTGTTTTAACGTCGATTGCTTTGATGAAGTTTTTCCCAAAGTCAGTGTGGAGTTTGAATGCGAAATCTAATGCTGTTGCTTTTTCAGGAAGCAAAAAACAATCAGGTAATACATTTCCTTGACTGTCTTCGAGTTTAGAAACACCACCAGGATGTATTGCTTTGTATTTGAGTAAATCGAATACGGCCGCGTTTAATACGTCTTGTACGCCAGTACTACCAAATGTTTTCAAGACGTTTTCTTTGATATATTCCAATCCTTGTTTTTGCTTATCATTCAGCTCTCCTTTGATAGTGAAATCTTTCTCGCCAGGAATGTAATCGATATTTCCTGCTTTTGCAGCTTCCTTCAAAGCTAATTCACTAACTGCGCTGCAGGGAACTATGATTAATGCTGCATGTTCTTTCTTGAGGCGTTCATAATTCTCTTTACCTGAACCCATATCGATTTTATTTGCAGCAATGACGATGGGCTTTGTTCTCCGTCGAAATTCGCGTGCTAGTTCCAATAATTGATCTTCACTCCAGTCATTAGGTTTCTCAGGATCAAGTTTCAATTGTTTTATAACCTCTTTTGCCATATCTTCACCAACTTTGAATGCTGATAATTGTTTTCCTAATGCTGCTGCAATACTTCCTTTTGTCTGCACCACGGTTCTTGCGAACTTCTCCCATCCTTTCTTGAGAATGCCCAGATACCAAAGATCTAATTCATCTTCCAGAAACTTAATATCTTTTGCAGGATCATGGCTTCCTGCATCAACAGGTTCTCCTTTTTCATTGGTTGATCCTGAAATATCAACGACATGTACTAATGCATCTGCTTGTCTTAGATCATCAAGGAATTGGTTGCCCATGCCTAATCCTTCATGCGCACCAGGCACTAAGCCAGCTACATCAATAAGATCACAAGGCACAAATCTATAGTCTCCTAATATGAATCCTTCTCTCGGATTAGCTGTTTTGTTGAATTCTTTAGCAGCATCCTTTATTTTTACAAATCCAACTCCTGTGTTAGGTTTGATCGTAGTGAATGGATAATTGGCTATATCTACCTCTGCTAATGTCGCTGCCTTGAAGAATGTACTTTTCCCCGCAGAGGGCTTTCCTACCATCGCTATGAACATAGGAATGAGAATGTTGTGCTGCTTTTTAATGATTTTGCTCGATATCTATAAAAATAACGGCTTTTTGTAGCTTATATGCGATTGCCTGAGAGCTTCTTCAAACGAGATACAGTAATTGTAGCTAAAGCATTAGTTGGGAAGATATTGCAAGTTGATTCAAAGAAAGTTCGTATTGTTGAGACTGAAGCGTATAAACAAGATAAGGCCAGTCACGCGCGCACTAGAACAGAACGAAGTGCAATTATGCATGACACGTATGGACATGTCTATGTGTATTTCATTTATGGTATGTATCATTGCTTGAATATAACTACGGATGTAAAACCAGGCGCCGTACTAATTCGCGCAGTTGAAATGGAACATGGAAACGGTCCTGGGAAATTATGTCGTGAGTTAAAGATTACATTGAAAGATTCTGGCCAAGAGTTAGGGAAGAGATTCAAGATATTGGATGATGGATACAAACCGAAGATTGTGAAAACAGAACGCATAGGTATAAAGAACGATGCACATTTGCAATGGAGATTCTATGATAAGGATAGTAAGTTTGTTTCTAAAAAATAATGTGCGCCGAGGGTGGGATTTTCGCCCACAAAGTTGAGTCAACTTTCGCTGATTCGAACCCACAACTCTTCGGGTGAAGAACTCCCTCATCAGGGGAGCACCAAACCAGACTAGGTGTCCTCGGCTTTGCATACCAAAAAATTTAAATAATCCGAAAACCTTTCAGATTATACTTCGGGTGGAGGAGCCAAACCAGATTGGGCGTCCTTTTTTCTTTTTTCATTCAAATTCAGAATTCTTAATATAAGTTTCTTAGAAAAAACCGCGATAATCACGATACTAATCGAAAGATTTTTACTTTTTCATATAATGCTTTCTTTTCTTTTCACTTAATCTTTCAATAGAATATCTTAACATAGTCCGAGGCATCACTTTATGGTGTTTATCGAGGAATTTCAAGAGAGATTTTAATTCTTTTTTACCTATCTCTCGGAGTGCCCAGCCCACCGCTTTATGCATAAGATCATGATAATCTTCTAATAACAGCTTAGCTAATTTTAGAATATCTTGGAAATCTCCTCGATTGATGAACGCAAAACAAGCTACCACAGCAATGCGTCTATCCCACAATACTTTAGATTTTGCTAATTTGTATAATATTTGACGATCTTTACCAACTAAAAACTCTCCTAGTATTTTATGCGCAGATAAATCAACTAAATCCCAATTGTTTACACGATTTTTGTGTTTCAAATAGAAAGCGACAATCCTTTTCCTTTCAGCTTCAACAGCGTTTTGGAATTGTTGGACTAAAATCAATAATCCAGTCAATCGATGTTCATGAATTTTAGATTCTAACAAACTTCTGATCGTTACCCTATCTGCATCAAGATATTTTTTTGCTACTGATCTCTGCTCAGGAACCGTTAATCCTATGAAGACATCTCCTTCACCGTATTCTCCTTTTCCCGTCTTGAAGAATCGTTGATAATCTCCTATTTTATCAGGATGAGATAACGCTTTGAGTTCGCGTTTGATTGCAGAAAGCATATTGAAGTATAAGGGTATTGTAATAAAAATCTTCCGAAAATCACTGGACATAGATAGCAGAATTGTTTAAATAATAAAGTGACTTACCTATATTATGAGCGAAACTAATCAAAATAAAGCATTGGCTGTTTTTGAAGGAAATGCTATCCGTAAGACTTGGTATAAAGATGAGTGGTGGTTTTCAATTATTGACATTGTGGAAGCATTAAATTCCAGCTCAAGACCTCGAAAATACTGGTCAGATCTAAAGGCAAAGTTGAATGAGGAAGGATTTGAAATGTCCGATAATATCGGACAGTTGAAAATGGTGGCTGAAGATGGCAAATTAAGGCTTACGGACTGTGCCAATACAGAAGGAGCATTTAGGATAATTCAATCAATTCCATCTAAAAAAGCAGAACCTTTCAAGCTATGGCTTGCTAAAGTAGGTTATGAAAGAGTTCAGGAAATAGAGAACCCTGAGGATAGTTTACTTTTTCTCTAACTTCGCAACAAAAAATCCTTGCGTATTCGTTTTGTAAGGCCAGAAGCGTTTGCATAATTTCGTTTTCTCTGTCAGTCCAGAAGAGCCGATGTCTGCTTCTATGGGTTGTAATGTCAAAGGCAAGTTATCTAGAGCCCACTCAATTACTTCTTCATTCTCTTCTTTCTCTAAAGAACAGGTCGAATATACTAATGTTCCTCCTGATTTTAAAACTTTAGTAACCGCTTTTAGTAGTTTCTTTTGCATTTCTGCTTTTTGTTTAATATCGGCTATCTGTCTTTTCGTAAACCATTCTTCTTCGATGCAATAATTTCCTGAACAAGGAACATCCAATAAAATTCGATCGAATTGTTTGTTTATTTCATCAATGAATAATGCGTCTTTGTTTACTGCAACAATGTTTTTGCAGCTGCAACGTTCTGTATTGTTCATAAGACTTTGCAGACGCTTCACATTATTGTCAGCAGCAATAATAATTCCTTCGTTGTTCATCATCTGAGCTATCATGGTTGTTTTACTGCCAGGAGCAGCACAAGCATCAAGAATTACTTCATCAGATTGAGGAGCTAATACTTGAACGGCGAATTGCGAAGCGGCATCTTGCAGATAATAATAACCTAGTAAATATTCAGGGGTTGATCCTAATGAGAAATCTGCTTCGTAGGAATATCCATACTTGAGCCAAGGGATTTTTTTGAGTTTTACACCATTTTTCTGCAGTCTTTTGATAATTTCTTCTTCTTTGGTTCGTAGTGTGTTTACACGTAAAACATTCATAGGCGAATATTCTTCCTTGAAGTCAGGGTTCCATTCTTTGTAGCGGTTGATAAAAAAACTCATGGATAAATAAATCTATAACCCTATTTAATGTTTCCGCACCCACAATATTTAAAAACCCAATTTTTCTATCTTATCTATGATCAAAATAGGGCATAGGGGTGCGTGCGGACATGAGCCCGAGAATACGCTGATTTCTTTTGAAAAAGCCGTTGCATTAGGGGTTGATTGGATTGAATTTGATGTTCAGCTCTCTAAAGATGGCCATCCTGTTGTTATCCATGATATTCGTGTTAATAGGACTACAAATGGTAATGGGCGGGTGAAAAAGCTTACGCTGGATCAGATTAAATCTTTAAGAACAAAGAAGAAAGAACAACCTATTCCTACTTTGGAAGAGGTGCTGAGGACGCTTCATGGAAAAGCAGTTTGCAATATCGAACTTAAGTGGGGAGTCCCTATTCAAACAGTCTATAAGGTGTTGAAAAAGCTCAAGATTAAAGATCATATTATCATTTCATCAGGCAATATCAAGACATTGAAGGAGTCAAAAAAGCTCATGCCTAAGGTGAAGACTGCTTTGGTGTTTAGAACATTTGATCAGAAGTTAAGCATATTCATGTTTATTATTTTCTGTATTATATTTTATCCTCTCATCACACCAACTGCTTTACTCGGAGTAAGAGTTGCTCGCCCTGATTATTTGCATATTCATGATAGATTGATCTCAAGAAGAATGATCAGATCATGTAGAAAAAGAAATATTAAAATCAATGCTTGGACAGTCAACAAGAAAGGAAGGATGAAAAAGCTTCAGAAACTAGGAGTTGATGGTATTTTTACGAACTATCCTGATAGGCTTGTTGATGTTGAGTGATTATTATTAATCAATTTGCTCAAGATGACAGCCTAGTCAAGCTTGTTCTCGATCCTGAGAACAATCTCCAGCAGATTTAATAAATGGTTGATGCAGTATGATCAAAGCTATTCCTGTACACAGTAAGAAAAATTTCTTTTTTAACAAAAGGCTATTGTTTCCTTTCTTATCGTTCCATAATTATTATGAATATAAGAAAAATGAGTCGCAATGGACAGACATGAAATCTTTTGTCCACGCACTTGCCCCATATATGGATGTTGATCTTGACCAACTCAATGAAATTGTAGATAATGTTCCTATAGAAGATCCTTATATACATTATGAAGGATTTATGGACGATGCTCTTGGAAATGTCTACCGAGCAGAATTATCTGATGAGGACATCACCGTTTCTTTTGATGTTTACAGAGATGGTGTTAGCGAGATAGGCGTAAGAGGAAGCAAAGTATTCCATAAAGGTCTTGCTTCTGATAAAGACTACAAAAAGCCTTCTTGGCTTAAAGATGCATATAACATAGCATACAGCCACAAAATTTGTTTTCAAGATAGCGCATATGCTGATTCACAATATATGATGAAACAATGGTGCAAAGGACATTATTTTCATTTAGGCACAAGGCTTCCTGGTAAGGCAATAGATATATTTCCTCATCCAATAATCTGTATACGCAATGCACAAGAGAGATTGACAACGCTGCTTGAAGAGAAGAAGCTCTCTTGAAATTTCTGTTTCAGCTCGTGATTATCACGAATTCTGGTGCTAAAGGTTATATTCTCATAATCGAAACTTTTATAAATTAATCATACTTATTTATATATATGAGTGTGTATAATTTAAAGGATTTGATTAGGATCAATCAAGAGATTGGAGAGCAAGGCTTAGTTAGAAATGAATCTAGCATAACTTTTGCTTTAGGCATGCTCAAAAAGAAAAAGAGTTGGCTCTATGAGCTGAGCTACTTAGTAAGAAGCATTGTAGTTGATCATGTTTTTGAAGATGGAAACAAAAGAACTGCTTATGTGTTGGGAACATTATATTTTCAAGATAATGAAAAAAAATATGATGATCAGAAGCTTGTAGAGAATATACTACTTATTGCAAAGAAAAGTATAGTTGATATAAATAAGGTAGGGAGGTTGCTGTTAAAATGTTAAGTGAATCACGAATTAAGGACATGGTTAGGGAAAAAGAAGCGTATCTTAATCTTTTGGAAGAATTAGATAGAACAGGACAGATGAGAAAAGCTAATTACAAAGAAAGAGTAAATTTTACTTTAGATGAGCAATTAATGATGGAATTCAGGGCATATTGCAAAGAGAACAACATTAATATGAGCGGGGTTATAGAAGATCTTATAAGAGATTTCCTTAAAGAGAAAACATCATAAGATGTTATTGCGTAATCTGTTCTGGCTTGAGTAATGCCAAAACTTCTTCTAAGAGTTCAGCACGTCCCATAGGTTTTCTTAGAACTTTATCTACCGTTCCCCAGTCGTAATAATTTTTGTCTGTAAAGCTTTCTTTTGAGATATGTGTATAAATCATTACTTTTGTTTGTTCGTGCAAAGTTCCTTGTTTCTTAACATTCAAATAGAATAAAGTTCCTCGAGCAAAAGGATTACCTTTTCCTACATTAAAAAAACCCATAGGTTCTATAATAAGGAGGTCTTGTTTTTCTTTTTTAAGATAAGATATATCATTCATTTCTTTAGGAAATATATGCTTTATAGAAAACTCTTCTTGAGCCAATAAGTCTAAGTAAGGAAAAGGAGTTTTTTCCATTTTATCAAGGATACTGATTTTATAAACCATGCAGAAAGGATATTTGTATTGAATATAAGGCTTTCTATTGATTTGAAGATTTATTTATAAACAAGATCAGTCTAATTCAACTACAATCTTTCCTTCTTTTCTGTTAACGTCTTTGACGATCTTATGCCCTTTATATTTCTCTTTTACGGCATGCCAACCATATTCCTTTCTCACTTTATTGATATCTTCTATAATATCTTTCAATGCTTGATAATATTCATAAATCAGTTCACCTTTCTTTTGATTCTCTAATGCAGATTTCGACATTCCTTCTGCTTGATAAGTTTGTTTCTGAATGACTTTTTCTACTTTTGTTAATTTCTTTTTATGAGCTGCTTCTTCGGAAATAATTTCTGCTTTCTCGACGGTCTCTCTGAATACTGAGTTGATTGCTGCATTGAAAGAATCGAATGATTTGTCTGGCTTGTTGAGCTCAATGGGAAGAATCTCTCCTTCAGTGATGTTCGCTTTGATATTATGCGTTATAAGTGTTTGTAATGCCTTGAAGAGGCCACGTTTTTCAGCGTCAGTTAATGATTTTTTGTTCTTATCAATTTTTGCCTCTTTGCATATATATTCTGCATACACTCCTCCTAAACTAAAGTCAATAGCCAATACCTTCACAATATTATCTCTCTTTGCGTTATCAATAAGGGAATTAAATTCTTCTTCAGAAACAGTCAATGTATTCACTTCTGACTTCGGAAATTTGTATTGTTCTCCTTTCTGTATCTTTCTATCTTTCCACTTCTGGTTCTCTAAAGGATTAATAATAGTATAATCTTTTTCACAGAGAATCATGTTGCCTGGTGGAATGAGCTCAACAATTAACCTATATTCTGTTTCTTTTGTTTCAAAACCAATTTCTATTATTCTCTCAAAATCAATCTGTTGGACATGCGTTATTCTTGTTTTATTTAATCGCTTTCTCAAAAACATGGCAAAACCAGGCGGCAATATAGGGAATTTATCTTTGACATCAGTAAGATACACTATTTCAGGCAGTTTGCACTTCAGAAATTGTTTTCCTTTAGAAGGAACATGCAACTGAAACAGCACTTCTTTTTTCTCCTCTCTAAGCTTTTGCCATGCTTTCTCCACTTTTGCTCCAACAAGAGATTGAAACTCCTGAACAAGATAATGCAAATCCAGCGCTGTGATGTGAGTTTTCATAGTGGGAAGAAGATGTTACTTATTTTAAATATTGTGTAATTACGCTTTGAAATCTTGACGTATTGCTGATATGACATCATCAAGCGAAATTGAGTCATCTCTTGGATAGTTAAGAAGAGGAACAACGACTTGCCGTATGTGGTGTGGAAGATTTGCTTGGCGTCTTTTTGGATATGTTCTTTTGTTTTTCTTGGCAGCGTTTACAAAATTCTGTTGAATAGCATAAGACTTTGTCTTAATATAATCAGTATTATTAAATAATCGTTCAATCATCTGAGCAAGACATTCAATATCACTATGCACTGAAAATCCTTCTCCTAATAATTGTTCTCTGCTGGCACAGTTTGGTTTCATCATATTAATATGTTTTTCACGTATTTTTTCTGTCGAAAACATAGTATCATAATCACAAATCTTGACATCAGGTAACTCGGCATTTTCATTTCCTACCAAAACAGAATGCCATCCATTGTCCAAGAACACTAATTGCTTATTGTGAACTTTTTTCAACATAGCACCATACGTTGTCATTATTTTTGCCAGCAATTCTTCGTTCTTTTTGAAATGTTCATCATTCAGTTTATCTTGGACAGAAGTTCCGTCAAAATATTCCATAATATACCACTCATCATAATTATCTCTTTGTTTAGGAAAGAGGACTAATTTTGTAAAGGGATCTTCTTGAACTAGTTCTTTAATACGATATATGTTTTTAAAACACAAATCTATGGTGCGTTTAACCCAACCATCCATATAATGATTAAATCGAAAATCTGGCTTGAATAATTTTAAAGCATATGCATTTTCTTCAATATCTTCACCTTTGTAAATCTCTGAAAACGTACCTCCTCCAATAGGATTCTTGTTGAATGCAAGTCCTTCCACAAATGATTTTTCTGTAGACTTCAAAGAACGAGCTAAAAAAGCATTTATTCTGTGATATGGAGGAAATGCAAGAATAGGAAGATTCATTCTTTCTTCTTTTTTCATCGATATAAGATTAAGCAGCGTGTTTCTGTTATCAAAGTACTCTTCTTTGATACTTTTATAGAGATCTGGGAATTTACCATCGAATATATCATCAAAAACTTCAAAAACATGATCGTCATTTTTCAAGTATTCTTTAATTTTGTCAGTATGTCTTCCATACGGTTCTCTATCTTCAATGAAGTAGACACCATTTGGAATATATCTATTTACTGGTCTGCTGAATATTTTTAGGTATTTGAATGCTTCAACTTTCTTTTGCCTAGGATCGGTTATTTTTTCGAGCTCATCTAAGATCCACATATTACTCGAGAATGGTGACTGATTTATAATCTTTTTTCTTCAAAACACATATAAATAGTCTAAGAATCTGCTTTGTATCAATAATGAGGTAATGTACAATGGCATTCGATAAAAGTTTGGATAAGGAAATATTTGCTGAAACAGCAACATTTGAAACGACAAAGCTTACCGTAGGTGTATTTTCGTATAATGGAGGAATTCCTAAGCTGCAGATTAGTAGGGAGAATCTTGATCCTAATTCTGGCCAGTGGCGATGGAGCAAACCAGGCAGAATGACGATTGAAGAGGTAGAGGCTGTCTTGCCTTTGATTCAGAAAGCGCTTCCTGAACAGAAGAAAGCCGATGAGCAAATCGCAGCCGAAAAAGCCGAGGTCACGGAAGGGAGTTAATTAGAGTTAAGACTCTGTGCTCGTCGATGTCAAAAATACTCTCAACATAGAAGAATAAAGAGCATCAAATTATACATTAATGATTCGCCTAAACGAACACATCAGACTTATAGGAGGATATTCTTCTTGCCCAGTTGCTAATCTCATTCCAGATTAGGTAATTATCGGAAGTAAATTTCGGGAACATGAATAAGAACACATAGCACAATGTGTAAATAACAGCACATGCGGGAGCTATTCTCCTGAATGTTTTCTCCATTTGAGCTCCTGCATCATACATAGAAAAGTCTTTGGCTACAGATAGGTAATGTTTCATCTTTTTCTGGACGGCGTGTGCTTTATCAGAATATTGATAAATTAATTTTTCTTCTTTGTAAACTTCATAGATCACGTGTGCATGTACTCGTTTAATGTCCTGAATGTGCTTATCAATCAGTGAGTGTGCATTAGGAGTTATTGCAGTGCGAGCAAAAGATCTCAACCTTCTTTCTTTTATGTGATATCCAAATAATCTAGAGCTGATTTTCCCCAAGAAGGCGTTCGAGTCCTCTTCTATCCGTAACTCGGAAAAAATATGAGTGAACTCTTCAAGAACTCCTAACTGATGCTTTGCTTTGTTTTCCAGAGTAGTTCCAAGAGCGTAGAATTTTTCTATTTCATTAAGAAGCTTACGAGTCTCTTCGTCTACATCTCCTTCTTCAAGAGATTTATTAAGGGACTGTTTGAATATCTGAGACCCGTTCTTAAAATGGTTATACAACATCTGCATATTAGAATAATTCTTGTACAGCAAGAACAGCAGCAAGACAACAGATTTCCAATTATCAGACAACTTATATGTTGATTCCTTGTTGAGATTATTTAACGTGTTAAATATCAGCTTAAGATTAGAAAGATATTTACTATGCAGATCTCCAGCTTTTTTAGACCATTTCATCCAGTTTTCTAGTCGCTCAAGTTGAAACATATAAATATAGAAGATTATTCATATATAAATTTGCTTAAATGTTGATATCTTTTATTTTTTGGCCTCTCTTGGGCGAGTATGGAACTCGCCACTTTGAAGACAAACTATACTATCAATTTGGAAGCGCATGTAAAACGAGTATATAGATTAAATCGCAGTATCTATAAAACATGCTTTCGACAGCATTATATCGATGAATTACAAGGAATGAGATAGATTTATATAATGTACAGAATTCTTATCTGTTTATGTTTGCAAAACACGCACCTTTAGAAATTATAGATAAAATTGAAGTTCCCGACTCAAGAAGAATACTTCTTATGAATGATGCTTTAGTTCTTGTTTCTCCATTAAAAATAGAAACTAATGTTGTAGGTGAAAATAAAGAGGGCACTAAAATAATTCATACTTATGATTTTGGACAAGTTCATTTTAATGCATTAACCAGCAATACTAGAGTGAGCACTTCAAATCATGGTGCTGTTTTACATGGTAGACAGCATAGAACTCCAAAGCTCGTTGACAGCCCTTTATCTTTAGAAGAAGCAATAGCAGATCAAGTAAAAGATTTTATTGGAGAGTATGTTCCTAGGTTTCGTTATGGATTCACATTTGATGATGGTAAGTTATATGTTTCTCGAAGTGATAGTGCAAGAATAGCGATGGATTATGTTATAGAGGAGATTGGGTGGAAAGGAAGCCATGATCAGATCAATCTTTGTAATTTCTCAACTGATAATGGAGGATTTTTTTTCAGGTATACAGAAAAAAGAAGAACCGTTATTTTTTATTGCGATATGGAAAAAGTTCAGGGTTATTCAGGCAATGTGAAAATTCCTGAAGGATTTTCAAGAAAAGCTGCTGGTTGTTTGTTTTTTACAGGAACAAGAATGAGAAATGGTAAAAAATTTAATGATGGTAAGATGATGATATCTTATTCTGGCAGCTTTGATTATGATCGTACCTATTCTCATGTTGATCTTACAGGTACGAAATCTAGAGCATATCTTCTTGCAGAATCAAATTATCCTAAAAGACATATGTTTGTTGAGTCTTTGAAAGCTAAAAAATAACTACATCTTACTCTTCACGTAAATCAATGACACAATCTTAATGACAACCATAACGCCTAACACTATCAGCAGCGAAGTATCTACGGGGATTGATTCTCCTATGCTGTAACTGAGCTTTTCTCCTCGAGTATAAGCTTGATAGACGATTATTGCGGCTATTGCGAAGATTGCGGCAAAGGAAACATTTCGTTCTATAATCAATTGATGGTGATTCTCTCGCTCATCATGGACTTTGCTTAACTGAGTCATAATATGCAGACTATCAAGCATTAACAATACAACAATAATGCCTCCAACAATCATTTTCATGTTCTGATCAGGGGATACATATATCCCTAGAAGAAATATCGCGATAGCCACAATAATGTAAATCCATCCTTCTTTTGTTTTTGGGCGAATACCCCATCCAAAAATCCTGTAGGTGAACCATTCAGGTTTGCCGATCATAGTTTTACCTCCAATTCGTTCAATTATTTGATTGCTTATCTTTTGAAATATACGAAAATAATCACCTCGTATAATCGCATTTCAAATGACAAATGATACATACTATTCCTATTGAGCCAAAAACAAGTAGTAGGGGGATCCACCATAGTTTTCCTTTAGGATCATACGCAATATATTCAAACATACCTCCTGTTACGACAGCTATGAAGGTTATTACTACGAGCCAACCCTCCCAAGTAATGGGAACCCAGCCATATCCTAAATCTTTACTCATCAATCCTTTTCTCGGACGAAACCACTTTGCCATTTTTTTCCTCTGGAAATGTAAACATCAAGTAAAACATTGTTCCTCACCTTATCCAAACAAATCCTCCACTTTACATTTGAACAATTTAGCAAATTTCAAGGCCAATTCCAATGAAGGAACGTATCTACATCTTTCTATTGAGATAATGGTCTGCCTCGTCACATTCACTTTCTCCGCAAGCTTCTCTTGGCTCAGTTCTGCCTTCTTTCGAAACGATTGGAGTTTGTTCTTTTTCAGCATGTAAAGCTCACTATACGTAAAGCTTGCTTTACTATTTAAATCTTTCGATTCAAAGGGATGAAAATAAAAAAGATTTATAAAGTGTTTACCACAGTATTTTCATATGGAAGAAAGCACCAAGCTAAAAATAATGCTTTATTTTACAATAGCTTACTTACTGTTTTTTACCATTAATTCAATTATAAAGCAAAATTACGAATTTTTATATTATTCTTTGATAATGTCTTTAATAATAATTATTGTAACTGTTTTTCATAAAAAACTTCATCTCTCCGCTTTAATGATTAGTGGCTTAACGTTGCTTGGTGCTATGCACATATTCGGAGGAAATATTTATATCGGTGCAACAAGACTGTATGATTTTTGGATTATTCCTGAAATATTCAAATATGATAATTTAACACACGCAATAGGGATTTTTGTCGCTACAATTATTTCTTATAACTTATTACATCCTCATCTTGATAAAAAAATAATTCATAATAAGTTTTTCTTATCTTTGGTTCTTATTCTTATAGCATCAGGAATAGGATCGTTTAATGAAATACTGGAGTTGTTTGCTGTTATTTTATTTGATGTGGCAAAAGAAGTAGGTAATTATCTAAATAATGCTTTTGATTTGGTCTTTAATTTAATTGGATCCATAATAGCATGTTTTGTTATTATCAGGCATCGCTCTAAGAAAAAATAGTGTTACACTTCTTCAAGGGGATCAGGAGAAAGTTCAGTATGTGCAGTTATGCCTATCACAAATAGAAAAAGCAGAACAAACACTATAGAAAAATTAAGATCAGGTAGTATGTTTGGCAGGCGGCTTTCATTATTATAGAGCGCTACTGTTACTGCAGTAACAATAGGAAGAGACACAAATCCTCCTACAGGAGATATGCTTTTTATGTTTTCGCGTAATTGAATGAGTTTATCTTTTGCGATCTTTGCTATTTCTATTTCTTCAGGAGAATTACGTGTCAATTGCTTGAACAGATCTTCTTGGATATCCACTTGTTTGAAAAAAGTATCAAGATCTTTTTTCCATAATGAAGATAGTTGAGATTTAAGATTCGTGTAAAAGTTATCAAGTAGTTGTTTTTTGTAATTACTTATATTGAGAAGGTTATCTACTTCTCTCATCATACCCAGTCTTTTAAAGATTGCAGCTGCTTCTCTCAATTGCAAAACTGCAGCTTTTTTTTCACTCGCATCTATCCATATGAGTACTCTTGTCATGAGTTTAAGTTCTTCTTGTGCAAGATTTCTAACTTCAGCAAGAATAACATTTACTTTCTCAGGGCTTTCTTTATAGAGATGATAAAGATTTTTTTTATGTTTAATATTTTGTCTAATTATTGCTTCTGCGTTTTGAGCACCTTCTCTAAGAAGTTTTGCGTACTTTGATAATCTGTTAATCTCTCTTATTTTATCGGCGACTTTGAGCATGTCATGTAGGTAGTTTAGTGTTTTATAAAGTTTCCTTATCGACTGAAATCTCCCATTACTGGCTTCACAATTTTCTTCCAATCTGCTAGAGACATAGTCATAGAAACTTCATGCAGTCCTGCACTGAAATCTAATGTAGCATTCAAATGTTTATCCGCATACACAGGAATATCCCAAAGATTACCAAAAGGAGGAACACTTCCTATGACGCAATCAGATAATTTTTTTACTTCTTCAGGAGAGGCTAGTGAAAAACTCGTTGCGCTAAGTGCTTTTCTTGCTTTTTTCATATCAATTTTTTTATCTCCTGGCACAATAAACTGATAAAACTTTCCAGAAGAACGCATGATCATTGCTTTAGCACCTCTTTTCATACCTTCTTTAATACCATAACCTCTTACTTTGGCAGCTTCTTCAGAAGTATGGACTGGTTCATGCTCCATTACAGCATATGAAACGTTATGTTTATCCAGTAATTGCTTGATTGCTTTGAATGTTTTTTCACTCATCGTTCAGGTATAATAACCCATGCTGCGAGATATGCTAATATTCCTAACACAATTCCTGTTAAGAAGATAAAGAGCACGAAGAACAATCTGATTAATGTCGGATCTACCTGATAATACTCCCCAATACCTCCGCAGACACCTCCAACCAATCGATCATCTGAACGATATAATCGTTTCATCTTCTTTCCTTTTTTCTTTGCCATATGAGTCACCTCTGCTGCTGTTACAGTAGAATAACCATCTAGTCTTTATATAACTAATTCCCCAACCTTTTTATATAAGCTCGTACTCATTTTACATTAAAAGGGGTGTCTTAGTGATCAGGAAAATAGCTTATTTTAGTGCTGAAATTGGCTTTAATGAGCGAATTAAGACCTATTCTGGTGGTCTTGGTATTCTCGCAGGGGACACGTTAAAATCTTTCGCAGATCTCGGAGTTCCTGTAGTAGGTGTTACGTTGCTCTATAAGGAAGGGTATTTCAAGCAGAAAATTGAGCAAGGCAAGCAAATAGAGCTTGCTGATGAATGGGATCCAAAAAAACTCATTGAGAATACAGGAAAAACAGTCAAAGTCAACATTATGGGAGAGGATGTTCACATCAATATATGGAGAACACGAATCAAAGGCATTTCTAACAGAACAGTACCAATAATTTTCCTCTGTACTGATCATCCTAAGAATTCTTCAACAGCAAAAGAATATACAAAGTCATTGTATACAGGAGATCGATTGGCGCAAGAAATGATTCTAGGCATTGGAGGTATAAGAGCATTAGAAGCAGTAGACTATTACAAAGACGTTGAAGTGTTTCATATGAATGAAGGACACTCTGCATTTCTCACATTAGAGTTATTCAGAAAACTCAACTATGATGAAAAGGCTGTAAAACAGCGATGTGTTTTCACAACACACACTCCTGTGCCTGCAGGCCATGACAAATTCCCTTATCATATTGTGAACAATCATTTCAAAGGAGAAGCAAAAGATATGATGCCTTGGAAAATCAAAGAGTATGCAGGAGAATATGAACTTGATATGTCAGATTTAGCAATATATTTCAGCAGATTCATCAATGGTGTTTCTGAACTTCATGGGAAAGTAAGTAGAGAAATGTTCCATAATCCAAACATAACGCACATTACGAACGGTGTTCACTCAGTATCTTGGACACATCCTGCAATGCAGAATGTTTTCTCAAAATATATTCCTGGATGGATGGAAAATCCAGAACTCTTAAGTCAAGCTAATGTTATTCCTGATGGTGAAATCTGGTATGCTCATCGACAAGCAAAACAAGAACTTATAGATCATATTGAACGTGAATTTCCAGGATCACGATTTGATCCTGATGTACTTACCATAGGGTTTGCCAGAAGAGCTGCGACATACAAAAATGCGATGATGATTTTTGAACGCATTGACCAGCTCATCAATATAGGAAAAGGAAAGCTTCAATTTATCTTTGCAGGAAAAGCACACAAAAAAGATCAACCAGGTAAAGACACCATTGCAGGATTATTAGATATTGCACATATCTTGAAAGGAAAGATCAAAATGGTTTACCTTGAAGATTACAATATTAGTTTAGGAAAGAAGTTGACTGCTGGTGTTGATGTCTGGCTTAACACACCAAGACCTCCTATGGAAGCGTCAGGAACATCAGGTATGAAAGCTGCGCACAACGGCGTTCCTCATTTCAGTACCGTTGATGGATGGACTATAGAAGGATTCAAAATGGCAACAGGAGGTTGGCCTATTGTTGATATCTATGATCTAATGGCGATACTGGAATACACTATTATGCCCCTTTATTATAATACTAGAAAATCACGATGGATTGGCAAGATGAAGGCAAGCATTGTTCATGGTGCATCGTATTTCAACACTCATCGTATGTGCAAAGAGTATGTAGCGAAAGCATACAAGATGAAATTGAGTGATTTCTAAGAATTGTATTCTTCAACCATTTCAGTGTACAATTGTCTAGTGGTCTCTTTTAGACTAGCATCTCTACGTAACTCCCATTGAAAAGGAAATTTTTTAGCGTCAATATTTTTTGTTTCTATCTCATGCTTATTAAGTTTCCCTTCTTCTATAGCAGTTATAAGTAAAGCAGTGTCTGCGATGCAAGGCGTCATTCTTTGGATTGAAATTTCTCCATTTCCAGTATTTGTGTTCATAAATAACCATTGTGGTTGATCATCGTCTAGAACATATTCGCAAGGATTATCTCTATCTTTGTATCCAATACAATTACTTTGGTGAACACAATTAAAAGTAAAAGGTCTTTCAATAATTTCTAATCCCATATCTTTTGAAAGAGAAATTCTTTTTTCAAATACTCCCCGACTATATCCTACATTATTTCTTATTTCCAAAGATTCTGGAATAATGAAAGTTTTTCCGTTGTACTGGCAAAGAGAGTTTTGTAGAGTCAGTTCTAATTTCATAAATGTTCAGAGATTTATTTGTGTTTATAATCATTTTGTATGTCATTCTTAAAGCTTATAAAGGAGGAATTTATTCTTCCAAAAATGTATCGAAAAAAGCAATATGGTGTTTCGCAGATAAGCGAATGTCCTTTCTGTGGGAAGCAATCCACTGTTCAGAATAATCAAGGGATTCCTGTTTGTGCGCGGCATAAAGATTCTATTCTGAATGATATGAAGTGTGTCTGTAGAGAATACTTGGATTTAGCTCATGGCAAATATGGAGCTTACTTCACATGCATTAACTGCGGAAATATTAGCATGAAGAAAGCTTTGAGCATGAATAATGTTGTTGATATGAGTAAAAAACAAGTTTCTAAAACGATTTCAAAACAGCAAAAATGGCCTTCTAACCTTAAAACACCAGGCGAATACACATTCAGATCAGATGATCCTGCTATTTTCTAAGAACCAATATCTGCTACGCAATCTTCTTTGTTGTGTCTGATGAAGCCTCCTTCTTCTCCAGGCATCATGCTTCTATTTTCACGTTTAATTTCGTCGCATAAGCTAATATCTCCTGTTTTAATGGCAGCTTCATAAATACATAGATCCCTGCTATAGACAAACCAAGAAAGTGTACCAGGGCAAACAGCTAAAGGCTCGTCATCAGGAATTTCATAGCATAACTCGACGTTGCTCTCTTCCAATGCTCTTTTACTAATCCCTTTGAGATAAGATTCAGCTTCGCTGTAAATGCCGCAACACCAAGGATTTGTATCACAGAACTTCTCTTCTTCAGGAGGCACATCAGTTTTTTCCAGAGAAATTTCCGTATGAGGCATTTCCAAAAGGCTACAAGATGTCATACAAAGTAGCAATAGACATGCAGCAGTCCAATTCATAGCAATACTCCGGAATAAGAGCTTAAAAGGTTTTCTATTTGTTTTTATCCAAATAAAGCTTTGTTTTTAGAATAACGGCAATAGATTCTCCATCGATAATTTCGCCTTTCTCAACTTTTTCGATTGCTTCTTCAAACGTCATTTTCAAGCTCTCAATGGTTTCGACAGATTCTCTATGGTGTTTTTTGAATGTCAGCTTTCTTGCGAGGAAAAGCGTGTTTTGACACTTTGTCATTGCGCTAAAGTGCTGGTATTTTCCTAAATTAATCCATTCTTCTGCTTCTATACCTTGTTCTTCGAGAAGCTCTCGCTTGGCAGCGGTTAATGCATCCTCTCCTTTGTTTCTTGCACCAGTAGGTGTGTTAATAAGATATGTTTCTAGAGGATAAAAGAATTCTCTGCCAAGATAAACATTGCCATCGTCATCCAAAGGAAGAATGGTAACACCATCAGGAACTTTTATGAATGCATATTCTCCTTCTTTACCATCAGGTCTTATGACGTTGTCCACAATCATTTCGCTCCAAGGATTCTTATTGATAATTTTTCTTTCTTTAATAATCCAAGGTCCGTTTTTCATTCTAATCTCATCTCCGCATCAGAAATATCTTCTGGCTTACCTAAAGTAAACCAATCTCTGAGGATAATGTATGTCATCTTTCCTTGATCAGCCAGGGCTGTAATAGCATCAGTTATTTCAAGCTCTCCCCTCTCAGATGGATTTAACTTTGCAATCTCAGGAAATATATCGCTACTGTTGAATTTGTATACAGCGCAATTAATAATCTTTGAAGGAGGTATTTCAGGTTTTTCTTCAATACCTAAAAACTTTTCATCGTCGATTTTGAAGACACCAAAACGTTCAGGTTCATCATGTTCCATTCCTCCGATGATATTCATATCAGGTTTTTCTTTTGCCTTATTGATCAATGCTTTCAAATCATTGATTGATGTATGATCATCACCCATGAAAAGAAAGAACTCATCGTCGACATAAGGCATGCACAACCCTACAGCATGACCAGTACCTAACTGCTTTTCCTGTTCAACAAGTGTTGCGTTGATGCCTTTATTCTTTACAAAGCGCTCGATTTGCCCTTTTTTGTAACCAACAACGAATATGAATTCATTAATGCCGATTTTAAGAAGATTATCAATCATGTACTCAAGATACGGTTTTTCGTTAATAGGCAGCAATACTTTTTGTGTTTTCTCTGTCAGTGGACGCATACGCACCCCTTTTCCTGCTGCTAGGATAATGGCTTTCATGACAAAAGTAGAATATACTTCTTTTTAAGGTTTACGAGCTTACTGCTTGGACAGTAGAATGACAGCTTTGAGCAAAATTTCTACTCATCGGGTTTGAATCGTCTATTTTGTCGCACCAGCTTGAGTCTTTTGTAAGCATTCCGAGACGATGATAGCAATTGTCAAGAGCATTGCTTGATATATCTGCATTGTCGCAGAAAGAAAGATCATTTAATGCATAAGATACAACTGCAAGACAGCCACCAATATTTGAGTCTTCTACTATTTGGAAACAGTATTGTATATTGTTTGTTGCTCTGGCAACACTATGGATACAAGAATCTTTACTGATAGCGCTACTTGCACTCAAGCATGCATCAATATCATTATACTTCCTGCCGTATTTGGAATAACAAGAATCTTTTTCAGAACGATCTGTTATGGAAGCACAAACAGTTTTATCGTTTGCGGTTTCTGCGTAATACGTGTAACATTCTTCTTTGTCTTCCAGAACATTACAAAGTGTGTAATCATTTTCTTGTACAGCAGCATCTTGTATGCAGTTCTGGTAGCGAATAGGAGGATCTGAACTATCGCAAAGAGGTTCTTCTGTTACTTTTTCTTCTTCAACAAAAGTATGTTCCTGCAAATCTGGATCTAGTGTTTTCTGAACAGGAGCTTCTATTTCCTCTTCTACTTTCTGAGGTTCTTCCATGCTAACACAACCTACAAGAGAAACCAAAAAAATAATGAACAGGAAGAGAGCAATACTTCTCATACAGAGTCATCGATGCCATCATATTTAAAGTTAGCTATTATAGAGTATGCTAGCTCGACCGAAAGGCATATAATTAACATAAATATTCTGTTGTTATGGAAGAGATGGAGAAAATAATAGAAAGGATAATTCCTGGATTACTATATACATTTCTTAGTCGGGAAAGAGGAGGATTGCCAGCAAGGCAAGAGATGTGCAAGAATTTTCTTGAACAGCACAACACACCATATGAACTTCTGGATATTGAAGAAGTAGAAGCTCCGAGCTATCCTGCTCCGGAAATGATTAAATTCGGAAGACTGCATTACTTGGATGGAGATGAGATGGAGATGGATTATCTTCAGCCGAAAGTTTATGTTTTAGGATTCGTTCAAGATAATGATGAAACAAAATGTATTTGTTTATATAAAGAGGGAGATATAAAATATTTACCCCCAAAAGAAATTGAAGTTTATGCGACGTTACGAGCAATAGAGGGACACACCAGATATCTTAATTACCCTCCATCAGACAGGGTTTAGAAAGATTACATGAAGAATACGTTATTCTTCTTCTTTTATTTCACCTACTATTTTTTGAAAGAGTTTCACTCCTGTCTCTAATAATGCTTTTCCTTTTTCTCTATCTTTGGAGTCTGAATGAATTCTAAAAATACCAGGTTCTGTTTTTGATGCTCTCATCCAAAGCCAAGAGCCGTCATCAGCAATTGCTTTTAAGCCACCATCAGAACCGCCTGTTTCTTTAATGGTGAATTCCTCAGCTAATGCTTGCTTCATTTTTGTTCTCACAGCAGTCTGATGGCGTGCTTCACATTTAACTTTTGTTCTGAAATCATGATATCGAGGCAGCGTTTTCAAAAGATCCTCTAACGTATTGCCTGTTTCTGCAATAAGTTTCAAAAGCATGATCAAAGTCAATGTACCATCTCTGCATTCTGCCGGAGGAAAAATACCTCCAGAAGAGCTACCTTCTCCGCCAATAGGCGCATTGAGTTTTTTCATCTCTCGAACAACATTTGTTTCTCCTACCTCAACTTCAACCATATCAGAACCATGTTTTGTAGCGACATCTTTGACCACATAAGATGTTGCATCGTTTACAACTATAGGTTTTCCTTTGTGTTTGTTTAAGGTAGTATCTGCAAGTAGCGCAAGAAGATATTGTCCTGAGACAACAATACCAAATTCATTTGCAAAATTGCTTGGAGGTATGACAATCTCTACACGATCTGCATCGCAATCAAAACCAGCAGCAAGATCAGCAAACTCCTCGCCAAGCATGCCTGAAAGATATTGCAGTGATTCAGCATTAGGTTCCACTTTTCTATTGAATACACCCAACTCCATATTGGCGGTAATCACTGTGACACCTAATTTCTTCAAAATATCTTCAATGTGTGTTGCGGCAGCACCACCATTTGGATCAACAATGACTTTCAGATTGTGCTTCTTAATATTTTTTATCGTGTCAGGACCTAGTAAATCGAAAACAAATTCAAAATATGCTTTTCTGATGAACTCTTCGTTGACTGTTAAGGTTCCTTTCTCAGATACTTTTGGTTGGGGGTTTGATTGAGCAGTCTCAATAATGGTGTTTGCGTCTTCTGATGAAACAACACCTCCTGTTTTACTCAGGAATTTGAATCCGTTGTATTCAGGTTCATTATGCGAAGCAGTAATAATAATACCTCCTGCTGCATTATAGATCCGTACACCATGTTCAATAGTAGGAGTTGCATTAACGCCGACATCAATAACATCAATACCTTGTGATAGAATCATATCAATCATTTGCTTTTTGATTCTTGAGCCAGAAGGTCGTGTATCCATACCTATGATTATTTTTGGATGTATTGATTGCTTCTTAATATACTCTGCAAAAGCCAATGAATAGTTTTTAATAAGCTCTTCTGTAAGATCTTCTTCAGCTAATCCTCGTATTCCCGAAAATGACTCGACAAGCATACTATGGGCAAGGAAGCCTACTTTAAAAAATTATTCCGCTGTCACACTCTTAGCTAGAAGTATAAAGCAATGCCTCGCTCCGTGTCGCTTCCATAATCTGATAAGAAATCTGAGATTATAACAATTCTATATGTATTTAGAGTACTACGCAAGGAGGCATTGCTTATTCTACAGTAACTGACTTGGCTAAATTTCTTGGCTTATCAGGATCTAATCCTTTGTTGACAGCGATATGATAGGCTATCAACTGCAAAGGCAATGCTTTGATAATAGGAGAAACAGTGTCAGCAATGTGAGGAACATAAATGGTAAACTCAGAGAGTTTCTCGATTTGTTTGTCTTTATGATCACTTATAGTGATAATGCGACCTTTTCGTGACTTCACTTCTTCCATGTTCGATAATACCTTCTCGTAATTGCCTTTCCCTGTACCAACAACAAAAAACACAGGCATATTTTCGTCAATTAAGGCAATAGGGCCATGCTTCATTTCTCCAGCAGGATAGCCTTCTGCATGAATATATGAAATCTCTTTTAATTTCAAAGCACCTTCTAAAGCAACAGGGAAATCAATACCTCTGCCTAAATATAACGCATTATTCGCTTCAGAGAAAGTATTGGCTATTTTTTTAATAGTGTTGTGGAAAGCATCATCATCAAGTAATAGTTTAATAGCAGCAGGTACTTTCTTTAGAGAAGAAGTAATTTTTTTTCGATATGCTTGATCATTGCTTAATTTTGCGCTCAATAAATTTAATGCAGCAACTTGACAGGTAAAAGCTTTCGTTGACGCTACTCCTATCTCAGGACCTGCATGCAAATACATACCTTTTCCTGCCAATCGAGCAATTTGTGATCCTACAACGTTTACAATGCCTGCGATGCTTGCTTTTTTTGCAATAGCTTTCTTCAATGCTTCTCTTGTATCTGCTGTTTCTCCAGATTGAGAAATAGCAATGGCAACATCTTGCTTGGAAAGTAAACATTTTTTGTTAATATATTCTGATGCGTATTCAACATCAACGGGAGTGCCGACGTAATTTTCAATAATATACTCTCCAATAAGACCAGCATGCCAACTTGTGCCACAGGCAAGAAAATTTACTGATTGTAGTGGGGAAGGAATCTCAATTTGGATATTGTCGATGTTTCTTATTTTTCCTCCGATAGTATTCTGTATTGCTTGCGGTTGTTCATGAATTTCTTTAAGCATAAAGTGTGCATATTTTCCTTTTTTTACATCTTCAATATCAAAAGGAACTTCAACAACCGTTTTCTTTGCAGAAATAGCTTCTCCGTTAGCAGGTTTGATTTTTTTAATGGTTTCTCCTTTGCTATGAACAATCGCGATTTCATGATCATCAAGATTGATCACTTTATTAGTGTGCTCAACGAATGCGCTTGGCTCCGATGCGACAAAGCGCGTATTATTACTAATGCCTATGCATAAAGGGCTACCTAGTTTTGCACAATATAATTTCTCTTCTCCTTCATGCATTGCTACAATACCATAAGCTCCTTTGAGTTTCATGGTTGTTTTAATTAATGCTTCTTCGAAATCTTTACTATGTTTCAAATAATGTTCTATGAGCACAGGAATTACCTCAGTATCAGTATCTGTCTTGAACGTGAACCCTTTTTTGATAAGCTCTTCTCTAAGTACTTCTTTATTTTCAATAATGCCGTTATGTATAACAGAAATAGTATTATCGTTACTTGTATGGGGGTGTGCGTTTGTTTCGTTAGGTTCTCCGTTCGTGGCCCATCGTGTATGCGCAATTCCTATTGAGATATCTTTAAAATGTTGTTTCTTTATTTTTTCTTTGAGGTTGCTGATTTTGCCCACAGCTTTCACTGTTGTTAGCTTCTTTTCCAAGACAGTAAGTCCTGCGCTGTCGTAACCACGATACTCCAACCTAGCAAGACCTCTTAGAAGGACGTCAATAACGCTTCCATTTCCTATATATCCTATAATGCCGCACATCGCATGATTTTTCTGAAAAGATAATATATATACTTATCGATCATCTATCCAAGAGTGAATACAAAGGTTTTTTAGGACAGTATGCTTATGGCAAGTATGAATATAGCATTTGATGTTGGAATTATTCTTTTAACAAGTTTAGTAATTTATTATACAGGGGGAAAATTTTCAGTATATTCTTCTAATCTCGGAGATTATCTTCGATTGCCTAAATCAGTGAAAGGAGTGACTTTTGATGCGATATCAAGCAGCATGCCTGAGCTTATGATTGCATTATTCTCAGTAATTTTTTTTCATCGATTTGATGTTGGTATAGGTACTATAACAGGATCTGCATTATTTAATCTTCTTATTATTCCTGCGATTTGTGTATTGATCAGTCCTGCTATTTTCAAAGTAAGTAAAGAGGTTGAAAAACGTGATGATGTGTTCTATATTATTTCAGTTGCGATGCTGCTTGGTGCATTGCTTTTCTCTAAGAATTGGAGTATTCTTATTCCTCTTATTTTTATTTTAGTCTATGTGATTTACGGATTGGTTGTGGTAAAAGACACAAAGAAGTTCCAAGAGAAACACAAAGTTGGAAAAAAGATCAAATTAGGCAAAACCATACTAGGCGTAATATTCACTGTGGCTTTTATGGCAATAGGATCGTATTATTTGACAGAAAGTGCAATAGGATTAGCGTATGCACTCAACATACCTCCTCTAGTGATTAGTTTTACTGTGATTGCTGCAGCAACATCAGTACCTGATATGGTGATTTCGATAGCGAATGCAAAAAAAGGAAATATTGATGCTGCCGCTTCGAATGTTTTTGGATCGAACATCTTTGATATTCTAATCGGATTGAGTATTCCTGTGCTAATCATGGCATTATTCGTAGGTAAAGTAGCAATTACCTTTACAAGAATTGAACTAGTTGTTGGATTGTTAGTATCGGCAATTGCAGTATACTTATTCTTAGGGAAGAATTATAGATTAGATAAAAAGCACGCATGGATGATGCTTGGAATTTATGCATTGTTTATTATTTATGTTGTTTATCTTGCGCTGAAAGGAATAGTTAGTTAGATTTATTGAGTAGACCTCCGGATGATAAACGCCGAGCGTTTAGTATGAAAATATTTATATGCACTCAGAAAAACACATTAGAAAAGAAGGGCGCTTAGCTCAGTCTAGTAGAGTGCTTCGTTCGCAACGAAGAGGCCGCGGGTGCGAATCCCGCAGCGTCCATATCTTCTACATTAATCAGGGCTACTTGACCGACAGTGTCAAGTAGGCCAAAGGTTCATAAGGAAACGGAGCGAAGTGGAGTTGCCTTATTCTCTGCAGCGTCCATGAATAATTATCTCAAATGCTTATCACAATTGAGCAGATGTACGGTATGATTTTTATCTTCATCTATTTCAAAGATACTTATAGAGGTATGATGATGTTTCCCAAGCTCTTTTGAGAGTTCTTGGATATTTTTCTTCATAATCACAGACATCAAGTATCTATTGAAAGAGTCATGAGCCACAACAAGAACGGTTTGATTGTGATGATTTTGGATTAGCGTCTGAATAAAGCGCTCACTGCGTGTTCTGATGGAATTTGCGCTCTCCACATCATCAGGAATGTCTTCAGGAGATAACGGTTTGGCTTTTCCTGATAAGGAACCCCAATCTAGCTCTCTTAAATTCTCAGAAAAATAGATATGTGCGTCAGGGTGATAATGAGCTATCTCTCTTGTGGTATGAGCTGCTCTCTTGAGATCGCTTGAATAGATGGCATCAATGTGTTCATCTTTGAGTCTCATCGCTAATCTTTTTACTTGTTCTTTTCCTAAATGAGAAAGATTCCCTGGGAGATGGCCTTGTAAGACTCCTCGCTCATTTTCAATGGTGATGCCATGTCTTGTCAGAATTAATTTCATAAGAAGATAGAATTGTTGTGATATAAATATGTTTTTCCATTTTTTTTCTATATCGAAAAAATTGTGAGGACTGTGGAATAGTGATGATATTGAAAGGCTTATATAGGATAATGTTTTTGTGCTATTTGAAATGAGGGTGAAACCACTGCTTTTCGGGATCGGTATGTTTGCGTTAAGTGTTCCTTTCTTGACAGGATGTGCTGCTTGGCAATTTCAAAAGACAGAAAGAAGAATTTATTATGAGGCTGCTACACCAAACAAGAGAATAGAGAGATTCTTAGGAACTGACAAAGTAGAAAATTTCTGTGGCTATTGGATGACTCCTGCTACTGCAAGAGCGGTAAAATCTGATGCTGTACAATTTGGTTATTTTCTGATTGATCAAAGTTATCAAAACGAAGAAAAAATATTATTCTTTTCAGATAAACCAGCTCTTCATCATTTAGATGAGGAATCAAAGACAAAACTTTGCTTTTGGGTGTGTATAGATATGGATTATAATAGAGATGGTATTATCACTCGCCAAGAAGAGATCCAATACAAAAGAGGACACTGAGATTATTCTGTTATTCTAATTTCTTTGATAGAAATTTAAAGACTGGTTAGTCATTGTTTGTCTTTGTGATACAATGCAAGAACATAGACGATATTTCTTTTGACTTCGTATGATAATCTATAAGGAGCAATATATAATTCTCTTGTACTTTTTCTTTCATACATCATTGGTTTTCCTATTTTAGGATTACTTCTTATTTTAGAAATTTGTTTGATTATTTTTTCTTTGATTTTTTTATCTGTTATCTTCTTGAATTTTTTCTTGAATAAAGGGTCAAATATTATGTCTACCACTTTTTCATCTCGTTGATGAATTCATCAAAATCCATTCTAATACCTTTTCCTGCTTTTATTCTCTTCCAAGCTTCATCAGTTTTCTGAGCAAATTTCAAATCATCTTTCAGATCTTCTGCAACACTTTTCATATTCTTCAATAGAATATTCCCTTTCTTTTTGACCATGAGAAATTCATCGCCTTTTGCAATGTCTTCTCTCATAGACGTTGGAATCACGATCTGGCCTTTGGTACTTATTTTGGCTATGGCAAAATCCATGGTATCACCTACAGTAAGGTGTGCCTTACCAATATTTAAAACTTGTGTATTAATCATATTGTGATATTTAAGCTTTGTTTCATATAACTTTCTCAAGATTTTCCGTGAAAATCACGACACGCTTTGGGAATATTTAAATACAGAGATACTGTGTTCTTAGTATGAAAGTGGTGAGTGCTTGTTTGGCAGGGATACGTTGCAGATGGGATGGTGAAGCGAGACCTTGCCAGAAAATTGTGGAACTAGTAAAGCAAGGAGATGCTATTCCTGTTTGCCCAGAACAATTAGGTGGTTTAACGACGCCGAGAACTCCTGCTGAGCAAAAAGGGAATAAATTTTTTACAAAAAAAGGAGAAGATGTTACTGCTCATTTTGAGAGAGGTGCAGAAGAAGCATTAAAAATTGCTTTACTCGCAAATTGTGATGAAGCAATCATAAAAGCAAAATCTCCTTCTTGTGGTTCTGGAAAGATCTATGACGGTACTTTTTCCGGAACATTAATTAACGGTGATGGTATATTTGCTAAACTCTTAAAAAAGAATAATATTAAAGTATTTACTGAAGATGAGGTGTTATTATGAGAAAAAAAGCTAAAAAGAAAATAAAAGAATGTAGTGTAAGTTGCAAAGAGCATTGCGGAGGCGCAATCTATGGATTAGGGTTCATAGGAGCATTGATTTATTATCTCTCGACAGCAACAGGGTTTTGGGTTGGCGTACTAGGATTCATTAAAGCAATCATCTGGCCTGTCTTCCTAGTCTATGAAGTGCTACGATTCCTAGGAGCTTAACGCTTCTTTTTTATTGCGCATTTTCCAGGAGGTAACACTGCAATAATATCATCTAGGTCATCATAGCCTAGTTTTGCTCTAATTGTCTTTGCAACATCAGAAGCCTTATCATTGCCTTGCATAATCTCCAAAAACTCTTTATGTTTTTTTACAGCGGCCAGAGGTGCGCACATAATCTTCTCTTCATGAATACAAACTCCCAATTTCACTTCAGGATTGAAATATTTTCTTTCCCCATAGATCATAAACGATCCTCGTCCCATATACTCTCCAGCGGCAGCTTTCTTCGAAACCTGGTCGGGCTTAATCATATAGCATTCTGCATTAGCGTAACCTTGCTTGAATGCTCTTGACATACCAACGCAAAACATAGCAGCTTCTTCCTTTGTAGAATTAGGAATTTCTCCATCATGACTATCGAATTTAATAACAACAAAAGGACTACCTGCCATTTCAGTATGAAACACAAAATCATCTTTGTCAGTGTGTTTCTTCACTACAATTTCGTTTGTAGTAGCATCACGGCCAGCAATCACTAAGAAACCATCTGAGCTTACAAACCATCGGAATTTCTCATACCATACTTTCTTACGTTTTTCTTTCTTTTCTTTTGCTACAGGCTTTTCTTCTTTGACCTTAATTAAATTATCTTTTGCTTTTTGCACAGCTTCAGCTGCTCCTTTTCCTTTCTTCCGAGATTTCTTAGCTAATTCAAAATAAACTTGAGCATTTTGATCCACGGTTTTGTTGATGTCAAGGGAAATCCTCATACATTCCGTTAATCATCAATGTTTAAAAAATATGTGGTAATTCATATGGTTGCTTCTTCAAGATATGCTTTCATAAACGCCGCATGATCATTGTCAAAATGTCCTTGAGCCTGTAATTCTTCTACTAATGTATGCACTTCTCTCATTTTCATGTAAGTCACCCCCATATGTTTTTCTTGCGAGAACAATATATAAACGATCTGCAGTATTGATTCAGTTTTCGAATTCATAATCTTTAAAAATTCATTTAGTATGCTACTATTATGCAGGTAAGTTGTGGGCCACAATGGTTCTATGGGGTTGATTCATTCTTTGACTTGTTCACGATAATCACCGCGTTATTGATTGCATTCTTCAGCTTTAAGGCTTATCACTTTACCAAAGAAAAAAAATATTTTTTTTTCTCCTTATCATTTCTGCTGCTCGCATTGGCATTTGTAGTAAAAATTGTTATGTATATCTGCATTTACATGAGTATGGTGGGAAAGGTAATAGGTCCTTTTGTTTTTATTGTGCATGATAAACTAGCATTTCTGCTATTCAAATATTATGGCATGCTCGGATTCATCATCTTGATGCTTTTCGCTATGCTCATCCTTGCGATTGTTGCATTGCGAATAAAAGATATCAAAGTGATACTGCTGCTTACCTTTTTCACTTTGTTGATAGCATTTCAGGCAGTTCATAGTGTAGCATTATTTCACTTAGTAACAACGTTTTTGCTTATCTTTATTACCTATCATTTTTTTAGCAATCACCTCCAGAAGAAAGGAGTACGTTCTATGCTTGTGGCATTATCATTCCTCATGGTCTTTATCAGCCAGATCCTCTTTATATTCAGTACAATGAATAGTATACAGTATTTTATAGGAGAATGTTTCCAATTAGCAGGATTTATACTTCTGTTGATAACTTTTATTATGATTACTACAAGAAGGCATGCTTATGGTAAGAAGAACAAAAATCGAAATCATCAACGACATGTTGATCGCCATCCAGGAAAAAGGAGGTAAAATCAAACCTACACACTTACTTTACAAGTCGAACCTATCTCACAAAAAGATGACAGAGTATCTCAATGAACTAAGAAAAAATAAGATGATAGAAGAGATTGAATGGAAACAAGGCAAAATGGTTGCTATTCTTGATAAAGGTCATCAGTTTGTCTCAGAATTTAAGCGCATTCAGGAATTTTCGGATACTTTTGGCATATAATCTTCGTTTGCTTCGGATTGGTCTATAAAAGACTCATCTTCAGACATACTTTTGTTTCCAAAGAGATATGCTGCAATAACAGTCTGAATAACACTAAGATGAGGATTGTCTCTAGTTGTGAAGACAAATCTTCTACTTCTTCTTTCTAAAGTTATCGTGGTCAAGTTGTTTCTGGTAAAAACAATATTTCCGTTTTCTTCAGAAATTTCCTCTTTCCAACAAGATTGTCTCCCTATGCCGCGAACAATATCCCTTTCAAATTTCAATTTATAACTAAACGAGACGCTCGTTGATTTTATGTAATTGCGCTCCGAATTAACATCTATTTTAGTTTCTGCAGCGTAAGGAGGAAGGTTAAATATCCTTCTATAGCTCTTCATAGCGAGGTTCAGAACTGCTGCTGCAGTTTCATTATCGAAATACGAAGGGAATTTCATGAGGGATGAGATAAGAAAATACTATTTAAGCATATTGGTTAAATCATCTGTAGTGTTTTAAAGAGTATATAAAGCCGTCTGAAGTACGAGTATTTCAAGAATATTCAAATCTTTCGCAAAGAATCTCTTAAAAACAGTAACATTTATTTACCCTTCCGTTTTCCTCTCCCGGATGGTATACAGAACTATACATGAAGGAACGTATGATGAAGGAAGGGTCAAAACGACCATATATGATGATGACGAAGTTTTTGCAGAAATCGTCAGTAAAGATACAGGACTCCATAGACAGTGTTTTCCTCTTTGGGAAACTAAAGTGAGCTGCGATTTTGAAAGTGTGGAGAACAAGGACAGACGTTATGAGGTTGTCCCAACCAAGCTTGTTGTTATCGATAAAGTAGATGGAGATCTTGTGGAGAGCCCTCTTGAACATAGCCAAACGATTGATGCGGTCTTAGGGAATTTCCATTAGCATCCATCGTCTTTCCATAATTCGATTTTTTCTTAATTTTTTAGATATTCTAAGAAGTCATCTCTCTTCATCTGCAAGTCATGCTTGATGATCTTATTGAGCAAGCCACGATCGATATCTTCTCCTCCATGGTGAGGAACAATTGTTGTTCTGCCGTCAGGGTGTTCAAAAAACATATGGCTGCCTTGTTGCCTTTTGAATATGAAATTTAGTTTCTTTAGAATTTTGATAAATTCTTTTGCAGAAAGTAAAGGTAATTTTGCCATGACTAGACCTCAATCTCCAATTGTTGCAATCCAACAAAAGTCTGCTTGGAGTCTTGAGGTTTCTTTTCTTTCAGATAAAGGCTGATGGTTTCTTTTGTTCTTTTTATTAATTCATCGTGTGTTTTTGCTTGTGTATGGCAGCCAGGTAATTCAACTACTTCAGAAATCAAGTAGCCATCTTCGCCTTTTTCAATAATAATATTGAACTTCCGTTTCATAGGGAAAGAAAGGAAACTTCTTTTTATATAGTTATTGGCCTTTGTCAAACGCATATTCTTCTATTTTTCTAATCATTAAAAAAACTTGCTGCAAAAAAAACAGGAGAAATCACGGATTGATCTGTGATTATTTTGGCGTATGTATTTTTCAAGTAATTCTAAGTTATTTTTGATATCTGAAAATATGCGCCGCGGGTGGGAGTTCCACAAGTTCAATAGGTATTGAAACCTCTTTGAACCCACAACCCCTTGGGGAGGGAGTTGTTTTTGAGACAACCGCCAAACCAAGCTAGGCGTCCGCGGCTTCGCATATTCATAAAATTTATATATTTCGAAAATCTTTCAGTTAATACCTTGGGAAGGGACTGTTTTTGAGTCAGGTGCTCGCCAATTAGGCGTCCACTTTTTCTTTACAAATTTAGAAGTTTTAATAAGCCTTGCTGCAAAAAAACAGGAGAAATCACGGATTGATCCGCAATTATTTCAGCATCCATCGTCTTTCCATAATTCGATTTCGTCAGTGTCTTCATTGACAAATATTTTTTTCTTTAAACTTTCTGCTTCTTCTTTACCTTTACGCTTTTCAACTAGATCTAAGGTTCCTTTGCCACTTATACCAACAGAAGGCGTCTCTTTCAAATAATCATCAACAGAAAACTCTTTTTCAGAGTTCACTAATGCATTCCATTTCTTGAAATCAATCCAAGTCATCCACTTACCATTTTTCTTGAACTTTTTTCTAGCAAGCATAACCACTCTTGATGGAATGTGCTCAGCAACAATTTCATAATCATCGAGATATTTCACAAGTGCTTTCGAAAATATGACGATCTCTTCGTGTAAAGGCATATGGTCTTTCGTTAATCGCTGCCGTGAAGCTCCTACAAACATATATGCTTTGACCTCGATGAAATCAGGTTCTCCTATCTTGATAAGTTCAGCGTATTTCTCATGAGGAGAATCGTTTAATCCTTTGATTAGTGTCAGTCGAATACATGTCCTGTCTTTTCTGGTTTTTATTTTCTCTAGGCATTGTATCATTCTCTCCCAGTAATCTGTAAACAAAGGATTATCAACTTTCTTCAAAATTTCTTTTGTAGGAGCATCAATGCTCAAATACAATTGTGTTACTGGAACTAATTTCCTTATCTCGTCAGGATACTGTGCATTAGTAACGAGGAAGGTAGAGATCTCTTTTTGATTGAACAGTTTTAGTATTTCATTAATCTTAGGATAATTAATAGGCTCTCCTGTTAACGACAAGGCAACATGTTTTACCTCTTGAGATTGTGCATACGCTTCCTTGTTCACTTTATCATAACCTTTGAAACCAATCAATAATTGATGGTGTGCTTTAACACTTTCATCTAAGATCATTTTAGGATCATCAACGTCAAATTTCCATTCCTTATCAACAGGAGATTTATAGTCTCTCCAGCAAAATACACAACGATTAGCACACATCATAGAAGTGCTCATCTGAAGGCATTGATTGGACATAATCCCATAGAATTTTAATTTATAACAGCCTCCTTGGCCTCGAATCATTTTCTTTGTCCAGCCGCAGGTTTTAACTGTGCTATGGCTGCCTACTACGCGATATTGCTGCTTTTCAAGGCGTTCTTTTGCTAAAGCACTTATCATTGATCCCATAGATTAAGAGAAAGTTCTTCTTCTTTTAAAGATGATGTTAATAATATTCTCATATCAGTTTCTGTACCTATGCCGAGCTTAATGTTATGATATGCTTCGGCTTTTTGCCAGTATTTTCCATCTTTCTTATGATTGGGGAAGCAAAGAGAAGTCACGATTCTGTACAATGTTGTCTTCTTGATATCTGATTTCGGGTCGAGCAGCAAGGAATTCTCCATTTTTTTATGACCTCCAAACACAAGGTGTTGATAATAATGGGTTGCTGAGCGAAAATGTTCTGTTGGATTTATTGATTCATCATATTGTTTAGGATAATAGCCATCTGATCTCCTTTCTATTGCATAAGTCACACTTTTTCCTTTTGAAACCTGAAAATAATCAAGAATTCTGACATCAGGATGCAATTGATTTTCCGCATATACTTTATTTCGTTTGATTGTTCTAAGATAGTCTGTTACGGGGAATTCATCTTTTGCTAGTTTCTTTCCAAAATCTGCTAAGAAAATCAATGCTTTTTCTGTTCCTTCTTTAAAATACGTTTGGAGAAAATCGTAGACGCATTTCACTTCAAGATATGGTGTTCTTGTGGCTAAAGGATCAAGTTGCCTGCGAACTTTTTCAGAAGGAATCTTTATTCCCGTTGCAGATCGCTGATTTTTAAGCGAAAAGATAATCGAGGTTTTCTTTTTGGCGTTTTTGGCTGCTGCTTTCGTTGAGTAAATTTCCTTTATAGGAATAACATGAGATGCTCCAAGAGGAATACTATCTTTTGGTATTTTTTTGGAAAACAAATAATTGCCGGTAAATTCAATAATGTTTCCATCAAGAGATTCTGCTACATCCCCAACATAAGTTTCAAATTCTGAAAGACAATGTTCTACAGTCGATAGCGCATTTTCTTTTTGTGGAGGCCTATATTTTGCGCAAAATACAATAGGGTGCAATTTTCCTCTCAATACCTGGTTTAGATCAAGTAATGGTTTTGCTGCAAGGCAATCAAGTAATTGGGTGTACATTATTTTTAGAAGAGGGTGTTCTTCCTGTTCTGCTAGAAGGTAAAGGGGTTCTGCTTTTCCTCTTCTGAGCAGAGACTCAAATCCTTTCGCTAATAAAGGTACATATGAAAGTTTTGCATTTGGAGCAATATCTCTTGAACTATGCTCGAGTTTATGTTCAAGCAATCTTTTCTTTGTTGCGCGAATATCAATTTCAGATAGTAACGAAGTATTACTCAGCAGGTTCCTGAATTGATTACCTTTTACAGGATATTTCTCCTCTTTCAGATGTTGGGAAGCTAAAGGATGATTTGTCGCTTTGAAATTTTCTCTTTCCCAATACCATAAAGATAGTTCTTTAGGACTTTTCACACCCGCATCATATACTTCACAAGAAACTGCTCTCGCAATGTTGACAACAGCGGGCAGCAATACTTTGAGGATGTGAAGAGGTGCTTTGCTATCATAGTAACCATATGCTGAAATGGCTTTTCCTTTTTCAATATCTCCGTAATCCCATTCTCTCCTTTCTTCTTCTATAACAGAATATGATTGGTATGATTTCTTGAAATTATAAATAGGATGCTTTAAGAACATATTGAACCACGCCATGACCGTTTCAAGTTTTGTATCTGGGAAAAGTTCAGTAAAGTAACTTTTTGCGATTCTGAAGGTATCTACTCCAATAGGTCCGAAGAACCTTAATAGTTCCATACCTCCTTTATCGCTCACTCTAGAAGCTTCAGAGTTATCACAACCTACAAGGAAGCCATCATCTCCTTTCATTCTATTTTTTTTCGTTTCACGTTGAGCGTGCATTGTTTTTTGTTCGTCAAAACTTAAGTTATTCTGGCCTCCTATGAAAATATATTCTCGGTCAAATCTATAACGAGAAATTGCTCTGCGTAGTGCAAGAGGTTCGGGGTGAAAGAAAAAAGGTATGCGTCCATCTTCAGTCTCAAGAAAATCTGCATCTATAGGATACAATGAAAATATTTCTCCTTTTGTTTTATCTCCTTCGAATCTCGCGAAAGTATCAAGATAAGTAAAAGGATCAGGAGTTTTATACTCTCCGAATTCAGTATCAGTAACAACCACTTTTCCTCTTTTGAAAAGTTCGTCAATCAGGTCTTTAGTAAATAATCGCACTTGTTTTAATTCAACTCCATTAGGTCTATGTCCTGGATTTGAATCTAAAAGGATATGGAAATTGTGTTTTATAGGATCTATGCTGCATGAATGCCTTGGGTCGAGCTCTTGCACGAGATATCTTGATTCTTTGAGCAGTTCATCAAGCTTTTGAGATTTTTTGACTTCATCGCGCAAGAATTTTCTTCTCTGGCGTTCAGCTTTTTTCTTGTCTTTAACTGAAATTCTGAATTCAAGGCTTTTGTCATGAATGTCTCTGAGAATGCTATGTGCTTCTCTTTGGTTATGAAGTGCATGCTCAATATTACGATCCACGGCAATGCATTGATCAGGAAAATGATGTGTCAGTCTTATTATTTCAGTTGCTGATTGTTTATAGAAATAACTTCTTAGTACATTGCTTGGGTGCTTATTCAAAGGACCTCTGAGAAATATCACTTGTTTCTTTGCGCTGTATCGTTTGGGCTCATAGGAGAGCAAGGTATGAGCTTCATTTTCTCCAATTATTTGCATGACTTTTGATACTTCAGGATAGGTTAATGCTTTGGAAATATAGAAAGGATGCCATCTCAAGCATAGAGGGCCATAAAGATGTTCAAAATCACTCAGATAGTATTTAATAAAAGGAGTTTTACCTCTGCTGACGTCGAAGTTTGTGACGAGGAACATGGATCTAGGAAGAGGAGAATATTTATATAGATTCTTCTTTTCACCATTCTAAAATGAGTAATGTTGTGATGCAGAGAATCCTCGCGGACCCTCAGAAAGTGGCGCGAGTACTCTATGTTCTAGAACCTTTTCTTAATGTAGAAGACTATACTTTCAAATCTTCTGCAAGAGAGGATATTTCTCTTGAAGAATTGTTTCAATATGCTAAAGAGAGCTATACTGATAACGATCGTATAGTAAATGGGGTGATCCCCTATAGGAAATTACACAAGAATATTGCAGGAAATCTAAACAGGCTTGAAGAAAAGACAGTCTTTTTTATCACAGGAGTATCAGTAGATCAAACGAGAGAAGGGAAAGTTATAGGTTATGATCCTTTTTCAATAAGAAATAGCTTAACAGATGAAATATTGCGTATATTGAAAGACAATGAACATAAATTTCATTATGAAAAGCCGTTTGAAGATCTTGTGTTTTTTCCTATGTCTCCTTTTTTCACTCCTTTCTATTATGAAAATGGTGAACTGATTCATTGCTTTGAAGATTTGATTGAGCAAGAAAACAAAGAACTTTGGGAGAATGGCAATCAGTTGTTAGGTTTAACAAGAAAAAGATCAGAAGAGATTGATCCGAAGGAAGGATTGTGGCAATTTAATCCTCTTCTTTATGATGCTTGCTTAGCGATAAAAAGCATGGAACCTTGGGAAGATCAAACATATGATCAATTCACTAAGTGGGTGAGAGATTCCACTTGGTTCAATCAACATATTACTGCTGTTGCTTACGCGAATATAGCTAAAGCAATTGGACTTGAAGGAGAGGTTGATATTTATGCTTCAAAAACAGGAACTTCAAGAAAGATTCTTGAATTAGCTGCAAAATATAATGGAAAGTTTAGAGTCAACGAAGAATGGGGAGTTTTAGATAACATAAAGATGCCGCATCAACGCGAACTTCATCCAACTGCTGTCAAGCGTCTTGAGAGAAGACTCCTTTATGTGATGGGATACTATGATCAAAAACCAACTAAAATCGTGTTGTAATAGCGGCGGAGATTTTTCATTCTATCGCTGCGAGTTTGAACATCCTTGTTCATTAGGCCACAAACCGAAGAGTTGCGCATATGATTTTCAAAAAACAGTACCTGATATTGATTTGTTGAGAGATGATTGTTATGAACAAGGATATACGGTGTTTGGTGTTGAAGCGCATACTGTTTTTCTTTCAGGAAACATTGATTTTGATGTTGTTGGAGACAATCATGCAGTTTCTTCATGGAAAAAATTCGTTAAAAACAATAAACTTAAACCGTTTCTAATCGAAGAGCGTTCTTTTAATCAATTTCAGTTAAGGTCAAGCGAGCTTGGGGGGACATGCCCTATAGAAGGGATTATCTCAAAAGTAAGCGATGCCTATAAGGCAAATTTTCCTGAAAATACGCTTGCCCTCGTCGGAACTGCTGCACATGCGCTTGGAAATACACAACATGATAATGAGTATATACATAATGAAACATGGAATCTTATTGATGTTGATCCTGTACACCGTGATTGTTATTGTGAAAAAGAACTTTGGTATGACCATAAAGGAATAATGCTAAGAGGACATGTTGATGTGTTGCTTACTATGGGAGATTATCTTGTTATTTTTGATTTCAAGCGTGCTTTAGGAGGAGGGTATCAATCAAGAAAGTATAAGCTTCAGCTTCTTTCATATGGTAAAGCAATAGAACAACAGCTCAACAAGACATTTCCCGGATTATTTCTTATTACTTCTGTGAGGCCATATCCTCCAGACAAAAGAGGCAGAAAAAGATTTCCAAGATACCAAATAACGTTGGCAGGTGATGAACTTCTTAAAGATCTTGATGAGGAAATACTGAATCGTTTTGAGTTCCAACATAGGGCTATACATGATCAAGGAGATTTTCTTGATAATCTTAAAGAAAGACGTGAAACTTGTTCTGGGAAACATTGTTTTGGAAGGGAGATATGCAATGATCTTGTAGGTAAACTTGAAGAAGGGCATGACTTAGAAGAATTTTTGATGGAAGAGGTTAAATTTTGAGCCTCTCTTATGATAGGGGCTCTGTAGAATTGCTTTGCTTGGAAATACATGAAGACTATCTATATAGATCGTTCCTAAATCCCAAAAATTCAGCATAATACGATCCTTTCGACTACGCTGTTCAGGTAATGCTATCCCCTCAAGCATATGATTTGGAATAAGGAGTTTATTTAAAATTGTCTACTATTTTTAAACTTTCGAGTGGTTAATATGGTAAATTTTATATATTATCTTTTGTTTTTCTTGCTTCTAGTGGGGGATATTATGATTAATGATGTTATGCAGATCGGTGATAAGATAACGGTCAATATTCCTGATGAGAATTGGGAATGGGGATATAAACCTGTTGCAAAACAGAGAGGTACTTTAGCTGAGATTATAGGATTTGGAGAGGTGCATTACAGTAGGACAGATTCTTATGGAAAAAAACCAGGAGTTTATGTCAATAGATATTGGGTAAACATTCGCACAGAAGATGGAAAAGAATATAGTGAGTTCTCAGGAAGATTAGAAATGGTTAATCAGCAAGAGTATCAGCGAAGAGTAGATGAATGGAGAGAGAAAGGTGGAGCGAATGCAAGAGAGGAAGAATTTATCAGAGAATTACCCGAGACAAAGTTCTGGGAAGATGATAAAGTTCTTGTTTTTGGAACTTCTAAAGTAGTAAGTGTTGATGCACTTAATGCATCTCAAGAAGATTTCGAAAAAATACAAAGCGGAGAGAAACCAGAGAGTTATTTGACGATAGTCTGTATTGAATACGGTTGGAGAAGCGATAATAACGTCTGGACATACAGAGTATCAGATAAATTTGGAGCTGGATGGCATACTTATGCGCATGAGCCAGAACTAGTGTTGATGGAACGTGGAAACTTTTGGAAGCATGCTCATGGAGAACCTCTGCAATTTGAAAATCTCAAAGAAGAGATGATGTTTTTCTCTATGCTAGGACATAAAGAATATATCAAGAACCCAAATACTGATGATTACGAATGGACGAAAGATGAGGTGTTAGAAGCTATCAAAAATGGATCTGTTGATGGGTTTTCTATAGGTAGATTGCTATTCTCAGGTAACCAGAAAATTGATGCCGTACGCTTCACAGACAGGGATTTAGGGGAGCGTGTCAGACAAGCAACAATGGAAGGATTTGGCATCCAATAATTTTTTTTCTTACAAATACCTTTATATAGTATAGAGTAGGCTATCACGTTAGAAGAGGTGTAGTATGGGAAAGCCGGTGTTAATTCTAATAAGAGATGGATGGGGATTTCGCAGAGAAACTACTGATAATGCTGTTGCACAAGGAGATACTGCACGTACTGATGAGCTCATGGAGCATTTCCCGAATATGCTGATCAATGCTTCAGGCAAAGCAGTAGGTCTTCCCGAAGGATACCAGGGGAATTCTGAAGTAGGTCATATGACTATTGGATCGGGCAGGATTATTGATGAATCTTTGGTCAAGATCAATAGGGCTATTGAAGATGGTTCTATCAAGCAAAATAAAGCGTTTCTTGCAGCAATTGATAACTGCAAAAAAAATAACAGCACAATGCACATTATTGGACTGCTTCAAGAAGAAGGGGTTCATGCACACTACACTCATCTCTATGCGCTTCTTGAGCTTTGCAAAGATTATGAATTACAAAAAGTATGTGTTCACGTGATTACTGATGGGCGTGATGCTCCTCCAACTGCGGGTAAAGAAAAGATTCATCAGTTGCAAATGAGGTTAAATCTTTTGGGTGTTGGTGCTATTGCAACAATCTCAGGAAGATATTATGCAATGGATCGTGATAAACGATGGGAAAGAACACAAAAAGCATATGACACAATCGTTGAAGGAAAAGGAGACGAGATTATTCCTCTAGAGAACTGCTATGAACATGATGAAACCGATGAGTTTCTTATCCCTAGAAAAGCAGAATGGTATCAAGGTATGTGTGAAGGAGATTCAGTAATGTTCTTTAATTTTAGATCAGATCGCCCAAGACAATTGACGAAAGCAATAATAGATGATACGTTCGAAGGATTTGATAGACATAAAATAAATGTTTGTTTTGTAGCGATGACATCTTATTACAAACCTATGGATTGTCTTGTTGCTTTTGATGATGAAAAAATCCCAAAAATCCTTGGTGAAATACTTAGCGAACATGGATTGAAACAATTAAGAATATCGGAAACAGAAAAATATGCACATGTTACTTTTTTCTTCAATGCACAGAATGAAGTTCCCTTTCCGAACGAGGATAGAATTTTAATCCCATCTCCGAAAGTAGCGACGTATGATCTTATGCCACAAATGAGTGCATATGAAATTACTAATAGAGTTCTCAAAGAGATTGACAGAGATTATTATGATGTTGTCATGATGAATATTGTTAATGGAGATATGGTTGGCCATACAGGAGTGATACCTGCGTGTCTCAGAGCTGTGCAGGTTGTTGATGAATGTGTCAATAAAATAGTGAAGAAAATATTAGAAAAAGACGGTACTGCTTTAGTGTTCGCAGATCATGGTAATATCGAAGATCAGACGCCAAAATGGAGAACATCACACACTATAAATCCTGTGCCTTTTATTGTTGTTTCGAATAGAAAACATACGCTGCAGGTTACAGGAGGATTGCAAGATGTTGCTCCCACCGTACTTCATCTGCTCGGTATTGAGCAACCTAAAGAGATGACAGGTAGAAGTCTAATTATAAATTAGCTCTGTCGTTTCTGTAAAATTCTAGCATAGCAAGCAAGAATCCAAGAATCAAAGGTCCTGTGATAAGTCCGATAATGCCGAAAACTTTGATACCCCCCACAACACCTATTAAGATAACTGCAGGATGAATTTTAGATCGGTCTCCAATAAGCGCAGGCCTTACGATGTTGTCGGTTATGTTCATTACAAAGAAACCATAGATCAGCAAGCCTATACCTGCAAAGTAATTGCCTGTTAATATAAGTATGATTCCTCCTGGAGCCCATACTAATGATGCTCCGACCACAGGCAAGAAAGAAAGGATAGCCATGATAAATCCCCAGAAGACAGGGTTAGGAATACCAAATATGGCAAAGCCTATACCTCCGATAAGACCTTGGATGATTGCAGTTACAAGTTGTCCTGTGATGACTGCTTGGATTACATTGTTCATCCGTTTGGCAAGTTCATCACTGTATTTTTTCTTTAGAGGAATGAGCGTGATAATTGATTTTTTCAGTTTATCACCATCCTTGAACAGATAGAATAACGTAAAGAACAGAAGGAAGAGTCCTATAATGGTTTCAGCTGCTGATCCTAATGCTGCGGGAAAAGCGTTAATAAGATAGTCTCTGAGTTTCAGAGACAAGTTAATTAATGTAGCTCTCAAATCAACCTCTGTACTAAGGAGCGATGATACGAAAGAAGAGGTTTCATCTATTACTTCGGCATCAAATGAGTTATATGCTATGGATGCTTGGTTAATCAGTGAACTCACGAAATAACTTGAAGGGATAATAATAACAAGCAATACAAATATCAGAAGAATTACGGAAGTAATGGTGCCATTCTTAATTTTTTTATTTAGCCATTTGTTTAAAGGGTACATTGCTGCAGCAATAATAATGGCTAACAAAATATATTGATAAAATGGTTTAATAAGGAAGAAGGTGAGTAGTAAAATCAGCGTCAGCAGGATATAGAAGAAGTAGCTGTTTCCTTTTTTTACCATAGTCCACCCCTAAGGAAAAAGCTAATTTGCTAGGTTATAAATGTTGTGGATTCTCTGGAGGAGAATAAGTGCAGAGTTGGGAGATATACTCTCCTGTAATATTGGCATCGTGCTGCAAAGCTACTCTCGCAGCTTCTTTGAGCTTTTCAGGAATAACTCTGAGATGCTGAGAAATCAGAGAATCGTTTATCTCTCCTGTTTTTCTTGAGATATAAACTGAGCCATAAAACTGCCATGTTGAATCATCGGCAGGATCTCCTTTCATGAAAAGAAGCTCATCAATATCACCATCAGGATATTCTTTGAGAGAATGATGTTGTTTTTCGAAAAACATTCTTAGAATGGAATCGAGATGCATGGTTGAAGAAAAGATAATCCAATTTTGGTTTTTAATAATATCTGTAATTGACTGGTCAAGAATTCCTTGTTCATTGAAAGGAGGGATGTTGTTGCTATTCTGTTCTGCGGGGTATAAATGTTGCTGCATATAGACGGAATTATTTCGTAGTTTAAAAAGATTTATGGGAAAAAGAAGACTATGCTATAAGTTTTTTCTTCGGTATCACAAGAACAAACGCGACAAGAAAAACACATACTAAGAACACCCATCCTAATGTTGATCGATCAATCTGTACTCTCACTTCTTCCTCTGCCAACTCTGCTGGCAAAGGAGGACAAAGTATTTCTTGGCACATTGATATTTCACGCGTAATTCTTGTGTTGATGTTGTTACTTGATTTTGTAAATATTTTTCCATTTACGATGAGAATAGGAACGTCTTTTGGATCACAGGAATCACAATAACTCATGAGTTCTGCTTCACTTTGTAAAATATCTTTTCGTATAACTTCTATAGGATAATTTTTTTCTAGGCCTCTGAGAAATTCTTCCATAGCTCCACATTCTTCACAATTAGGTTCATAGAAGAAGTACATATCCGTAGCTGAGACTGATGTGATAAGCAAAAGAAGGAAGAGGAAAAATAATGTGTACTTCATAGTTGTCTATCTTCTTTCTCCCTTTTAACCATTTCGGTTACACATTCTTCTCCCTAAACCAAGCCGTCCTTTCGGAGATTGTAATGTTTCTCCTTCTTTAGGAGAACATCTTCCGAAACCTCTGCCTGTTCTTGGTCCTTTTCCTTCTGGTCCTGTTCCATCTTTTCGTGGCATGTAGTCACCTCCTGTAATTTTTATCGCTAGTCCTTCAACCAATGCTTTTGCGATTTTTTCCCGTGCTTCCTGGTAAAGTCTATGGAATGTTGGTTGACTAATAGTCATTTTTTCTGCAGCAGCGTGCTGATCAAGCTTTTCATGATCTTTCAGCCTTAATGCTTCGTATTCCTCAAGCTTTAACTCTATTATTTCTAGTTCTCTGACGGGAACTCCTTGTGGCTTGAAGTAGGTTACTTCAGGTTCACGATCAATACAGCGGCATCTTCGTGGTCTCATTATGAATATATATTCATAACTTTTATTTAAATATTTTGGAGTACTGTTGATTTTCTATATAGAAAATAAATAAGACTTCAACGTATATTGCAGCTTTCAGCGATTTTAAATAAGAGTTGTTAACTAGATATTGTCACAGGAGGCGATCTATGATGAAACTGATTATGATGGTTATGATGGTTTTTGTAGTTATGGCTGCTGTGGTTAATGCCACATCAATGACTACAGATTTGCATGTGCGAGATGATTGTCCTGCAACGCATACTTGTGCAGATGGTACGGTAGTTCCGTATTGCGAGAAAGTTGAGAATTATGATAGTACGGGAACATTGATTGGCGCAGGCTGTAAATGTGTCAATAGTCTTAATTGTCCAAAAACTGATAGCGTTTTCACTCCAGTTTCTGTGAGTGGCGGTGGTGGAGGTCAAGGAAGTGACTCAGATACATCAGGAGATAAAGATACGTTTGAGTTCGTAGCAAAAATTGGAGGAGACGGCTCAAGCACATTTAACGCACCCATAGATGTTGCTGTTGATAGCAATGATAATATCTATATTACTGATAAGAGAAATAACAGGGTTGCTATCTACGATGATGATTACCAGTATGTTGATGAATTTGAAGATCTAGAAGATGCTTCTGATATCACTATAAAAGATGACTTGATCTATGTTGTTTATGACAATACTAAATTCAAAGTGTTCAATACTGATGGAACAGTAGAACTTGAAGTAGAGACGCATGCTGCATTACGAGGAATAGCTGTTGATGCAGAGGGAAAAATCTATCTTTCAAAAGAAGACAATAGCAACACAGAAGGAAATATGATTTTGATTTATGATGCAGATGGAAATCTAGAAGATTCATTTCACGATGAAGCATTTGGTCGTCCATCAGGTATTGAAGTAGATAATGAAAATAACTTGTATGTGTGTAATTATATCAATGACGTTATAGCAATGTATGATGCTGATTTTAATCTAGTAGCAGGCATTACGGGCAGAGGCCTTGGTATACCTGTGGATGTTGAGGTTGTTGATGGTTTAATTTACATGTTAGAGAAAGGCAATATGCGAGTTGAAGTCTTTGATCTTGCAAGTGGAGATTATGTTGGTACTATTGCAGGAAATGGAAGAGGAGATGACAATAACCAATTGAATGTTCCTACAGGAATTGGTGTGAAAGACAATACTATTTATGTTGCTAATTATGGTAATCATCGTCTTTCCATATTCCAGAGAATATCTGATGTTGGAGGCCAAGGAGGTCCTGGAAGTTGCGGTGAAGGAGCGGTTCTTGAAAATGGGATGTGCGTAGTAACTACATCATGTCCTGTTGGCTGCACATGCGAAGATCTCGGACCAGAAGGTTTCGCATCAACTTGTCCTATTGAAACTAACGAATGCCCAATAGGATGCACATGTGATGGAGATTTAGTAACTTGCCCGGTTGAACCTGAAGAGGTAATACCTGAGGAAGATGTTCCAGTTAATTGCCCTGTAGGCTGCGTTGTAAGTGGTCAGACATGTTCATGTCCTGCTGGTGTTGAACCTGAATGTTCTGAATTATGCGTCTGGGATGGAAGTAGATGTGCATGCGAAGATGAAGTTGTTATGGGTTGCGATGGCTGTATGTATGGGAAAAAATGTTATTTTTCAGGATACAGATTAGATGTAGATAAACAGCCAAATTATTGTGGAGAAGATGATAAATGGCATGTGCAGACCGCAGATGGAGAATCTTGCCAGAACGCGCATACTTGTCAATCAAACATTTGCGAGAATGGCGTATGTGGAAAATCTTGTGACGGTTGTAAGGAAGGAGATGAATGTTTACCTTTTGGCACAAGACAGAAAGATGACACCTATTGTTCATTAGATAAAGTAATGACGAAGCAAAAGACTGAAAGTGATTCGTGTTCAAATAATTATGAATGCTTGACAAATGTGTGTGTTGACAGCCAATGTGTAAGTAGAAATTTCATCCAGAAAATCTTTGCTTGGTTCGGAGGATTATTCGGATAATTTTTCATTCTTTTTTTTTCTATTATATTCTATTACCATAAACTATTTATAGCTTGATTTGATGTCGGAAATATTATGGACAAACCCATAGTTGTGGTGGATTTAGAGACAACAGGATTATCTCCTTCTAGACATAAGATTACTGAAATTGGTGCTGTAAAACTTAATAATGGAAAGGTTGTTGATAAATTCCAAACATTAATTGATCCTGAAGTACATATTCCGACGTTTATTACACGATTAACAGGTATTGATGACAACATGGTTGATGGTGCTCCTACGATAGATAAAGCGTTACCGAAATTCAAACGATTTTTAGGAAAGGATATTATGGTTGCGCACTATGCCACGTTTGATTATAATTTTCTCAAGCATAATTTTTTTGAGCACCATAATGTTAATTTGAATAATAGTAGGTTGTGTACTCGTAAATTAGCTAATCGTATTCACCCACAATTGCCTTCTAAACGATTAGATGCGTTGTGTCAATTTTATAATATCAAGAATGAGCAGGTGCATCGTGCCATGGGTGATGTGATGGCCACAGTAAAAGTATTCAATAATATGATGGGTGTTTTGCATAAAAGCAACATAAAGACGGCAAAAGAGATATTTTCTTTCGAGAGTTTACCTGTGAAGAAAGCACAAGAGTTGTTGAAACGTTAATAATTGAATTTTTTGTCGTAGTTTTTATGATCAAGCCAGTCAAGAATTAAAGCGACAATCTTTATTTCTTCTTGCTCTATAGAATATAGTAATCTCCAGTTATCTGGTAAATTATATTTCCATAAGTTCTTGATATCATATTTTTTTATGTATTCTTTAGGAATAAGTTTTTTCTTTATTTGTATGCCTGCAAATGCATTCTGCTGTATATCTCTGAGGACTCGTGTGATGTGGTAGTGAAGATTTTTTTCTGTAGAAGTTCCATATTCTAATTTTTTGAATTGAGTTTTTAGTTTGTTATCCGCAAAGTTTATTATTGACGATTTCTTCATAATAATAAAAAATGCAAATGTTTTATTATGATTTGTATGAAAAAATCGTGATTATCGCGGTTTCCATCGGAGATCTTTTCGGGCAAGCCATTTTCTTGCAGATTCAGGATAATAGATCCAACCTATCTTTCCTTCTGCATCAATAGAAATCCATCGTTTTTCTGCTAAGTAATCGAAAACAGTGCAGAATGTCTGATACATCATCTTTTTCGGCAATGATTCCCAGAGTTTTCTCTTCTTGAATTCTCCATCGTGCTCTTTGATAAACTCTTCTACCATTTTAACAGTATCTAAGCGAGGGGAACGAAGAACTTTCTTTTTGGTCGTTAATTTCATGTTATTGCAAATTGCGTATGCAATTTGTAATCTAAAATTTGGTGAATAATTATGGTGTTCTTTTATTACCAAATTTTGTTATATCAGTTGATATAACAAGTTATATTTAAGATTTTTGGTTTTCTCGATATGTGTTACATACTGAATATCTTTATGATTTCTTGCTCTACTTTTTTGATCTTGGTTTTTTTCAGAGAGCCAATTTTGTATTCAATTATTGAATGATCTGCGGTGAAGATTCTATTAGGTCTAATAGTGCTTGGCTGATTGAGGTTTCCGTGAAGAAAATCATTATCATTGAGAATAACAGAGTATTTATCTTTTTTTGCTTTGCTTGTGATTTGGCAGAGAATTAAGTCGTCTCCTTCGAGTGTAGCTGTGATTAATGCAGGTCTTCTTCTTGATTTAGTCAAATCGCTGAACGGAAAAGGAAGCACAACAACATCTCCTTTTCTTAGAGATTTTTCCATGCTTCTTCATCCTCTTTGCTTAGCCAATCTTTAGCCAAAGATTTCTCACTTGCTATTGCTGTTGAAATTTTTTCATCAATCTGTTTTATAGGTCTAAGTTCTATTCTGTCTTGGTATGCTAATATAGTAATTTTCGATCCAACTTCAAAACCTTCCATTTCTCTCACATCTTTAGGTATTGCAATTTGCCCTTTTTCTGTTATGGTGGCACTTTTTATTTCGACTAACATATTATCACCTTCTTACTGTAAATTGCGTTGGTTAAAGTCCTGCACTTAATTGCGCAATTTGCAGTTCAAAACTCGCAATTAGCGAGTTTTCTTACTTATAAGATAAGTAAGAATATTATATAAATGTTGTCTATTAGAGTGTTATTTCAAGTATTCTTTATCTGTCTTTCCTAAAAAAAATCGTGATTATCACGAGTTCACTCTGTTTTTGATAACCATCTCGGAATATCTTTTCTAAGCGATGATGCTTGTTTTCGAAGATAGTTTAGAATACTTTGCATTTTTTTTGGATCAAAATGATCTTGCATTTCACCATAGTCTTTTTTTCTTTTGCCTCTGACTTGTCCAATGAATTCTGTGTATCTTCTTGGATGTCTTATGTCCCTATCAAGAGGATCTTTGTAGCAAATATTTCTATTATCGTAGATCATAGAGTGAGGTGTTGGTTGATTATTGTGATAATGAATTCCACTTAATCTATCTTCGATTGTCATTTTAATCTTCTTCTAGGTGTGTGTCCTGATATGCAGACTTTCTTATGGAATTCATTAATTGATTCAAGTATCAGATTATATCCTTTCTCTCTTTCTTCGTCAGAGACTTCTACTGGTTTAAGAAATTCTTTAGGCTGATTGGGATCTCTCAAGTTCCAGTTAAGTCTTTTTGAGATAGCGTAAACTTCATCAGTTTCTTTTCCAAAATCTAATACAGCATGTCCGTCTCTTTCACTTATAGTAATATCATGATCTATGGCTTTTGCTGGATAGTAGCATTTACCATCGTCTAAAAGCTCTTTCAGTTGTGGAACTTTTACAACAGAAACCAATTTGATATTATAAGGATAGCGTGTTATTTCTTCGTTCCACGTTTTGGCGCGCCAAAACCTTGTGATGTATTCTAAACGTTCAATTCTTGGAAGAGGAGTGTAGTTTTGTGTCCATTCCAGTTGAGCTTCTCTCGCTCTTTCTCCGGCAGCTTCTCTTTTTTGCTGTTTACGTAGCTCCTCGCTTCTTTCATGTGCATATTGTTCTCCACTCCCCCAAGGAGCATTCAAACCTAAATCATCAAACATTTGCAACATTATTCCACTTAGCTGTCTAGCCATGTCAATCCCTCTTTCTTTGATTTGGAATAGTCTCTATCATATTCCGAAAATCATCAGTGTTTTTTTCTATTTTTTCTAGGAATTCTAAACTAATGGAGGTGGGAATATTATCATATCCTCCTTTTTTATCTTTTTGATCAATAAATGTAGTTGACGTAGGATAGAGTCTTTTAGGAGGTTCCAACACTAATGATTGTTTGGTTTCTTTTCCGCGGAAGCATCTTTGTTCTTCTCCATAAATTGTGGCATAAGCAGCATTTGGTTGGTTGTTATAAAAACGAATTCTTGTATTCTCCACAATAGTTTCTATCATTCGTGTCACCCCAGAGTAAAGGGTAAGAAGAGATATTTAAATAATTTCCTGTTAAGAGAGTATTTAAAATCAATATAACTAAAGCATACCAGATGCGAATTAAACAAACCGTCTAAAGTCTATTTTCTTATCATCTTCTTTTGTATTTTTAAAATGCTTCCCAATATCTTTCGTAACATGATATATGTTGGATTTTGATGAACTAAATGGAATAAAAATGTCTGGGTTTGTTATTGATTCCATTTCACGATCACTGTATTCTAAAAGGCTCTGTTTGATGTATTCTCCGCCAAATTCATTAGCAATATACTTTGCCGTTAGACTTTTTGAAAGGTGAGAGCCTATATTGCCAAGAACAAGTCCTGCATAGAAGACTGCCACGTATGTCCCTGCTATACCTAATTTCATAGGAAGAGGAACATGCTTTTCCTTAAAAACATTATCCATAACACATAAATACTTCTTCGTTCTGGATATACTATGATCGTCTATACCTTCAAAGGAGGCTATGATAGGAATTTCTGCTATTTGGTAGTGGCTGATAACAAGCAATGCTTATTGATTGATCCATTTGAAGATGAGCAAATTGATGAAATCATCGATAAAGACAGACTGGATCTGAAATATATTATTAATACCCATGATCACTTTGATCATATTCAAGGCAACGATTATTATAAGAAACAATATCATGCGAAAATTGTTGCGCATTTCCATGCAAAAATACAAACTGATATCAAAGTTAAACATCATGACTCATTACCTTTCGGGAATACACCACTGAAATTCATCTATACACCAGGCCATACTAAAGACGCAATGTGTATTCTTATTGATGATAAAATCTTTACTGGAGATACCTTATTTGTAGGGAAAGTAGGAGGCACTATGACTGAAGCTGCTGCAAAAGAAGAGTTTGAATCATTAAAGAGGCTTATGGAATTGCCTGATGAAACAATGGTCTACCCAGGTCATGATTATGGTGAAGCGAAGTTTTCTACTATAGGTAGAGAAAAAGAGACAAATCCATTCTTGCAAAGAAAAATCTTCAATAACTTCTATCATCTAAAACAGCATTGGACACAGTTTAAATCAGAGCAGGGTATTAAGTGAAATTCAGCAACATCATTATTTCTTTAGTGTTTAAAACTTTTATTTTATTTTGATTTTTCAGTTTTCTATCATCAGACCAAAGTATGCTATTAGGATGTGCTAGAGCACAAGCAATGAAAAGTACGTCATTTATGTCAATATCCTTAATGATCTCGAGAGCCTTTTGTGTGTGTTGCTTCAATGTTTCATTTGGAACAATAACAACTTTTTTGAGAATCACATTCAGCAAATTATTAAATTCCTCAGAGTTCATCTTAGATTTTCTTAGTAATTCTTTCTTATGCTTCTGCATTTCTGTAAAAATATATGAAGGAAACAAGAAAAAACCATTGTATTGAAGAATTATTCTTCTTGTTGTAGAATTTCGTATAAGAGAAGAAAAAAGAACGTTTGAATCTATCACAATTCTCATGTAAGAAACCTCTTTGTGGCAGATGACTTTATCTTTTTACTGAAGTCAGTTATATCTTTTTTTGTGATCTTGCTCTTTTTTGCTAACTTCTCTGCTATACGCAGAGTTTCAAGTTTGTCTATTATAGCATTTCTCGCCACTTGGCTCCATTTTATCTCGGAAAAATGCCTCATATCTTTATGTATATCATCTGGAACTGAAAGTGTTATGTTTGCCATATTATCGCCTCCACATATATGTGTGCTTTCACATATATAAGTGTTGTGGTTTAAATGGCTTAAATCGTGATTGTTTTTTGGCATAGATTGCTTAAAGCAGAATCTTTAATATGCTTTACCTAAAAATTTCTGAAAATATTCCGGACAAATTTTGATAACATCATATATCAACATCAGCATAACATAAGTAATGATCTGCTTTGCCTTTGAGAATAGTTCCATTCTTAGATTTCCAATGTTCTGAAAGAATCACGATCTAATGTTCTCTACTTTGGAAAATCATTCCCACACACCATCAATCTTCTCTTTACACTTAGGACACTTACCTTCTTTAATCTTATTAGAACAACCAATCCAAGTCCTTTCAATGAGTTTCTCGTTGCACTTTGGGCAGTACGTTACAGCACCGTCCTTTACTTGTACATTACCTATGTAAATGTATTTTAGATATTTCTTTGCGACTTCTTTTGCTTTTAACAAAGTCTCAATAGGAGTAGGATCATGATCTTGCATCTTGTGCATGGGAGTAAATTTTGAGAAGTGTAATGGGACATCATCTCCAATGTAGCTCGCAATCCATTTACACATCTCTTCAATTTTTTTCATATCATCATTCTCTCCAGGAATAATTAAATTAGTAAGTTCGATCCAACATTCTTCTTCTTTGATAATGCGTATGCTGTTCAATACAGGTTCTAATTGTGCTTCACAGAATTTTTTGTAGAACATATTATCAAAACTTTTTAGATCGATATTAAACGCATCAATATACTTGCACAATTCCTTCAATGGTTTTTCGTTGATGAAACCATTGCTCACCACAACAGTTTTCCATTTCTTCTTTTTCGCTAACTTCGCGATATCGAGCATATATTCATAGTAGATTGTAGGTTCATTATATGTAAAAGCAATCATATCTGCGCCTGTTGTCGCGCATTCAGTGATTACTCTCTCTGGTGTCACTGAAGTAATGTCATCATTGATGGTAGTTGATAATTCCCAATTCTGGCAAAACATGCAATTAAGATTACAGCCGAATGTTCCCAAAGAAAAAATCTTTCCATTTGGAAAGAAATGATACAATGGCTTTTTTTCTATAGGATCAACAGTCATGCTACATGGTTTACCATAGGTTCTTGAATAGAGCGTTCCTGTTTCATTAATGCGTGCTTCGCAGATGCCAACCTCATCAGGATTGATAATGCAATTATGAGGGCAGAGACTACATTTTACTTTTTTGTTTGAAATCTCAGTGTACCAGAGACATTTTTTCATAGAAATTAGGGAGATTCATGCTATTTATGTATTCTCTTATTAAACCAAAACCTTTATATTTCTGCCTCTCTCATAGTTTTAAAAAGGGGTGGACTGGTTTGGGTTTATTTAGAAAGAAAGAAAAAAAGATTCCGATATCAGAGGTGCCTCCTCCACCAAATGAGGAGTTAAAGTCAGCTTCACCGGAGAATTCAGCACCTTCTTCTAAGCTTGATGTTTCTCAATCTCTTAAAGAAAAGCCTTCTGAGCCTCCTGCGATCATTTCTAAGACTTCTGCAGTAGAAACAAATAAACTTTCTGAAGAGCCTCCTGAGCCAATGGGAGCAAACACTCTTCTTTCTAAGAGCCATAAATCAAAGGACTTGATGCATAAGGCAACAACAATTCCTCTTCCTCAAGGAGTAGATGCTCCTCCTATACCTCTCACTCGAGCAGGTAAGGATCTTCCTCAAGATATTCCAAAACCTCCAGTTCCTATTCAAAAATCAGAGGATCATACAATAGATATCGATGTTAAAGAAGCTGTGGGCACAAAGAAAGAAGATATTGAAGCTATTGATGATTTTTCAATACTTGATGCTGAAGAGAAAAAAGAGCATGAAGAACAGGCACGTCAAGATCAGAAAAAGGAGGATCTGCTTCCTCCTCTTGAAGAGATAAAGACGCCTGAGGGAACAACTCCAGTTGAGGAGAAGACGCCTCCAGTTGAGGAGAAGAAAGTACCTGAAGAAAAGAAAGAGCCTGAAACACCCGCAGTAGGAGAAGCAGAAAAAATTAAAGAAGAAATGGATGACATTGCGGAGCATATAGGAAGAGAACAAAAGGATCCTGTCAGAAGCTTCTACAGCGAATACAAAAAGATGAAAAAGAACGAAATGCTCTTCAAAGGACCACTATTTATCAATGTCGAGAACTATGCAAAAGTAAAACAAACTATGGATGATGGTCTTAAACAACTTAGAAAGATTTCACATGTAGGTGTGAAGCTAACTGACGAAAGTCATCGTTTTGAGGAGCAAAGTGCAATGCTTAGAGATCAGCTTGAAAAACTCCAAGATATTTTGATCAACGTAGATAGAAAACTTTTTGCAGGTGATATCACATGAAAGCTCCTGTCTATGTCAAAGTAAAAGAATACAAAGAAATTCTCGATCTCATAGATTTGGTGAAGAATAAAATAGAGCATATTAAAAAGACAATCAGCAACATCAACAAGATCAAAGAAGAGGAAGACAGACAGGTTGATGAATGGAACGACAATATCGAAGAGGTCCAAGCAAGACTCGAAGAGATTCACGAGCTGCTCTTTGAAGATGAGTGACGAAGAACTATTCTCTAAAATAAAGAATCCTGTCGGATTGAGAAGGAACATTTTAGAGTCATCAAAATCAATCATAGGGTCGCTTAAACTCTACTATAATCAAGACATACTCAGGGCGAGAAAACTCCAATTGTTGAACAATCTCAAAAGCCAGATGACAGAAATTAATGATCTTATGGAGCGTTTACAATCACTGTTCCCTGAAAAAGTGAAGATTCCCGAAGGTGCAATTCCTGAAATGCCATTTCCTAAAAAACCTAAAGATACCGTTGCCGCTGAGAAACTTGAAGAAGCATTAGATGATATTGAAAAAAAACTAGAAGACCTCGGTTAAACGAGTATAATGCAACACTATCTGTGTGTATTTACTTCGCCAGGTGGTGTCTCTTTATTACACTATTTTGCATCTCTAAGAAGTTCTGCTATTGTTTTTATCTTAGGAGATTCCTCAGTAACATGGATAATCTCAAGAAGATGCAGATAATCTAATTCCTTTTCTAAAAATGATAGGAGATCATTCTCAAGATAGTCTTTTTTATAGGAAAGGGAAGCATCTTTTGCTTCGAGTTCGGTGTAATGCTCATTGAGAAAAAGAATGGTTGTGTTGGTGTGTGCTAATACTACTCTAATAAGATCTAATGAATGGTTGACTTTTTCTTCGAATCGTATTGTTTTTTCATCTGTTATTTCGTCATTAGGCAACGCAAAATAAATTCTTGCTGCTTGATCAAAAGTTGTATTATAGTTATGGTAATACTCCTGTATTTTTTCCTGCTGTTCCGCATATTGATAGAGAAAATCTTGATATAATGTGATATTATCAGGTTTCAAAGAAGTATTTTCTTCTTCAAGAACATCTGTCTGATTCGATTCTAGATAATCTGCAATACCAGAAATGATAAGATCAGTGTAGTTAGTTTCTTCTTCGATATCTTGATCTGTAGAACACGCACCGATTGATAATAGTAGAATAAAAAAGAGCATGAAGAACTTCATAGTATCATCTTCATTGTTATGTTGCGCTTAAGATAAATTGCTTTTTCCTCTTGTTTAAGCTTGAAAAGGAGAAAATTCTTGTATGTGGTAATTTTATAGCGTCCTTCAGGAATTTTTTTTGTGAGAGGATTGCTTACTTTTCCTGCGAGAAAAGGACGGAATTTATTTTCGTAATATGCTTGAAGGTTGATATAGATTTTCTTCAAGGGCTTCTTGTTCTTTTTTTCGAAAGTGATGGTAAGCGTGTGTTCTTTGCCGAAATGTCTTCTGAATTCATCAAGGTATTTTTTCTCGGAAGTCTTGAAATATTTATGCAAGGCAAATGCTCTCTTAAAGTCTTTGGTTGCATGCGTGTCTGTATTACGGATGCGCTGCAGTTCAGATTTTGTCCAGGCAAATTGCTTATCAGTGCCTGTGTTGACACTCTCTCCTCCCATACTAAAAAGGAGCTCTAAAGGCATTAATAAAGGTTTTCTGCCCTTCTAGAATAGTTAAAGAAAAAAGTGTGTTGAATGGGATATAAGGAAGCCTTCGGCTTCCTTATCAACCTCAGGTCTACTCGACACAAGATCGAGTAGCCCGAAAAAGGTGAATAAGAAAAAAGTGTGGGGGAAGGGATTCGAACCCTCGAACCCACTAAGGGACTAGATTCCTCAAAGTCACGAAGTGACTTTTAGGTCCATAAATTTGGCTTTTAAGACAAATTTATGATACCACATTAGTGAGTAATACGCCATAATCATCGCTTAAGCTCATCACTCAACATCTTGAGTCTAGCGCATTTAGCCAAAAACCAAGGTTTTTGTTAATAAAATCCTTGATTTTATTGACCAGACTTTGCTACCCCCACATAAACCCTAACGGTTGTGCAAAACTGCGTTTTGCACCAACGAAAGCTTTGCTTTCGCTTGTATCATCCGTTGGTCTACTCGGCGCAAGGCCGAGTAGCCCGGACTATTAGCAAAGTCATTTTCACAGAACTTTTATGTTTTTATAAAGGTTATTTTTCAGATAGTCGTGAATAAGATTTAAATAAGGGAAGTCATGAGCTATGTTTACCATGAAAAACATTATGCTACTACTACTTGTACTTGTTTGTGCAGTGCTTGTTTCTTGCACTGCAGAACAGCCAGTAACTCCTGCAGATATTCCTGAAGAACCTTCAGAGCCTGCGTCAGAAATTCCTGCAGTTACAGAGCCAGAACCTCCTGCTCCCGAACCTCAAGTAGATGAAACATTTGATCCTGAAGTGGAAGCCTTGCTTGCAAAAGCGGAAAACATTGAGAATTATAAGTTCAACTACAAAGAAATTGATGTTGCTGCTGATGGTGTCGTGAATGAGGTAACATCGTATGAATTCTATCTCAGAGGAAATAAGGTTAAAAAAATATACAATGACAGAATCAAGATAGCATCAGATGCATATTACAATGATGTCTATCTTGATCTTGATGCTGAAACAGCGTTTGGAGCATGCAGTCTCAAGAGAACAAAATGCGATGATGGATACAACAAATATGTTGTTCTTGATTTCAATGAACAAGATATGCCACTTGATCCATTAGAGGTTCTTAATGATATACCTTCATCTGCGACAAAGACAGAAGAGCAGCAATTTGATAGCAGAGATGTTTCCTTGATTGAGTATGAAAGTCTTGGAAAAACAGAAGTGATCTTTATCGATGAGTATTATGGTATGCCTTTGAAGAAAGAGATTCGTGACGGTGATAATCTGGTGAAAGAATACCGATTTACAAGAATAGAGATTAACAGCATCAGAGACGCAGATGTAACAGTTCCTGAGGAATATGAGGAGTTTATTGTAGAATAGATAATATTTAAAAATCCTCTTTGACTGGAATGCTCTATGAAATATGTGATGTTGCTCTTAGTGGTAGGATTGCTTTTTTTAGCTTCTTGTTCCGGAAATGAGATTCAGGAAACACAAGCAACAACTATAGAAGCACCTGATCCGTTACCTCCTGCAGAACCTATTGAACAAGCTCCTGCTGTTGAAGAAGAGCAAGCGGAAAATATTTCTGAAGAGATTGAAATAAATGAAACAAAGTCTGCTTACGAATGGGGGTTAGAGTTTATTCTTGAAAAAGCAAAGAGCATAGAAGGATATCGATATTTGATGATAATCAAAGAGATTGATGAAGAAGGGAATCTTCAAGCCATGGATAGTGAACTCATTTATACAAGGAAAAACAAAACACGCATTATACTTTCTCAGCCAATAGAGCTGAAGAGAAATACATGGTATGATGAGATTTTCTTAGACAGAACAGAACGCGCCGCCTATGCGTTATGCTCGGGAAATGAAAAGCGCTGCGGCGATCTCTCAAGAGGGTTCTATCTAAGACCGTATAGTAGAGTTCCTTATCGTCCTGATCCTATGAAGATACTTGAAGAAGTTCCATTTACTGCAGAGATCATTAGTCACGAGGAACTTGGAGAAAGGCCTGTTGCTGTGGTAACCTATGAAAGAGGCAATCAAACGGAAATACTCTATCTTGACAAAGGATATGGTATGATGCATAAGCAGCAAATTTATGAAAATAATACCTTAGTGAAGGAATATGTTTTTACTGATATTTTTCTCAATAGTGTTTCTGAATGGGATGTAACTTTTCCAGAAGGATATACGCTCTATGAAGCAAATCAATAAGGACAATTCTTGATTGTCAAATAGTATTTTTTCTATTCTTTATTTTCCTGGAAAAAGATGATTTCTTTGATTTATTATGATTGAATGAGAAGGATGCTCCTGCATGTATTCCCCAATGTTGTTCTTCATCCCATGAAATTCCGAATAAAAAAGAATGGTTTGTGTATGCAATTAAGCCGTTTTTGTCTGTTAGATTGTATACTACTGTTCCTCCACCACCATTGTGATTGGAAAGATAACATATTACTTTTGTGGGCTTTTCATCCTTTTCTCTTCGTCGGATTTCGACTGAAGCAGACGTTCCTGTAAGAGGATTTAGAAATTCGTGCTCGAATAAGGAGGTGGTAAGATGAGTTATATTGGTGAAGTTTGATGTTTGTATCAAATCTTGTGTTTCTTTCCACGCGATTAATCTCTTTCTGTGATTTTCTTTGGATGGGGCTGAAAAAACTGTGAATTTTGCTCCAAAACATCTCCCATAGTTCTTTATTAAAGTATTTCCGTATAATTCCAGATGATATTGTAACCAGTTTGTTGGTGGTGCAGCTATGAATATATTGCCAAATCTCGTTGCTTTCTTAGTGGTTTGTCTCTCTGCATATAATCCAGATACGTAAAGATCAATTATGTCGAGTTCTGGCCTTAAATAAAATTGCAATCCTTGATCGTCATAAATTCTTTCTCCTAAGTATGTTGTGTTTTGAAGTATATTATCAGTTAGTTTATGAACTTTTTTTTCCGTCGAGATAAAGGATGTTGCTGATGCTTTCAGATAAGGAATTTTTCTTGTATAGCCAAAGAAAAAATGAGCTTTTTCAGTGTGTGTAGAGTATGTTTCTTTAAGGTTATATTCATAGACATCTCCTACAACAGAGCGTATAAGATCAAGCCATTCATCAAGCAGTTCGTTTCTATAATATCTTGGACGAGGAACAGTTTCAAGAGAATCAAACACTGCTTGTGAGCTATCGCTTCTAAACCAAAAAGCATCATTGTTTAACAGTCTTTCATCAAGATAATTGTCAGCCAACTCAATTCCTCCGTGGAACCCCTTTGCCTCTAAGAGAACACCAATTGATTTTGGTTTGTTAAACCACTCAGTCATTCCGTATTCCATACCATATTTATCTGATTCTTTTTCTTGATACACATCCCACAATACATCGTTGCTTTGATCATTTCTTCCAACCACATAGAATTTTGCTCCGATGTTATCTTTTTCTATAGAGCCTTGGACTGAGAAATATAAATCTGCATTGATTGTTGAGGAATCAATTCTTTTTACATTCACAGGAACTTGGGCAATAAATTCACTGGATGCACTAATGTCTATTTCTGGCTGGGATGATGCTGGTTTTGAGAATAGAAGAATAGCTGCTGTGATTAATGTTTTTAAGAGTTTCATCTAGTCCTTAAGATCCCATAAGCAAGTTGCTTATATATTTTACCTTTTTCCAGTAGAGAATCATCTGCTGGCGCTTATCTCAAGGATGGGATAAGGAATTTGAGGTTCGTAGGTGATTTCCCCATTTTTTTTATATGCTGCTTTAACGAATCTTTCACCTAAGCATTCTACTCCAACTTTTCCAGTGGTGATGATGTGTTTGTGAATTGTTCCACCAAATAGTTTATATAGATAGTATGCTGTTTGATAGTATGGGAAATTTGTCTAAAATAATAAACTATATCATGTTGGTGTTATTTGCGTTTGTGGCTTTTTTTCTTATCAAAGTTAGCGTTAGTACGTATAATAAATGGGGACTAGCAGGAGGCGCCTTAATTCCTATAGTATTCATCGGGTTAATTATTTGTTTATTTGTTATTATCAGAGCAGTATTGCTCATTATCAAAGATAGCAAGCCCAAAGCAAATAAGAGTATTCATCGTGCCTTGAGCATAGCAGATAATTTCTCCCTAATTTTTCTTTTTGTTGTAGATTTACTGTTATTGCAAGGATTATTGAATTTTCTCTCGAAAGGAATACTGCCTTGGGTTGTTATCTTTTTAGTATTGATTGCGCTTGTAACGTTCTTTCTGGTTCTTCAGATAAAGAGATTATCTCGCAAAGGTAAATGATGTCTCAGTCAAATAAAATCTTTGATTTCATACCTATATTTTCTTCTTCGTTTTGGGCTATCGAACTAACATAGAAATTTCTTTTACATATCTTGTAATCTGAAGGAGTTCGAGAATATTTTCATAACCGAAAAAATCTTTCCTTGCAATGAATGGTTGTTTCATTGTCTCAAGTTTTTTGGAGAACTCAGTTCCTTTTTTCCATAGAGGAACTGATTTTTCAAATGCATCATTCGAAAAACAAACGTATGTTTCACGATAATATGCTTTTATTTCTTGAATAAAGGGAATTAAAGAAGTATCAATATGCTCGAATTTTAAAAGATGTTCGCTTATGCGCTGTATCTTTTCAGCAATCATGCGAAAATCCATTGCTTTGACGAGAGGAATCTGATTTTCTTTGACAAATTTTCCCTCTGAAAGGAATCTTCTGATTTGCATAACAAGCATATAATAAAATCGAGTCATAGTATCTCTGAGTTCAGTCATATTTTGTGTTGTATCTCCTTGAAGAATTGCATCAATAATGTTTAATGAGAGAAAATGTATTCGTTGAAGACACTCTTCTATGGAAAGTTCGTCGATTCTAAAGCATTTCACTACAATCTTTGATTCTGTTTCTTCAATAATTTGTGCGTTCATGAATCTTTTTAGAAAAGGATATATTTTTTCACGGTCGTCTTGCATAGTTTGATTTGTTATTTTGAGAATAATACGTTCGTAGCCCTGAAAATATTCGCGGAAAAATCTTCTCTGACAATGAGAATCCAGGGGGATAACAACGTCTTGCAAAGATTCTTCCGCGGTGAATTCAGGGACTATTGAAAGATTTCCTCTATCTGAAATGAGGAGTTTGATACGTGATCCTTTTGTGATATGAAGTGTTTTTGTCCAGTCTTTTGGCAACGTAACAAGCAAAGATTTGCCTATTTCTTGTACATTCCGCTCAATGACGCGCATATATTCTAAGAAGAAGGAGTCTCTTATAAAGATTTCGAAAATTTAAAGTTCTTTAAAGATTTATAGAAAATATTTATAGATTTTGCTGATTTTTTATTAGATATGGTAAAAGCACTTTATGTTGCGGGGACATTCGATGAAAAAGGAGGAAGAGCATCAAAAATAGGAGATATTGTCTACAAAGGTATGAATATCGATGCTGAATATTGCAATGGAGGGTATTTTAGTTCTCTGGAAGCGTATGTGGACAAAATCTATAAGTATGATCTTGTGTTTTGGTTTGCGAATATTGCAAATGATAGGCCGAAGCTTGTGAAGAAACTAAAAGATAGGCATAAATCGTTTGTTCTTGTAACATCGAAGAGAAATACTGAGAATAAGTATGCATTTTCTGATCTTGTACATCATGCATTAGGCAATAAAAGCAATTTATTTATTGAATTGAAGCATAATGGAAGATATTTTGCGAATATTGCAGACCCTTTAGGCAATGTGTTCTTGCAAAATTGTTATGATTTTGAAACTGTCGGAAAAACATTGAGAAAAAGAGTTGATGAACTGCAAAGATATACGAGATTATCAAGTACGAGAGCAGGAGAAAATATTCCTGCAAAGGGAAATCCGCTGTTTTTTGATTTGATAAGACAGTATGGAGATGTATTTCATGAGTTGATACATGCTCAGCATCCAGAACGGTTTATGGGTAATGCATCATTCAGATGTGAAAGAGGATTTCCTTCGTATAAGAAAGATGGATTGTTGTTTGTTTCGAGGAGAAATGTTGATAAACGTCATCTTTCTGCGGAAGGTTTTGTTGCTGTAGAGCCCCAATTCCTTGTGAGCTATTATGGTGATTTTAAACCTTCGGTTGATACACCAATACAGATTTCTTTGTATGATTATTATCGCGACGTACAGTATATGATTCACTCGCATGTTTATGTTGAAAATGCTCCTTTCACGAAGAAAGTGATTCCTTGCGGAGCACTCGAGGAAGTTGATGCAATAAAGGAGATATTGCCTGACAGGAATTTATGTGATTTTGCTGTGAATCTTAAAGGACATGGTTCAATTGTGTTTGCGAAGAATATTAATACTTTTTATGATGTTCCTTATGTTGTGAGAAAAACTCCTGAGAAGCATGAGGTGTGGTGAAATGCGTAAAATAGATATCCACTGTCATACAACAAATAGAAAAGTACCTGATGTGATTCCCGAATCTGCAACAACAGAAGCTATTCTTGAGGAGATGATAAACCATGATATTGAAACAACAGTATTGTTGGCAACGTATTTTCCTCATAAAGGAACAGGGGTATCGAATTTTCGATTGTATGATTGGATCAGGGGAAGAGAAAATGACTTTTGCATGTTTGGAAGCTTAGATTTTGAACATTATTTCTATCAAGGATTAAATGAACTTGAAGAACTTGTTGAGAGAGCTATTATCAAGGGAGTGAAGATTTATACAGGTTATCAGAATATTGATCTGCATTCTGATAAATTCAAGCAGATCATTGATTTAGTGAAGAATTATGATATGCCCTTGATGTTTCACACAGGACAATCGTACACAAGCAAAAGAAAGTATGGGAAACTTGCGATAACTGAAGTGGCAAAACCGACTGATCTTGAATTTATTGCTGCAGACTATGGTGTGCAAGTTATTATGAGCCATATGGGTAAGCCTTTTTTCAAAGAGCTTATTGAAGTGGTGAAACGGAATGAGAACATGTATGCTGATATGAGTGGATTGATTGATTCGAAATTTGATAGAGATGAGAAGTTCTTGATGGTGGAGGAGATTAAGCGTTTTCTTGGAGAATGTGGTGTAAAGCAATTTCTCTTTGGCACTGATTTTCCTGTCCAGACGCATAAGGATTCTGTGTATTTTATTGAAGCATCAATGAAAGGTTATACTGATAAGGAAAAACAAGCGGTGTATTATGATAATGCAAGGAGGTTACTCAAATGAGAGAAAACAAAGATCTAAAAGTAGATATTGTTGGAGATTACCTAAAAGATAGGTCGATAGCACTTTGTATTACAGGCGGCATTGCTGCGATTGAAACACCTAAGATAGCGAGACAATTACGAAGGTATGGTGCTGCTGTGAAAGCGTATATGACTCCGAGTGCGCAGAAGTTTATCACACCGTTACCATTGGAATGGGCAACTGAACAAGATGTAGTCTCTGCGTTATCGGGAAGAGCAGAACATATCTGTATGGAAGATGCCGTAGTAATTGCGCCAGCAACATTAAACACCATCAATAAAATTACTCAAGGATTTGCCGATAACGTTGTTACTACATTAGTGGCGAGCGCATTAGGTCAGGGGAAGCCAGTGTATGTTGCACCTACCATGCATGAATCGTTGTACGAAAATCCTGTATTTCAGGAGAATTTGGAAAAATCAAAAGAATACGGCATGACCATTATTCCTCCTAGAATAAGTGAAGGTAAAGCAAAGATTCCTAAGCTTGACACTCTTGTTGCAAAAATAGTAAATGATCTTTCAAGAAGTAAAGTTCGAGGAAAGAAAATATTAGTTACAGGAGGACCTACTCCTGGAAGAATAGATGATGTGAGGATATTATCAAATATATTCAAAGGAAGATTAGCAGTGGAAGTTGCAAAAGAGGCGTATTTCAGAGGAGCTGAGGTTAAGCTGTTGCTTGGAAGCACAGGTATTGTAGTTCCTGAATATCTTGATGTATCATATCACATGGATTATGATGAATATTATGATAATGTGTTTTCAGAGCTCGCGCAAGAGTATGATGTGGGCGTGTTTTCTGCAGCAGTAGCTGATTATGTGCCTGAGAAATTTGTAGAGGGAAAGATTCCTTCACAGGGAGCATTGCAGAATATTCCATTAGTAGGAACGAAGAAAGTTATCAAAGAAGTCCGTGAGAAATATCCTGAGTTGTATATGGTGACGTTCAAATACGAAGGTCAAGGAATAACGCATGAAGATTTAATAGGCATTGCAAAGAAGAGAATTAATGAAGGCTATGATATTGTTGTTGCAAACAGAGCAGAAGAGATGGCTGATGGACATGTTGCACACATCATAGGAAAACAAGGAGAGTTATACAATCCTCAGTCTAAGAAAGAGATAGCAAGTAATATTATTGCATTGATTAAATGAAATCCTTGATCTTATGCTTTGCTTCTTCGTGCCAGAGCCAGAGAATAAGGATGACTGCATCCAAGGCAGCGGGAAGATTGCTCAATCCGAAGTAGGTTAAGAGATGGATTTTGTAACCAGTCATACTGAATGGAAAGAACCACATAATACCTTCATATCGTCCACCACCTATTAAGTAATCGAGAAAGATATGAAGCAGTATGCCAAAAGTGATAACGAAAAAGTAGGCTGCGATCTTCTGCTTTTTGAGCTTCCAGAGAATGATGCCAGGAATAAGGAAAATGAGCGCAAAAAAAGGAGTGTGAGTAATGCCTCCATGGAGAAAGAGTTCAGGAACGGTTTTTCCTATGAGATTATAGAAGTATCCTATGAGGATATCAATATCTGGCAATAGTCCTGCAATACCTGCAATAAGTACTAAATGTAATGTGAGCAGTTTTTTGTGCTTTGCAATATAATGTCTGTACACGTCTACAAGAATAATAGTGGTTAATACATGAGTAACGGCTAGTGGCATAGGTATTAATTACACGTCATCTTTAAATATTTTTTTAATGTTTCTGGTGTCCAGTTAACATCTCCAACAGGAGGATTTCTAAAGAAGAAGTTGATCCCGACATTTTCAACACCAGTACAATTATCAAAGGACGTTTCTTCGCTGTCAAGCAAATCTGCGAGAGTAAGAATAGACGTTACTAATCTTGCTGCCTGAGGCTTTTCTTTTATTTCATTATACTCTAATGCCATCTTCATTGATTCATGCTCTTTTACTTTCTGTTTTTCAAAAGGCAGAAGAGGAGATGCTAATTGAATAGTAGAAATGCTTAAGTACAGTTTTTTACCTTCCTGTTCACAATAAACACCATACCCGATGTTCTCATGGCTTTTGTTGAAGTAGTCTTTATCATCTCTCTTTCCAAGATACTCAAATCCAGAAGCCATCATATTGATTTTGATGCTGTCTTCTAATGTTTCTTTCATGTTTATCTGAAAGTATTCTAAATCAGTACAATTATATAAACTTATCTTGGGTTTATTCTTAAAGCTTTTAAAACTCAAACAAACTTTTCTGCAAATTCTTCTGCGATTTCTCAATTTTTTCTAGTGTGTTTTCAATACGTTCCTTATTGAAATCATGCTTTTCAACCATGAGTTCAATTACTTTAGCTTTATCGATTTTGCCAAAAGAAATTTTGTACTCTTTATCTATAGGCATCTTCTTAATGGTATCAAAGACCTCTTTCCATGAGAAGTCGAAATGCTCATCCCATTTTGCTGCTTCGAATAATGCATCGAAATTTTTATCGTGTTCTTTTAGGAGTTTCATGGCTTTCTGCGGACCAATACCTTTAATACCCCCAATATTGAAATCAGTTCCTACAAGCATACCAAGCACAATTAATTGGTCTTGATCTAATCCTAATGTGGTAAGCGCTTCATTGAGTTTTATCAACTTAGGATTAATAGTTTGATAGACATTAGTGCCTGTTTTTCTTCTTGTTCTGCTGATGTTGAGATCTTTCACCACTACAGGCGCTTTGAATAATAAGGAGTCAGCATCTTGGCTGACGATGGCGTATGCATCTCCTTGTTGAACCATGTACGATGCTTGTGCTTCTCCTTCTGAAGGAGCTTCGATGACAGGAATGCCCATGTATGCAAGGAATAATTTACTTTCTTCTACTAAGTCAGGAGTTAATCGCGCAGTTCTGCCTGCATATTTTTTCATTTCAGAAATATCTTCAGCATCTTTTGCAGCTTCATATTTAGTTAATGCTTCTTCTTTAAGTTTTCTCCTTCTTTCACGCTCTTTCATTTTGAGTTCAGGAGGTTTTCCATCGAAGACAAAGATTAATTTGATATTTTTTAGCAGTAATCTCGTAACTCTTGAAAACAACCCTGAGAGATGCGAAGTAACGTTGCCTTTAGAATCTTTAAGCAAAGAACCATCGGATTGTCTAATAGTAGTAATGAACATATAGAGCATATTGTACGCATCGACAACCAACGTTTTATTCTTTAAATCATCGAGAGAAATCTCCTGCATGTTAATTAATTCAAGGATTTTAGTGCCCATTAAGTGTAGAATTAAAGGGTATTTATATTATTATTCATCACCGCAGTATTTTGTAGTAAATACTTCCAGAACATGTACAGGATGTCTAAGAAGTTTATCACCAAGCCTAAAGTCCATAGGATTAATATTCATCAATTCAGAAAAATATCTCTCATGAATCATAGTACATGCAGAGAGAAGAAAAAACTCGGTTTCTGGATTTTTTTGAGCAAGGGCGTAGATTCTGCTCCAGCAGCCATCTTCGTTATGATGATTTGGATGAAAGATAACTACTTCTTTTGATTGATAGTCTTCAGGTAATGCACACAAGCAAGTATTTTCGATAGTAATATCTGGCCATTTTTCTTTTAGTTCTGTCTCATGCTTCATAAAACGATCATAATTATTTGAATAGTGTCCTATATAAATGTCAATGCTCATACAAGTAGGAATGCATAATTAGTATTTAATGTTTGGGGTGTTGGGGGGCTTTTTCTCATTTAAGAATGCCCAGTGCATGCTGAGAAAATTACGTTTTTAGTCGGAAAATATTCACTTTCCTGTTCTTTTCTTCACTTCTTTTACAATGCGAAGATAATAATCTTTTGCACGAGGAACATAGAGTGCGTATTTCTTTTCATCCAGAATATCCTTTTCTAATCTTTCAGCAGATATGAACTTAAGTTCATCAATTTCGCTTTTTTGCATATGGAGATCAGCAAAATCTCCATTGTATTTCAGTAGAAAAATGTAATGCAACTCATTGTCAATCCAATTAGTGTTTGTCACAGGCTCGTTAACGCTTCTCTTAAAAAGAAATATTAAATCATCTTTTTGAACAGAGAGATTTATTTCTTCTTTTACTTCACGAAGCGCTCCTTGTTCAACATCTTCTCCTGCGGAAATATGGCCTGCAGCAGAGATATCCCAAAGATCAGGGTAGTTTTTCTTCTTTTTTGAGCGCTTCTGAAGAAGAATTTCCCCTCTGTTGTTAAATATCCAGACGTGTGCAGTATGGTGTCGAATACCTTTTTCATGAATGATATTTTTTTCTTCTGTTTTTCCTGTGATATTTCCTTGCTCATCAATAATATCGATATATTCTGCTATCTAAATCACCTTCAACATCAAACCTTTGAAATCTTTTTCCAATCTTTGCATGAGTTTCTTTGCAGGTTCGCCCTGGGCAATAAATAAGCAAGCTAATTTCTTATTCTGTGCTTGTAGGTACGCAGCAGCCAAATCACCTTCGTTAGGTTTTTTCTTTTTCTTAGCCTTGCAGTAATATTGCACATTGCCGACTGCAGAAGGAATGTTCAACACAAAATCCATCTCAGAGCCCTTACGTACAATATTGTATTCGAGGATTTCAATATCATGTTTATCAAAGTATTTTCTTAGTTTTTTTGAGAATTCATCAGGTTCATCGAATTTCATCATATCTTCATCATCTTCATCTAAAATAAAATCTCCTGTTGTTTTCTTGGATAACGTCTGTTGTTTTTCTTCTTTCTTTTGAGGTTTTTTATCTTGTTTTTTAGCAACAGGTTTCTTTTCATCTTTTTTTGGAGTTTCTTTTTTAGTTTCGTCTTTCTTTTCAACTGCGGGAGGCTTCTTCTCCTCTTTTACTTTAACGTTAGGCACTTGTTTCACAAGCATCTTTTTGATAAGTTGCTGTGCTTCTTCATTTGAAATCAGAAAGTATTTCCAGAAAATCATTTTTTGGTTTTGGAAATTTACGGTTAGAGGAATTGCATAATCTTTGATATTCCTTAATGAGACTCTCACTAAAGGAGTTTGTGTGCTATCATTCAAGACTTTTCGTTCCTTTAGCAGATCAAAGGTGCGTTTATCTTTTTCATTGAGATGGATAGCAAGTTCTTCTAGAGCCTCTTTGTATTCTAAGGTATAATAGAAAGGACTTCCTCCTCGTTTGACAGAGGTTACTTTGACACCTTTTGTGGAAAGCTCGGTAAGAAGAGCACCAATGAGCATAGTGTCTCCACCTAGTTCTTGTTTGATATGGATTGGCAATAAAGGGCCTCTTTCTTTCAACAATGCAAGAACCTGATCATGATTCACCATGAATAGGACAATCTGGCAGAAGTTTATATGATTTGCGCTTAGTATTTTTCATATTTATTATCTATATAGAAAATAAATTGAGATAGCTATTTATACAGGAATTAAATTCTAATGATATGCAGCTTGAAAAGGAACAGATTAGATCGCTTCGTGAACAAATATATACTCATGAAGAAAAACGCAGAAGAGGAGTCACCGATAAACCTAGTGTTATTTTTCTTGAAAACAAATTACTTGATCATTATCCTGATGCCAATCTCTTTCTGCTAAGGAGATATCATAGATCACACCATGAGGGAATAACTGTTTTTGGATCGCTTATCTATGATTCAACAATAAATATGAGAGAAGCTTGGATTGCTGGATTTGGAGGAACGTGTTGTGGAGATTATGCACTTAAAAAAGGTGATGCGTATGATACTTCTTTTAGTACTCAATGCATCCCTTCAACATGGTTTGCTTTTATTCAGGCTTCAGTAAAAGATCTCTATGAAGGAAACATAAAAGATCCCATTGTCGGTAATGCTTTTGATTACAATGATGTTATGCCTGCGATGGAACATATTGCTCGGTCGTTGCTGAAGTCGAAGCTCTAATTAAGTAAAAGTCTTTCGCAATAATGAAGTCTAGAAGGATAGAGTTCGTGAATATCATTTGAGAAATGTTCTTTAATCATATCTTCAGGAATAATCTCTAGGTAATCTTCTTTGTGTTTGGCTTTTTCAATTATTCTTAAGAATTTTTTACCTTTCTTATTCCACGTAATTTCCCATGGAGTTCCTGGTGCAGTCATGATGTGCATAAGTTCATCACCAGTAAACCCATTGTAATCTGCGTGTACTTTTTTTAGGATATCAAATTGCTCCTCGGTGAATACACCTATATCGAGATCATTTGGTTGATAGTTAAGCATATGAGGTCCGCATTTCACATCATAAACCATAGGGAGAAAGAAATTAGGGAAGATAGGACAGAATTTCCAGGCCATCATCTGTTCATGTATTAATCCTTTTCCTGTTTTTGCCATTGTATGTCCTTGTGCTAGATAAAGATAACCTGAAAGTTGAATGATGTTTATCAATCCTCGATTAGCCGATAAGAAATATTCAGCTACGTGTTGGGCATTAGGGAATCCTGAGGGAAAATCATCAGGATATTGCTCTCTGTATGCTTTTCCTTGATCTCTTAGATCAGCCCAGTGTTCGAAGTAACTTTCAACTCTTGGATTAGTCATAACTGCTGATAGATTAAATGTTTTCATACAGATGCTCATTAAGAGATCTATTTAAAATTATCTAAAATACTTTATAAGACGATAAAATTAAGGTCTCATCCACTTGATTTCCCAGTAAGAAACATCGCCTTCGTCATCGACAACACCCATAAGCAATCTTTTCTTTGTGGAATGTGCAACTCGATTCTTTGCAGCAAATTCATACCACGTCAACACAGAACTTTCATGCACAGGATACAAAATCCAGCGTGCATGATCTTCGCCAGGCTTGATACCTCTATCATACACTCTAAAGTCTGCACCGAATTTCAATGCTGTTTTTACAATATAACCACGAACTCTCATATCTTTGAATACACAGTATCGCACCCAGAAATTCGGTTCTGCTTTTTTTGCTTTCTTCAAGAATCCATCAAAGGACATTTTTCTGTTATTATCGAAAATTTCGATTCTGCCTTTTTCCATAAGAAATAATCCTTCAGGCAGAGATAACACTACTTTTCCTTCTTTGTCAAGATCGCCATATCGTGATTGATTATACAAATCACGAGCAGCATCGCTTGCTTCCATAATCACTCTTACATCACTGAAGGTGGCTTTGATTTTTTCTTTAGGTTCCTCTTCAAGAATATTTTCTATTTTAGTTCTGATGACTACTTCTCCTGTATGTTCTTCAGGTTGCTGGAGTTCTTCATCTACAGCAATTTCTTCGGCAGCTTTCTTCTTTTTTGCTGCTTTTTTCTTTTTTTTAGCCTTCTTTTTTGCAGGCATTTTTTTCATCTCCCCAGAAAAAGCAGGATTCTCACACTGTGTTGAAAATCACTCTGGTCTTCTGGATAGTTGGAAAACACTTTGTTGTTTAAAAATCTTTTTAAACAGGTTCTTGCTAGAGATCACATGTATCTTGAAATAAATCTTGTAATATGCTTTATAGCTCTAATAATAGGCTCTTATACTGATTTCAAAACGAGAGAGGTTCCTGATTGGATCAATTTCGCGTTGATGTTTCTTGCTGGAGGGACGGCATTAATCTATTCATGTATTGAAATGAATTTCATGTTGTTCCTCAATGCAGCATGTGGATTTCTTTTAGGTGTAGGAGTAGGATACCTTATGTATTATACAGGGCAATGGGGGGGTGGAGATGCAAAGATGATCATGGGATTATTTGGATTGATTGGTCTTGACCTTGTTGCGCTAATTAAGGCAGGAAATATTCCTTTGATTTTTGATTTTCTTGTCAACATTCTCATTTTTGGGGGATTGTTCGGACTGTTATGGATTATAGGATCGATGATAAAAAAAAGAAAAGCGTTTTTTGTCGCATACCGCGAACGTATGGATTCGAAAAACATTAAGAAATTACGAAAGATCATTTATGCTGTTGTATTCGTCTTTATTGTTTTAACACTCTTTGTTCCTGATGCATGGAAGCTTATCACGCTTGTGATGGCATTTGGTTCTTTTATGTTGTATTATCTCTATCAAGTTGGAAAAGTGGTGGAGAAATCCTGTTTTGTTGAGGAAATAGATCCAAAAAAACTCGTCGAGGGAGATTGGTTAGCAGAAGATGTTATGTATAAAGGGAAGAAGATTGCAGCAAAAGAAACATTAGGATTAGAAAAAACACAAATAGAGAAAATTGTGAAGCTCTATAAGCAGAGAAGAATAAAAAAAGTTAAAGTACGAAGTGGAGTGCCATTCGTTCCAGGATTTCTTTTAGCGTTTTTAGTTACAATATGGGGAATGTCAATAGAGATGGCAGGACCTGTCACTTTACTCTTTTCAATTCTTTGAAGGTTTTCCAATCTCTTCCAATCCGTGAGTAAGGAGATAGTATTGTATAAGAGGAGGCATCTCTTGAGAAACGAGTTCACCGATTTGTTGTTTGATTCTGCTTTGTAATACATGATCAGTTTTATCAAGTGTCAATTGAGGATCGAAAAGAGATTGGAATTTCCGATAGAGTTGTATGATTGATTTGAAATGGAAATAGAAAGCTTCGCTCAATAATTTTTTTGCGGGACCAGGCATGCTCTCGAAAGTTTTGTTTTCATAGATAGTGCAACGTAGTATTCCAATTCTAGCCTCAAGCCCTAAATCATTATAATGATACTCTTTCTCTTTCAATGCAGTTTCGAATACTGATTTCGCGAGCTTGTATTTCTCTTCATTAAAGAAGCGATACGCAGCCTCAACATTCTGATCATAAATCATCTGTTCTTCAGATTCCATGTAATCGAGAATATATTGTTATTTAAATTATATTTTATTTTCTATACTGAAAATAAATAAAAGCTATAGTTTAATAAATAGTAGGATGTTTGTTTTCTCATGGATATTAAGACAGGGGATACGGTAAAAGTTGTTCTAGAAGATCTTTCTGTGCTTGAGGGTATTCTTCTACCTGAGAAAGATAATCATCTAATTCTGAAGCTCAAATCAGGTTATAATCAAGGAATAGACAAGGCCAAAGTAAAGCAAATGACTCTTGTAGCTTCAGCCAAAGAGGAACAATCAGCTCAGCAAGCAGATCAGAATACTGATTTGCCCAAAATTGCTATTCTCCATACAGGAGGCACCGTGGCGAGCAAGGTTGATTATGATACAGGAGGAGTCTCAGCAAAGTTCTCACCTGATGAATTACTCTCATTATTTCCTGAATTGAGGAACATGGTACAGATTGAATCAGAATTAATTGGCAATATGATGAGTGAGAATTTGCGATTTGCTCATTATAATCGTATAGCTTCTTTGATCAAAGAAAAAATTGAATCAGGCATTCGAGGGGTGATTATCACACATGGTACTGACACCCTTCATTATACTGCTGCCGCACTAAGCTTTATGCTTGAGCATCTCCCCATACCTGTGATGCTTGTTGGTGCACAAAGAAGTTCTGACAGGCCATCGTCTGATGCAGCAGTCAATATTGTAAACGCAGCGCATTTTATCACTCACAGCGCATATGCTGGTGTTGCTATTTGTATGCATGAGAATGAAAATGATGATTCTTGTGTCATACTTCCTGGTGTAAAGACAAGAAAGCTGCATTCTTCACGAAGAGATGCATTCAAGGCAGTGAACGCAAAACCTTTGGCGAAAGTAAATTTCCGAGGAGGAGAATCTCCTTTAGTTCCGCTTCCTGAAAAGCAAGAAGAGTTCATGCTAAAGCCATTCAGAGAAGATATCAAAGTAGGTATTATTCGCGTGCACCCGAACATGTCTGCTGATGAATTACACTATGACGGATTTGATGGTCTTATTATTGAAGGTACAGGATTAGGCCATATGCCAATAGAAGTATTTGATGAGAGTACAAAAGAACATACTGCAATTTTTAATAGATTGAAATCATTAACAGAGAAAATACCTGTGGTAATGACTACACAAACTATTTTTGGAAGAGTGGATATGAATGTGTATGCTGCGGGCAGAAAATTAATAGAAGCAGGAGTCATCGGTAACTATGGAGATATTCCTACTGATACTGCATTTATCAAGCTTGCTTGGTTGTTAAGCAATTTTTCTAAAGAAGAGGTGAAGTCATTATTTGAAAGGAATCTCCGAGGAGAGATTACAGAGAGGACAGAAAATGACTTCGATACAGTATAATATAATTCCTTATAATCCTCTTCTGATTTTGATTGCAGGAGGTAGCGGTTCTGGCAAATCAACATTATCGAAAAGACTACAAAAACAGTTAGATACGTATGTTGCTGTCATCGATACAGACTGCTATTTCAGAGAACCTCATGAGTTTGCTGAACTTTCCTTAGGGGAGAATGGCAATAAGATTGGAAAAAACTACGATCACCCTGCTGCTGTTGATTTTGAATTAATGATTGATCATGTGTTTGATCTCCAGAATGGAGTGCACATTCCTCGATATGAATTTAAATACAAGAATCTTAAGCGCATAGAACATGATGATATGATTGAACCTTCAAGAGGATATATTATTGTGGAAGGAATCTTTGCTGCGTATCAAGAAGAATTGCGCAAAGCAGCAGATCATATTATTTTTGTGCATGCTTCTGAAAAGATAAGAAGAGAGCGAAGATTCAAGCGTGATAGAGAGGCAAGAAATATAGAACAGAAAGTGATAGAACGTTTATGGGAGCGAAAGGTGTTGCCAGGACATGAAAAATATGTTGAGCCTCAAAGAGAATATGCTACAGAGACAGTAAATGGAGAGAAGTCTCTTAAAGGATTTATCGAGCGTTTTCTGGAGAAACTTTTATGCGATAAGGATTAGTTATTTATATTGATTATAGTTAAATTTATATGTATTTGTGAAATTCTGCTTTTTATGAAGCTTGATGCAGTAAGAGAGGATGTCTGCACGCCTGATGAATTGCGTGAGAAACTTGATGGCATCGTCGAGAAGTATTCTGACAAAGACCATATACTTAGAGCGAAGGTAGTTAATGGTATTGCTAGAGTAGCGAGCTCTAATGAGGATTATCAGAATAAGGATAATAATGGATATAGTGTTAGTGTATCGGTCAAAGGGGAATCTTTTGTCGATAAAAATAGAATTCCTTACAAGATTCATGCGTTGAGAAGAAATATTTGTTCTAATTCTGATCACTTTTCAGTACAATTCAAGACCCCTGATGGTATCACATGGCGTCCTCAGTTTAGGATATTCTTTAATAGATTTCCTATGTGGCAAACAGGCACATTTCCGACTGTTGAACAAATAGATCAAAGAACGCCTGAAGGGGTGCTAAAGACTTTTTTTCAAATTTACGGAACACCAGCAGGACTTTTTTTTGGCATACCTGATCCTGTAGAGCAGAATAATTATACAAAAAATCCATTGAAAAAAATTAAATTAATGAAAGAGATACATGATGTCTTCAGAAGAGGAGGCGTATGCTATAATCAGATAATGAAGGATCTTAAAGAGAGAGGATCCCGTGAGCTTTTTGAAGTGGCTGCGAATGCAGACATCTATGCTGATAAAAAATAGCCATATTTATAAACTTCTTATGTTGCCATCCTTTATGCCCAAATACAAATTAATCATCTTTGATCTTGACAACACCTTAGAAGAATGGATTCCCGAGGAGAAAACCGTAGAGGAAGAGATATCACATATGATTAACAAGCGTCATCCCGAAATTTCTCCTGAGGAATTTCAGAAAGTTTTTGATAAGGTCAAAATGGCTCATGTGAGGATCAGACAAGAACCTTACAATCTAGGAAGGGCTCCTTGGTTTGAAGAAACATTCAGGCAACTAGGCATAGAAAATGAACATATCCCTTTCTATGTAAAGACATACTGGGAAAAAATACTTTCTTTAGTGCGTTTATTCCATGGCACAGAAGAAGTACTTACTGAGCTTCGAAAGAAATACAAGCTCGTTATTTTCTCCGATAGTGACGGCAATAGGAACATCAAAATGGAACGTATTGAAAAACTCGGATTGAAAAAATACTTTGACAAAATTTATACTTCAGACGATGCACGTGTCAATAAGCCTCATCGCGTAGGTTTCAAAATGATCGCTCATGAGATGGGAGTTCGCTACGAAGAATGCATTATGGTAGGAGACAATCCTATAGCAGATCATAAAGGAAGCAGTATGCTAGGTATGCTTAACATTTGGCAGAAGCAAGGAGTTCCTGATGAACATAGTAATAAACATTATGATTATATCGATCATGAAATCAATGATATCAAAGAACTTCCGTCATTACTGGAGAAGATAGATCCATGAAGAAAAAAACGTTATCGAAATCTGAAATCAAGCAGCTTGATGAAGAAATTGCTTGGCTTACCTTATCGAAAAAAGATAATGTTGCACTAGTTGATGATACATTTCTCTATGTTAATAACGAGCTTGTGTTATATTATCAAGATGATTTGAAAATTCCTGTCTTGAAATATCTGCTCAAACATGAAGTATCTATTCCGAAAATAACCGTTGATATGGGTGCTGTGAAATTCGTCTGTAATGGAGCAGATATTATGCGTCCAGGTATTACGAAAGTAGAACATTTTGAGAAAAATGCTTTAGTTGTTATCGTTGATGAGACACACGGCAAGCCTTTAGCAATCTGTCAGACTTTATTATCTTCTGAAGAAATGGAAAAACAAGAATCAGGAAAAAGCCTGAAGAATCTTCACTATGTTGGTGACGAAATATGGAATAAGCAGGTGCTATGATGTTCGAATGGATTTGGGGCTTAAAAACTGTAGCTGCGCTGGATGTGTGGATATTCGAACATTTCTTAAGCGGTCTTTCAATTGGTCATGCAGTAAAAAAAAATAATCGAAAACATTTCAAGAAACATTATCCTACTTTAAGGATTACAAAATCAACTGAAATACGAGTTGATTTTCTTGGTGTGTTGTTCCTGGCTTATTTATGGGAGACACTAGAACATTATCTTGAAGAGGGTATTGCAGGTTCTGCTGTTCAATATTGGTTTCAAGGGGTTGAATTCTGGCCTAATCGATTCATCTTTGATCCATTGATGATAGTTCTTGGCTATTGGATCGCAAACAAATATCCAAAAGTAGTGATTCCTGCAAGAATACTGTCTTTGGCGTGGTTGATAATCCATATCTTTGTATTTCCTCATAGTATGTATCTCCACTATATATTCTGATAGGGGATGAAGTGTACTCATGTAAAACAATGTGATAGAGGCTTATTTGCCTAATGGTAATATTTAAATAGAAGCCTTAATATTGATCTTCTATGCCGCACAAGAAATTAGGGGATAAGAGTGTTTTTGCTTCAGCTGTACTGCTTTTTCTGATTATGCTGATATTGATTAATATAGCAAATCCTGGCGGTTCAAAGTACAGCGCTCATGAGGTTACAGCAAGAGTGGTTGAATCAGTCAGAGGAGAGCCTATCCCTGTGAAAGGCCTTGGTGAGGAATTTGCCATGGTTGAAAAGCAAGTTGATGTGTTTGAGGCAAATAACAAAGTATATACCATAGAGGTGACGTTCATTAGTGATTTTACTGAATCTGCTGTGTTGCATGTGAATGGTCATATGACTCCTGCATTGACGAAAGGCTCGGTTTATGAAATTGATGAATCAACATACATCTATGTACGTGATCTCATGTTGGATCATGAGCCAAAAACAATTTTCTTCTCAATTAGGTAATTGTTAGCATCAGTATTGCAAAGCTCTATCAGATGGAAATAGACAAATTTATTCGTGGTAATATTCTTCATATCAAAGTAAAACCAAAAGCGAGAGAGACAAAGATTACAGGTATTGATGGAGATAAAGTGTTAGTTGATGTTGCTGCAGTTCCTGAGAAGAATAAAGCAAATCAAGAGATTGTCAAGTTCTTCAAGAAATTAACGAAAAAAGAAGTGAAAATAAAATCAGGATTGACAAGCAGAGAGAAAACGCTTATCATCACTTAACTTTCTTATTTTCATATTCAAGTTCTTTGTCACTAAGATATTCTACTTTAATACCTGATTTTTTGAACATTTCCAAGCTCTTCTTAGCTCCATGATATTTATTTTTGCAGACAACTCTTTTGATACCGACGGCAATGAGCAGTCGCGTGCAGACTTCGCAAGGTTCCATCTTTACATACAATGTGGAACCTTCTAAAGAAATACCAAAACGTGCCGCTGCGCAGATTGCGTTTTGCTCTGCGTGAATTGTTCGAACACAATGCATGCGCTCTTCTCCATCTTCGTAGGTTACTTTTCTCATTAAATGGCCGACTTCATCACAGTGAGGTAATCCTGGAGGGCTTCCCACATATCCTGTTGCGAGAATATGTTTGTTTTTGACAATGACACATCCTGCTCTTCCACGGTCACAGCTTCCTCGTTTGCCTACTTCTTCCATGATATTGAGAAAGTATTCGTCCCAAGGCGGTCTTTTGTGTTTATCTGATGTTTTTTTTGTCATGATACTACCTCCTTAATGATTTTTTCAATGTCTGCATAAAACATTTCGAATGTGCTGTTGTTTTCGATGATGTGATCTGCCATCTCTCTGCATTTTGTTATTTGCTGCGAAGCAGGATTATCACTTTTCAATTCTCTTTCTTCTTTTGCTTTGAATGTTTCGAAATCTGAGTAATTATCTTCTCCTCGTTCTTTGTTTCTATTGACAATCCTATCGAATCGTGTTTTGATCGAAGCATCAACAAAAATCATAGAGAACTTCTCTCCTTGTTCTCTTAAATATTCGATTTCTCCAGGATTTCTGATTGCGGAAATCACCTTATTCTTTGCTTTGCCGCATTTCTCCACCGCTAGTTTTGCTAACACTCCATTGCCGTGTTTCGTACGAAGCTCATTAGCTCTTTTTACTAAGTTATCTCTGTTAATCTCAACCTTTTCTTCCCTCAGAATATCTCTAATTACATCAGATGTAGAATAATGTGTAAATCCTTTTTCCTCTAGGTATTCCGCTACAGTATCCTTGCCGGAAGCTAATGTTCCTGCAACACCAATAATCATGATTTCCCCCATATTTGGGCAGTAGAGGCTTCTTAATAAAGTTTCTGGAAGAAAATTCGGGATAATCACGGTGATTAATCTTTTTCTTGAGATTTTGGTGCATCGTCCTTTGAGTTCAAGCTCAAGCCGTCTCCACACTTAGATTAATCATATCCTCCATCAACTTTTAGAATACTTCCAGTAATATAACTAGCATCATCAGAAACTAAAAATAGAATAGATTTTGCAATTTCTTCTGGAGTGGCAAATCTTTTCAAAAATATTTTCGCCGTTTCTTCTTCAACAAAATCCTTTGGCAAATCTTTATTCATATCAGTATCTACCCAACCTGGAGCGACAGAATTAACTTGAATGTTTGGAGCAAGCTCTTTTGCTAAATTCTTAGTTAAATTAATGACTCCTGCTTTTGAAGCGTCATAATCAGCAGATTCAGGGCTAAGACTATTAATTCCATTTGTTGAAGAAATATTAATTATTTTTCCGCTGCCATTTTTCAGCATTTGTTCAGAGGCATATTTACTACAAAGAAATGTTCCAATCAAATTGACATCTAAAGTTTGTTTCCATTGTTCAACAGTTTTCTCAAATAATGGAATATCAAAAACAATACCTGCGTTATTTACCAAGATGTCAATTTTCCCAAAAGTATCGATTGTTTTTTGGATCATTTTTTTAATTTCATTTTCTTTGGAAATATCGCATTTAATTGCAATTGCTTCTGAACCAATTTTCTTAATTTCATCAACAACAGAAAATGCTTCTTTTTCAGATGAAAGATAATTAACTACTACTTTTGCGCCTTCTTTTGCGAAAAGTAGTGCTGTAGATTTACCTATACCTCTGCTAGAACCGGTAATAATTGCGATTTTGTTTTTTAGCTTCATATGGATATGATTAATTGATTGATATTTATAACTTTTCCTACATCTAGATCGGACTTGAATTTCATTTAAGGCGTGTTAAATACCTGGGAGAGCAACCGAAGGGAGGTTTCTTGCACTTACTCTTGAATCCCTTTGAAGTCTATTGAAATTCTTGAATAATCAAAATTCGTTTTTGTTCTCATTATTATCTTAGTTTCCTTCTCACAATATGCGTACATATCTTTTCTCACGTTACTATTAAGAATGAGTTTTCTTGCTTGTTCATGCTTTCTGTTTTTTAAGAGGTTATATGCTTTCTGGTATTTTCCTTTATGTTTGTAGTAGAGTATTTCAGGCAATCTATTCGATTTGGACAAGAAGTCGCCAAAGGGTTCGTGGTGTTCCTTAAAATAATCCTTGAAGTCATCGACGATTTGCCGAATAATACCCGCAGATTCTGCGATCTTACTGATGTTTGGATTTGGATTCTTGTTGGCAATGAGTTGACCAACCTCTAAGGCATATCTGATATGACCTCCTGTGAACAATCTGACCATCTTAAAGTATTTATGGAGTTTAATATTCGTTGATAGTGTAGAATTTTCTAGTTCATAATCAAGTTGTTCACCAAGATAAATAGAATTTAAGAATGCGTGCATGGTTTCATATACTTGCTTCTGATAATCTGGTTTCGTCTTAAAGATGGACATAATGCTCTGCAATGATAGTAGGGCTTTGGATTTATTCAATTCTGCATGGATGATGCTAAGAGGTATGCCTTTGGAGAGGTAAAGACATGGTTTTCCATTTCTTGTCTTAGAACCATCCAAAATGTCATCGAGAATAAGCACAGAATCATCAATCAATCGTAGCTTACGGATAAGCAAGATTTCTCTTTTATTTAATTTTCTCTTCAGGACATACTCAATTCCAATTATTACATATGAATCAAATGAACGAGCAGATGGTTGAAGACTCATAGATTCTACAATAGAAAAACAATATTTAAAGATTTCTACTCTCAGTTAAATAGGGGGTGCAAGAAAATTGTTTAACATAGGGATTTAGAGGAGTTTCGAACGTAGTAAGAAATTTGGATGGAGCAAACTGCAAGGCGTGGTCGAGGCGAAGCCGAAGAAGTTGAAAAAGTGCGTCGTCATTAAGCTATTACTGTACCATCCCATATTTTTTATTCTTTGCAGTCATCTTAAGAAAATATCTTAATCTCTTCTTAAAAAGTTCAGGGCGAGTTCTGGCTCCTTCTATCCATCCTATACGGATACGTTTGTATGATTCAGGGAATTTCTGGAAGTTCTCCCAAATTGTTTTATCTTTCTTTAATAATCTGAGAATATCCTCTTTGATTATACATTTTGAATTTTTTGATGATTCATCAAACACATGTTTAACAGCAGTAAGGCCTTTAGAGGTCATCTTCTTTTGTTTAATAAGTCTGTGGATCCGTTCTTTGTTCAGTTCTGAAAGCATGCTATTTGGTCTTCTTGGAGTGAATCTTTGAGCGAAACTTTTTTCATCTATACGTTTCACAGTGCTGTCTATCCAACCATAAGAAAGTGCCTCTTCAACTGCATCATTGTAAGGAATCCTTTTTTTGCCAGACGATTTTCTATAATAAACGAGCCAGATTTCTTTTTCTTTATTATGGTTTTTAGCGAGCCACGAACGCCATTGTTTCCTATTAGTTACATACAATGTTTTTCCTAACTCCATATTTTTTAAGATGCTGTAGGATATATAAAATATTCTATGTGTGTACTTTTCAATTGCGTATAACGTCTTTTAAATGTGGAAGAGTTTCCGTTAATAGTCGTGATTATTGCGGAAATGAGAGGTAAAGCTATATTAAATATGGCTTGAGTGAAGTGATTTATGCAAGATAATGCTATTAACGAAACTCTGATGGATATTAAAAGGCGTTAAAATGAAAAACTTTAAATATATCTCAAGATATCATATGATATTAAATACTGTTGATACTGAAAAGTATGAGTTTGAAATTAAGAGGCATGCGTTCATCAGAGCTATGCAAAGAAATGTGTCTCCTGACATGATCGAAGCGACGTTGAAGGGAGGAAAGATAGAAAAATTCGGAAAGAATAATATTCGCTTCATGAAAAAATACAAGAGATTTGATGTTATTTGTGTTGGTGAAATAAACAATATGAAAGTAAAAATATTTACTGTTGAGATAAAGGAAAAATGAAACAGAAAAAACTGAAAAAATGTTCTGAATGCAGAGGACAGATGAAAGAATTAATATCCAAAACTCCTGAAGGAATTAAATACACTTATTTCAAATGTGAAAAATGTAAAGAGGAAATCCTCGATATGAATCAATTGCATACTGTCGCAGAAAAATACAGAGAGATGAAGAAGTTTCATGCTAAAGTTTCTAAGTGGGGCATGAGCTTAGGAATACGAATACCTAAAGAATTAGTGCAGAGATATAATTTCGAGGACAACAAAGAAGTATCCATCATTCCAGAAGATGAAGGGATACGAGTGATACCAGGGTGAAATGATGGGTTCTTGGAGTCATATTATATTAGAAGGATTCTGTCTTTTTGGTAGTTTAAGCAAGAAGAAACATACGTTTTATGAAGTGATAGATTTCAAAACATTAAAGACAGGTAAAAAGGAAGTAAAAATAAACAAAGACTATATTTCGCCAAAAGAAAGACCTAGATGGTGTGTAAACCAAAATAAAGAAAGGATTCCTCAATTTAGGTGCTTATGTTATGGTAAAGAGAAACGTTGCCCTTTCTTTGCAATGACCAACGCCAATAAGTCTGATTATTCATTTTTAGATAAAAAATACACAAAGTAACTCTTATATTATTTTGTATAGATTTAAATACTCTATATAACAAAAATCACAAAGTTTATATATTCTATGGATTCTATGGATTCTATGGCAACTACAATATCCATATCGAAGGAAATGAAAGAGAAAATTGCGAATTTAGGTAAGGCTGGAGAATCGTATGAAGATGTGATCAGAAGGATGTATGAATACACCAGTAAGAACATTCTTAGAGATTATTTATATGATACTTCAGATAGCATAAGCATAGATGAGGCTAGAAAAAGGTTAAAAGATGCCTAAAGTAGTTATTTCAGAGCAGTTGTTCAAACAGCTTGAAAAGAAATTTAGTAAGGCCGAAGCCAATAAAGTTGTTGATTTAATGGAATCATTAGAAGATCATCCTTACAAAGGAAAAGAACTAGCTCATGTTGGAAACGTTGTCATTAAAGAAATTAAATATAAGAAATTTAGGTTCTATTGTATTGCTGATGGGCATATGCTTAAGTTTGGCACAGAAGAAGAATTAGCTCATCTACTCATCAAGTTTGTTCGTATGTCTGAGAAAAAAGATCAGCAAAAAATAATTAGTGAAATAAAAGATGTTTTGACATCGTTTGGTTTCGAAGGATTATAATCAGCTTTTACTTAGTTGTTTTAATTATTGATTACTCTGTGTGGTTATCTAAGAAAGAATTAATAGCTTCCTCTTTTTTTCTGACCCTCTCATATTCACTTAATTTCTTATCTGCTTCTATGTGTAGATCTCTGCAAATATTGTGATGTTGACGTTCTTCAGACGGATTAGATGAAGGATATAAACAGGTATTTCCAACAGAGATTGTATATCTGTATGTTTCATCTCCTATTTGACCTGCTTTCAAGCACCATAGATTAATAGGTTTATTTCCAAAGCTAATCTTAATAGTTGTAGCTCTTGCGTGTCCTTCTAATATGTCGTTTGTAGCGTACATTTCAGCATCATGGAACATAGACCATTGGGGGATGTATTTTGGGATTGTTTCACCAGTTAAATATTCTCTTTCCAGATGAGAGGGATCACAAGTTCGAATCTCTCTTTTTACAATCTCCACAAGTTTATCAAACTGATTTACCATTTTTCATCACTGATAATCGTTATCTCTATTAGTATTTATGATTATGGTGTAAAAATTTTTACTACAAAATAGAAAGAATTATAAACATGGCTTTTTTTCTTATAGTATGGTTTTAGAAGCTGAGCTGGAGAAATTAGGAATGAGTAAGAAGGAAGCTTTAATTTATCTTGCTTCTTTGAAATTGGGTTTGGCTAAAGCTAGTGATATCGCTAAAAAAGCTCATGTTGGAAGAGAGGCGGTTTACTATCTATTAAAATTGCTTCAACAGAAAGGATACATGAGTGAAGTAATAAAATCTGGTGTTAAATATTATAGTGCAACCCAACCCAAAACAATCATAGAGATTATTGATGAGGATAGAAGACAAAAGGTTGAGACTGTTCAAGAGATACTTCCAGATTTGGAATCTTTACAGAAGATGGCTCTGTCAAAGCCGAAGATAGAGGTTTATGAAGGGGTTGATGGATTTAAGACTGTTGTTTCAAAATTGGTGGAAAATGAACATAAAACAATTTATGGGTATGTTTCTGAAAAGACGCTTCATTTTCTTCCTACGTTTCATCTTCAATTTAGAAGAAAGAGAAAAGAAAGGAGAATTAGAGTAAAAATAATAACTGAGAAATCAAAATTAACAAAGGAGATGAAAAGGAGAGATAAAAAAGAGTTACGAGAAACAAGATTTAATAATAAAGTAATTAAGAGTGATGAAGGTACTTATTTTATCCTTGATGACGCCGTTGTTTTGATTAAGGCTAATGAAAAAGAACAATTAGGAGTTTATATTAGAGAAGAGAGTAATGCATCACTTCAGAGGAAGATATTTGAGCAAGTCTGGAAGATGAGTGAGTAGTAAGAGTAATTCTTGGGTAGAACACTCACAAAAACTTTATATTCTGTCTTAAAATAACATTTCTATGCTTAAAGACATCCATGTGGGGAATGAGAATGCAAATATTGCTATCTGCACATTCTGGTCAGACAAGGAACAATTAGTCAAAGAACTTGATTCGAAGCAATACGCAATCATTGGTAATCTCTATAGTAGCAATGGTATTAATTTTCTGCTCCAGACGTTGTTAAGAAATCCAGATATTAAGTACTTGGTGCTTTGGGGTTCTTCCTTAGTGAGTTCTGATCTCCATTTGCTTAATTTATGGGAACGGGGAGTCCAAGATGGATTTATTCCCGATACAAAAATCAGAATCTTGATTGAGAAACAATACATAGATATTCTTCGAAAAAACGTGCAACTTATTGATTTGCAAAAACAAAGTGCTGATCAAGTTGCTGCAAAACTCAAAGAGATTTCAGGAGAAGAAAAGCCATATGGCAAGCCTATCGAGATTAACTTCCTTCATGAGAGCAAAGTAAGTACTATTCCTTCACAAGTATCAGGGCATTATCTCTATGAAGAAGATGCCTATGCTGCTTGGCTAAAAGCACTGAATTATGTGATGAACTTTGGCGTCGAGAAAATCACAGAAAAGAAATACTACAATAAAGAATATTTGAATCTTTTAATCACCGTCCCTAAGATATCAAAAAAACTGAATGCGAAAGCTTCCTTGCTTGAGCTTGATATTGCGCCCATACTCTCCGAGCTCGAAAAAAATCCTTATTCACATCGTGCATCCGCTGCAGGAATAACCTTCACCATAATTCATGACAAAGTGATGGTGAGTTATGAAGGCAAAAGTGTTGAGTTGTACAAAGAATTACAAGGGATACTATTAGGGTTAGAGCAATTACAAAAAAAGGTATGTGAACGGCTGAACAAGGAACTGGGAACAACTTATGGTTTAGGGAGCATCACCGTGCATATAGTGAATGCATACATTGAAGAAAAGGACTGGGATAAAGTATACGTTTTAGTCAAGGACAGTAAGGCATATATTGAGAGGTTGAATCTTGATCCAAAAGGAAACTATATCATCTTCATAGAGAATAAGAAGATTGTTGTCGAATACAGAAGTATTGAAGGTGAACTGATTGAAAAATTCTCAGGTACTAACGGCCAAAAGCTCTATAAGAAGATTGCATCAGCAGATTTCTTCAGTTTTCATGCGCATGCTGCGTATTTAGGATATGAACTAGGAAAAGCAGAAAGCTGCCTGAAAAAAGGAGAAGCATTTAGGCAGGATGAGGCATGATGAATAGAACACAACCAGGAAAAACATTTTTGCATTAATTAAAAGACATACTTACTTCTAATAGTGTATCTATGCTTTATGGGATATGTTATATCACTGGCTGTATGATTTAGCAATATAACTCTAAATGGTAATATTTATATTATTTGAATTTATAATATTAAATATGAAGCTATTATCGTTTAAAGTGCCATTCAAAACGGAAATAATAGACATACAGCAAGGAGTATTTGATACTTTCTTTCAAAGCTATACAACTCACCTATTTACATTATCCCCCAAAAAATGTCAATTACTTGGTAGTTTTGCTGTAAGACTCCTTAGTAAAGATATTCTATTGGAGGATCTTATAAAAGACTTCTATGACCATAATAACATTCTCCATATTGAGGGGGAACAAGAGATTTATCTTCGTAAGCCTTGGTCAAAGAAAAGTACAAGAAGAATTTTGGACTATTTGGAATCTTGTAGAAATGGTGTTGATGATTATGATATATTAAAAAATACTAAACTGATAGAAAGTCCTCAAAGAACTCAAATTACTGATGCAAAAATATTTGTTGATAACAAACCTAAGTACAGCATATATGTACGTCAAGGCTTGCTTATTTATCATTACAGCTACGATCTCAACATTATTACAGAAAATGAAAAAGTTCTGGCAACCCAAGATTAAAGAAATATAGCTCTTATCTGAAAATTTCAAATATTCTATCCATGGCTTTTGTAGTGCCCTCCTAGGACTTGCACAGAAAGCGAGAAAGTGATCTTCTTTATATATTTATTTTCTATAGTTCGTGATTATATCGACTTTGGAGTAGAAACTTATATATAGGAAATGGAATTTGACGGTTCTAGGGGGAAAATATGGTGCATCAATTTCCAGGCTTTTGGGCAGTATTCGAAGGTTTAGATGGTATTGGCAAAGATACAGGAGTACGTGCTGTTATAGAGCATTTTGATAGACAGGGGAAACATATTCTTGATTTAGATGAAGTTCGAAAAGCGATGCATTATCATCCAGATTTCGATAATCCTTCTCTTAATTACAAGCCAAATCCATATTATATTAATCCTGATGACTTTGATGTATTGGTGTGCAGAGAGCATTCAAGAGTGGGATCAGGAGCTGATGTTGATCTTGAACTCACGCAGAAAGGAACAAAAAGAACACATTCTGCTTTGATGACAGGGCATGGCTATGCATTAGACAGATACATCCTGTACAACAGAGTCGTTTTTCCTGCATTGCGAAGAGGAAAAACAGTCATCCAATCAAGAAATGTGTGTTCAAGTTTAGTGTATCAGCCAATGCAGTCAAAAACACAGAAAGAAGATCCTGTTTTAACAATGGATGATGTTGCTGCTATTCCGGGAAATGCATTTGCATTAGAACATACTCCTGATGCATTGATTATTTCAACGATATATGATGCTTCTTCAGCGCAATCCAGATTAGAAAACAGAAAAGAAGATGATGAGAATATTTTTGAGAATCTTCCTTTCCTTATGAAGATAAAGGATGAATACATGAAAGATGAATTAATTCATTTATTCAAGAAGAAAGGAACGCGATGTTTATTTCTTGATACAGGCATATCTCTTGAGCATACAAGAAAAGAAGCAATTGCATTAGTTGAAGCGGCGTCTGAACGTGCTAGAAAAAAATTATACTGATGAGGAAGGTGATACATAATGGTAGATGTACGATTAGCAGGATTCAATGTTGATTATGATGCGTTGAGTGAAGTTATTCAGAAGCTGGAAGAGCCTGAAGTAGATAAGACGAATATTGCAGAAGCGTTACATACGCTGAAAACACTTACTCCCGAAACATTAAGTGTTGCTTATGCGCGTATCTCAAGATTTCCTGATGATGTGCATTTGTTGAGGCGGAAAGCACGTGTTGAAGTGGAGAAGGCAAGAAAATCCTATAAAGGCATTGTCTTAGGAATGGGACATAGAGCTGTAGCAGAGCATGCACAATTTAATTTTGATATTATTGGAGTTTCTAGAAAAGTCATTGAAACAATTGAGAGCAAACGATTGCAAGGATACACAGAAAAATCTCAGCGTTATATTAAAATGGAAGGAGATTTCAACATTCCTTTTGAGATCAAAGGAACGCCTCTTGAAGATGAATTTATTAAAGTCGTAGAATTAGGTAATAGTTTCTATAGAAAACACCTTGAGACGCTCATCCAATGGCACAATGAGCAAGATTATAAAGATTTATTCAAATCTCTTGACTGTGAAGATAACACGAAAAGACAAAAAGGAACAATTGAAGGATTGGGCAAGGAAGATGCGCGATATCCTTTGAGCATAGCAACGCAAGCACAATTAGGTATGACAACATCTGCAAGAAATCTTGAGGTGCTGATAACTGTGCTAAAAAGCTCTCACGTTACAGAAGAAGTTGAAATCGGAGAAAAACTCTATGCTGCAGTCGAAGGAATTGCACCTACGGTTGTCAAGTATACTATCCCAACTTCTTACTTTCTCAAGACGAGAAATGAGTTGAAAGAGCATGTAGGTCATTTGATAAAAAAGAAATATGGTCCTAACTTTAATGGAATTGATTTTTCTGAAGAAGTCATTGTACAAGACGGTTTGAAAAGAGATGCTGCAATAATAGCAGGACTTATTTTCTCATCAAGTAATCTTGATTATGAAATTTGTTTAAATCTTGTGAATAAGCATATGACTTCATGGGATCGGGATCAACTTGATTTTCTTGCAAGAAAATATCAGGAGAAACATGATCCTGTATTAAGAGAATATGAGTTAGGTGATCGTGTTGCACAGTTTGTGATGAGCTCAAGTGCCTTTGCACAGTTTAAGAGACATAGAATGAATACTGTTATTCCACAAGCGTATAATTTGGATTTAGGATATACAATACCTCCTTCAATAGAGGCCACAGGACTTGCTGAAGAGTTCAAAAAGGTCATTGATACTTCATCTGCATTGTATATAAAGATGATTAGTGAAGGAATCTCACAAAGCGTGGCAGAATATGCATTGACGAATGCACACAGAAGAAGAGTGTTGCTTGATGCGAATAATAGACAAATTCATGCATGGGCAGCTGAGAGAATGAATCTTCCTGCGCAATGGGATATCAGAAGATTAGTAAAGGAATATGTAACGCTTATGAAAGAGCACTCTCCTCTTACGCTTCGAGGAGCATGTGGCAAAGATAAGTTTTATGATATGAAGGAAACGCTTTCAGGTAATTCCATAAAGTATTAATAGTTTGTTTTCTTTCTTTTTTTATGATCTCACAGATAAAAGTTACATCTTCTAAAAGAAATCAATTTATTGACATCACCTCTGAAATTGAAGCATTTGTGAAAGAGATTAAGGAAGGAGTGGTTACTTGTTTTGTCCCTCATACGACTGCAGGCATTACTATTAATGAGGGTGCTGATCCGAGCGTACAGGCAGATATGCTTAGAAAATTAGAGGAGCTTGTTCCTCATAGTGGTGAGTATAAACATGCAGAAGGAAATGCTGATGCGCATATCAAAGCTTCATTGATGGGTTCTTCCGTGCAAATAATAGTAAAGAATGGTAAGCTGCAATTAGGTACTTGGCAGAGTATCTTCTTCTGCGAATTTGACGGTCCTAGAGTGCGGAAAGTACTTATTAGAGCTTCGTAAGCCTTAAATATGAGTCATACTTACTGCTGGGTAAGAAATCAAAGGTGATGATAATGGCTTGCTTAGAGGATACAACTGAATTTATTGGGTCTGCAGAGAAACAAATAGGCGTTGTTAATGCAAATTTTATGATTCATAATTTCTCTATTGTTCAAGCTGGGAATGTGATTGTTGTTGGAATATACGATGGAGAATATAGGAGAAACCATGTTTTCAAGAGTGTTGCTGTTGCAGAAAAACTTTATGGTAAATGGGGGAAATTTGAACCAAAGGGAGAGGAATATCAAATACCAACCGGATTTATTGAAGAAATTAGAACTGTTAATCCAAGAGAGAATTCTCCGGAGAAGTTTGCTAAGGCTAACGTTGGTGATTTAGTATTTTTATTAAGGAAAGAAGGAAAATCCTTTGATGTTGGAAAATTAGAAGAGGAAAATCCCAGAAGTTATGTTCTTTCTGGAGGGGTTTATAAAACATCCAGAGGACTTATTAGATTTAATTCTGTTATGATTCCAAAGGAAAAGATTGATGATCTATATTCGATAACCATATAAACTTTTCCCTTACTTATGAAAATGTTACTGCAAAAGCAATTGTTAGGAATTTCAGAAGAAAAAAAGAGGAAAGTAATATGTTGTTTAGATAATATGCTTTCTTTAAGAGATAAAGAAAACAAACTCAGAAATGTTATTTCAGGATATAATTGGTATGCAGAAGTTCAATCTAATGAAACTTTTATAACATTTTCAAATATTCATGAAACTGACGAGTATTTACATGCTGTTACTGCTGATTTGGAATTATTTGGTTATACAAAAAAAGAAATAAGTTCAATAGTGCGCGGAAAAGGAGGCACGTTTCATCACGATTTAGATTTTGCAATAAGAGATTCTCAAGGAGAACTTTTTCCAGGGATCAGAATTAAAGATACTAGAACTGGCGAATACCTTGATTTATCACAATATAAAAAGCCTTTATCTTATTATCCTGAATTTTCAGATGCACAAGGATATTTGCTATCCGAAGATTATGGGTGGGAGTTAAATTTACCAGTCGATAATATGGATAAATTAAAAAAAGTTGTTAATACTTTTCTCAGAAAATCAAGCAGTTTTTTGTATGATGAGAGAGGAGAAATTATTCCAGAGACTCCTGAACAGAAACGATTGAGAGCTCCTTGGGCTGATGCATATAGACTTCCTGTGCTTCTTGTGGGTGAATGTACTAACTCTCTAGCAAAAGAGTTTCCTCACTTTGATATTGCAACTAAAATGGTTTTAAGAGAAAATAATAATGAAATTAGTTTTGTTATTCATAAAGCACTTACTGCTTTGAAAGAAATGCGAGAATATCGTATTTTATGTGAAGAGGGATTTTTGGAAGAGCAATGCTTGGCTAATAGAGCATTTTTAAATTATATAAACCTTAATTCATTAATTTTAAATATTTAAAAAGGCTGTCTTTGTGTATGATGATGCCGACAATGATTAGGAACCCTCATTTTCTTTTTGATCAGAGGGATCTCGAAAAAATTCTTGAAGAAGCTAGACTTATTAAAGAAAAAGAAAAAAACGATCCTGTTGTGCTCTTAGTGCAAAATAGACAGATTGGTGCTATTTATTATTTGACATCGCAGCAATATGCAGAGTCGCAAGTTGAGAGGTCAATTCCTAAAAAAGGGGAATTCTGTCCAAAATATATTTCTCTTGATGAATATAAGAATATTGCGCTGACGAATATTCTTGGTGATAAGAGAGTAATAAGTCGAACTAGCAATCAATATAAACACTAACGATTTCTTATTCATATGATTCGCAAAAAACATGTCAAAATAGTGACCTCGAGATTTGGAGGTCCTTATACGGCAGGAAAGGCATTAGCTGAGATATTGAATAAGAAATCAAAGAAATTCAAGGCTTCTTTAGCTCATACTGCTGCCGATATTCTTTCTACGCCATTCGAGGATGATTGCCATCTAGTCCATACGAATCCTCCTTTGTTTTTTCATAAAGGAAAAAAACCTATTCTGCTAAACATCAGAGGATTCTACAAAGACGAGAACTTCGTCTATAGGGTGTTCTTTGATATTGCGAAGCATACGTGCAAAGCAATTTGTACTCCTACGAATTTCATGAAGAAGAAATTGCGCCTTGGAAAAAATGAGAAGAAGTGTTATGTTATTCCTAACGCGATTGACTGCAAGCAATACAAACCAGTTAAACACAAGATCAAAAAAGAATTCCATTTCGTTACTGTGATGAATTTCTGCTTCAAAGATAAAGCAGAGGGTGTGATGAAACTATTATATGTTCTTTCATCGTTGAAGACGAACAAAACTATTGTATATCATGTTGTTGGTGATGGTAAATTTTTGAAGAAAATCAAGAAAGAAAAATTTCCATTACCAAAAAATATCAAAGTGAAACTCTATGGTCGAAGAAAAGATGTAAAAAAATTTTTGGAACAAGCAGACATGTTTCTCTACTGGTCTGAAAAAGACAACTTTCCCAATGTGATTCTTGAAGCAATGGCCTGTGGATTGCCTGTGATAACCAATGACTGGGGTGCTGCAGCAGAAATCATAGAAGATATGAAAGATGGTTTCATTGTGCATAACATGAAAGGATATAAGCGTATTCTTGAATTATTGATTCGTGATTATAAGCAGCGTGATAAAATAGGCAGAGCTGCGAGAGTCTCCTGCGAAGAAAAATTTAGTTGGCATATCCTTTACAAAGAATGGGAGAAGCTGTATGAGAAGATCATTTAACTTCTCCAGATAAAACCATAAGTGTATCATGATATTTCATTGCATCATTAACAAGCTTTTGATAATTTTCCCTTCTTTTCCCTTCATATCTTTCAAGTCTGCTTTTCATAAATTCAACACTTTCTTTGGCTTTTTTAATTCTAAGATCCAACCATTTTTTCAATATTGGCTTGAGAGAATCTTTTGCCTCTGGCAGATATTTATCAATATGGTTCCAGTAATCAGTTATGTGGATAATGCCTTGTATTCTTGTCAAATAGTCAAAAGAGGATATCCTTACTTCTGCAGAATCTGATTTTTTTCCTTTTTCAGCCTCTTCTAAAAGAAATTTTACTTCCTCTTCACTTATACGTTCGTTTGCTTCTTCAAGTACTTGAAGCATTTGAACAGCAATAGCCTTCCCAAAATTTGCAATGGGACCATCTTTTCCAAGCATATCGTTTCTTCCTTCTTTTGCACATTCTTTTTTTAATGTGTTAAGAGAATATGCTATTTCGTCAAGGCTTTTTAGCAAATCTTTGAAAGCCTTTGCTTTTTCTCCAACGAACTCAAATTTGTCTGAAAAAGTGCTTCCAGGATTGCTTATTTCAGCTTCAATACTATATAGTCTTTTCTCGAAAAGGTATAGCTCATCAAATAACTTATTAATTTTATTAAGGAGAAATTTTGCTTCATAATTCACATTTCCCTTCCTATTTTCCGCTTTTAATTCAATCAATAGCATTTCAAGAGAATTTCTTAAACTGTCTGCTTTCTCATCATATGCTTCGATTTTCATTCTTTCAAGTATTTTAGCAGCATTATTCATATGTTTTTGAGTTCCTTCGCTGGCATACGACTGTTTTGGTTGTGAAAGTAAGACCATAAGAAGTGTAACAAAAGTTATTCCTGCTAATCTGAATGGATGTTTTAGAAGTATTCTTCGCATAGGTATTCCTATAATCTTTGCTTTTTATAGTTTCTTGTTCCATATCTCTTCAAATATTGTTCTTATAAATACTATTATACTCTGAAGAAACCTTTTTATAGTAGTTAACCTTGATTTGCCTATGGGAGAGAAAAGGAGTTCAAAGCTAATGACCTATGGTGTAGCTGCTTTGGTTATAGTAATCCTCGCAGCTATTTTCTTGATAGGTCCTGCCATTACAGGTTTCAGCACCTATCAGAAGGTTAAGGGATCTGGCTTAAGCATGGATGACTTTGCGTCTGATTTAGGAAAACTAAGAGATCAAGTCACTGAGAAAGCTGCTTCGTTGCAGAAATGCGATGAATTCAGCAACGAATTATTTACCAGAATGGACAACTTTGATCAGCAGATCAGTGAATGCAATGCTGAACTCCAATCGAAAATAACTGAATTAACACAAGAAAAAGAAAGATCCATAACTTTGCAATCTGAAATTACGGACTCATATGAAGACCAATTAAGAGCGTTGCGTGAAGATAATGAAGATCTTACTGAGGAACGCAATGATATACAGGAAGAGTATGATGCTGTTGTTGCTGATGCAGGTAGAAGAATTTGTTGCACGCAGAAGGTTCTTGAAAACGCAGACATTAAGTATTATGATGTTGAAGACAATAAAATTGTGTGCAAGACATCAGAAGGTAACGAGATAAGTTGTTGATTACATTCATTATCGAGGAGGTGGAGATTAATGTATAAATGGGGTAAAGGCATAGGTGCTGGTATTATAGGAGGTATTGTGTTCCTTGTGGTCAGCTGGGTGTTCAGCTTTCTGCCAGGTGTGTCTGATTGGTATGCACAGTGGTTTCCTATGATGATGAACATCAGCGGTATGATCAGCATGACAATATCAGGATTCATTATGGGCCTTATGATGGGTTTTGTATACATGGTGGTCAATAAAGGAATACCTGGCAAAGGTTGGGTTAAAGGATTCAACTTTGGATTCTATGCTTGGCTGTTAGGAGGCCTTATGTGGCCAGTGATGCTGATGGGCTTCGCTGCTGCATGGATGTGGATTCAAGAATTGATCTTCGGGTTTGTCACCTTTGCAATCACAGGTATTGTCATATTTGCCGTCTATGGCAAGAAATAGATATTTATTTTTTCTTTTTTATTATACTTGATTTATACTTCTCAGGTTTGTAAGGGTTTAATCTGATGATTTTTGTTTTCAGTTTGTTTTTTTTAATAAAATCATCCAATTGATCTACAAAGAATTTTTGATCATAGCCCAGACAAACAACATCAGGTTTTTGGTCGATGATAGGTCTCATGCGATCACTGATGTTTCCAAGCGTGGTTTTATCTACTGCTTTTTGCAGACTTACTTTTGTTAATCGTTCCATTTCGTTTTCTAATGGTTTTTTACCTTTGACTTCTTCTGTTGTTGCATCTCTTGCGACAACTACAATTAATTTATCTCCATATTCCTTTGCCTGTCTAAAGAAATCTAGATGACCTTCATGAAGCACATCAAAGGTTCCAAAGCACATAACTATTGTCATAGGTTATCCTACATTTCAAGGATTATAAAGATTATGAATATTAAATTATATAAACTATGACTTTATCACTATTAGCATGAAAGAAATTTGCCATAGCAGAGGTTTTTCTCCTAAACTCTTAGAAAAGATAAAATTATACTTCAAAGATTGCAAAACTATCGCTGTAAAAATTCATTTCGGAGAACCTGGAAACAAAACAGCGTTTACCCCAGATCAAATAAAACTCTTTACAGAATCCCTCAAGACATCAGAAAAAGATTATTTTCTTTACGATTCTTCAGTTGCATACCCTGGGAGAAGAAGCAACCCTAAAGATCATAAAGCGTATGCAATAGAAAAAGGATGGGGGAAATTAGGAGAAATTAGAACTGATGATGATTCTGTCTTAGTTAAAGGAAAATCTGTGGATTATGAAGTTTGCAAACCATTAACTGAGGTTGATGGTGTTCTCGTAATAAGTCATTTGAAAGGTCATGTATGTTCTGGATTTGGAGGAGCAATTAAACATTTAGGAATGGGCTGTTTAACGAAAAAAACTAAAGGAGATATTCATGCGGGAGGAGAACCTCTCTTGATAGGAGAATGCAAGCAATGCGGTGTTTGTGTTGATGCTTGTCCTATTAATGGAATTATATTGAATGATAAGCCAGAGTTCAAATTGTGCTATGGATGTTCGAATTGTGTTGTTGCCTGTCCTCATAATGTCCTAAAAGTCAAGCTCGAAGAATTTGATATATTGCTGGCAGAGGGAGCAACAGCTGCAGCAAGCCAATTCAAGAAAGCATATTACGTTAATATTATGAAGAATATTACACAAAAATGTGATTGTGAAAGTAACTCCGGAGAAATTATCGCAGAAGATGCAGGGTATATTTGCGGAGAAGATCCAGTGTCTGTTGATAAAGCATCATTTGATATCATAGTCAAAAAAGAAGGAAAAGATGTTTTCTTTGAACATAACAAGAAATCTCCTTTGCTTCATATTGAAGCAGCTGAAGAACGCGGGCTAGGAAACACAAAATACGATTTGAATCTTATTTAGAAATGCATTATTAATTCTAAAAATGCCAATTATTACTTTCTTGACCGGGATGACCTTGCAGTGCTTCTATGCCAGGAAGTTTATCTCCTGCGAGAAATGCCATTGAAGCACCCCCTCCTGTTGAAATATGTGTGAAGTTTCGCTTGAGTTTTAGTTTATTGATGGCTGCTGCACTATCTCCTCCGCCAATAATAGTTTTTGCTTTGCTTTTTGCCAGTACGTTAGCGATAGCATTTGTTCCTTTTGCGAATTGCTCCCATTCGAAGACACCCATAGGGCCATTCCAAACAACCGTTTTTGCTTTCATTAATATTTCAGAAAAATAGTTGATGCTCTTCGGCCCAATATCAAGGCCCCACCAGTCTTCAGGAATTTCAGATGCTACAACTGCTTTTGAGTCAGCATCTTCGGCAAATTTATTCGCAATAATAACGTCCAAAGGAATTGCAATCCTGTCGAGGTGATGTGCTATAAGATTTTTTGCGTCTTCAAGATGGCTTTCATCTAATAATGAACTTCCTATGTTGAATCCTTTTGCTTTATACAAAGTGAAAATCATAGCTCCTCCAACTAATATAGTATTTGCCTTCTTAAGGAATGCATTGATCAAGGGAAGTTTCGTTTCAAGTTTAGCACCTCCTATGATGGCAACGAAAGGACGTTCGATATTTTCCAACGTGAGATTCTTTATCTCCTTCTCTAATAATTTTCCTGCGCAACTAGGGAGAAACTTTGGAATGCCTGCTATTGATGCATGGCTTCGGTGACAGACAGCAAATGCGTCTTGCACAAAGACATCAGCATACGATGCGATTCTTTTAGCAAATGCTTCATCTCCTTGTTCTTCCTCTTCATGAAAACGAAGATTTTCAAACATCACTATTTTCGGTTCGATCGGAACGTTCTCTGTGTAATTTTCGGCAATATACACCTGTTCTTTAAGTGCCGAAGCTATCTTTTCAGCAACAGGTTTTAGACTAAGTTCATTTCTCACTTCTTCTTCAGATTTGCCTTTATCTCGAAGTTTTTTTGGCCTTCCTTGGTGGCTGATAATAATTAGTTGATGCGGTTCTTGCTTGAGAATGTATCGCAAAGTAGGCAAAGATTCCCGTATTCTTGTATCATCAGTGACTTTGCCTTCTTTGACAGGCACATCAAAGCCGCATCTGACAAGAACACGTTTCCTGTGGAAGTTCATATCCTTAAGAAATTTCATCATCCACCCCTTCTAATATTGAATAAAGGAGACTGATTTATAAAGTTAGCGAATGACTATTCTCTGCAAAATGACTCAGGAATAAATATATAAAGAAGATTGGAAGATATATTGTATGAAGAGAGCTTTGTTCATCATATTCTTCTTACTGTTGTCAGGGTTTGCTACAGGATTTCCTGTCACTTTCACTTTATATGATCAAAATGGAGATACATTAGGGAACATTTTTGTCTCATTGGACTATAGTTATGAAAGTGAAGATGCAGAGAGGATAACTGTGATAACAAGCGAAGAGGGGAAATTTACTAGTGACTTTAGCCCAGGAATATATTTTTTGGCTTTTACAGGAGATGATGCAAGCACTCCAGGAAAAGACAACTATATGCAGACAACAATGGCATTGGAATATGAAATGGAAAAAGAAATAACTATGCTTCCTGTTGCAACAATTAATGGTATTGTGAAAGACAAACTAGAGAATGTAATCAGAGGTGCTGAACTAGAATATGGATGCAATTCATATTACGATAATAAGTTTCCTTCAGAAACCTCAAAGTTTGGAACTTTCATTATTGATAATGCTCCAATAGGCCAATGTACTATTCATGCTTCGAAACGTGATCTTGTAGGTAATGTAAACATAGAATTGACTCAAGGAGAATTAGAAGAGGTTGTTATTGTTCTTGACCAACCAGTAAAGGAAGAGCAAGGATTGTCTGTTTCATGGCTTATACTAATAGTGGTTTTAATTTGCGTTGCTGCACTCCATTTCATATTTAGATCAAAGAAAAAGAAAGAAGATTTTGACCCATTCGAAACAATCCTGAAAACGTTATCTGCTAATGAGAAAAAGGTAATGACCTATCTTAAGGATAATGATAAAAAAAGCACTCAGGCTCAGCTCAAAACTGAGCTGATGATTCCACATACCACCTTATTCAGAGTGCTTGATAGACTGGAGAAAAAGAACCTGATTTCTGTAAAAAAATTTGGCAAGGTAAAAAAGGTCGAAATGAAGTAACATAAATCTGTCTATTAATTAACGAACGACAGATTTATGTTCAAAAAAATGATTTAAAATAAATGGCATAAACCAAGATTTTTTTGTTAACTGTCCGCTTTGTGAACACTTGTGAACACTTTGAATTCATTGATTTCAGGCCTTCTAATGCTCAGATTCTTGTGTTTTGATGTTTTGCATCTATCCACTCAAATATTAAGTATTCATCCACCTTTTAGTATCCTATCACCCCATATTTGCCTGGGAAATCCCGGGCTTTTTTTGTTATTATTGTGGTGATGGAGGTAAAAAAATGAAGAGAGCAGGAATTGTAGGTTTGCTGTTACTGTTGGTGATGATAGGAAGTGTCTTTGCTGGCACAAGCAGCTACGACGAAACAAGATCGTGCGGTTCATACTGTACGGCATCGGAACGTGTCTCGTATGAGATTTCGCTCCAGGAACAGAACATAAAATATGGAGATGCTTATTTCAATGGTGTACAATACCATTTTGAAATAGTTGATGACGAATATATTGTTGTAAAGAGAAACCATTATGTTTTTGAGGTTCCTTTGTACAACAGTCAAGCTGTTGCATATTTAGGTGGTAGCCAGTATTCTGCAACGCTAGATGGAGATGAACTTATAGTAGGGTCATCAAAGGGAATTACTACTGTGCAGCACCATAAGAGAGAAGTGCTTGTAGGAGAATTTTATAAGGCAGGTAGGTTAATTTCAGGTAAATTTG
>JANQNG010000038.1 GCA_028279685.1 Candidatus Nanoarchaeia archaeon | reverse complement strand
AGAAAAAAGCAAAAAAGAAAGCTAGAAAGAAAAAGAAGAAAACAAAGAAGAAAAAAAGTGATTAGAAAATGAGGCTTATTCATCAAATGCCACAACATGCAATGGTTTATCTGAGGCTCTTATGCTAACAACAGAGCCAAAAAAAAGATCATAACATCGAGGTCTTGGCTTTGTAGGTTTATCACCATCAAATGCTGCCCAACCATCCATAAGTATTTTAGAAACTACTTTTATTTCATCGCCTGGACGGATAATGCCATAATCATAACCATAATTCTGACCGTTATCCCCTCCCATCATAGTTTTATAGCGAACAACATTTTCTTCTCTTGGATTGAATTCTGCTGCAGGATGATTGATTATTCTGTCGCCCATTCCTATTTCTGCTAAACAATCTTGTGCTTTCTTAATCACAGCAGGATCTCTTTCAAGTAAAGGAACCTTATCATACCATCCTGTCTTACCACAATATGTCGAGGCAATTAATCCTGAAGAGCCATTCGGGAACTTTTCATCATTAAGATAAACTTCCAATTTTGAATACCCTGTCATGTATTTGTCGCCAATCGCTATTTCGTTAACTGCTAAATCTTTGATGACATGACCGTTCTCAATGATCCCTTCAACTCTTGCTCTCTTCTCAACAAAATAATCTCCAGTGAGCAGACGTTTAATGTGCTCTTCTGCATTAGAGAAGTTTGTATTATAATGACCTCCAATAGAACGAGGGCTTGATTTGATACCGAAGAGAAGCGTATCATCCATGATATATCGTGCAACATCCATAAAGGTGCCATCCCCCCCAACAGAGACAACAAGATCCCATTGCTCATCAAAGTCCCTGCGGCCAATACTTTGTTTTCTAATGATTCCTGGCTTAATGCCGTTCTGCTTGAATAATGACTTGATATTATTGAGGCTGTCATAATGATAAGTATGATTTTCTTCAAGCGATGCGACATCAATGTTATTTCTTTGCATGAAAGCGTCAACATTCGCACCGAATTTATCTTCATAGAATTCTAATTCAGTTTTTTTTGAGATAATTAATACTTTTTCGAACTTAGTCACTGTGGCCACTCTCCAAGACGGAAATAAGTCTTTGTTTAAATATTTTATCGACATCAGTAGTTATGCTGAAATTACCAATCTTTTCTTTTGTTGTAATGCCCTCGTCAATAACATGAAATAGCGTCAAAGGATCATAAAGATAAGCTACTTTTTTTCCAGAAAAATCAAGCCACTGTTTTGCAGCATGACGAAGATATTGCATAACAGGATCTCCATTTTTCGAAAGCGTATTGAACTGTTCCCTGGTGAAATAATTCTTCTTAGAAACTTGTTTTGTAACAATAGTGATAGGCATATCAGCAGCAAGTACAATATCAGCTGCTTCGGGGTCGACTTTAAAATTATGAGAGGTATAATCAGGCTTTACTCTCTCTCCTTTTATTTTTGCACCACCCATAATATAAAGATGATTGATATATTGAGGAAGATCAGGATATTTCTTAAAAGCTTTTGCCACATTAGTTAACGCCCCTATTGCAGCAACAGTAATATCGTGTTTATGCGCATAAACAGTCTCTGCAAAAAAATCAACAGCATTGTTCATTATATCAAAATTACCATTATCAACGAACTCCTTTCCTTCAAAACCTGTGTTATATATTGTCTTCTGTTTTAATGGCTTCGCTTCTCCATAGGCAACAGGAATATTTTTGCCAAGCATTAATGTAATCTTCTTTGCTATCTTCGCTCTCTGCTCAACAACACCATGCACTGTTGTGATTAATTTAATATCCATTCCTGCCTTGATCGCATATACTAATGCGATTGCATCATCTACATCACTGCCAATATCCGTATCAATGATAACATTCTTTATTGTCTTCTTTTCTGAATCCATTTTACTTATTGTATTGTATACACTAACAACTATATAAATATTTCGCTCTCAGAAAATATTTTCTATATGGAAATAATTAGTAAAAACGTGTTTTTTAGCCAGAAAACGTCTGAACAAGATTTAAATAAATGCACTTCGTCCTATTGTCATGAACATTAGAAAACTTGTCAAAAGCGGCCACACATCATTAGTCATTGCCGTTCCTCAAGATTGGATTAAGAAGAACAAACTCAAGCCAGGCGATCTTCTCTATATCACTGAAAAGAAAAATAAATTGATCATAACAACAGACACCAACACCACAACATTAGAAAAAGCGGATGTGGTGATCAGCACACAAGGCAAGCAAGACAAAGAAATCCAGCACGATATCACTTCTGCTTATATGAACAACTTCAATCACATCATTATCAAGGGGAAAAACCTTCCCAAAGTTGTTAAATCAGTAAAAGAAAACATCAATTCTCATATTGCTTTAGAGCTTGTTGATGAATCCTCAGAAAGAATTGTAGCACGAAGCTTTCTTGACATCCACGATGTTGATGTCAAACTCGTGATACGAAGAATGGACAACATCATTAGATCTATGATCATTGATCTTAAAGAAGTAACGAAAAAAGAAGAAGATCCTACTCATATTATTGACCGTGACAAAGAAGTCAATAGACTTAGTGGTCTCTTGATCAAAATTCTCAAGACTGCACAACAAGATAAAACAATTCTAGACACACTCAATCTTACTGAATTGGATGTTCTCCGTTATTGGGAAGTCAATATGCTCCTCGAGAAAATTGGAGATAGGGTGAAAATTGTTGCCAATCATTCTCTGGAATTAAAGAAGCCGCAAAAAAAAGAATTTGTTGATCTTCTATCCTCCCTCGAACAATTCTACAAAAACGCGATGACTGCATTCTATCAAATGTCTTCCTCTCTCGCAGAAGAAGCATGGGTTGAAAAGAACAACCTCTTCAATATTATACGAAAATACATCGAAAATCATAGCAGACATATCATTTGTTCAAAGATCGCAGCAACCGTTACCGGCATGGTAACCTTAACAAATCATATTGTTCGTGTTACAAGACTATTGGAATAAATTCCCTTAACAAGACCTGCTTCGAGCATATATTCTAGTGGCTTGCATATTCTTTTTACCTCTTTATCAACATAGCCCATAAAATTCAGTTCTTGCCTGCCCCGAATCTTAAACAAGGTAAAATCAAGCACATCCTGGAGCGTCATATCATTTCTTGCCTTCTCTTTCAGCAATTTATCAAGTGTTGTAAAATAACTTGAGCCACTTACTGTAGTATGAAATTGGTTCCCGTAAATACACTTCGTATGCATGATAATCATTTCGGCAAGCTTCATATTCTTCTCCATATCATTCACAAGGCTCATCCCTGTTAAAACTCTGCTTGGACAGGTAAGAATATCTATTAGTTCCGCAGTCTCCTCGGAAATCCTATCATTTTTTATATACTCTGCGGTGTGATATGCTCCTCCACTCAGTTCAGGATGCATGCTCCTTGATATGTATGAAACATATTGATTTGCTAAAAAATTTGCTGCAGTTGTCAAACGTTTAGGAAATTGTCTCCAGCCAAGATGATCAGCCAGATTCCCTATCATCTTTTCATCAATCATATCAATAGCATCCTGATAGAGCGTATCAATATCAACAGAAAAACCTGATGAGGAAATCTTCGACTTATATGTATCATAGAGTTTTTTCTGTTTTTCCTCAAGCAAGATTCTCTCCGATACCATGATAAGTTTCAGCACCTGATACACAACATCTCCTATCTCCTCAGCATAACCCATCTTCATATGATGTATCTCAATTGTTGAAAACTTATCCTCATACTGTTGAAATACTCTTCTGAAGGTCTTAGGAATTTCTTCGTAAGTGATGCGATAACCAAACATCTCAGCTAACCTATCGCAAATAGGCTCAATTATTCTCTCCTTTTCAACTGTTGTCCTAACCATCATAGGTATCACTCTTATATCTCTCAATAACATTTTCCAACATAGCCACAACTGCTGCAGGATCATGGCCGTTACTTGTCTCTCCGGAAAGCATAAACGCATCTACTCCTTGCTGTAATCCTTGATACACATCAATCACTTCTGCTCTTGTTGGTTCAAACTCATACTGCATTGATTCAAGCACACCCGTTCCTATAGTGACCGGAACTTGATATTCTTTACAGATATGTACAATACGCTCCTGCGCATAAGGCAACTCTTCTTTAGGAAGTTCCACAAAAAGATCCCCTCTAGCGACCATAACAGATACTTTTATTTGCTTCTCATAACATTTTGTGAGTATATCAGAAAGATTTTCCATACCAAATTTATCTTCAATCTTTAGCTCTATGCCAATCTCTTTTGTATTTCCCAATTCTTTTTTTGATTCCTCAATGACTTCATAGAGATTGTTGACATCTTCAAAATTTCTTGTGAACGATAATGCAATATAATCGACGTTATTTTGCACAGCAAAATCAATAACTTCCAAATCTTTTCTTGAAAGTCTAGAAACATTAAGGTATTTTCCTGGAATATTAACACCTCTTTGCTTACAAAGCATGCTTTCTTCTCCAGGATCAATAACACGAAGATGCAGCTTATTATCTTGTTTTTTTGATATTATTGTTTCAATAGTTCCATTGTCAATGAGCAACGTGTCGCCTACAGCAATATCATTATAGAAATTCTTTGAAAATCGCAATGGCTCATCTTTGAATCCTGTTATAAGAACATCTCCTTCATTGATAGGATAGCTAGCATCAGCAAATAACCTCACCTGAGGACCTTTAATATCCATCATAACCTCAATGTCAGGATCTACTTCTCTAACCATAGCAAGTCTTTGTTGATATTCTTCTATAGTTGCATAAGCAGTATTCATTCTAACACATTGCATACCGTGCTTCACCATCTCCTCTAATACTTCTTTGCTATCTGTAGTCGTTCCTAATGTACAGATGATTTTTGGCTTAGTATTTTTTGTTTGGGTCATATCGCGCTTCTCCCCTCTCAATTTGCATTTTATGCACTTCTTCTATTTCATCAGAATGTACTTTGTAAAAGTCTGCAATTACCTTATCCATATTATTAGCTTCTATCCATTTTCTTGTTCCTTCAGGCATATACTTTCTCCAACCATTATCATTAGCAATCATCTCTCTAACAATCTGTGCATGGAATTCATCTTTCACAGGCGTAGGACGTATCCCGAACCCTAATTTAACAAACTCTTTAATCTCTGACGGTGAAGTGGTATAGACAATCTCCGCATCGGTCAAGTCAGCAATATGTGCAGCCCATTTCGGACAATCATGAAAATCCCTGATGCCAATAAGTTCATATGGTTTCTTGATCTCTTCTTTAAGAGTTATTTCAAGCATTTCCTTACGTTCCTCAAATGTAAATGGATTTAATACTTTAGGAAGAAAAGGATGTTTATTATTTCTATTATATTGCATACTTCCAATACCAAACACAATTGATTCTATATCTTCTGTCTGATCAATATGTTTAGCAATATACAAATGTCCATTATGCATAACCTGGAACCTTCCTAAATATAATGCCTTATACATCATTTCACCCACATATTCTCAAATATTTCATCTCCATATTTTTCTATAGCTTTCTCCTCTAAAAACTGTATATAATTCCGATGATCATAAATACTTAATCCTAATTCATTCATGGTTCTCTTCATATCGATAGCATTTTCTGCCTCAACACCGAGAGAGACATAATCATTATCAAAAACATTCAAATTAATAAATTCTATACCCATTCTTCTTCCTTTATGTTCAAAAAGCCGCATATGACGATGTTTTCTCACAGGAACAAGCATTGCGTAAGGATTTGGATAATCAGGTACTGCTTTTATGAACTTTTCATGTGTAATCTCTCCTTCCAGAGCAAGCTGAGGAAACCTTGTTGCTCTCGAGAATTTCTTGAAATCCTCAGCGGAAAAAGGAAATTCCCAATGCTCTGTTTTCCACCATTCATTAGAATAGTCAACCCTCTCAAGATGCTTTATTTTAATACTTGATTGAGTAACTTTCATATTAATCGAAGAACGAACCAGAGATAACACATAAAGATCAACACTATGGCGTTCATCGAAATACGTCATGCCAAGCACTTTATCTTTTAGTGCTTCAACTCCCGGATCAAATGTTCTCCATTCAACATCTCCCATAACTTTAGGAGTTTTACTAAAGAGTATCTTATAACGGACAGGTGTGTTAATCTCTTCTAATAATTTTGCTGCTTCAGGATCAAAATAAGGTTGCCATGCTTCATCTCTAGCCATTTTATCTCTAATGCAATGATCAGTAAACAACACATGCTTCTTAATATCGCGAACTTCTTTACCTTTATGCTCCAAACATTCTCTTTCTACATCACGTTCTGAATAGATGATGTCAAAATCAGGTGTTCGCCTGACGACATCATCTATCCATTTGTTTTCGGGAACTGATTTGTCTATAGGATACAAATCAGGAAGGGGAACATAATGAATTTTCTTTTTTACTCCTTGTAGAGAAATTTCCATGATTTTTTTTCGTTCTTCCCAAGTTAAACAATTGTAAATCCAATCCTTCGAAGGGCTCTTTTCCTTATCGTTATATTGGCTCGAACAAATACCTAATATGATCTCATCAACATCATCTGCTTGCTCAATATCCTTCACTACTTCAATAAGACCTTTATGCATAATACCGAACTTATTCAAATAAAGTGCTTTTTTCATCATATCACCTGCTGAAGGAGATAATCTCCAATCCTTTCTGTTACCTCTTTTACTGTTGGACGCTCCGTAGGATCCTTATGTAACATCTGCTCAAGCAACGATACCATTTCAGGATGTGAAGCAAGCTGTTCCGGAGCTTTGTAATCATTATATATGTTCGATAATCCAAACTTGATGATTTCCGATTCTCTGTACTCATCACCTTCAGTAAAATCAACATGGGCAAATGGATGTTTTCCTGTAAGCATTTGATGAAATAATACGCCTAATTGAAAAACCTCTGATGTCCTTGTAGCAACGAACACAGATCCCCATTCAGGAGGAATATATGCTGGAGTAGAAAGCACTGATCGAGCGAAAGTGGAAGCATCAACTTTGTCGAATGTCTGCGCCATGCCAAAATCAAGCAATTTCATTTCATTTCCATCGTACATTACATTTTTATCTTTCACATCAAGATACAAAATACCTTGTTGCTGCAAAGAATCGAGCACATCTGCATGCGTTCTTATAATTCGGAGCGTCTCATCAAAAGGTAAAAGCATTTCCTCTTTTGTGAATTCAGAGAGATCAAGGCCATCAAATACTTTAAATCGCAAGAATTCAATACCATCAACATTGCAATGTCCTAGATAATCAATGATATTATCATCGGAGAACTGTTCATATATCTCTTTTTCTTTATTATAGCCATCGTGTCTTGAAAAATCAGTGTATAATCTAAGATGCTCTTTGAAAACTTCTTTTTCACCATTTCTTTCAACCAAATACATATTGCTTGCTATTGGAAAAAAAGGATCATAATCTCCTTCCTGCATTTTTTTAATAAACCGCAGATCATGCAATGCACAATAGTTCTGCACTATGCTATCGATATTTTTTCTGTTGCTGTTCTTTTTTTGCTCATATTCTGCAAATACCTTAGAATAAAGCTCTTTATCGTTTGCATAATAAGCAAGCAACAGTTTTTTAGGAATATTCTTTCGTCCATTTCTCTCCATTGAAAGCACCGTTTCTTTAAGAGCTTGCTGTGTATCAACTTCTTGTTCCTGAAGATCTTTAAGTATACTATCAAGCTCCTCTTCATCAAGATAAAATCCTTTTTCATCTCTTCCCATCCAGACATTAGGTAAAGCCATATCACGGATGAAATCAGAATACTTTTCAGGAGCAATTCTTTTGATTAGTCGAGCATCATTACCAAGCCATAATGCAACACCTTTGAGCCTCTCCATTTTCAGCCGATTCCCTTCAAAATATTCTGCTGCTCCTTCAAGATCCAACATCAGCAGATGTGCAGAACCTACAACTTCCTTGAGATAGTATTGCTGATCCTCTGATATTGTTAATTTCTCCTGTAAACTATCATATGCTTTTCTTAATGATTCAAGACTCCCTTCTTCACCATACGTGCGCGCCTCTGTTAAGAGAAGATCACAATACTCTCCATTATGCAAGAGTTCTTCAAGATCCATCATTATTTCCTCCGTTCTCGACAAGCGACGTTATGTATTCATCAATTGTTGTGTTAGAAACTTGTTTGCTAATGCCTGTGATGGCAACCATTGAAGCCTTGTAGTAATCTCCTTCTCTGAATTTAGTCACAACTTTCTCTTTTAATGCATCATCTTCAATAAAATCAAGTATTGCATCAACAAAGATAGCTGCTTTAATATCATAGAGATAGAGCATGTCTGGAAGCTTCTCTTTAATTATATCATGCTTAGGAAGATCACAAACCATCTTGCCTAATGCTTCATACACAGGTGCTATCTTTCTGAGAATAGCATATTCTGGCTCGTAATGCTTATTTTTTACTTGATAACGTTCCAATCCTTTTTCATCCATCTGATTCCTCATGATTCTTCTTCCTGTATAGGAAAGATAAAACATACCTGAATATTTTACTACTAATTCAAGATCAGGATCAAGATCTTCTTGTATATTTTCCAATTCAACTGCGATATTATGCATATCTTTAAGAATAGCATAGTCATCAAGCACCACTGTTGTCAAATAATCAAGAAACACTATTCCTCTAAAGAAATCATTCTTATCCATAACAATTTCACCATTAAGCACTTCTTCCGAAACAAGTTTGTCGAGGAATAAAGTCTCTACAGGATCGAAATTAATTGCATACGGTTTTTCTGATTCAGGATCCATATGCTGCAGCAGATATCCTACTTTTACTTCAGGACGCTCATGAAGAATACTCTCGAGATCAACGTCAGTCATATTAGTTTTTTCATATGAAGATCGTATGCCTGCAATGATCGCATCCATTTCTCCCATGTCAATCACCCTCATAAAGATGTTTCATTTTTCCCGTCCAGTGCATGAGCTCCACTCTATTTTTATGACAATTACATGCTCCATTTGAAGGAAGCACACCCAACCTGTATGTTTCGTCAGAAACATATTTCAAAATATGGTGAATTGGTTCTCCAAATATATCAGGCTGCAATACTGTTCTTGCTTCTCCTCCAATAAATCCTGCAGCAATTTGATTTGAAGTAATCACTGAAGGTTCTGGAGCATAAATACAACTGTGCGGTTGATAGCCGTCAAGTGCAAGCTTGTCAATATCTGCCTGACAATTGAGGCATCCTGTCTTTCCTGGAATAGCAATTGTTGCTTGACCGCTATTATGCCGAGTACCTCCGCTGATAAACGGAATTTTATATCGTAAGGAAAAATAATTAAGTAATGCTCTTGTTTTGTTATTATCTACCGTATCAATCATGAGATCTATATCTGTCTTCTTGAAAAAATTCTTGGAATCAGGAATGATTCTTTCTTTTGCATAACTAAACTCAACGCGAGGATTAATTTTTCTTAATTTTTCTATAAGCGCTTCTGCCTTATTTCTACCAACAGCATCATAGAACCATATTTGTCTGTTAAGGTTAGTTGATTCGATCTCATCAAAATCAACCACATAAAGATGTCCTACGTTATTGAGCACAAGATCTAATCCTGCAAAGTTTCCTAATGCACCAGCTCCTATCATTGCTACTGTTTTTTCTTTAAAATCAGCTGCCTTATGAGGAAGATTTGTTCCGTTTCTTTCAAAACGCGTCTCAGCATCCATATTATAAACGACAATATCCTCTATAATACGTTCATTTCTTAAAGGCATAATCTTCTTTCTCACCTCATCAACACCCACTCCTGCAATCACTTGACTTGTAGTAGTTCCTTGTGGCATTCCCTTCAACTCAGCAAAAACAATATTCTCAATTAATTTCATCATATCTTCTCTGTTTGATCTAGGATCAAAAAACCCAACACCAGCATACATTGATGATGAGGACATACTCACTAAAGGAATATTATGTTGAGCTGCATACTCTATTGCAACAATTTTTGAGGCAGGATCATTTGTTGTTTCAAGAATAATATCTGGTTTGCCTATTACATTCCTATTCTCTGCTCTGCAAAGATCTATATTGACACCGAATGCATCCACGAGAGGGTTAAGTTTTTTGATAAATGATGCTATTACTTCTGCTTTTGGATCTCCTGCATGTGCATCAAAATAAAGGAATCCTTCACTGTAATCAGGATTGTTTCTATTCTTTCCGTAATTTGTCAACATACTCCTTGTAACAAAGCCAGGCCCATAGATCTCAATATCTCCAAATCCTAATGCTGCAAGTGTAATAGCTGAAAAGTTCGCAAGAATATCTGTGCCTATAATTGCTATAGAAGCATTTTCTAATTTAGACTGATCCCAACCTGCAATAAGTTCCTGCCTATTATACCTGTTCATAAGATGCTCGAGATCCTCACTCATCCTAACAACCTCCTAGCCCAGGCAGGAAGAAATTGATCTATCCCTCCTCGTCGAGAAGGTTGCACTTTTCCTATTGGCGTATATTCATTTGCCTTGATAATCTTTTCCTCAGTTGATTTCGTGCTCTTCTCTGTATGCATCTCCTTAGGCACTTTTTCTTTCTTTGGTCTTTCCACAATCTTTTGTTGATACAATTCCGAAGCAGAAGAAAGGTTATAAGTCGGATGAACAAAGGCCACATCTTGATACTTTTCCCCGCTCTCAACATCTCCAAGCAAATGCTGTTCAATCAATCCATCAACCTGCCCAGTATTGTTGAGGTAAGCATTAGCAAATGCGGTAAAAAATGTTTTTTGTGTTTCATACATTTCAGGGTTTCTCATGCAATCATAGTAGAGATCTCTTGTTAGCTGATTGAACATATTGATGCGCTCTTCTCTGAGATAGAGCCTCTTCTTAGTCTTCACCTTAAACCTTTTCTTATTCTCCAATGCTTTTCCGAAACTGTAATTTCTTTCAGTAGCTAAGTAGCCAATGATGCTGCTGATAAATCGCTTGTATTTGTGTTCTTTCTTATTATTATAATCAGTGAACTCCTCCATAGCATACCTTGAGAGAGCTCTCGTTGCATTCGCTGCAATGTCTGCACATTCTTCCAGCATCTTGGCCTTTTCTTGATATCCATGAATAATTTCGTCTTGTTTTGCAACAAGTTCCTCTGCAGCAACATTCTTCTCTGCATTAGAGAAATCGACCATTGTACGGAGATAGATAAGATTCTCAAGCTCAAATCTCCTGAACTTCTTACTTGCATCAAGATATCTGCTGAATTCGCTCCTCTCAAGATTGCCTTCTAGATTTTCAACAATCTCCTCTTTATTTTGCTCAGGGACCTCAATGGTCTCATCAGCAGATTTCTCTGCAGTTTTTATCATCTGATAACGCGATGCCTCAGCATCCTCTGTGAGCATAGTGACTATTAATTTTTTATACTCGCCATTTTTTGCAAGGTATTGTGCTGCGTGATGGATGAATCTATTTGCAATTGCCTTAGCTTGCTTTGATTCATATCTTCTATGATCATTCGTGAAATCTCTTCTATTAATGCGCACTTTCTGATAGATCTCATCTTCGATTTCTGCAATATCAATCTCTACATCATCATCGACATCAACAATCTCAAGCTTTGGATTCTTTGCATTGTCAAGTTTAAATCTTCCTGTTGCATGATCAAAGGTCTTCGTCCAGACTTCTGCATAATACTCATTATGATCATTAACCACAATACTATAAGCAAACGGCCTTCGCTCTACTTTCTTGATAATATCAATTTTCCGTTGCAAAGGTTTGATTCCTTCGATACGATAATTATCAACAAAAAGCTTATCTTCATCTAATCTGTATAATGCGTTCTCTTTCTTGAACATTGTTTGTGGACTGATCTCATGTAGGATAGTTCGGAAATTATCAATGTCCCAGCTTGAGTGAAACGTGCTCATAGTACCATGTGAATGAGTCCATCCTAAGAGTTCATAGTTTCTCGCAGCAATATTTTCTCCTGCTTGTTTGACTCCTTCTGGCGTTACCCAAACATGTGAACTAGTGGTGTCTTGGTCAGGCGCAATAAGAATATCTCTAACAATATCGTCCATTGCTTCGTTTGGTTTAATCAAATAGGCATAACACTCCATTCCTCCTCCAGCAATCCTCGAGACAAGTTTCGCAAAGATATGATCTTTCGTAAATGCTCCTCTTGTTATCTGAAGCGTCTCTGTTTCATCAACTCTTTCCTCTTTGTCTTCTAATGCATGCAATATTTTTAGGTCTAAATCCATTCTTATCAGCCTCCGAAATCATTGAGGACAACAAGCCCCCTTCTTTCCACCTCTTGACGACTAATCCAATTACTCCATTTTTCTTTGTGGAGCTTAATGTAAGGATTGCTTCCTGAACGATACCCCATCATCAATGTCTTTTTTCCCTGATTCAGATAGGTTAGTACCTTTTGCTCGGGAGAAAGTCCTCCAGGAGTTCCCCAATCACCTAGGCAAATTTCTTTTCCTGAAGAAGCATCACTAAGAAACGGATGTCTGTATGAATGCATAATAAATGGTTTTGTTATTTCAAATCCTGATCTATTTCCATCACCAACTTGCTTTATTTTTACACCGATTTTTGCAGGATCAAAAGGAACATATCTATTTGCACCACTTACATGAGGACTCTTCAACGCATAGGGAGGTGTCTTAATATAGACAACATACGAAGATCCTCCTCCTTTGTGAAATCCTGCACCGTTTCTCTCAAAATCAGATTGTTGTGCAAGCCGCTCCAGCCTTCTTTTTTCTTGCGAAAGTTCATAGAGCATTCTTGTTTGATATTCATTATGCTCGATAGCATCTATTTTGATGCTCTTTTCAATAAGTTTCTTATATCTCCTGCGAAGATCATTAATCTTTCCATCAAGAATAGGCAAAAAATATTCTCCATGAATTTTGAGTTTGCTTCCTTCTATTTTATTAATAATTCTTGAAAAATATTTATGATCAACATGTTGTTTATTTTCTTCCAAATATTGAACTATCGATTCAGGACTTTTCGTGTTTGAAAATCTGTCAATAGCAGCATATAACGTATCGGAGAGTCCTTTTTCGAAATAGAAAATAAATTCAGGGATTGTTTCAAGAAAATATGTTTTGTCATCAATAATCATAAGGTTATTGCCTTGCAGCAATTCTTCTAAAACAGAATTTTCATGAAGCCATGGAAATGATGCCTTTCTCCTCAGCGTTGGCTGGAGTATCGCAGCAATCTGATCATTCACTTGACTCTCAGTATTAGAAACACCTTCAAGACGATATTGCTGATATTCGTTCTCAACATCTCTGATCAATCGATTCTGAAGTTTGCGAACCTCTTGCATCACCTCACGAGGTATCTCTACCTCTTGTTGAGGAATGCCTTCATATGCTTCCTCAACAGGTTTGTCTTCATTGATGATATCTTCTATTCTCCCTTCTAATCTATCTGCTGTTAATATGGGCAATATCTTCTCGACAATTAATGAAAGAACTCTGTTTTGTCTCAAATTTTCTGCAAGTGCTTCCTTTGATTGAAATTCATGATCGCAAAATGACTTGCTAAATTCTTCTTGATATCGCTGAACCGTATCATAATTGTGCCTAAAGAAGAGATCCTCAAGTTTTTTTGGTGTGACAATCTCTTCCAAGGCAAATTTTGTTGAATAGAATTCCGCATAGTTATCGTTATCATCGGTACGGGCTTTCGGCTGCAACAACCTGTTATTAAAAATAACTAAAGGGGTATCAAGGGTTAGAAGATATGGTGTTTGCAGCCGAATCATTGTGTTTACCTCATGGAAGAAAAGTAAAAAAAATCACAATTTTTCTTCCAAGCTATACGGTTTTCCGCCTTCGTCATGACTGACAATGGCAATATCCGCAAAGTTGTATTTGAGTTCCCCGTCCTCTCCTTGCTGCGTCTTCTGGATTAGATATTGCACCAAGGGTGTCTGCATTCTCTCGTTGCCGAGATTCAAAGCATCATTGACAATAATTCTATAGTCAGGTGCTTCCATTCTTTCTTGCACTGCATCAACTATTGTTCTATCTTCTGGTCTTGATGCAACTTCATCACCCATGAGATACTTCACAACATGTGAAAGGTTCTGATCCCGTATCTCTTCTGGTATAGGTTGTACAATCCTGTCAGGCGTCAACCCACCACCCAATGCCACAACAGTCTTCAAATCAGGGTCATAGTTGGCACTCACTGTTGTTGGTGTTGGCTCTGGTTCTTCAGTTGGCGCTGGAGGCGTAGTGTTCCGCGAAGAACGTCCTCCCCCTCCTGAAGAACCTGGAGAACTTCTCCGTCTTCGAGGAGCAGCGCTTAACTCTCCTGTACCGTAACTTCCCATATATATCCCTCCGCGTGTTACGTCCGCCGACGTGATAGAGCTCACGCTAGGTGAATCTCTTTTGCTCTCAATTAAGAGAGCTATCGCTACATGATTTCATATAGGAAAAAATAAAAAAAGCAAAAGAGAGAGAAGGCTCCAAGCAAATGCTCTCTGCGTGCGGGTCGAGCCTTTCTTCAATGCCATCACCACCGCGTTGCTTTTGTGGTGGCATTGTTCTCCTTTGAGGTTTAATGTTTCCTATAATGAATATGATCTTTCAAATATATATACTTAACATATGTTCTATAACTGAAAAACGTTCTGTATATATTTTTTCTAATTTTGTGATGTTCATAATAGTAATCTGATTAGCCGTAGATGCAGAAAGGATGTGTTTTTTCTCGTATAAACAGTATGGTGAAAGGATTATAAAAAACTTTTCAGTTATTTTTTCTTGAAATAGGGAAAAAATAGTTAAAAATCCAGTAAAATGAGTTAATATATGACTATCTTTCATTCGAATCACCTAAAGCGAACATCCTTTCCAACGAGATTCTAGCCCTATCTATAGTATATGCAGAAATAGTGATTTCTGGTTTTTCATCAGTCAATGCATGAAGGGTGTTATCAATCGTGATCTCCTTCATATAAGGACAGATCATACAAGGTCCTATGATTTTCTTCTCAGGATGATCTTCAATAATAGTGGATGCTAAACCACATTCTGTAGCAAGAAGATACGCATCTGCATCTGTCTCTCCAACATACCTCCTCATGTCACTCGTACTTCCATGCATATCAGCAGCTTCAATAGTAGAAGGGTCACATTCATAATGCGCCAAAACTTTCAAACCAGGAACTTTGCTTCTGAATTCCCTAAAGTAATGCTGATTGAACTGTTCATGAACAACACAAGTTCCATCCCAGAAGATAATTTCCTTATCAATCTCGTTCTCCAGATTTCTTGCCATATAATTATCCGGAATGAATACTACTCTTTTGTTGGGAAGTCTCGAGATAACTTTAGGGGCGTTAGCAGATGTTACGCAAACATCACATTCTGCTTTAACATCCGCAGTTGTGTTGATGTATGTTGCGATTGCAGCATCAGGATAATCTTTTCTCAGTTTTTTCACATCTTCTGCCGTTATACTTTCTGCTAATGAACAACCTGCTTCTCTGCTCGGTAGAATGACTTTTTTATGAGGATTGAGAATCTTTGCAGTCTCTGCCATGAAATCAACACCACAGAACACTATAAGATCTGCTTCAGTCCTCATTGCAGATTTGCTTAAGTCAAGAGAATCACCCACATAATCTGCTATTCCTATTTTTATGCTGTCTCTCATATAATAATGCGCTAAGATGACTGCATTCTTTTCCTGTTTAAGTCTGTTAATTGTTTCAATTTTCTCAAGCAGATGTTCTGTGGAATCTTGAATATTGCACTTGTTCAATGTTTGCTCAAGTTCTAGCGACGATTTATTCACCATCTTCTCCCTCCTTGATAAGGCTCAGCTATTGCCTGAAACAGATTCAACCCTGATATAATAGAATCTCTTTGCATACATATCTCATCACCAAACATTACTGTTTTATAGCCCATGCGCAATAGATTATCAACATCTCCAATATCTGCACAAGAAGGTTCTAGACTTCTTGATAATGAACTGAATAATCTGGAAGCAGCAATAGCAGAAGCATCAGCATAATAGATATCTTCCATTGCACGAATGATTTTGTGAGGCATACCTGCTTCGATAAAGAGATCTCCTCTTGCAGCCATCAATCGAACATCATTATTTTTATGTTTAGTATACACCAAACCTTTTTTTGATTCAATTTTTGCAACAATTTCTGCATCAAGATCATATGTTCTTAATTGATCAATATCTTGCTGCTGTTCAACAAAAGAAAGCATATACTGATGATGACCACAATTGACACAAGCATCAATATACTGTTTGTCAGTATCGGTAAAATACCCTTCAATCTGTAGTGAAGGATGTAAAATATTTACTGACTCACCAGGACCTATGACACGCTTTGGACCCTCCTGCATAATAAGCCTTTTTCCGTCAATAGCAAGAACAGTAGCAATCTCTTTACCGTCAGAGAAATATGCTTTGACAGGAGTATCAACAGTAATATGATGAGTCAGTGTAATCTCTGTAAATGGAGGAACTCCATAGTCTGCAACACGCAATTGTCTGCACTTAAGATCAATCCAGATATCTTTGCTTCCAGCAACATCTTGTAAATGTTTGATCACATCCTCTAAAGACCCTTTCGTAGGCATCACTGTGTTTAAGCGAAGCCCACTCACTATGGGATGTCTTGCCACTTCCTCAATAAAAGGACTGTACGGAGGTACGGTCACAATTGCGCTTATCGTCATTATCTCTCCCCGTATTTTTCATGTAGAGAAATTGGTTTTTCTGAAGCAGAAGCAACAGCATCAACGCTTTCAGCAACATCTTCTCGAACATCACGAACTGCGTCATGGACTTGATTCCTAACTACTTCATCGCTTTGTCTTGCACTGAGATTTTCCCTGAAATCACCATACTGTCCCCAATGTCTCGCTACAATTCCTATTGCAATATCAACAGCACGTTCAGCATTTGGCAGATCAACAATTCGTTGTTCTCCAATCGCATTTGCCCAATGTTGTTTGATCTCAGCAGTCATGCGTCTATCATGTCCACTTCCATAAGGTTTCTGCAAGAAATACAAATTGAATTTCTCTATCAATTTCTGCCAGACTTTCCCTGAAGCCATTGGATTTTCGAGGTTGTCTCCAATATAATGTTCTACTTGTGCAGGATTCACTTCATTATAGAATTTCTCATCTCCAAAAATGAACATAAATGGAGATTGTGCATTAGACATCTTACACTTTTCAAGCATAAAGTATGCAAATAATTCATATGTCTCACTGACTTGTCCACCTCCACCACCTTCAGGACATAAAGCATTCACATGATCTTCAAGCACTATCCCATGACCAAAATCATTTGCTTGTAAAGGATATCGATCAGAATATGCATCACCAATAGCGCCAAAACTAATTTCAACATCTTGCCTATATTGCGATAATGTTTGATACATCAAAGGAAGACGATCAAAAATCTCCGCAGGCCATCTTGACATACTCCCTGTCACATCAATACCTACCACAATAGGATTTTCACTTTCTGTTTTTATCGTTTTATCTTTTGTTTTTACAATGACATCTGGTGAAGTTCTCCTTGAATAGGTTCTTTCACCCCGTGAACTAGATTCTGCTGCAAGTTCGTCCAAATAGGGTGCATTCTCAGAACTATAATTATAATTTGTTCTACCATGCCAATCACTTGTATTAGGTCCCCAACTATACATTTTTTACCACCTCCATGGTTCTTTTTTTCATTTTCCAGACATTACGTACTTTTTTTCAGCATCAAAAGAATCAGCAGTAGCTAAATCATATCCTGCTGCTAAAGCTATTGTTGCTAATCCAAATTCTCGTCGGAAACGATCATCAAGTTTATGTTCTGCAATATATTGTGCCGTAGATTCAGGAACTAAGTTCCGCCAATCTCGGCCTCTTGCCATGGCAATTCTTACTTGCGTAGCACTCAAGCGAATCTTCTGATCATCATGAAGTAACGTATGAGCATCAATGACTTTGTAATCTTGAGCTAACAATGATTTCACATAACTATTTCCTGCTACAAAATAATCTAGGTCCTTGAATTTACTCTTCACATATTCTTTCCATTTCTGCCCATCTTGAAATTGAGGAATATGCCCAAAATCAGGAATATGAATAAATGAATAATTTGAAAATTTTGGAGAAAGAAATACATCAATCATCTTCTGAGATTCTTCTGCTGTAAAAGGGTTGCGAAGATCATATTTGTTGCTGCTACCAACACCTATTATCAAATGATCCGTATTTTTACATATTTCCTCAAGCACTCTTGCTCCTCCTACATGCAAAGGTTTAAATCGTCCTATGAATCCTGCTCTTCCTAAACTCATCAGTTGTACCCCCTATGCCTGAAATATGCTTCTAGTATCTCTGCGTGATCAAACGCAAGCTCATTATTTCTTATGAGTTGTTTCACCTCATCTATAGTGTATAGTTTTGCTTCTTTTGCATCATCTCCTCCTCGAGGAACACCATAGCCTTTACCGATATACACTGCAGAGATCATATGATCTCTTGGATCACGATCAGGTTTTGATTTGAAAAGAAACGGTTTTTCAGGAGATTCAAGAATCACATCAAGATTTGTTTCTTCTTTTGCTTCTTTAATAGCGTTCTCTTCTGCTGAAAGACCAAAGTCATGAAATCCTCCTGGTAATGCCCATCCATGTGGAGGGTTTTTCCTTTTAACGAGTACAATACTTCCGTTTATCTTTGATTCAGGAGGAACTATTCCGCCAGCAACGTAAATAGGTCTTTCTTCTCCACAATATTCGATAATAATATCTGTGGTTGGTATTGGGTTTCTCTGTTCTTGAATCTGATTAGCTGCTGGCATGTACGTTCACCTGTATTCTATTGTTACTTCTGCAGTAGGCGGATGAATGATCTCCACTTTTGCCATCGCTATATTGTAATGTCTATGATAAATATCGTCAATCACTTCACCGACATTGTTGAATTTCTTCTTGCCAAACATTTCTTTGTATTGATCTATCTGTTGTTCAATCAAAGGTTTCACCTGAGGATGCACATCAAGTTCATCTGCAGTAAATCCTTGATGGAATCCTTCTGTAACTAATTCAACAACATCGTAATCATAGCCAAGATCACTAAAGTCTGTTTGATCAGGCTGTAATCCTGCTGTTGGTGTTCTGTTTGCCAAGTCTTCAAATCCTAAATAAGTCGCCATCTGTCTGACAAGTCTCTTCGAGAGATTGCCTATAGGACTCATATGCACGGCACCATCACCAAATAACGTGTAGTATCCTATGCCAAAGTCTTCGTCTTTGTTGCCTGTGCCAGAAAGTGTTTTTTGTTCAGTTGCTGCTTTTGTAGAAAGATAATTCGCTCTTATCCTTGACATCAAGTTTCCTTTGTGGAATAAACTTTCAACCGCTTCAGAATTAGTTATTTTGTATGCTTCAACAATAGGTTCAATGCTTTGCGTCTCATATCGTATGCCCAATCTTTTTGCTACTGAAACACCATCTTCGGCATCTTTTGGGTTATTAGTGCTTGATGGCAAGATATAACCGACAAGTTCTAGCTTATCATCGTGCTCTGCATTGTAAGCATCAAATGCTTTCTTGATCAATGCTGCAGTTGTCGTCGAGTCAACTCCTCCCGATAATCCAATAACACATCCTGTTGAACCGACTTTCTTCGCTGTATCCACAACAAAGTCTCCTATTTCTCGACTTACTTTTTCAGGATTCATATATGGTAGTTTTATTCGTTCCACGTAGGTTCACCTCGCGCATATTCTTCTCTATGCAAACTCATCTTGATCATATTGAGTTTTTGATCACCCAATTGATAGTAATCTTTCAGAATCTCTTCTTGTTGAAAGCCAATTTTCTCATATATATGTCTGGCTTTCTTATTTTGTTCAAGAACAACAAGCCAAGTTCTTTCTAGCTTTAGTTCATTGAATGCTTTGTCAAGCAATCCTTCCATTGCACTTTGACCACATCCCTTATTCCAGTATTCTTTATTGCCTATAATCAATGCAAGCCTTCCATCATTATTTGCTTCTATTTCATGAACTCCTGCTTGTCCCAAATATACTCCATCTTCCGTCGAGATAGAGTACAATTTATCAGTTTCGGAAGCAATCATCTTTTCCAAATAATTCTGTTCTTGTTCTCTAGTTATGTTGTCATTAAAACCATTAAATCTTCCAATAACTTCTTCATCATTAACCCAAGACATGATGTTATCGAGATCTCCAAGCTCCAATGGATTAAGTTTAGTTTTCATTATTTGTATGCCTCCAAAAACTCTTCTGTACTCATATACTCAATGCCAATATCTTTACACACCCTTTCACAAGCATCTCGAGACTGTTCTGCAGTTTCATAACCTAGTCCAATCCCTGCAAGAGGCGTTGTAGCATCAGAAATATTGATTATCTTCGCATCAGGAAACATTTGTTTTTGTCCAATAGAAGTGTGCAATCTGCAAATACCTTCAACTACTCCTGTATTAACAAAAACTAATTCATATTCATCAGAAGGAAACCTCTCCTCCAACAATGAATAGATATTCATATTTTGATCAGGAACACCTTCGAAAGACCCTTTTGGAAGAGATCTGTCGCTATCTGTTCTCGTCGCATCAAAATATTTCTTTGGCGCTATAATATAATCAAATGAACCTTCAACAAATTCTTCAGAAGTAATAATACGCTCCTTATAGGTTTCTTCAATATCTTTCGGAGTACAGAACGGCGTTTCATGTTCTGATTGAAAATACACTTCTCTAGGAACATATATTCCTGCAGTTCTTCCTTCAACAGCTTGTTGCAATGTCTCTTCTAATCGCGGACTAACACTTTTATTGCCGAGTTGTATTTCATTTCCTTCTAGATCAAATCCTATGACATAATCAGAATCAAATCTTTCGGGTTTTACTTGATCATGCGCATTATATAAGCCTCCATTAATACTAAATTCTTTAGCATCATCTGGATGCAAATCATTAGAATATAATATAAAATCAGAAGCACGCATAATGCTTACAGTATTATCTTTTTCCTCTTGTGTTGATCCACAGGGAAAAGAACCATGAACTCCCATAAAGGACTCAGATCCGTCTATAACATTCGAAATAATAATTGTTTTTTTCATTTTATCACCTTTTTTTATTTTTTACACTAACTTTTACATTGAATATTTTTTCTGCTAACTCTTCAGCAGGATATCCTCTTGTAAAAACTGATTTTGCAGCATTTGCAAATCCTTCTTTTGTTCTTAATTCAGACAAATATGGTTTTTCTTCAACATAAACAACATCAGCAATATTTTCAGTCTCTCTCACACACTTTATTTCTCCCCAAATATTGCTCGTGATTTCAAATATATCATCGCGATGCCGACTTGGAATAGAAATCCAGTTTCCGAAAAAAACTACCTTCTCAATCAAATCCACAACGACATCCAAAGGATCGCCATAGGCCAAATAACTTGATTTTTTTTCAGCACCATACTTAGTGACTCTGAAATAATCTTTTTGTCCTACTTTTCTCACTAATTTGTCACTATTTTGCGAAGCATATCGAATCGCTGCTGAAATAATATCACTCATTCTACAACCTCCAATCGATCATTTGGCCTGTATGCTCTGCCGACTTTTGCTTGATGCTGCCATTCACCATCTATCTTTTCGCTGACAATATCTGCAGTGAAATCATAATTCCCAGAAAACATTGAAGATCCTACACCATAAGCCATTATTGGCAAACTTTTGTCTTCAAATCTCTTAATTTTTTCAGGTGTGAATCCGCCGGAAACTACAATTCCAATTTCGTGATAGAATTTTCTCTCAACACTATCTTCTGGAAATTCCTTTCCTTTTTCCTGCAAAGCATTGTAAACATTCATCACTAATTGTTCATTTACACCTGTTGGCTTGAATTGGCCCATTTGATCAACAATTGAATTATCAACCATCGATCCTGAAGTGTCTAAGCGAACACCTGCAAGTTTGTATCTCTTATCTTTGCCAGAACCCTTATACTCTTCCAACATTGCTTCAGCAACTTCCAACGAAGTTTTTACACAATCATTTTCATAGTCGACAAGAACAACTCTTTTAACATTAGGATCTATATTCTTTGCAAACTTCAAAGAAGCTTTTACAGTATCCCCTCCATAAGCAGCAATTAACGCATGAGGAATTGTTCCTAAACCGTAACTTCCCCACCATTCTCCTTGTGCATTAGTTGAAACACCATTGCCTCCTTTCTTCGGGTCACGTCCTAGTGATTTCATAGCAATATCATATGCATAACCATCTCCTGCTTGTACTTGATATATGTCGAATCTTGCAGGAAAAAATAAAACAGGTTTATCAGTTACTTTACTTGCTTCTCTTACTGTTCTATAAACATTCGTTGCTACTTTTGTTCTTCTTGCCAACGCACCAAGCATCACAGTTTCAAGATGTGAAAACGATGAATAATCACCTTCTATTGTCATTACCGTTTCAAATTCATCAACAACATCTCCATCATGCAAAGTCTTAACTTCTAATTTCTTATAGTCTTCTCCTAGTGCTTCTTTCATTATTCCAATTGCTTCGTCAATTCCACAAACACAAACATCGTTATTCTTTTGAAAGAACTGCATTCTTAGAGTTGGATGATGTCCATCATTCTGCAATATTTCTTTAGTCCTGTTGAAATAAACATCAGTATACCAACCATTCGCAACACGAGGATCAACCTTCAATATTTTTTCATCGAGTCTTTCTTTTCCCATAGACATTCACCTTTTGCTTTTTTCTCATCTATCTTGAACCTAATCGCTCCTCTAATTGAGCGGTTTCTTCTTGTAATGTCATCATCCTTTGAGCACTCTCAAGCCTGAAATCTACTGGAGCAATATCCATTATCTCAGGATTGTGCAAATTGACATATCCGGAACTGCTATTATCAGGATTTTTACCCGTGTACCATCCACCAAATCCTGGTTGCTGGATCACATGTGCAAGCACATCAACAAATCTTCCTCTGAAAAATCCAAGATGATTTCTGCTGCCATATTCATCCTTGTCTCCACTATATGCTTCATAGACACCTTCATGTTCCAAAGGAATAACATCCACTCTGTCATCATGTTCTGCTCTTTTTTGATAGGCAAGTATGCCTTTTACAACATCAGCTTCATTCATTTTACATCACCATTATTGTAATTTTTACACTTACAATCACAAAACTTTGTTTGTTTGTGATTTACTTATTGTATTGTATACACTAACTGATATATAAATATTTCGCTCCTAGAAAATATTTTCTATATGGAAGAAAAATAAAATAAAAAAATTAGCATTGCTGAAGATTATCATATAGACTCCTGAAAATCATCGATCTATCGACATCATCGAAATTTCTTCCTTTTCTATCTTTTGCCTCTCCCGAACAAAGATCTAAAACAGTTGTAGTAACAATATGATAGGTATCTGCTAATGTTCCATTAGGAGGAATAGTTTTCATCTCTGTCTCAGCATCTTCTTTTCTGAAGAATGCTCCTTTTGTATATGCTTCATAAGAGAAGTTATCGAATCCTCTAATAATAGCAATCGTTGCCCAAGGATACTTGCTCACCATATCCATCTCTAATGAAACACTTGAAAGACCTTTTGTTCTTTCCCTTAACTTTTCCAATGCAGGGTTTTTCAATTCCATAGTATCACGCCGCTTTTCTTCTACAGTAAAATGGTTCTATTTTATTCTCTCCCCTGGCAAGAAGAGGTCTTCTATGATTTCTCGGTCCGTGGAAATCTGATCCATACGTTATTAGCATATTATGATCTAAAGCATACTGCTTATAGAAATCATTTCTTTCTCCGAAGTTTGGTTGCACCTCTATACCATCCATACCTTGTGCTATTAATCTTTCAAGATCAGCAAGATCTTTCACATCTTTGAAAGGATGCGCTATTACTGCTAATCCTCCTGCTGCATGGATACCATCTATTGCTTCTTGTGTGTTCACTTCAGGAAATCCTCTAACCCCTCCTCCAACACATCCTTTTCTGAAATAGGTGTTAAATAATTCTGTTCCCCTCATATCTCCAGTGTAGTTTCTGCATTCCTCGTCGAGTATCATAGTCATCAAGACATTAAGTTTTCCTAACCGCGATTCTGGAAAGTAACCTCTTACTTTTTCGAATGTTATAGGAATATCTGCTGCTCTCATTCTTCTGACTCTTTCTTTTGTTATATTTTCCTGACAGTTCCTTGAGTACGCAAGCAAATCTTTGAGTTCTTTGTTCTTCATATCGAAATCATAGCCGAGAACATGATATGGACCTGCGGAGATCTCAGTTCCTGTTATAACTTCTAACCCCCATCTTTTCGCCTCGTTCCTTGCTTCCTCATAACCTGCAGTGTGATCATGGTCTGTTATGGCAAGTACCTCCATCCCTAGCATCGCAGAATCAATCACAATCTGTCTTGGTTGACAGGTTCCATCTGAGTAATAAGTATGTGTGTGCAAATCCACGTATTTTTTGTCTCTCATACTGATAGAATGTAATACAAAAGATTTATATATTTCTTATATTATTTATATCAATAATATAAAATGAAGCGAAAACTCATAAAACAAGCAGGCCAAGCACTCACAGTTACCATACCTATTGAATGGATCCGCAATAACGGTCTTAAAGCAGGCGATGAAATTGATCTAGAGCTGCACGGCCCCAATCTTCTTATGAAATCCTCGCAGAAAGAGACAGAAAGCATCACAACCATCAATATAACCGACCTTGATTATCGATTGAAGTTTGTCCATATCAATGCAGCTTACGCAAAAGGTATCAATCAGGTTGAAGTTGATGCTGAAAAAGGATATTATCCAGATCTAAAACAAAATATGGGTTATGCTGTGGTTGAACAAAAAGGAAAACATTTCACCATCAGAGATATTAGCGGCACCACAACAGAAAATCTCGATAATATTTTCAAAAGAGTATTCCAGATGATCCTTCGCTTCTATGATTCTGCAATCAAAGATGTATTTGGAGAGAATAAAGGAACACTTGAATCAATCAATGCATTCGATGCAGAAATCAATACCTTTTCTTTGTTTTTACAACGATCTATTATGAAACATTCTTATCCAGATACCAACGCAGGAAAGATTATGTTTGCCTATTCTTATGCATTAGAAAAATTAGGTGATGAAGTGCTGCGATTCTGGAGAACAGATATTGAGAAAAAAGTCTTCATGACAGAAGCTATCAAAGAGATTATTTTTTTATCAAAAAATATGCTCGAGAAAGCATTCGCAGTTTATTATAATACTAAATCAGAAAAAATTGAAGAGATGATGAAACTAAAAGCACTCATCAGGAAAAAAGCAAGCAAGCTTCCTTCTTTAGATGCTCATGCAAGCAAACTCATTATGCACGGAGTCAGAATAGCAGAAGATTCCTTCGATATGATCCATCTAGCTTTGATGAAGAAGACAGAACCTAAAGAAACACCTGCACTTTCTCGCTAACTGGCTTATACTTTTTATCTTTGAATTCGAATAACTGTGCTGGTCTATGAGCTCCTTCCATTTTAGTTTCATTCAATGCCTTCACTAAATCAAGCTCTTTCATTTTCTTCCTGAAATTCCTTTTATCTAATTCTTTCCCCAACACCAACTCATAGAGCTTCTGCACCTCTGTCAACGTAAATTTATTTGGAAGAATTTGATATGCAATATTTGTTGTCTGCAATTCATACTGTAAATGCTTCAATGCATCCGCAATAATATCTTTGTGATCGAATGCTAGCTCAGGAAGCTCATGCACAGAAAACCATTCCGCAGCCATTGCATCAGTCGTAGGATTGAGTTTTTGATCTCCTTGAATCAATGCAATATATGTGATACTCAAAACACGTCCGCGAGGATCTCTCTCTACACCACCATATGTTCCTAATTGCTTCAGAAAAACATTCTTCACTCCCGTTTCCTCTTTTAATTCACGCTCAGCAGCTTTCTCAAGTTCCTCTTTTGGATGGACAAATCCTCCAGGGATAGCCCACATTCCTGTAAACGGCTCATGTTTTCTTTTGATTAACAGAATTTGAAGTTCATTACCTCTTGCAGTAAAGCAGACAGCATCTACGGCAACTTTCATCATTCCATCTTTAGAAAAATCAACCATTCTATGTGTATGATTGACACTATATATAAAAGTATTGCATAAGAAGATTTAAAAAAGCAGTTTCTACTCTGATATTATGCGGGGGCGTAGTTTAACCTGGCTAGAATAAGTGGCTCCAGCATTGGAGCGATGAGACTTCGGTCAATGATTACGTCATGGGGTAACCACTGGATCTGAGTTCAAATCTCAGCGTCCCCATTTTTTTATTTCCCTCAAAGCCAATAGATACGACAATCTTTATATATCTCCTTTTCTATAAAAAACATATGGAACAGAGTAAGGAACAAAAAGAACGCTATGCGCTTGAGGAATGGGGTTTTATCGAAAGATCTGTTTCTGGCATGGAGCATTCTATGGAAGTTATCATCGAAAAACTGAGAGCGTTGCAGGAAGAACATCCTGATGATTCTGAACTTGCTGAGCTGATAAAAAATAAGGCTCTTTTTCATGATTTGCTTGGAGCATTCAATCTTTCTAACATTGACCAAGAATTTTCCGTTCTTACTCAACAAGATGAAGCACTCGAAGAAAACAACAAAAGACTGGATGAAATCAATGAAGCATTAAAGAACACAGAGAGCGGCAGCTCTCAGCATAATCAACTTAGAATAAGTAGAAACTCAATAGGTTCTAGTGTCTTGGCACTCTGGAGAGCCAGAGATGAACTTCTTACCGTATTAAGGAACTTCTTTAGAAAACACAAAAAAGCTCTTCCCAGACTTACCAACGCATATAATACTTTCTTAGAAAAAGCAAAAACATATGGATTGGATCAAGAGATTATCAACCGATTGCGCGAAAGCAGAGATAACACTGAAACATTAATCTCTAAATATGAAGTAATTATGAATGCAATTGACAAACTCAACAATGACGTGAATATAGGATTTCAAGAGCTTCGAAAAAGGGTCGCTGAATAATTTTTAGAGCATAATTCCTACTTATCTAGATCATAATGTATTAAAGAATTCTTCGAGGTATTTTTTTGTTCTTCTAGTTTTTCGAATACCCATACACTCTGCCATAATTTCCACGAGTTCTTTTGTATCACTCTTAAGATCTGAGAGCGCAGAATGGAATGCTATCTCTCTAAGATCTACTTTCTGAAGCTGATCAGTCACATGAGGATCTTTTGTGAAACACTCATGAGAGCAGTAGATAAACCCTGTATCTGAGTGCCTTCCTGTATAGTATTTTTGCGTATAAGTGTTTTGTTCCCTTGACTGATAAATACTGATTATTTTGGCAGGGTTATCACATCCTTGAATAACACAATGTTTAACAGAAACAAAATTATTTACATTATGTTCAACGAACGCTATTCTTTGCTCTAACACTTTCGTATATATTTTTTCGTTAGCAAGCAAATCATGAACAAGAAAATTATAAAAATATGAATAATCAGCCAATGCAATCTGTTCGATGGATTTATTGTAATGTTTTCCGAACGGCATAATCACAGGCATGAGTTTGTTACTTTTGAGTAGCTTATATATCTTTCGCTTTAATGTTCTCGATTTACTGAAGAACATTATTTTTCCGATAAAATGAACACAATCATTATAAATCTCAGGAATAATCGGCATCTATGGATTTCAAAGCAAAAATAGCTGACGCAATAGCAAAAGAAACCACGTTAGAGCAAGATACAATCATTACATTGCTGGAGATTCCTCCAGATCCTACTATGGGAGATTACGCATTTCCTTGTTTCTCATTAGCAAAAGAGATGAAGAAAACACCTGTAGCAATCGCAGAAGAGCTAGCTAAGAAAATCTCCTTCAAAACCATAGCAAAGATTGAAGCAAAAGGACCTTACCTGAACTTCTTCATAGATAAAGCTGTTCTAGCAGAAACAATACTCACAAAAATCCAGAAAAAGAAACTCTTTGTAGAAAAGAAAAAAGAAATTTCATTAGTTGAAGGTCCTGGCCCAAATACCAACAAACCATTGCACTTAGGTCATATCAGAAACGGACTCATAACAACAACCACACTAAATCTCCTTAAAAAAATTGGTCATGAAGTACATCATGTCGATATTATTAACGATAGAGGCATCCATATCTGCAAATCAATGCTTGCTTATCAGAAATTCGGCAAGGATGATACACCAGAAAAATCAAGAATGAAATCCGATCATTTTGTCGGCAAATACTATGTGTTATTCTCTCAGAAAGCAAAAGAGGATCCTTCATTAGAAGAAGAAGCCAAAAAAATGCTCGTCAAATGGGAACAAGGAGATAAAGAAATCCGTGCATTATGGAGGAAAATGAATGCGTGGGCTTGCAAAGGCATGTTCGAAACCTACAAAAAACTAGGATTGAATGTCGAGAAAGCATATTATGAGAGCAATACCTATCAGCTAGGAAAAAGTATTATTATGCAAGGATTACGCGATGGATTATTCAAAGAGCGTGATGATAACGCTATTGTTGTTGATCTAACAGACAAAAAGCTCGACGAGAAAATACTCTTACGACCTGACGGTACTTCAGTCTATATAACACAAGACATCGGGATGATTAATGAGCGATATAAAGATTTTGCGATGGATCGTATGGTTTATGTCGTAGCAAATGAACAAAACTACCACTTTAATGTCCTATTTGAAATCTTCAAATTATTGAAATATCCTTTTGCAGAGAAATGCTATCATTTGTCTTACGGCATGGTTGCATTGCCTGAAGGGAAGATGAAATCAAGAGAAGGCACTGTTGTTGATGCAGATGACTTAATCAAAGACATGATTGCATTAGCAAGAGAAGAAGTAAAAAAACGTTACGCCAGTCTCGATGAAAAAGAAGTTGAAAAACGTGCTGAGATGATTGGTATGGCAGGACTGCGCTTCTTCTTCCTGAAATACGATGCTGCAAAAGACTTTGTATTTAATCCAAAAGAATCATTGAGCTTTGAAGGAGAGACAGGACCCTATGTGCAATACGCTTACGCAAGAATCTGCTCAATTCTCGAAAAACATGGAAAATCTGTTTCTGAAAAGATCTATTATGCTTCGCTCAAAGAGGAAGAAGAACGTAATCTTATCAATCTTCTTGGAAAATTCGAGAATGTAGTGTACTCAGCGGCTGATCACTATAAACCTCATCTGATCTCTCGCTATCTTCTGGATCTTGCACAATCGTTCAATGAATATTACCATAAACACCAGATTCTCAAAGAGGAAGACGATGTAAAAGAAGCAAGATTGTTTTTAATTGTCTGTGTTAAAGACATCCTGAAACAAGGTCTTGCATTATTAGGTATTGATGCGCCTGAGAAGATGTAGCTTAATCTCCATCATATTCTTGATAGATAATATGACCGCACGCTTTGCAGTGGCTAGCGTCTTTGTCATGATAACTAAGACCGCATTTAGGACAGACAATACGTCTTTTTCCAATATGCAGCCATTCTTTGATTACTCTACTTGCCTGCCAAGGAATAAGAATGATTCCGGATAATATCATCAATACGGTAACTGCTTTTCCACCTCCAGACACTGGAGTAATATCTCCAAATCCGACGGTGGTTAATGTAACAACCGTAAAATAAAATGCGTCTCCAAAATTATTAATACCAGGATTATGAACATTTTCTACTTGGAAAAACAATCCTGAACCAACAAAGAATATCAAAAATATAGTCAACAATAATCTTGATACTCTTAAAAGATGTATTCTAATCCTTCCAAAGAAGAAATTTTGGTCTTGTACAAATCTTAAGAATCTTAAAACTCTAAATACTCTGAACACTCTCAAGAGAAGTAAGAATCCAAGATTAACTTCGAAAGCCAGTAATGTTATAATCGTCGGAATTATTGCTACAAGATCTATAATGCTATAAATATCAAGTACATGTTTTATTCTGTTTTTTGCCGCGTATATTCTTGCTATATATTCAAGAATAAAAAATGCGACAACAACAAGCTCAATCTCCCAAAGCACATCTCTAAACGTTTCAGGTAAAGGATAAGTCTCAAGTACAAACACCCCTACAATAAGGAGATTCAGAAGCATAATGAATCCATCGATAAACTTACCTAATGGTGTTTTGCAGTCAATAAGATAAAAACGAAGTGTCTCTCTAAAGGATTTGTGTTTCTTAGGCATAAGAAATAATGGTATGCACAGAATTTAAAGGTTATGGAAAATTTTATTCATTCCAACCTTCCCACTCTTCTTCAGTCCAATAATCTTTCATATGTTCACCCCCCTCGTTATTAACTATAGTTAAATTATAAATGTTATGAAATACTAATGCTTAACTGAGTTTAATAGAGATAACACATGTTTTCGAAAAATAAAAACATTTATATACAAATATGTATCTATTAGTTACAAATTTGATACAAATAAGTACAAATATGAGAAAAAGAAAATGAAGCAAATCACCATTCAGAAGGGCCATTCTCCGACATTAAACACAATTTTAATGGTTGAAAGTCTTCTTCAAAATATGACTGAAAGCATCATAACAGTGGCAGAAATAAAGAGACAACTTCCTAAAAAAATAAATCACAACACTTTATTGACAATCCTTGACTATCTACAAAAAGACAGAAAAATATTCATCAGCACAAAAGGAATAACTTGGCTTACACCAATGAATCCTGAATTAAAAGAAGCCATCTCGAACGGTCTCCAGATATAAAATCAACCATAAGCTTCTTCAACTAATTTTCTGTGTTTCTCCATTTCCTTTCTGATAGGATCTAACAATACATTGATAAAATCAGCTACGCCTTGCTTTAAATCCATCGGATGAAGTTTCTTAGAAGCAAAATCTTTCTCAATATCAGCATAGGAAGCATAAATCAATTTCCCACCAAACTTTTCAGGCCTATCAATAACAAATTCATGCTGATCTTTCAACCCTAGTGCAGGAAAGATAACATACTTAGTAAACAACAATACACCATTTCCTTCAACAACGCCTTCTTCACAGAAAGCTTTATTCATTTTCTTTTTTACCGTTTTCTCATCATCTAATAAATCAACTTTTGAGGTTTCTTCGGAAGAACTCATTTTTTCTCCCGTCAATCCAGGAATCATAGGATTCATCAGATGAATTCTTGCTTTGTATCCTAACTTAGGTAATGTTTCTCGAGCAAACATAAAAATTTTTCTTTGGTCAACACCGCCAAATTGTGCATCAACTCCTAGATATTCTTCATCTAATGCTTGCATTATAGGATACATCATTCCTGCTAGAGGAGGATTGTCTGATTGTTTCACCACTTCTGCTCCTGCACGTTTACAATCACCAACTGATTTCAATCCCGCAATCCTATACATATCTAACGTCATTTTTTTATCTAATTGATAATCAGTTCCCTTCACAAACTTAAGTTTTGAAATATCTACACCAATGCTTTTCAACATACTAGTAAGCACTAATGTATAGTATTCTGTTCTTTTTTCTAACAAATCCCATGGTGCTTTCTGATTGTCTAAATAAGCGTGCAGATCTGCTAAAAGTAATGTGACCTCGCAACCAGCATGGAGGAAATCAGCCAACTTCAGCATTGGTAAAAAATAAGCGACATGAGGTTTTCCTGTTGTAGCAGTACCTAAATAAACCTTAAGATCTCTCTGCTTCAATATTTCTTTCAGCTTATCTTCTCCAACAACTTCCTGGAGATTTCTTGTGATAAGCTCATACTTTTCTTCTGGAGTCATAATGCAATGGATGTAATGCTTCTTTTAAACTTTTCTGCAAAAAGTAAAACAAATTATTTTCTATATGGATCTTAATTATTAATCACTTTTTAGTACTTAAATTAAAAATTTTTATAAAACTGCGGGATCTCCCAAAATTATGCAATCAGAGCAATGTTTTATGGATCTTCAAATGAGAAGATTAGCTGAAATTCATTCTGGAGATATAATGGTAACACGCGAAATAGATAATGAAAAAACTACAAAAGATAAATTAGTTGATTTAGAGCTTATAAGAGACAAAAAAATTCATGAAAAACTTTTAAGAGACGCAGGAGAAAGTAGCATCCCTCAAATCGAAAGCATCTTGCCAACTCATTTAAAAAAAAAGCATCCTGATTTTTACGAAGGAATTCTTCAAGGAAGATCCAAGAAAAGATTCCCTAAAGAAATTATGAAAGAAAGTGCTGAAGAAAGAATATCAAACAGACAAGAAATATTTACCAGAACCAAAACATCTGATGAAATCATTGACTTAACAGATATTTCTCATTTTGCATATAATTCTCTTCATTCAATTATCAAATATGAAGAATCAATAAAAGATCTTAAATATACTCTCACTGAAGACAATAACAGAGTTTTTGAAAAAGCACTTTCATCAGGTTTATTTGATGGTTTAATACATCCTCATTACGTCAGCTTATTTTCAGGAAGTTCATTAAGAGAATTTAGTTTGATAGAATCAATAATAGAAAGAAATATTAATCAAGTCATAGATGTTTCAGGAATTTCTAAGGATTTCATTAGAAGCAGCAAATACTATACTGAACACCGTGAAGAATTCGGACAAGACATTCGATTAAATATTGAAGACACAATTAGAAAAAATTACCAAAGAACAACCAATAGAATAATAGTGGATTCGTCTCACGCAGCACAAGGAATTTTCCCAGGAGTTATTCCCGAATTCATACATTCATTAACAATTAATGAAAAATCCCGAAACTATTGGAAATTTTTAAACACTAAGTGCTATAAAATAGGCTCATTTCCCATTGACAATGAGAATTTCTCCAAATCCATAGAAAAATTACCTGATGAAAAAATAATAATTAAGAACAATGGTCTTACTTGCCAAAGTTATGAAGCAACTTTAGATGAAATGAGACAATTAAATAATATTTCCAAGGATAAAACGGTTATTTTTTATACATTACAAACTACAGAAAGCAAGACAACAGAAGAATATTATCTTAATGAAAAAAAATTCATCAATTCTTTCTTAAAAGAATATTATTTAATTCCGGAAGAAGATCTTCCTAAATTTAAAACTGTTGTTGACAAAGTTAAAGTCGGAGAAGATTCCTTTTATTACAAGATAGGTGTGGAAGCAATTTCAGATGTGATTTTAATTGATCAATTTGCTAAGGAAGTTTCTTCTATCGCTAAAGGAACAAAAACATACATACACAAATCTTACAGATATAGTGGAAAAGATGTTGGAAAATTCTCAAAAATATCAGGACTTGATATTCTTGGGGATTTCAGACATGGAAGTGTTGCATTAGTTAATAGTGTTGATGAATTTTATACACAAGAAGATGCTCTGAATTTCTTACTACGTCCCGAACTTTTTCTCTATTTTTAAGAGTATTAATAAGTTTGTATAATTCTCTTTGATTTTTTACTAAAAATTCACATTCAAGGTTTGAACTACTTAAAGCTTCTGTGAGATAACTTGTTTCATCCATATTTAAAATATATTCTTTGAATGTGTTAGTTTTTTGAAAATCATGATTGTTAAAAGTCCAAAAAATATGATATGTATCATAGCCGAATTTTGAAGTGTTGATAATTGCCTTATATCTCAATATTATTCCAGTTTTTTCTAATTGCCCTATTCTTGAGATAACTGTTTTCGTTGTGCATGAGCATTTTTCAGCTAATTCTAAAACAGAGATTTTTGCATTTTTAGACAATTCTTTTAATATTTTTTCATCTAATTCATCGAGAGTTTTTTCTTCGCTAGGATACTCTGATGCAACTGCAGGTATAAATTTTCCTTCGACTATAACATTAGGGGCGCATTCATATATTTTTGATGCTAAACTCACTTCTTGATTAATAATATATTTTCCTATTTTTTGATTAATTTCATTAATGGATTCATTAAATTCTTTTACAGAATCACATAAAATTGTAAGAATTATATCTCCTTTCCCCTGAGTTGAAGCAATCCAAATTATTTTCTTTATTCCTTTCAATATATTTATTATTTTTTCTAAATAATCATCCTGAAGATTCACAAGTTTTAGTAATAATCTTCCATTTATTTTTCCAGATGCTTCATAGTTAATTACTGTAGAATAGCCTTTTATGATTCCTTCATCTTCCAATTTCTTTATCCTATAATTAACTGTACTTTTTGATACTTTCAATCTTCCTGATATTTTATTCAGCGAAACCCTACAATTTTCTGATAAAAAATGCAATATCTTCAAATCTATTTTATCAACCATAAAAAAGATGAAAATCCATAATGATTTAATAATGTTTCCATTAATTGAACAAATAAACAAAAATAATTATATTTTTACCCATTTTTCTTAAAAAGTATGTTTTAAACACATTCAGAAGTTCACCCTTATTTTCAAATATTCAATGCTTATATTTCTTTTCTAAGACTCTAAGTCTTTTTCTTATTAATCTTTTATATTCATCAGGATCCTTTATCTTTGCTAATTCATCATTAGGTATTAATTCTTCATCTTGATCAAGGGTGAAATGAGCACCTATAAAATTTTCCTGTTTTGGAAGAAAAAGAATTGGCTTGGGTTTTCTACCTGCAAAGTATCTTGCAAAATCATATCTTGAAGAACTTCCAGAATAAACTGTTTCACTATTATGATAATGATTTACTCTGCCACCAAATAATTGGTCAACTACATTATTTATTGAATTATCTCTTTCCATAAAGTTGCAGTACGCAAAACATTATATAAGGATGGAAAGACCAAAAATAAAACAAAAAGTAAATATTCTCAAAATAATTACCAAAATAAACATATATTCAAGAATAAAAAGTGCGACAACAACAAATTCAATCTCCCAAAGCACATCTCTAAACGTTTCAGGCAAAGGATAAGTCCCAAGTACAAACACCCCTACAATAAGGAGATTTAGCAACATGATGAATCCATCAATACAAATTTATAAAGACTGCGCTTATTTATCTCTAGGGCGAAGTCTTAATTGACCCTGTCCATTTTTATCAAACAGATCCTCTTCGTAATTAAGAACAGATCCAAACTGGTGAATATACTGATTACAAAGAAATGCTTTCAACAAAGAATTAGCATCAGTAAACTTCTTTCCAAACGCATCTAACATTTGAGTCATCCCTCTGTATGCTCTTGTTTTCAGCTCTTCAGTTAGAGTACTCGAAGATTTGAACTCTTCCCCTTCAGTCAACTTGTCCATCACCTCTTCGACAAATTCCTCATTATTACTTAATGCTCTTATTTCAAGTCTTTTATTGAGTTTATTAACTGTCTTCTCAAACCAATTAACATAAGCAAAAGTAATATCATTATTCTGAATAAACTTGCTTGTGAATTCATCAAGTTTTTCTCGACCATTAGCTTGCGATAAATACACATCATCCATTAAATAATTATAGAATTCAAGTATATCAGACAATACAAGCATCTGAACACTCATATCGTCATGCGCATAACATTTCTTTTTCCTAACAATCGGCTCATATCCTCCTCTCTTGACTACCTCAATAGAAGATTCTACTTCATGCTCTTTTTCAACATATCCATGCCAAAACAACGCATGATATTCATTTCTCTTAGAGGAAAACTTCATAACCATGGGATAAAAAAATAGTATATAAATATTCTCACTACTTAAAAATAGAGAACCTGCTCTGATAACTATATAAACATAAGCTTATTCCCTGTTATGCCATGACTCTTGCCGTATCGGATCTCACAGGATACTTGTATTGCCCTAGAAAGCTCTTCCTAGAGAAAGTATTGAAGCTCAGATCAAGAGATACTGCGGCAGCATTGAAGGGTGCCTTACGCCATGATCTCTATGAACGGCTGAACAAAGCAGACGAAACAGCAATCAAAGCCATTACAAAAAAAGAATATTATGATATTTTTGAGCAATTCAAGAAAGAATATGCGTCTATTTTAAGAAAGGTTATAAGCTATCACAAAGAAGCTCTGAAGAAAGTAAAAGTGGATATTCCTGAATTCTATAATCAAATGTTCAGAGGGATTATTAATGAAGCAAAAGTTAAAGCAAGAAATATTCTTGATTTTCTCGAAACAGAAGAAGTATATGGTGATGAACTCTGGGAGAAACTTACGCCTAAAATTCTTGTGAAAGTCGCTGTGCAGGATGAAGAGCTTGATATGAAAGGAGTAGTAGATAAGATTGAGATGCATCCTGATGAAATTGTTCCCATTGAAATCAAAACAGGAAAAGCTCCAGAGAAGGGAGTGTGGCCTGGCCAGAAAATACAGTTATTCTGCTATATGCTACTTGCTGAGAAGACTTTTGACAAGCCAGTCAAACGAGGACAGCTTTATTACTTAGATGATAAAGAAACCCGCGAATTAATCAATACACCATTTGTCGCAGAAGATGTAAAAAAGACATTAGCTAAAACAAAAGAAATTTTAGAAAGTAAGAAGCTGCCTGACTTTGTCGAAAACAAGAGAAAATGCGAGAAATGCCCTTTGAAAGACCAATGCTACGATTCTCAATTCATGGAAGAGAAGATGTTCGAGCTCTTAGGAGAACGCCAAGAGAAGCTGGTGTAACTAGAAGAGAATATTTATATAGATGTTAAGTTAACACCCCATATGGGGGTTAAATGGATCTTTCTTATACTATTGAGTTTGTTTCTTGCTAGCTGCATTTCCCAGAACGTATGCGATGAGCCATACATATTCTTCGAGAATGGCTGCTGCCTTGATAAAAATAGCAATAGCGTCTGTGATGAGCATGAAACTGAAACAACAACAGATGATATTGTCATTGAAACATCAAAAAAAATCAACATTACCATCAAAAAGAATGAAGATGGATATCCTCTTGAAAAAGAAAAAACAAATGATAAGGAAAAACAGGAACAAACATATGATCTCCAGCAACTCATGAAGGATTTGGATCAGTTGTATGATAAAAAGGAAATCGATTTCATACAAGATGAAGACTATCCTGATTTTTTCAATGGTAACGAACAGCCTTTTCAAGTCATCTATACACACAAGAAATTAAACTCTGGCAGTGAATTTACTGATATCTTCAATCCAAAATTGTGGGGTGGTTACACCAATTTTATCAACGAAACAAGAATACGTTGGCTCAATCCCCCTCTAGAAAAAAGTAATTTTTCAAAAGAATATGATTACAACGAATATGAACATGACGATTATAGATATGACGTCAATCAACGCTTCATCCAGAAAACCATCACCTTACAAAATGGAAAAATACTTGAATACCATTTCATAAATGATAATGTACATAGTGGCTATTTCAGAGGTGTTTGGGAAGATACGCTGTTCATGTATATCATTCCATGTACCTCAAATCTCACAGTAATAATACGACCCAGCTGGGAGCGTCTCATGATAAGAACACAGCAACCAATAGAGGATGCTCTTGTTAATTGGAAAGCTTCTCTTGATTTTGTTAGGCCTGAATTGGAAGAAAAAGCAAATGCAATACTTGATTTCTGTCCTGTTACTGACGAGTATTTCGAGGACTTTCCTGAAATTGATTTTGAAGAAGTAAAAGAATTAGTGTACTTCTGGAAGGCAGATCTAAGATTCTTTTGGAATCTGAGTCAAAACGTTTCTGTCGCAATAGAAGAAGATGATAGAGAAAATGGAACTTACTGGCTGAGACAGCTAAACATGACTTTTGTGAATAATGAAGGATCAACAATAAACCATCCTATGTATTTGAATGTCGAGATAGAAATGGACGGAGAGCGATCTGAAACCTTTCGTGATATGAGAAGAATAATGAGCAAGTTGAGAAACGAAGTCGTTGTAGAAAAGAATATTGTCATTCCAGAATATGAAGACATTAATTTTAAAGACTATTTGGATATTGATATAGCACTCTATGCTACTACAGCCGTTCCCGTACGTCCTATCAGAGTACATGTTTACACCAATGGCAGCATAGAGATCAGCCCCAATACATAACTCGTTTTTAAAGCCAATTCTCTTCAGAGCAAGAAATATCTGTACTTCCAACCACAACCTTTAAATACTACTGTGATTTGATTGTCATTGTTAGAGGGTATATCATGGCAGAACAACAATCTGATGAAGAAAAGAGATTCTCCAAAGAACTTATTGGTAAGACTGTAGTAAGCAAAACAGGCAAACGATTCGGCGAAGTAGGTGATATTGTCTTCGAAACGCGGTCTGGCGAGCTTATCCATTTGGTATTGACCAATCCAAGTCCAAACGCTGAACGATTAGAGCTCGAAAGGAATAAACAAGGAGAGATGCTCGTACCCTTCTCAGCAGTAATTGCCATGGGCGATTACATGGTCGTAGCTGAAGAAGATATTATTTAATTTTTCACTATACTTTTACAAGCGGAATTCTTATAAAAACCCCTACTTTCCCCCTAAAATGAGCGAATCAAGCATTTGGACTGAGAAATTCAGGCCTAAAACATTCTCTGAAGTAAAAGGCCAAAAAGAGATTGTAGAAAAGATTGCTTCATTTGTGAAGCACAAGAATCTTCCTCATCTTCTATTCACTGGTCCCGCAGGTGTAGGCAAAACCACATTATCTTTAGTGATAGCTAAAGAATTCTTCGGTGATGAATGGAAACAGAATTTTCTTGAATTAAACGCATCAGATGAACGAGGTATTGATGTTGTTCGTAATCAAGTCAAAGATTTTGCCAGAACAAAAGCTATTGGCGATGTCCCTTTCAAAATTATCTACTTAGATGAATGCGATGCATTAACCAAAGAAGCTCAGCAAGCATTACGAAGAACAATGGAAAACTATGCCGCTACCACAAGATTTATTCTCTCTTGTAATTTTTCTTCAAAGATTATAGATCCCATTCAATCACGATGTGCAATATTCAAATTCAAACCATTAGAGAAAGAAGAAATTAATGCATTAATTGATTCCATAGCAAAACAAGAAGGATTTACTGTTGATGCTAAAACAAAAGATGCTTTATTTGAAGTTTCAGGAGGGGACGCTCGACGTCTAGAAAATGTTATGCAAAGTGTTTACACACTGAATAAATCGTTTACTGAGAAAGAAGTATTCTCCATGGCATCCGTTGCGGATCCAAAAGAGATTAAACAAGTATTGGAATTCTGCACAAAAAAAGAATTCATGCAAGCAAAGAAGAAACTTCTCGATACTATGCTCCAATATGGTTTATCCGGACTCGATGTGATTGTCCAAATCCAGAAAAAAATCTGGGATTTGACCATCGCCGACGAGAAAAAGATGCTCATGATCAAGGCTTGCGGAGAATGCGAATTCAGATTAGTCGAAGGCTCAGATCAATATATTCAATTGAATGCTTTGCTTGCTAACTTTTGCACTATTATTTAATTGAATCCACCAAGGCCTATCTTGATAAGAACTTCTTTTATTTCATTTATTGTCTTTTGTTGGTGTTTTTTATCAGACATTCTTATGAATCTTAAGAGTAAATCGGTTAGTTCTTCTGCTTCAAAGAATTTTAGTTTTTGTCCATCTAGAATGAAATAGAATCTGAAATTTCTGTATTTGATTTCTTTGATTAATATATCTCCAACATTACTTAAAGTCTTTCCTTTTCTTGGATTATCTTTCAAAGAATAGATAAGATTATAGATTTTGTCAGCTCCTCTCTTGAAGCGTTTTTCTATCTCTTCGAAGAGATTCCTTGTTATCTCTACTTTGACCATCGTTTTGCATGCTCCGCCATTGCTTCTTCGATGGTCATCGTGTTTTCTGAAGACATCAGCAACTCTCTCAATTGCTCTTTGACTGCTAAGCTATAGAGTCTTTTTATGATATCTTCATAAGTATCTTCTTTTGTCCCAAATGTGCTAATGAGTTTTTTAGTCTCATTGCTTAACTGGATAGTTGACATGCTATAGCCACTATAGTGACTATAGTATATAAAGTTTATGGTTTTTGTCATGAAAAACAAAATATTTGTGAGAATAAATATCTAACGTGAGGATTTCCAGTGAACTCCGAAAATACTACAATCTCGTCGGAAAATCTACAAAAAAATAGAAGTTTAAAAAAATCTTACTAAAAATCAGCATGCCTTATTTTAGAGTATAATTTATATTTCACATTACCTTGAATTTTTACAACTTTAGACAACTTCTGGCACTTGATCGAACATTGCCATAATACCTTGCTTAAGACTTTCAGGATCTGCTATCTTAGCATGACCTTGTGGCATAATAATCCATTTATCATTCGTAGCAAGATTCACAAAGATCATCTTAAGATGCTCCATTTTCGAAAAGGTATCCCACTGTTTGATCAGAAACTCAACATTCTTTCTTTTATTCAAGCAAACAATAAGCACATGACCTGAAATCTTCAATAATTCTTCAGATAACTCTTCAACAGCATATGCAGTTACATCTTTATCTTTGAAATGAAACACTATTCCTTTTTCACTCCTATCATATTCTTTCAATGATTTCGTCATAATATCTCTATGTTTAATGTACTGTATCGTCCATTCATCGAGCTGCATGCTCCATCACCTTTCTGTTTCTGTGCTTAATTACTATCATGATGATATAAGGGAGAAGAAAACAAGCAGAAAATACAACACCGACCAAATATGCATTATGTATTACAGGACGAGCAATTTCTTGTGAAAGCGTTGTTGCTTTATTTGTCACCGCAACAAATCCTATGATTGTAATAAGAGGAATAGTAATAATGTTAAGTACGTGGTGGTGCCATTGATGTTCTAATGCAAAACTTGAACTCACAAAAAGAACACCTAATGCAGCACCTAATAACGCAATCAACAAAAGAATACCATCACTAGGTATGATGATAAGCATAGGCAAAAGGAACGTCGTCATAAGATAGATACCTAAAAGCACTAAAAAAAGCATTAGCCAGAATACTAATTTATCCAATTTCTTAAGGCTCGGATGCTTCTTTGCCTCCGCTTTCCTCAAAATACCTGTTGCATGAGCTATCTCTTCTTCCGACCAGCCTTTTTTCCTAAGATGGTGCTTCTTCGCATCCATGGAATCTCTATGCAAAACTGGTTTTTAAAGTTAATGGGAGGCACTACTGCGCTCCGTTCTCATGTGTTATCGCTGTTCGAATCGAGTCCTGTCGTAATTTGATGTGTATTAGATAACTACGCTAGGCATTGCCAAATTTATTTGGCAATACATACAAAAGCAAGGCTTTTGTATGATTAAATTTTGACAACATGTCAAAATTTACTACAAAGCGCGTAGTCGCTTTGGCAGTAGTGCCTTAATAGGAAATCTTATAATTGAACTCAGCCCTCTTAAATCATGCAGTCACTCAACCCTCTTAATTCAAGAGATCTCAAGAAAATCAAGATAATGCTATTTGAACAGTTCGGTATCGAAGAAGCAGACCTTGATTACACATTCTACATCAATAAAAAAGGAAAAATCTATTTGATCAATAATGCAGTAAAAAATGTTGATCTCGAACAATACCGCATCGATTCCCTAGGAATGTACTTCGGTACAGTAAGCAACTACGATGGAAAAATAGGAGAGAAGAACAAACAACAAGAAATACGATTGAGCATCGAAGGAAGCCAAATGCTCGGACCAAAAGCAACAAAAAACATCATTGATATTACAGAAGAACAGCGAAAGCAATGGATGAAAGGCATAGATCTTCCATACAACACAGATATTCTTGGTTTTGCACTTATCAAATATGGAAATGATTTCTTAGGTTGTGGTAAAAAAAGAGGAGATATCTTACTCAATTTTCTGCCCAAATCGAGAAGAATCCTTTGCGACGACTGAAGCAGCTTTCCACAAAAGATCTTTTCTCAAGACGGTCTGCGTTGGTGCAGGAAGCTTAATCCCTGTCAATGCTAAATATTCTTTACGAATATTCTTCAATGATTTCCAAGTATTATGGAACTCTTCAAGAGCTTGTTTTCGTTGTCCATTTGTTAGATCTTGATCAAGAACAATCATAGGCTGTTGAATTCTAAGCATATAATCAAGTAAATCTCTGCGTAATTCCAAGAAGCAATAATCTATATGGAATAAATCGTCAAATTCTTCTATTCTCCCTAAGAATTTCTTCTTTACTCTTCTTGTATCTGTTCTCATTTTTTTCAATTTTCCATAGGTTTCTGTTATGCCCTCAAGAGAATATTTCGACTCAAAGATAATATCCCCTTCACCCTCATCGAAATCATTTTCTTCAAAAAGCTCTCTCCAAATTACGTCTTTATTATCAAGAATCATTCGTGCCTTTGTATATTTTCTCAGTTTTTTTCTTGATAGAAACGATGTTCTTTCCTTTTTATCATCCTTAACTTCGTCAGAAATTTTTTTTATTAGATAATTACACACATAAATATTTCCGTGATAAATAAGACGTTCTGTATCTGAAAATAAATCAAAAACATCAGAGAGTGTGTCAGCAAAATCTACAAATATTTTGTTTCTTCTCAGAGCTTTTTCAGAAAGCCTTTTTGATGCTCTCTTAAAAGTATCGTTAAGAATCCCATGAACAAGACGATATCCTATATAGGTTTTCAAAAAAGCTTCATTGAAATTAGACCTTGTTGAAGGATCATAGATATCTCCGGAGCCTTGTTCGTAAAACATGAGCAACAGTCTCTCAAAAGTACCATAGACAACAGGCATATCTTTGTAAAAATCCAATCCTATCTTGGCTTTTGTTCTTCCCAGTTGTCTTTCAAACTGCTTCCTTTCTATCTTATTCTTATCAGGATATGTGTGGATCTTTACAAAAAGCTCTTCAGATTCCTTTGAAGCACAAAATTCATCAACAATATAGCTGCTAATGCCATCAATAGTCTGAAGATAATGCGTTCTGATAATATCTTCAACATATCTGTGGCTAACTGGCCTTCTACCTTTTTTTCGCTTCTGAATGAGTTGAGCAAGCTGTGTAGTCTCATCTTCAGACATCCTACCAAACATCCCACAGGCATAGGTCTCAAGACGATTAATCTCATCACTTACCATAATAGCAGAAAAAGTAATGCCCTTATAAATGTTTCTTCTTTAACTACCCACTAGTCATATCATCCAACACTTTGTGCTAACAATCCATCAGGAACATATTTCACCATTTTGAATAAAAATCCCTCAGGATATACCATTATTTCCTCGTTCTTTATCCCTTTAATGAACATACTCGTACCCCCCTCTCCCATAGCATCTTTAAACGCCATAAAGAATACCATCACTTTGAACTGCATTTGCAATTCATCATCAAGACCATAATCTCTGCCAAGTTCACCAAGCACAGGATCTGCTGTATTCAAAGGATTATCAGGATCTGCTTTAATATACTCAATAAGAGGATCTTCAGATTTCAAAATATCAAACAACAAACCTTTGTCAATAGGCACATCAAAAGTAATTTCCGAGATAGTATCTTTCTCTCCAAAGATAATAAGATAATCATCAGGTAATGTCTCATCAAAATAGCTGAGCTCGATCAAAACAATTTTGTATTTTTCCCCGAGAAGAACATCATACTCTTTATTTTTAAAATGCGTGCTAAATTGCTGAAGTTCTTCTTGTGTCATAGCCATAAAGGAACTCTTTTCACTTTTGTTTTGCAACATACCTTGAAATTTAAAGCTTGCCCCAACAAGAAACGCCCCCTCATTATGCAGCATGAATGTGCTTTCTTTTATAGGAAAATTCTGTCTCATATCATTAAGATCTTGCATAATAAAAAATCCAAGGATTATAAAAAGCACAATTGCCAATGCAAGTACAGCAAGCAATGCTTTCAATACTTTCTTTATTACTTTGAACAAAATAAAGAAAAGCAACACCAACACAAGAACGATGATAATCTCAGTAAGCATATTTTCTTGAAGGGAATCTATTTTTTAAAGGTTCTTATTGCACTTATTCATAATCATTATAAACTCATTCATAATTTCACGAGCTATGAAAATTACCATTATCTTATTCATGCTGTTTATCCTTTTGATTACTCCTATTTACGCCCAAAAAGAAGGATCAATCACGCTTTTAAGTCTCTATGAAGAGAAAAATGAAACAGAAAACATACTCAAAGGAGACATTGCAGAACTCCATCTCACTATTACTCCTGGCAGAGGCGCCATCTACATAGATTCTTATCCTCTAACAAAAATCAATACGCAGATTTCAACAAGAACAGCCAATCAAATAGCATGCGATCTTGCAAGAATTGATTGCAGTAAATACGATTTTCTTTATGTTATTAGATCAAAAACAACCAGCATAGGAGGTCCTAGCGCAGGAGCAGGAATGACTGTTCTCACCTATGCACTTTTGAAAGATCTTTCTCTGAGAGATGACATCACTATGACAGGCACTATCAATTCAGGAGGATTCATCGGCCCCGTAGGAGGCATCAGAGAAAAAACTGAAGCTGCCGCTAAATACAATTTTTCTAAAGTCATCATCCCTGCAATTAATCTTGAATCAAATATTACAAACATCACCTTCCCCCATACTGAAGTGATTCAGCTTAGCAGAATAGAAGAAGCTATTGAACTTTTCACTAACACTGTTCTCGTTGGAGAACCTATTGTTATCAATCCAGACCCTCTCTTCATAGCCACTATGAAAGAAATTTCGGTAGATCTCTGTCACAGAACACTATCATTAAACAAGCAAGTGATAGAACAGGATAACCTTACTGAAGAAGCAAGAGAGATTTACAGAGAAGCATCGAATGCAATAAGCGAAGGTAAATATTATGCAGGAGCAAGCCTGTGCTTTACAGCAAATATTAAATTTAGACAGAAACTTGTAGAACAGTCAACACAAGAAGAAAAACAAAATCAATATCTTGAATTAATCAAGAATGTTGAATTCTATGATATTGAGATCAGCAGTAAGCCAATAGAAACAATCACTGACTTAGAAGCGTACGTAATTGTTGAGGAACGCCTTCTCGAAGCAAGAGACATCATCGAAAACATAGATGAGGAGAACATCTCTGCAGAACTACTCGCCTATGCAATAGAACGCTACCACAGCGCTATCTCTTGGAGTAATTTTTTTGGAAAAGGTGTCAAAAAATTCATTCTCGATGAGCAATCATTGAGAAATAGTTGTATGAAAAAAATCAGTGAAGTCGAAGAACAAGTTGAATACGTGTCGACATACGTGCCTACAGCACGCGAAGAGATACGCGAGAAACTGAAGAAAGCATATGAATATTTAGAGGACGAACAACACGCCTTATGCCTCTTCAAAGCATCAAGTATCAAAGCGGAAACAAATATGATTGTCAGTCTGCTTTATGTACCCGAAAACGATCTTCAGCATGTTGTGCTGCAAAAGATAGAATCTGCAAACAGACTTATTCTCTATGAACAACAGAAAATGATATTCCCTGTATTGGGCTATAGTTATGCAGAATATGCACATCATCTGCTTGAGAATAAGACTCTTTCAGCTCTCATCTATGCTGAATACGCAATAGAATTCAGTAATCTGGATGCTTATTTTAGACAGAAAGCATCTCTTCCTTTCATTGGTCTTGACTATTTGCTCCCCTTCTGTATAGGTGTTTTAGCAGGTGTTGTGAGCACTCTTTTTGGGGTTATGGTAAAACCAAAGAAACGCAGAAGATAACTGTGTTTCATCCAAAAATAACCTTGATTTGCCATCCAAAACCTTATAAAGCCCGATTTCTTAAATCAACTCTATAACATGAGCGACGGAACAGGCTCAAGGGTTTGGGCTTTGCTGAAATATTTCATTCTCTATATAGTTGTCATTCCTATAGCATTCGCCACCTTGATTGTCATCTTCAAATCGAAAATTAATGGCATTGAAGAAGGTCTATTTGAACGAATAATAAGCCAACTTCCTTACTTTGAAACGCTGATCACTTATGTTCCAATTATTATTCTTACCTTTGTATTTATGATGTCGGCAAAAGCAGACTTCCACAATTCAGGAATGCGTTTCTCTAAAAAGCTCCTTCCACACAGCATTTTCTTAGGATTCATCTCAGGTTTTATTATGTTTGTCATTGACATTCTTTTCAAAGTAACTGAGCGATACGGTTTGAAAGCACTGACCTTACATGATTTCTTAATGTACCTTGTTGTATTTGGTTTTGTTGCTGCATTCACAGAAGAATTTTTATTTAGGGGAGTCATGCAATCATCTTTCCTGGAAAAATTCAAAACTACGTTCAAATTCTTCGGACTGAAAATACATATCTCTGTTATTATTGTAGCAATCTATGAATTATTATTCCACTTTGTATTTTTAACAATGGTAGTGCCATTCAATCCAATCTATTTAGGCCAATTAATTTATATCTTTATCTTCGGCGTAATATCCTGCTACATTTTTCAGAGAACACGATCAATTATCGGACCTTTTCTTCTGCACGCAATTGGAAATATTGTAGAACTGTTGATTATTTTTGCGTTTATTTAAGCAACTGCACCTCTAACACAGTCTTCTGATGACTACACCACTACGCGTGAGCACTACATCTAATTAAACATAAGAACGGAACGCGATATTGCAATTGTTACAAAGAGAGCTAATAGAACTAAACAATATTCTTCACAGCATCCAGGTTCTTGGCTACGTCCTGACCTTTCTTCGTCAACTCGAGAATCTTCAACCTTCCTTGCTTTTTGAAGCTGACTAATCCTCCTTTATTCATCTCTTGGAGAATTTTAACAACATGAGAATACGTGCAATCAACTGTTTTTGCTAATGTTGAAGCATATATACTAGAACCACTATTTAATAATGTTACTAACATCATAACTGGCTTCTCACGAAACAACACATCAAACAATTTACTCTTCTTCAAAAAATACACCCCAATTGTTATAACGAATAATATACGTTCTAAAGTGAATTACAGGTTGTGTATATTCTATCATATATAAATGTTTCCCTTTGCACACCCCCGCAACGAAAAACACTATTACACTACATTATGTTCACTGGTATTTAAAGATTACGCAAACTTATTCGGAAAAAGAAAAATGATACGATAACGGAAAATTTAAAAAGAGTATATGTCCGCTTCCGCATTTTTCCCTCTAGAAGAGCCCTAGAAGCAATCCCACAACAAGAAAAAGCCAATGGTTAGCAATCACATGGTTGAATGTTCTTTTGGAAAGAGAAGATGATTGCACCAACCCATAAAAGAATATAATCACTCCATTAAAAGAAAGTGCTAACGTATTAGGAAAACTCAGAAAGAGGATGACTGCAAACAATCCATAGATAAAATTATCTTGATGCCAGCGCAATAAAAGAATAAGTGCAAACAACAAGAGAAGCAATACAACAGCAATTGTGTTGAACACATCATGAAAAACAACAGCGATGATTATTAACGCCAATAAAAAAAGTGTTGGTTTTAACCATTTGAAAAATTTAACGCCTTCTTTCAATTCCTCTTCAGCAATTTTTGCGAGCCAAAGACCTGCAAATAATCCAAGATACGTTGCAAAAAGCAATCCAAAATAAAGAAGTGATAACATTTTAGTAGATGTATGTTGTGCCACAATGCACTTCAGATTCGTTCGAATAAAGCAACACATCAGAAGATCCAAATCCATAAATAAATTCTTGAGGTCCTGGCCCTTCTGTTACATTCACAGGAATAATTTCATTATCTTTCACCACAAAAATACAGAAATCTGAACGCACCTTGCAGTTTGCTTTTAGTATCTCATAGTCTTCTTTGTAGAGACCTTTCAATGTCTGTTCTGTCACCTGTCCGTTCTCAAGAAAATCCTTGATCTGAATGCACTCCGACACGAGCTGCGAATCTCTCTTCAGTCTATTCGAATCTGTTCCTAATTTCGGTACTGCTGTCACTGAGAAGAACACTACAAGAACCAGTCCTATCAGCACTACAGCCAAGACAAGATCCATTGACCAAGTCTGGCCTTTCTTCGAATGAAACATAGCACACCTCTTCTAAGATATTTAAAAAGAGAGTAAATATAAAGTTTTTGCTTTGCAGAAAGAAGGAGAAATAGCTATAAATCACTCAATTCGGGTAGCGTTCAGTACTTTCCATATGCGAATAGTATTATCTGTAGAATCATTTTTCAGAGAAATTAGCCTGTCATCTCCATCTTTATCAGAAATATTGAAAAGAAGAAGTCTTAGATATTCTTTATCCGAAATCTTCAGATAAAGTTCATCAGTTTTGCCATGAAGTACATCAAGCGAATATTCATTGAGATTGATATCATCAGGAATACTAAACTCCCTATCATAACCATGCTCCATAAGATATGCTATCGCAATTTCATTCTCAACAATATCAAAAATAATTTCGATTGTGTTCTCTTCTTGAGCAAGAGCACTCTTTGCAACCATTGATTGAATAAGCATAAATAACAATATCATAGCTCCAAACATGATGCTCGAGATAAGAACGAATTCTGCAGCAGCCTGTGCTCTCATGGTTCACCTACCTCGACATAGTTCGCCTGTTGATTAATTCTTATTGTATGCTTTCCTCGCCCAATTTCCTTAGAGGGATCAAAAAGCGAAAAAACATCGCTATTGCTTACAGGATCAGGACCATATATAGGATCCATTTGATACGATCCTTTAATCGGAACAACGGAAAAAAACACCAGTTCGGTCTCTCCCGCATTTGTCGAAACATTGAAGATAAGTTCACTAATATCAGACGTTGTGTAGGTATATGCTTGAAGAACATTGCCAGGGAGATCTATTTCAATAGTAACCCAGCCAGAACCCCCATATGTGTAGATAGTATCCGCAGCAACAATAACATCATAAGCAATTTGCCTTAGCCTCACCACAGCAATATCATCCTTGCTTTCGCTTGAATATGTGGCTAGGAAATAGGTAGAAGGAACGAGCAGCAGCAACGCAAATCCAAAAACCATTAAATATTCCACTGAGACCTGCGCTTTTGAAAACATATGATCCTATAAAGAAATGGTGTATTTAAAGTTAATGTAGCCCATCACATAAGACGCTAATAACAGACTTTCTGTGACTATTTTTTAGTAGTGTATACCGGAAAATTTAAATACCAAGGGGAATTTGCATCTACACGATGGGAGATCTTATCATTCCAAAATTATTGAATCTTGAGCAACCACCTACACCAAGAAGGTTTTTCAAGTGGGGAAAGAGAAAGCCTGCTAAATTCTCATATACATTACAACTTAACAACTCCGATGAAAACATCGCAATCAAAAAATTCGACACCTCATTGTATTTCTGTGACTTTGCTGATTTCAAAAACGTAGATGCATTAGTCAAAAATACGGCAGAGCAAACAAAAACACAAGTAAGAAGGAATCTGAAAACAGGAGAAAATCCGAAAAGCACATACTCTTTAAAGGAGAGTAAAAGCATTATCTTTGATAAGTGCACTGTAGAGAAAAAAAAAGTTTTTTTAGAATCCTATCACAAGATTGAAGTAATAAGTGATTTAACTCCTGCATTCAATCGGCAGCTTGTTGAGAACATTTACGAAACATACGGCAAAGGGAATAATGGTGAATTAGAAACACTTCTTCAGGCAGATGTTTCAGAAATCAGAGGATTTCTTAGTGCTTTAAGAAGAGGAGAATCCACGATAAGCATAAAAGAATCTGAAGTATCTGATGACCGCACAAGATTAAATGTTGAAGGAAACTATGATTTGCCTTTAGAAGGGTGCTTGAATGTTTCAGAATTTCTTGAAAAACTTGGCGTGAATGATTCTGTTAAACTGGAAACAACTATGCATATCTACTCAGTACCAACTCTTTCACGGTCGGTAGATATTCGTGATATTTACACATTCGATAATCCTGAAAGTAAAAGTATGTTCTCAGAAGTATCGATAAAAGCAAGTATTAATCTTGTGGACTCTATTACGTCCGAAGGGAATAATATCACTATTAAATTCAAATCGTATGGTGCTCCTGAGAGAATAGCTGCATTGCACGAATTTATCGATAATACATCTTCATCATATTCCTATAATCCATATAAAGTTGAAGATCTTGTAGTAAAAAATATTGAAGAAAAAGGAGAGTTGACATACATCATCGAAGGAAAAATTGATGGAAGAGTAGATGGTTCTATGCGTGGAATATTCCTTCGCGGAAGTGTTCATGGCGAAGTTTCAGGAAATAATTATAATACGGTGAAATTGCCTCTGCAAGTTATAGAATTTCAGAATGGCACAAACAGAACGAAGAAGCTGTTGCATATTGGTTTGTTTAACAGAAATGTCGGAGAAAAACTTAGTGTGAACCACAATACCAGTTTTTTCTATTCTTCAGAAGATCTTTTCAAGGATGCTTATCCTAATATAAAAATAATTAACGCCCCAAAACTTGACTTCAAGGTAGATGGTTATGTCAAGAGAATTTCTTAAGAATGCAAAATCCTTATAAACAGCCATTAACTCCGCTGGAATCATGGAAGAATTCAGCTATGATCTCAAAATTCCGAAAGATAGGATTGCTGTTTTGATAGGCAAAGAAGGTAAAATCAAGAAAGAATTAGAAGAAGAGATGAAAATAGCAATTACTGTCGATTCTAAAGAAGGAGATGTTATGATCACAGGAAGCGATGCCATCTCACTCTACACAACAAGAGAAGTTATCAAGGCTATCGCAAGAGGATTCAACCCAGAAATTGCCCATCTGCTTTTGAAACAAGACTATGCCTTTGAGCTTATTAGTCTTGATGAATACGCTAAAGGTAGGAAAAATCAGCAACTGAGGCTCAAAGGAAGGGTTATAGGGGAGAAAGGTAAGTGCAGAAGGACAGTGGAACAGCTTACAGAATGTTTTCTCTGTGTTTATGGAAAAACAGTTGCTATTATAGGTGTTATTGATTATGTCCCTGTTGCGAAAAAAGCTATCTCGATGATTCTTAGCGGAAGCCCTCATGCATCAGTCTACCGTTGGCTTGAACGTAAGCGACGAGAACTCAAGCGAGCTGAATTCAAAAGCATAGAGTAACTTTATAAACAAATGCCCTTTCTATATTTTTATGGTCACAAAGATTTTAGTAGTTGAAGACGATAAGAATATTGCTGAAGCTGAAAAGATGATTCTCGAGACAGGAGGCTATGAAGTAGACATAGCTGCAGACGGTGATGAAGGCCTCAAGAAGGTGCCTTACTTTGATCCTGACTTAATTATCCTCGATCTTATGATGCCAAAGGTCGACGGAGTGGAAGTCTGCAAAAAGCTCAGGGCAGATGCTCGAAACAAAGATCTGAAAATTGTAATGGTTACTGCCAAAGACACAGAAAAAGATGAAATGATAGGAATGGAAATTGGCGCAGATGATTACATCTGCAAACCATTTGAGATGGACGAATTGCTGCATGTCGTGAAGCAAGTCCTCAATCATAAATAAACAATAGACTAGCTAAACGACTGTCAAAAAGAGGTGTTCTCTCCTCGCAGAGGAGTGCTGACGCAGAATCAATGAGATTCTGCAGGTGTGAATAATGGTGTTTGAAAACCTGCTACAACTGTATCACCTCTTCAACTTATTCTTAGGTACTGCAGGAGGAGAATTACTTAAGGCTGGTGTTGAATTTTTTGTACTTCTTATTGTGGCCTATATGATAACAAGTGAATGGACAAGAACAAAAGCGAAAGAACTTTTTTATCTCATTATTTCATTTAGTTTCCTTGCACTACAGAAACTCATTATTATTGTTGTATTTGCGCATGTCTCTTTTCTCGGATATAATTACGACGCATTAGCCCAGTGGATATTTCCTATTTCAAATTTCTTCGAAATACTTGGTATGTTATTGATTGGTAACTCTTTCACTTCTAGACTCTTTAGAAAAAAAGCTTTCGAAAATGTTGTCAAGCTCCAAACCTATGTATTGATTGGTATTTTCTTCATTTTATTTTTTTTCTGGTATTCAGCAGTTTTTCCTCCTGGAGAAGTACTGATCCGTAAACATCTATTCTTCTTCGTATTTCAGATGTTGAAAATCTTCAGTTTCACATTGCCAATTATTCTCATCCTTAATTACACAAGAAAAATTGATAAGTATTTCGGAAATGCTATTATTGCATTTCTTATTTATATGGTCAATCCCGTTATTCATATTGTCAATTATATATTCTATGATAGTAGAAATGCAAGCCTTCTTGTTCTGTCACACCCTTGGCCATTCATAGCTATCTTGCTTTTTACACGAGTTATTTATCTTAAACTCGTCGACAAAGCAACACTACGTAAACAAGTAAAAACAGCTAAAGAGAAACTTGCTCATGAGAAAGAGTTAGGACGTTTGAAAGATTCATTTATTAGTGTAGTAAGTCACGAACTAAAGACACCTATTACTTCGATAAAACTGTATCTTGATTTGCTCTTGAAAAAAACTCTCGGCCCATTAAATAATCAGCAAAAAAAGCTCATGGAGCGCGTAAAAAGAGAAAGTATGCGATTATCTCATATCATAGATGACCATCTGACTGTTTCACGAATCCAAGACAAAAAACTCAAATTGAATATTACAAAGTATGATCTCTCTGATCTTGCAAAAGATATTTCCTACAAGAAAATTGCCAATCAAGAAGGGATTCGTCTTCAATTCGACATCCCCTCTAATTTCACTGTAAAGATAGATCCTCAAAGATTCAAGCAAGTGTTCATTAATTTACTGACAAACGCATTGAAATTTACGAAGAAAAAAGGAAAAATAACTGTTCGTGCAAGAAAAAATGCTCATCATTTCACTTTTACTGTTAAAGACAATGGCGTAGGCATACCTAAAAATGACATTCCTAAATTATTCGATAAATTCTATCAGGTTGAAAGTCACATGACTCGTTCAGCAGGAGGATCAGGTCTTGGATTGGCTATAGTAAAAGGTATTGTTGAATTACACAATGGAACAATTGATGTAAAAAGTCAATTAGGCAAAGGTTCTGAGTTTATTGTGAAAATACCGCAGTGAGTGGCTCTCGTACCTGATCGAGGATCCTCAATCTCATACATTCACAAAGTTTATATATTTCGGAAACTTTTCAAAACATACCGTGGTCGGGATACCTGATTAGGTGTCTTTTTTTCTTTTTCAAATTGGTTAAGAAGTAGTGTACGCTGTGGACGGGATAATCGCCGAGAGTACGGTTTCGAACCCGCAATCCCGTGGTCTGGGATCCTCCTCTTGAGGGAGGTGCCTAACCTGATTAGGCGTCCACAGCATTGTACACTAATTCATCAAAAAAACTAATCATTAATATGCGTTACTTAGAAATTTTCGCGATAATCACGAGGAGAACCGGAAGATATTTAATCATCTTACTACTTACTTATTCTATGACAGACATCGACTCAATTCATAAGATATTGAAAAGAGAATATCCTAAATGGAGGGTTCCTGTTGCGGAATTGATTCAGGTGCAAACGAAGGATCCATTTAAGGTTTTATTGGCTACGATTATGTCTGCAAGAACAAAGGATGAAGTCACTGCTCAAGCTGCTGAACGATTATACAAGAAAGTGAAGAACTTCAATGATTTGAAGAAGATTCCTGTAAATGAATTAGAGAAATTAATTTATCCTGTTGGCTTCTATAAGACGAAAGCAAAGAATATGAAGTTATTACCTGATGTTGTGAAAGAGAAATTCAATGGAAAGATTCCTTCTACCGTTGAAGAGTTAGTTGAATTGCCTGGAGTAGGAAGGAAAACAGCGAATTTAGTTGTGGCTGTTGCATTCAATAAACCTGCAGTATGTGTTGATACTCATGTACATAAGATTACTAATCGGTTAGGTTATGTCAAAACAAAGAATCCATTAGAGACAGAAATGGCATTACGAAAGAAACTCCCTCAAAAATACTGGACCACCTTCAATACATACTTAGTCGCTTTTGGACAAAATATATGTGTTCCAATTAGTCCATGGTGTAGTAAATGTCCTATTGAGAAATATTGCAGGAAGATTGGTGTGAAGAGTTCAAGATAATCGGAAATATCACGAAAAAAAACAAGAAACACATATTAAACAACATTATTTTTCCAGAATATGAAATATTTTTTTGACACCTGTATATGGAGAGACTTTTACGAATACAGATATAGTAAATCAGGAAATCCTTTAGGTAAATTTGCATATCAACTATTTAAGAAAATAATATCGAACAAAGAAATTATCTTATTCTCTGAAGCATTAATCTGGGAACTCAGAAAACAATATTCTTCTGAAGAAATAAACACTATGCTTAATTTTCTCTTTTTAACTAATACCTTAAAAAGAATTGATATCGATGAGAAGGATTTTAATTATGCTAAACAACTTTCACAAGAAAGAAATCTTCCTAAAATTGATTGTTTATTTGCTCTTCAAGCAAAAAAATATAATGCAGTCTTAGTATCTCAAGATAAACATTTAATCCAAGATCTTCGTAATATTACTAAAGCAAAAAGACCCCAAGAGATTATTTAGTAAATCTTTTTTCTAGTTCTTTAAAGAATTCCTCACTTACTTCTTCTCTTATCTTTCTATCTTCTTCTATTGGTGTTTTGACTTTTGAAGTTCCTGCTAGTTTAAGAAATTCTTTCATAACTTGTTCTCGATTTACTTCGCTTAAGTTCTTTCTAACTGATTCTCTAATAAACTCAGTCCTTGAATTGAAGTTATTCTTCTTGATGGCCTTATCCATGTTCTTGAGCACGTCATCAGTGAATCGTACAGACACTATTTCCATCGTATTACAATGAAATACAATGTATTATATAAAGATTTTGGTTGATTTCCCGAAAATAATACGAAAAAAAATCATATATCAAAATACTTGCTTTTTTCGTATGGCATATTCTCAAACATTTCGTTGCATTCTTTTGCGTGTTCAATCAATTCATCTATATGTTCTCCTGTATAAGGAACATCAGTCATTGTTTCCCAATCTCTGAGCACAGCACGCTCAGGAATAATTAATTCCGGTGCTTTGATATACAAGCTTCCAGCATCATTCAACATAGTTCCTCTTTTGTCATATGCTTCATCAACATCTACACGATCTTGATATTTACACTTACTATCCCATTTTAAGAGTTCTAAACGCAAACTTGTTCGCGTATTGAATCCTTCTTGATGGTTGCCGAACAATCTATATCCTTGCTCCTCCATCTCAAGCTCTTTTTCACTTTTCAACCAGAAATCCTCTGGCAATTCTTCTATAACTTTTTGAAGTAGTTTTTCATCTTTCATTTTATCACCTTTCTTTCTGGTCACAAAATAATCTGTAATTGCACCAATGCCAAAGATTGCAAGCGCACCAATCCCTCCAATTTGATAAGCTTGCTTTGCAGCTTTTGCAGCTTCTGCAATATGCTCTATCTGTATCGAGGCTGTTTCAGCAAAGTATACAATATTATGATCAGTCGTATACGCAATAGCACTCAACACTGCCAAATTTGCCAACCCACAAACGATTCCAGTTTGCAACACAACATGATTCTTGAAAAATTTTTTTGGTGGCAAGTAAGCCATTGTTTTATCTTTCATTTTTTCTTACCTCTTTTTGAAACTCAAGACCTAGAAATTCCTATAAGCCTCCAAGATCTTATAATAATCCTTTGCAACTTCTCCATCGAATGTATTCCATTTCTTAAGTATTTCAAAGACTTCTTCTGTTGTTTCTGCTTGAAACATTTGATTTCTTCTTGAAAACATACGAGCATTGGTTTCTTCTTCTGAATAGTAATGTGTTCGAAATTCCCCATTATCCCAGCTGCGACCGCCACAATAAGGATTCAGTACAATAAGTCCGTCAGGTATTTCAACAAAAGATTTGTGTCCTTTTCCGCTATTATAGCAACAACTATCTGGCAATGGAATAACCATTCTAATTTTATTTTCTTTAGCAAATGCAATTTCATAGTTTATGTTAAATACACCATACTCTGGTAGAATAATTTTTGAAGAAATTCCAATTAACACAATATCTCCAATTTTTTTTATTTTTCCTGCCAAGTTTACTTCAGTTTCTTTTTTAGTTTTGTATGATTGAATTTTTTTTGCTTCATAGTCTCTAAAATCATCCATTATCAGAGATTCATTAACCCTAGCACCAGTATCTTTCAGTTTATCTTTCAGTTTTTGAACCTTTTTTTCTAAATCTGTGTATCTTTCTTTGAATGTTTTTTCTATCATTTTCTTTTCTCTTTTTGAAACATCATTTGTGTTTCTACTTTATAGTAGTTCTTATAAGTACTTTAAATTATCTATCATATTTTGCTTAAAAAATGGAAAAATTTATAAAAAATTACAATATTTTAGTATAAAATGACATATAAGCTTGACAAAATAGATAAGAGAATTCTTTATGAGTTAGATAAGAACTCAAGAATTCCAGACACTAAACTTGCTAAATTAGTAGGAAGAAGCAAGGAATCGGTAAGATACAGAATCAAGCAATTACAGGAAAATAATATCATCCAAGGATTTACTATATGGTTAGATCCAACAAAAATAGGTTATCTTAGTGCAAAAATCTATCTGAACTTAGCCAATAAACCTGAAGAAAAGAAAGAATTTGTTGATTATGTTAATAATGATAAGAGATTATTATGGCTAGGACTTGCTGAAGGAGCATGGAATGCAGGACTAACTTATTTCGTAAAAAACAATAGAGAATTCTTTGATCTAAAGAATGATATTTTCTCTAAATTCAAGGATCTTATTCTAGAAAGCCACACAGCCATACTCGTAGGTATATACAAATGTGATAAAACATTTTTTTACCAAGCAGAAGCTGACTGGAAAGAAGGGTTTCGTCAACTCGAAAATTTCACTCTTGACCCTATAGAAAAAATTATTCTCAAAGAGTTTTTTAAAAATTCAAGAGTGAATATTGCTGCAATTGCAAGAAAACATAATATTAGTATTGACAAAATCAGAAATAGATTAAAAAGAATAGAAGAAAAGAAGATTATTTACAGATATATGGCTTCTATAAACCACAATAAACTTGGTCATGAATTCTTCAAAACGTTTCTTTATTTTAGAAATCTAAATAGAAAAGATGAAGAGAAACTGATGGAATATACTAGAAAGATACCTCAGATTATACATATGGTTAAACAAATCAGTCCTTGGGATGTGGAGCTTGAGATTATGTGTGAATCTTACTTAGAGTATACTAAGATTATTTCTGATCTTACAGAAGAATTCTCAAATATTATTCAGAAAACAGAAACAGCCATAATGGGCGAAGACTACATATTCCCAGCTGAGAAGGTGATATTCGAAGATTAAAAAGGGTTCACTGCTTTTATTCCAGGAATACCTTCGTAATCAGAAACATTCTCCGTATAGATTACTTTGATGTTGTTCTCTATCATTGTTGCTGCAATCAAGCAATCCCAGAATGGTTTTCTATATTTTATTGAAAATTCTGTTGCAGACATTATTGTCTTTCCCGTATAATGAAGTTTATTCACATCATCAATAAGCATAATTTGTTCTATCATTTCTTTACAAATATCCAATATTTCCTTATCTTTATATTTTGAGATTATTACATTAAATACCTCTCCAAGAATCTGCAAAGTGACAAATGATTTCTGAGAATAATACATTTCGACAATCTCTGACGCTATTCCATGTTTTCTTCCTTCCTCTTTGACAAGAGCATAAACAAAAATATTGGTGTCAACGAGGCATGTGTTTTTCAACTCTGTCTGCATACATATCCTCTCTGCGAAGCTTCATTCCTTTAGTAGAAATTCTTAATCCCTTCTTCAATATTGCACGAAGCCTTTCTTTTATCTCTTCTTGTTCATTTTCTTTCCTGGTTTTCTCTATTGATTCTGCAATTGCTCTTCCAAGTACGCCTTTCCCAGTGCCATACTTCTCTTTCACAAAAGCTCTGAACTTCCTCTCAACTTCATCATCCACGCTGATTGTCATAATACCCATACCATAAGAAAATCCCATATATTTAAATAATTAACTAATCTAAATATATGCTATATAGAAAATTATTATATTTTATTTTTTTCCATATAGAACTATATTAATTAATAATTACTCTCTAAGCAATGAACAAGTTTAAATAGATTGTATGCTTTGTCCACCTATGATCCTTCGTTTTGAGAAAATCCAGGAAAATCAGCAGCAGCAAGTAGGATTACAGGCTTCTCAGCTAGCTTTGCTGAAACAGAAAGGGCTTCCTGTTGTGGATGGCTTCGTGCTCACTGCAGAAGCTTTCAACTTATTTCTCGAAGAAAATCTTCTCAATGATAAAATTGGAAGCATTCTACAACGCATCAATTTCGACATAGAAGAAGATGTCAAAGGCGCAGCAGAAGAGATAGAGCATCTTATTGTAGGAGGAGTTATCAGCGAAACAATGAAAGAACACCTTGAAGCAGCCTATGAGACTCTTACTGTAAATGGAGGTTTCTCTCTGCGCGACAGAGAACCTTTCGTGATATTGAAACTATCTACACAATATTCTCAAAAATCATTATATGATCAAATCGTGAATATCCAAGGAATAGAGAAACTTATTGAAGCTATCAAATATCTTTGGGCAAGATTTTACACTCCAGAACAACTTATCTTTCGCCAAGAAAAATCATATCATCATCAGCAACCCATAGGTGTAATTGTTCAATATATGATGGATGCGGACCAATCGACTGTTGCATCAACAATACCTGAGAGCAACACCATAACACTCTCTTCCCTTCTTGGTATAGGAAAAATGATCGATGACACTGCACACGCTGACGAATATCTTATCAACAAAAATATGTTAGAAGTAGAATCAGAGAAAAGAAAACATCAAGAATACAAGATTCGCAGAGATAAGACGGATCGTATCATGAAAGAATTCATCAGAAATATCGGTCATGAGAGAGTTTTCAACGACAAAGAAGCTATCGATATTGCTAGACTCTGTAAGAAAATAGAGAAGATCCTTGCAGCAGAATGCCAATCTATTATTCTTACAAAACAGGAAAGCCACTATATTTTCTCTGTTCTGGGAGCAAAAGAAACTGATGCAGAATTCAAGGACGCTAATAAACTGAGCACTGCTTCCTCTGATGTTGAAGAACAGAAAGAAAAATTTGATCTTGATCAAGATCTCGCAATCTTAGATGAAATAGAGTCAGAACAACCAGATCATGACACAGAAAAAGCAATGAATATTTTCCCTGAAGAACCTGCCGATGATCTTCTAGAGAAAGAGCCTGAATCATTAGCTTTCGAAATTGATCATGTTCACCATGAACAAACGCAGCCTATTGAACAAGAATCGACAGCAGATTCTATTCTTGATGAAATTCTTAGAGAAGAAGATCCTGTGGACGATCTCTCAGATACACGAATAGCAGAAATTGTTGATGGTATGAATGAAGATATTGTTCCTCAAAATGTAGAAGAGGAAGTAGATGAACTCTCAGCTACCCAGCTAGCATTGCTTGAACGATGGCTTGGACTTGTGAGGAAGAAGCTTCTTATACTCTACAAAACTCATTACGTGGAAGATTTCCAAGACACAACAGAAAGATTGCTTGACGAGGTGTCAAAGTTCTACAAAATAGAACATAAGAATGATTTGAAAAAAGTTATTGAACTCATTAAAACAAAAGATGAACGACTACATGATCCTGGTATTCTTGCTTTCTCATTAGAAACATTACGAAGGATGCTTGAATCTTAGAGCTCTAATACAGTAACCATTCTAGAGAGATTTCTATGGATATAGAATTCAAAACAACCTTTTATCTTCCATTGTTTTCCTCGGTAAGCAACCTTTCTGATAATCTTCTTGTAGTCAGACCAGCTAGGAAAAATAATTACCATCTTCTTCGTCAACTTCAAAGCATTCTTTAAAAAATCATGATATAGTTGATCTCTATCAACATTCTTTGTATTCTTCCCATAGGGCGGATCACAAACAAAGCAAGGAAACCTTTTTTTTAATGTCGTAGCATCTGCTTTCTTAACAGAATAATTTTTCAGCTTATGGTGTCTTAAATTTGTTATTGCTCTATAGCACATGAAACTCTCTATATCAAACCCAACAGCTTTTTTCCCTAGTAAACATGCTTCGATGAGTATTCCTCCCGTACCGCAAAAAGGATCGCAGACTATGTTCTTACCAGCAGAACCTATGTTGACCATGCCCTTAGCTAATTTTGGCAGAATGGATGTAGGATGGAATGCTGGACGTCTATCTGGTCTTCGATAAATAAACTTATCTTCATTGATCCATGCTTTTTTCACAGGCACCTCTTTTCCTTTAAACATAATAGTTCTTCTGCTATTCTTATCCCTAATAAAAATCTTTTTTGTGTATGCGAGATGATCAATGAGCACATCACTATTGATTCTTAGCATATGACCATCAAGGGTTCCTTTCTTTCCAAAGACAGATTCTGCTTCAAAACGAGAAAATGCTATATTTTCCTGAGAGAGTCTGAGATAATACATACATAGAGAACAAATAACTCATTTAAATGTTTAGCTAAGAATGAGAAATTGAGAAAGTATGATGAGAATCAAGGAAACCACCATCATCACAAGAACCATTCCAAAAAGAACTTTCCATTTCAGCGTAAGATATCTTCCAGACATAATGTAATACCAGCAATAAATAAGGCAGCAGAACAGGAGACATGTGCTCACTAAAAGATTTACCAGAAGATCCCTTTTTTCATTATTTTTTCTGTAGTCGAAATTGAAACGTTTTGAAACAACAGTGATTTGATCTTGATCAAGCATTGCTATAGTACATTCATCCTCCAATTCATTCACATTAACCTCTACTAGGAAATCATCCGATCTATTCTGCCCAATAGATCTCGAATCCGTAGATATGTAGAATTTATTTTCTTCACAAAAGATATCTGGACTGAATCTTCCTGTGTTTCCTGCATTATAGAAGAATATTTGAAAGAAAATCGATCCATTCGCCGCTCTTGGAGGAGATACCTCAAGTTGATTCGATGCATTAATCTCCATTGGTTTTCTTGTTGATTCACCTGTGAAGAAAAGGCTCACACAGGCTAGCAGTACCAATATGAGCAAAATCACCTCTTTTTTACCAAGCATGTTCGTATAGACACAATGGAATATTTAAGTTTTCCTATCTTAGAAATCTGGGCTTAGCTTCATCAAGTTTGTCTATTACTTCTTCTATCTCCGCATCAGGCTCGTATGTTTCCTCGTCCGATGTTTTTCTAGAATACGATATTCTCATCTACAAACAGGAAAGCATATCTTTTATTTAAATATTGTCAAATGGCAAATTATGCTTTCAGAATCCCTATAGACGCAAAATAATCAAAAAACCTCTTCTTTTTTAGATACTGAAACCAGGCACTTGCTACGTACAATGAAGCCGCAACATGCACAAAATGATCATGTATAGTATCCCCTATTGTTAACAATTCAATACCTCCAGCAATTACGAAAGAACTCAACAATTTTTTCTTAAGAACGTTAGTATATCCATTTGCGTTTCTTATCTGTGGTTTTATATCTTGTACTTTTTCTTTTTCTATATAGCTCTCAAGAATAGTTGATGGTTCGTTATACACATACTTGTGAACTATTTGTGCACCATTGAGAATGTGACCAATTGCTTCTTTCTTTTCATCATCTGCGTGCAATTGCTCAACAAGATTGCTAATATCATCCTCAGTGCCCTTGTCCATAATATGCTTGAATCCTTTCTCCCAGCCAATAGTATTTTCATCAAACGCAAATAACTTATATGCTTCGCATCGTTTCTGTCTTTTTCGAATTAATTTAATTCCTTGCAACACACCATGCTCTTGAATAACTCTTTCTCCATAACTAGAACACGTCTCATGTTCAAATGTGCATTTCATATTTTTGAAAATATATTTACTGGAAAGATTTTTCTTGTAAAAAGAAATTAACGAAAGAAGTATTTTATCCGCTCGCATTTTCAACCAGAGAAATCACATCCTCCGATATCACAACTACTAAACGCATCTCCAATTGAATCGAACACACCACAGTCTCCGAGGAAACTTCCTCCTCCTGCACCGACTATATCTTCAAGATCACTTCCTAATCCATCAAGACCTGCATCCGCAGCAAGTCCAATACCTTCTCCGATTGCTCCAGTACCTTCTCCTATAATAGCAGCACTTTCAACAGCAGGAGCCATACCATACATGTTCATCTCAAGACCATACCAAAATGCCATCTCACCAACGTCCATACCAACATACACTGCTTCCTCTCCAACAGCAGCTGCAGTCTCTTTCCTTCTTTCTCTCTTATCTTGCTTATCTTGCTCAATCTGATATTTTGCAGCATCTCCCACTATTTCATCTATCCCCTGATTGATTTTGTTATGGAATTTTTTCTTCTTCAATTTCAAAAAAGAAGTTTTTTTTCTGCAATAATTATTCAGTATTCTAATATATGAAAGCATGCTAGTATTATTAGTGAATATAGAAATCTTGTAATCTCCTGCTATTGTTTTGATGCCTTTTTCGAGCCTTAATTTGAAATAGTCCTTATCTTTATTTGCAGTAAGAAGCACGCGATCTCCACCGATTCTATCCTCATAACCAACCTTGGTTGTATATCCTTTTTTCCTAAGTTCATCTCTCAGATGCATCAGATACCTTTCTTGCTTTAATTTTGCCATTCTGACCTCCCTCAATAAAGCCAGAATGAGCTCATTCTATATAAATCTAACTACTTGTGAGTGGATATTAATTATGTGCTATTTATCTCAGCCACCAGCGCTTCTATACTTCTTCATCGCCCATATCCAAAATCCTAGACTGATGATAAAGAATCCTATAACTGGCAATGCTATGTATATGAATTCTAATCCAGATATTCCTCTTAATAATGTTTTTGCAGGATAGTGCGAAGCTATCGCTACTGGAAAGATGAAGGTCAACACTATTCTTAATGCCATATTGAATACATCAATAGGATATCTTGCGAACTTCTCCATACCAAATAATAATTCAAACAATGCATAGCTTCTCACGAAAAGGAAAGAGCATGATGCAATGATAAGCAGTATGCAGTATTGAAACAATACACCAAATAGTATTAAGATAATATACAACACCACATTAAGTAACGTGAATTCTGCTAATCCTACTGTGAAAATGCCGTAGCCAACTAACACTAATCCTGCCAAAATTTCTCCAAGACCATCAAGATCCCATCCTCTTAGCGTCATATTTAATATAGTATTGAACGGTTGCACAAGGAATTTGTCAAAGCTCCCATCACGAACTGCTTCAATCACCCTCACAGGCATCATAATGAATAAAAAATGAGTTATACCGTTGACTAACGTAAATGTTCCTGTGAAGAGGATGAACTCTGGGAAAGACCAACCAGGAATTCCTGCGCTATGCTGATAAATGAACACTGTTGCGATAGGCCCAAGTAAATTGTTGATAAACAACGCAAACACTTTCAGGAAAAAGTTCAATTTATAGGCCATATCACTAGCTAATTCAAGCGCCAATGAATTCATCCATAATTTGAAATTCTTTCCCATTTTATTCTCCTCTATTTGGTTAGCATCAGTATTGTGAGCTTTTATCTAGCGTAGCATCGAGGTCGTTACTGGGGGTTGCCCCCTACGGGGAAGTAGACCCCTCATATTCATGATCAAAAAGCGAACCGATGCTAACCAAATAATACTGATGCTATTTGCACTTTTATTTATTATCACGCTCCTGCTCCTGAAAACTTCTTGAATGCCTGCATTTCAACAAACTTTGCAATCAAATACAATACAACAACCCAAAGTATTTGCATACCTAACACAATAAAGACATTGTCAAATCCTGTTGCTGTTATTGAATACCTTCCCATGTATGCATTAATAGGCACGAATCGCATATACTCAAATGGAAGGAAATGCGATAGCTGTTGATACCATGATGGAAAAAAGGTCAAAGGAATTATTCCTCCTGAGAGAAATAACAAAAATGCCCTTTTCATTCTTCGCAATCCATGGATTCTTATAAGCCAAAACGCTATTAATCCCGTCAAATAAGTCATCATAAATCCTATAATCACTGCTAAGATTAACATTAGGAATGATAACAAGGTCATAGGTAAACTTGTGGCAAGCTTTGTTCCGAAAACCGTTATAGCTATCATGATCAACGGCAATGCAACTATTACAATATCAAGGAACTTCAATCCTACCTCAAACCATATTTTCTCTGCTAAATATGATATAGGCTTCAGGAAAAACTGAATCACATTTCCATGCACCACGTTGTGTTCCATCCAATTATCAATGTCACTGTACACAATCATACCAACAATAAGACTGAATACGAAATAATCGATAAGCTGTTGAAACGTGTAGCCACTAATCACATCTAATCCTGTGTATGCATATATTGCCTTCCAAAGGAAATAATATACAATAACACTGATAGGATTAGTAATAAGCTGCACCAGGAAATCAAATTTGTAAGCTAGTGCAACCTTCCATCCTGCGAGCATCTGGCTCCTTATTTTCAACGCTGTCTTCATTTCTTTTTCTCTCGATATATTTTTTGAATAACCTCTTCAATAGGAGGATCATTGATAACAAGATCTGCAAACTCGTAGTTTTTCATAATATGACTCACGACTTCTTTGATCTTTGTTTTCATCGTATCCACTTCTATTCGTAACTCATACTTATCGTTCGATACAATTTTGCATCCCTTATGCCTGAATTTTCCTATTGGTGATTCGCATTTAACATCAATTATCTTATTCTTGAGATATTTCTTCTTGATTTCCTTCAAAGGACCATCCCAAACAACAACACCATGATTAATGATAATAACGCGTTCACACAAATGCTCGATGTCCTGCATATCATGCGTTGTCACAATAAATGATGTTTTGTCTTTCTTGTTCGCATCAATAATGAAGTCTCTCATGATATCTTTTGCAATTACATCTAATCCGATGCTTGGCTCATCAAGGAAAACCAATTTTGGCTTATGCAAGAGCGCAGCAGCTAATTTACACTTCATACGTTCTCCTAGACTCATGTCTCTCACAGGAGTTTTAGCAACTTCCTCAATATCAAGCATCTTCATAATACGCTTCAATCGAGGCCTAAATATCTTCTCAGGAACTTCATACATATCTCTGTTAAGGTCAAACGTATCAATCGCCGGCAAGTCCCACCAGAGCTGTTGTTTTTGCCCAAATACCACTCCAATATGCTTCACATACTTCACTCTGTGTTTCCAAGGCACATAACCAAGAACCCTAACCACTCCTGAAGTTGGATGCAACACACCAGATAATGCTTTAATCGTTGTTGATTTTCCAGCACCATTAGGACCTATTAAGCCCACAACTTCACCTTCTTTTATGGTAAAACTTACATCTTTCAATGCGTGCTTCAAAACTACCTTTCTATTAAAGAGAGATTTAATTGCATTCATCAGTCCAGCTTTACGCTCATGCGTCTTGTATGTTTTTGTCAAGTTTTTTATGGTTACGATCTCTTTTGCCATGGTATTCTCCTCTTGTATTGATATGTTTTAATGGATTATGTATATTTAATATACGTGTAGTGTGATAATGATTGTGGCGTAGCTTTTGGAAAGTTGATTTCCGATTAGGCATATTGCCTACGATAAAAAACACAAAGAAAAGTCAGACTACACGAATAAAAGCCAGTGCAACTGGATATTCTGCAGTCATTTGTTTCACCTTTTCTGTTTGTGCTAACCAATCATATAAAAAGTTTTCGCAAATGAGTAGTGAAAATCCGGAAATATTACGAAAAACTCATTTAAAGTATTACTCTTTACCAATCCTATGAACCCCTCAAGTATTAAGAGAATTTTAGATACCTTGAAGAAAAAAAAAGGAGAAGAATACTTGATAAAGGAAGGAAAGAAGCTTACTCCTTTGTTTTCTGATATGAAATCTGCAAAAAATACTAAAAAAATAGTATTCATCGATGGAGGTAATGCTGATATCCTTGTAACAGCAGGATATGCTGTGCAATTAATCAGAGTCGCAGGTATTGTATTCAAAGGAAAGAAGCGCATTGAAACTGTAAAAAAAGAATGGATTGTTCTTGTGAAGAAGATTATGAAAGAGAAGAAAGCGTATTTCTCTGTTGAAGAAATCAATGAAGAAACCAATGAATCAATTAATTTCGAGCTTGAATGTAAAGAAATGTGCTATGATGATGTTTTCGGATTAATAAGAAGAATAAAAGAACTGAAGTTAGGTCTTGAACTGATTGAACGTGTTGATTTCGTTGTACTTGACGGAAGTTTGGAATTCAAACATCCTCTCGAGGAGAAATACGTGAAAAAACTAATGTCTACAAAAAAAGCATTTGGATTATGTAAAACTACTGGTGTGTATACTAATCATGGAAGAACAGCAAATGAATATTTACTTGAACAGAAGAAAGATATATGGTTATGTGATGCTGGAGAAAATCTTCACTTTATTCACCTTCATAAGAAATCAGATTATGTCTTTCGATTAGATGCAAGTGATGAAAAACTATCTGAATTATTCTATCTTCTCATCGAAAACAGCAAAGACCCTGTATTCTTAGGATATCCATATGGATTAATCTATGCTGACAAGATCGCAAGAGTCAGTGATGAAGAATGCAAAGCATTACAGATGGAATTAATTTTCAAAGCAGGAGATAAAGCTGATCAACTAAAAAAAGCTATGAAGAGCAAAGATGCTCACAGCATATTGGATAATATCAAGTAATTTATATCAATGAATCACATCATAAGATAATTTTATATATTCTAGAGATGTTCAACAGATCATGGTTAAGTATCCAATACAAAAAATTGAGAATAATGAAATATTAAAATATTTTTTACAGAAGCCAAGTTTCTTATCTGCTAAAGATGAAAAGAAACTCTTAGACTTCATTAAATCCAATAAACTAGAAGAATTTTATGATTTGGCTTCAAACTTAATTAAGAATACAAGAGAAGTTGCCAACTTATACATTTATTTGATTCAAAAGATGGAATCTCAGGATTTACCTAATGAAAAAATAAAGAATCATGTCTGTTGGAGATTATTTAACATAAGCTCTGTTGGTTGGTTAGGTGTAAGAGATCCTGAAATCATAAATTACTGTAAGAATAACACTACTGATAGAACTTTAACAAAAGAAATAAAAAATATTAAAATCATCAATTGGTATGATGATTATTTAAAATTTATAAATTTAGAAAATAAGATTTCTCAAGGATTTGAACATACAGAAGAAAAAGTTGAAAAATATTATAAATTCATCAATAAATTATTAAAAGATAAAAGAATAAAAAAAGAAAAATTTGATAAACTTATTGGGCACTTGCAAAAAGAAGTCTCTATATACAAAGGAGAACAGATAATCGGCTCATTGATTTCCAAAAAATTACAAGAGAAACTTGCATTTAATATTATTGTGCCTAAATTAACCATAAATAAATCTATCTCTCATATCCTGTTAGGACACGAAGAATAAATCTAATCAATTAAAAAAAGCAGGGTGGCTCATACTATATTGGGTAAACATTTATAAACAACATGCCCCGAAAGAAACATGGGAGGTGTCTTATGACTTGGGAATTCGATACGCCGCAATTTGACGTTGTCTGTTTTGGCAGCGCTACCGTAGATGTATTTGCGCATACTGACGTAGAATTTATCACCATCAAAACACATGATAAGACAGAAGAACTCATAGCATACCCTACCGGCAGCAAAATCCTAATTGAGCAACTACGTTTTACCATAGGTGGCGGAGGCACGAACACAGCAGTTACATTTTCTCGTATGGGACTAAAGACAGCATACCTCGGCAAAGTAGGAAAAGATCTCAACGGCAGAAAGATCATTGAAATGCTGAAAAAAGAAAATATTGAATTCATTGGCGTACAAGGAACTGAACAGACAAACTATTCCATTATTCTCGATAGTGTTGCTCAGGATAGAACTATTTTAGCATTCAAGAAAGCATCCGATGCACTCGAATATGATGAAGTAAAAAATGTTAGTGCCAAATGGATTTATTCTTCGAGTCTCTTAGGTATAAGCTTCGATACATTAAAAAAAGTTCTAGGAGAACATCCCAATACAAAATTTGCTTTCAATCCTTCTGAATATCAGTGCAAGCAAGGGATTGAGTATCTTAAAGATATACTCTCTCAATGTGATGTCTTGATATTGAACAGGGACGAGGCTATCTTATTGGTTGGGGAAGGAGACGAAGCGCACCTTACAGGAACCCTACAACAATATGTTCCTATCGTATGCGTCACTGATGGATCCAGAGGCACTTGGTGCAAGAACGAGGACGGGCTATTCTTCACTAAAGCACGAGATGATATAAAGATCGCAGAAACAACAGGCGCAGGAGACGCATTCGCCTCAGGCTTTGTTGCTGGATTAGTCAAAGAAGAGAATGTCCCTACTTCTATGATACGAGGTATTATCAACGCAGAATCTGTTATCAAGCACATAGGTGCTAAGAATAAAATTCTCACAGACAAAGAAGTCATCGAAGCAATGAAAAAAGATAAGAGGGAAGTAAAGCAGATTAGCTAAACCGAAAACTTTATAAATGATTTAATTGTTACTATTATATGATTGTAAAAACTTTGAATATGGCAACATGTGGAAGCATATTAACACTTCTTGCTTTCCTTAACTTTTCATCCGGCTGCGAAAAAAAATCTGAAGGACCTGTTCTGGAAGCAAAGGTGATAGCAGCAGATCATTCTGATATGGTAATGAAAGGATTCAATACTGATTTCTTCATTAATCACTTTAAATATCTTGAGAACCAATCAGGCAATCATTACTATGCTCTTGCAATAGAACAAGAACAGATCGCAGCTTATCAAGGTTGGACGGATTATAATGATCAAATTAAAGCAAATTTTGAATTTTATCAAGGATATGGAACGGAATTTGCTAATATTGGAAGAGAATTTCTTAATGAAGTGCGTGCTCCTGATTTTTTGGACAGCAATACACATTACCATCTCCCTGATCGCATCAAACATTATATAGCCAGAGACATGGACAAGATAGCTGATGTCATTAATACCATGATTGCTGCAGAAAACGAAGAAACTCAAAAAAGCTCGAGATATTCATCAGAAAAGTTTGTATTTCTTGTTGGATTCGCTGAACAATTGCAACCTTATTTTGACGAGTTTGGAATAACAGATAAGTTAAAAGACTCTATTCTTGAAATACATGATTATGCTATTAGAACGAAAGGCCAAGAAAACTATGTAGGCGAAATGACAAACACTGCTCTAAGAATAATGACAGTAGGAGAAAAAGCAAAAAAAGCAAAATCTATTGCCACTATGATGCTCTACTAATCTCTTCCCAACCATCCTCTCCGTATTGAATTAACAATACTTCTCTGTTAGCAACTCCCTTCGCATCATAAGCAATACTACCTGAGAGACCTTCGTATTCACGAGATAAAAGATACTCTCTTAGACAATCCGCATCAGGAGTACCGCAAGCATGAATTGCTTCACCAAGGAACATAAAAGAATCGTATACATATACTGTGTCCTCTAAAGGTTCTTCACCGAATCTTTCAACGTATCGTTCAACAAATGCTTTTACCTCTCCTTGCTCCCGTCCCTTGACATAACTATACCAAGATGAAACAGCTTTATTTAATTTGAAATAAGGATTTGCCGTCGATGAAGAAGGCAGCATAGGCGCAACCAATTGATAGGTTTGTATATCGAGCATATCCAGTTCATGCATCTGCTTCATAATCAAATCTTCATGCCGCCAAGCACACATAATAAACGCATCAGGATTGTGCTGTTTTGCCTTAAGCAATAATGTCCTGAAATCCTTCTCTTCTGTGTCATAAGTCTTTTTATCCAGCATAACAATCTCTTCAACAGAGGAAGCCATCTGATAAACCAACTCACATTGATCGCTAATCTCTCCTACGTAAACAAGTTTTTTATCTCCTCGAGAAAGAGCATACTCTGCTAAAACTCTGCCACTTTCGCCAGAATCATAATAATCTCTGAACACATATGAATTCTCTTCAGCCATTTCAGAAAATGTTGACTGATACAAAAGTATTTTCTCCGCATTCTGAGCTAAAGGAGCAACCGCTTTTGTTATATGGGTGAATACGCTGAATAAAACATCAACATCATCAATCTCAATAAGCTTTTTCATACTAGTAACTGCCTTAGCAGGTTCTCCTTGATTATCTTCAACAATTAATTTTATCTTCTTATTGTTTTTTTCATTAAGATCTTCTAACGCAAGTGTTATCGCATTTTGTTCATTTATTCCATATATCGCAAACTTTCCTGTCATGGCAAGATTTGCACCTATGATTACAGAATCTTCATGTACCACATATCCTGTGCAACTTGTTATTAACAGAGCTAAAGCTATCGCTAGTAGTATCCATTTCATAATGTATCCCCCTCTTGTTAGGTTGGATTCAACAATAACTTTTATATATGTGTAGTAATACCCATTACAACACAATGAACATCCAAGAAAAGCTCAGAAATCTAGGATTGAGCCCAAATGAAGCAAAATGCTATATATCATTGCTTAAGCTTGGCTCATCTTCAGCAAACGAAATTTCAAGACATTCAGGCATTCACAGAGTTGCTGTATATGATGCACTTAGGGGATTAAGAGAGAAAGGATTAGTGAGTCAAATCACCAAAGAAAACAAAATGCTGTTTGAGGCAAGCAATCCAGAACATATTAACCACATCATTGAAGAAAAAGTAAACAATCTGCAAGAAATTACTTCAATCATCCCATTGCTTACAGCAGATTTTTCTTCTGCAAAACAGAAACAAGATATTCACACTTACAAAGGCATAGCGGGCATCAAAGTAATTCTAAAAGATTTAGCAAACTCAAAAACAGAGATTCTTGATTTTGGTTCAGAGCATCATTCAAAAGATATGCTAGGACATCATTATGAAAATTATGAGAAAGAAAGAATAAAAAACAAAATAATGTTTAAAGTTATTATGAACATTAAAAAAAAACCAGGGCAATGCTATGATTATATGCAGATAAAATATGTTCCCCAAGAAGTTAATTCAAGGGTTTCCACCTTTATCTATGATAACAAAGTTGCTATGGTTATGTGGGTTGAACCATTATTAGGATTAATCATCGAACATAAAGATGTTTATGAATCCTATAAGAACTACTTTGAATTCTTATGGAAAACCGCACAAGATTGATCATCTTGGTTTCGATTCTCTCGCAATAATCAATGCAGTAAATGCTCCCAACAGAAGCATGAAGAATAATCCAGCCATCTTCGGATGAAATAACGTCAGCACAAGATTCGTTTTGAAATCACTCGACTCTATGGGCTGATCAGGAAGATTCTGTTCATTTGAAATATGAAAACTTGATGCTTGTGTTTGAGAGGCATTAACATCACTTAAGACTACTTCCCTATTTTCGGAAGTCGTAACATCAGATTGTTTCTCCAGCAATTCCTGACCAACAACCGTCGAAATACCAATAATCACAACAAGCATAACTGCCACGAGTATCCATGGCCAAACATCTTTGCCTAGTATAGCCTTATGCAAGTCTTCTGACTTCATACCGAACATTCTCATACCAAACATAATGAAAAACAACACGAGAATAATCACGACAATCCACGGTGTAAAAAAATTAACAAACGATGTAAATGGTTTGTAGATGATCGCAAGCATCGCCACAACAAATGCTAATAAGGAATTGAGATTCTTCTTACCTTCACCAAAAACTTTCAAAAGCTCGAGCATCCCAAATACAATAATCCAGACAAGAATAAACATAAATGCTGCGCTTATCTTATCCAGGAGTCCTATCTCAAGCAGTGAAGCCAACTTCAGTCATCTCCTCCGTATCCTTTGTGAAGGTCCTTGAAAAATCCTTTCAATCCTTTGTCTTCATCACCACCTTCTTTATCAGGATCGCTCACAATAGCACCGATAATTAATCCAAATACAAGTATTGCAACAATTAGCGAAACCGTATTCGGATCATTAAGGAAATCAAGAATTCTTGGGAAGCCACTTCCCCACCATCCTGCTGATGTTCCAAAGATGTAAATAACAGCAACAATAGAGAAGATAACAGCAGCATTCGAAAGCCATTTCGATTTCGATACATCGTATCCTTTACCGAAACTGCCGAGCATCAAGAGCAGCATTATCACCGCTATGATAATAATGGCTATATTCGGCAGCACTCTATTCACAATATCAACAGGATCTGAGTAGTAAGGATACCATCCTAGGAGATGAGGAAAGATGAAACTAAAGCCTAGCACTAATGACACAATAAGATGGAATCGTTTTCCCTTTTTCTCATCACCAAGCAATTTCGTCTTTTGCATGACGGCAAATGCTATCGTGAAAACTAAGAGAAACGGTAGCAGCACATCTGCAACTCCCCAATATTCGAGTTGTACTATAAAGTCACGAAAGTCCATTAAATTTCACCTCAATCTGAGCTTTTTTCTTTATTTTTTGATCTAACATCTCCTTGTATGAAAAAGATAGCACCAACGACCACTATCAACATAACAATGGAGCCGAATACAGCACCATCCCAGTGATATTGTATGAAATCATAAGCCATCTGCAACCATCCTAATGCATTAAGGAAAATAAGGAATATGCCGATGACCATCACAATCATGAAGAATTTCTTCCAATTGCCTTCAAGGAAGAACGATTTGTCAGTTTCTTGATGGAATGATCCTGCAAGTAGCAAAAATCCTGTCGATAAAAGGAGGAGCAAAACAATATCTGCTATAGCTTGGCTGATAATCCTCACCATCTCTGTTGATGCTACAACAAAAAAAGCAATGACAAAAGCGGCAAGACTATTAAGATTCTTTTTGGTGTATTTGCCCTCTTCAAGGCCAAGAATCTTTGTTTTTTCAAGCATAGCAAAAACAATAGTGAAGATCAACAAGAAGGGCAACACTACATCATAAACGCCTAATTTGTCAAAAAATGCTATGGTCTCTCTAAATGTGCTCATTGTTACCCCTTTCCCTATATTCCAATCTAATTCTTTAAAAACTTAGTGAAAACAGTATATAAATGTTTCGGAAGAGACGAAAAACTAAACTGTTAAATACAACGCTTGATATGATGAAATAATGGGTTTCAAACAAGATGTAGAAGCTCTTGAACAAGCTATCAAATCACAGCCTAAACAAGACGCAAAGATATCTAAGGAGTTCAGAAAGCATAAAGAAGAGACTGCTGCAAGACGCATTAAGAAAGCTATTACCAGCCTGAAGGATTCTGTAGGTGAGGTAAGATCTTTGAATGAGCAAAAATACAAAGAAGCATATGCACTCGTTGATACATTGCAAGATAATGAAGCTTTATTCAATCAATGTGTAAAACTTAGTCTGATAGCACGATCATTGCCAGAAAATACTTCAAAAGGGAAATTTAACATTAAGAAACCAAAACTTCCCACAGAAATAAAGGACGAAGTGTACGCTGATATCAATGAATTAGAAAAGTGCTACGCAAATAGATGCTATCGTGCATGCGTTATCTTATGCGGTCGCGTGTTAGAAACTTGTTTGCACAGGATGTATTTTGAAAAAACAAATAATGATTTGTTGGAGAAAAGTCCAGGCATTGGATTAGGAAATATTATCGCAAAGTTATCTGACCAAGGTATTGATTTAGATCCTGCGTTAAAACAGCAAGTGCATTTAATTAACCAGGCAAGAATCTTCTCAGTTCACAAGAAGCAAACCACGTTCAAACCTTCACAACAACAATCACAAGCTATTATTCTTTATACCATGGATATTGTTGGCAGGATGTTCTGATCATTTACAATTTCTCTTTGATCTTTTCTTCAAAATAGAAACATTTTTTGGATCATAAACCTTTGCTTGACTAAGTATGGATTGATTACTTGCTCGCGTTGTCCCACTTTGTTTCTCCTGCAAGAACAAAAACAACAGCATCATGTTTCTTTGCAAGCTGCTTTCTCTTTTCATTACCATCTCGAGCAGGCAAACTATAGTGTTTATCTCCAACAAATGCAACATATGCTGCATCATCGTGATCAGAAAGATACTGCTGCGCAAAGTCCATAACAGGAACTCCATCAATGGTTGATTTGAGGAACGTTTTAATCATCTGTAGTTTTATAAATATATGCGCATTAAGATTTATTTCCCCAATCGCTTCCATAACCGTATAGGTTATGCCATTTTTTTTAGGATCGTAAATTCGAGTTTTCTTCGAAGGTTTTTTTAACCCATCTCCTTTAATGAATGAATCCATTATCCTGGGACCAGAATAGCAAAAGATCATGGAATTATTGTCTTCAGCTATTTTCTCTAAAAAAGAATCATCTGGTTCTTCTTCACATTTATGTTGAATTTTTCCAGCACAAACAAGAACACTCTCAATGTCTTCTTTTGCAAAAAGTCCATCATCACCATATAACGCATCCTTAAACTTTTCTGAATTATTAATTTCAGAATTTAAAACTTTATTAGACACAAAATCAAATAGTATATCCTGAGCAGCTTCAGATACTTCCCACACTTTTTTAAAACATTCATAATCAATACCATCTGATTTTGGATCGTATACCTTTACTTCTTCTAAGTTCATCATACGGTCGAAACTCACCAGTAGTATAAAAGCATTTTGGTATTGTTTAAAGGTTGTTTTTAAATGAAAACATCAAACACCCATATCAATAAATATTTAAATAATAGTTCTGTTTAACAGAACTAAAATGGGGAAGCCAAGCAAAGAAGACATTATTCTCGACTTATTCTTCAATTATTCAGGGCCTTGGCATTTTGAAGAGATCGTAAAAAAAACATGCATATCTCGATCTAATGTAACAAAATGGCTACAAAGACTCATCAAAGAAGGCATCATAAAAAAAATCAAGCCAAAGAACAAAATGCCCTATTTCATTGCATACACTGGAAATCCTTCTTTCAAAAACAGAAAAAATATCTATGGTCTACAAAAACTACATCAATCAGGTCTATTGAATTATCTTGCTTCTATTCCTGCCGAAACAGTGATACTATTCGGAAGCTTCTCTCGATGGGATTGGCACGCAAAAAGCGATATAGATATATTCATCTATGGGAAAAGTACAATTAATTTGCAGAAATTTGAATCAGAATTAAAAAGAGAAATACAAGTATTTTCCGGCCATACCCGAAAAGATTTCCAAAAAATAGGAGAAAGCTTAATGAATAATATCATACAAGGTCATGTAATTAAAGGAAACTATGATTTCCTCAAAGTACAATGGCAAGATCCAAAAATACTGAAAAAGCAACTGCTAAATGCGCTGAACAACATCAATATATAGACATCCCCATAAACAAACTAAAAATCAAACATATGCTTCTCTTGGCAAAAAATAACGCAGATATTGCAAAGAAAATACCGACATCGACGAATTATGAATGCAGCGTTGTCTTCAAGCTTTATTATGATTGTTTGAAATCACTCTCAGATGCCATCTTAAGATTAGATGGTAAGAAGTCTGCATCTCATTACTGCTGTTTTGCATACGTCTGTAAAAAAACCAAAATACCCTTGAAACTCTTTGAAGAGTTGAGACAGAAAAGAAACAAGATACAATACTATGGAGAACCTATATCAAGACAATACTGGTTGAAAGAGAAAGAAAAAATAGAGAAATATATCAGGATACTCAAGCAATTTGTAAAAAAACAAGCAATATAACTGATGCAGGCTTCATATCGGGATTAATGCATTCGCACTAATGTTAGTAGTGCCTAACTCGCAACTATCACTATGATTCCCACTATCGCAACAATTGCAACAATAGCAAGCATGGTTCTGTTCTTCATCTCGTTATTCATAAGCACACCTCTCTATAGCTCAACTACAGAAAATCTTATATTTAAATTTAGTTATTGATGCTTCTAAGGAATATTTATATTGTATGCTGAATTCTCGTCATCTATGGATATAGTATTTAAACGCGATTATAGAAACGCAGATCCTGAGAGTTTCGGGCTTAAAACAAGTGGATTAACTAATTTAGTCCAAATATTTAAAGTATATCGTAAAAAAGTAAGGGGTGGAAAATTTCCGCGTCCTAAATTCCCTATTCGTATTCCAAATTTTTTTGGTGCTGTTATGGACAAAGAAGTTGATAACACTTTAAAACAAGCATATAAAAAACTCACTTCAGAACTACAAAAACCTACAATAATTATGGTACGCAGTTCTGATCCTGATGAAAAGCCAGGTAAATTTCATTCAGGACCCTGCTTGTATTCTCCAGATAATTTTGAAGAAAGCTGGAAAGGTTTTATCATACAATATCAGAATGTTCTTGATTCCGGAGCAAGAGCAGTACTTACACAAATAAATCCTGCAAAACTCAGAACATTAAGACAAGAATATGGAGAAAAAACGTTAACTGCATTTGGTGTTCTAGATACTGGATTTGTGTTCAATAGCAAAGATTATTTTTTAGGACGTTCTTCCGTTACCACAACAGTAGGCTTGCCAAGCAAGATTGTCAGAGGAGATAAGAACATTTCAATTACCTTTTACGATGGAGAACACAGAACAGTTAATTTGGCCAATAATTATAAAACAAGTATTACAAATGGAATTCGATTAGATAGTATTGATGTGATATTCAAAGAAAATCCATTAAAAATAGAAAATGTTGATGTTTCTGCCTTTGACATCCCTCTGGCATTAAACAATTATTTTATAGTAAAAACTCCATCTTTTCATATTTCCGCCACAAAGAAAAGTTTTGGTAAATTATCTCCAAATAATTTGATTAGCTTAGAATGGATTGCTGAATTATATAATGATGAAGTTGAGTTCGAAGGAATAGTTTCAGACGGAAAAGCTTATTTTGTACAAGAAAGAACCTACAGGCTTCCTGAAGCTTATAATATACGCATGCTAAGCGATATAGAAGATTATGACGTATTGCTTAAAACCGATTTTATCGTAGGAGGAGGGCTTTTTTCTGGGGATGTTGTTGTTTCATCGGACCCGAAGAATATACAGGAAGAAGAAATTTTACTCTATACCTCAAGAGAGTATGATCTTTTATCAAAATCAAACGCAAAAAAAATGATATTGACCATGCCTGATATGGATAAGCATTATTTTCAGGCAGACCATGCAGTCGGGATGAGTCTCCAAATCATTCGGGAGCTGCAGGATAAAGGAATTCATGCTATTATGCTGGATAAAGAGGCTATTAACGAACTACTGAGAACTTCAGAAGAAAAAGAAGTTTTGATAAATGATATACTAAAAGATGTTACTCTCGAAAGCATAGGATCAAGAGCTCAAGTATACAAAAACTAATTCTTCACAACATATTTTATAAGTGAGCAATCTTTAAATACAATCATTTCTTCTTCGAAATATGAGAATTGGATGTATCCATATGGCGTTGAGACCTTATCGGTTAGAGCTATTTCAACGTCTGCAAAAGAAGTATGATATTGACTTCATTTTCACTCATTCTGCAAAGCAGCATAAAGAACGCTATAATGTAATCTTCAAAGGATTGAAGAACGTCTATGACTTTGAAGAAAAACCTTTTTTTCCCTACAAGATGGGATTCACCACAAAACTATTCACATTTCTTATGAAGAAAAAATACGATATACTCATCACTTCTGATTCAGCCATGTTTGGATCACATATTGCGTATTTAGTAAAAAAACTAACAGGATGCAAATTAATATTATTCGAAGAGCAATGGCGATGGCCAAAAACCAAAGAAGCAAAATTATCGTGGCCTATAGTGAAACATATTCTTAGAAAAAGTGATGCTTTAGTTGCTGCAGGATCGAAAGCAAAAGAATTTATGATGAAGCACGGTATTCCTGAAGAGAAAATCTTTACCGCATTCGATACTGCTGAAGATCTCTCAAAGAAAAAACGCACAAAGAAAAAACTCGCAGAAATTAAGAAGAAATTTCCCAAAGAAAAGAAAGTATTCCTCTATCTCAGCAGGATTGTGAAATACAAAGGGCTCGATAATCTAATACGATCATTTGCTCGCTTAGAAAAGGAACGTAAAGATATATTCTTAATGATTGGTGGCCATGGCCCTTTCAAAAAAGAATGTCAGGAATTAATTAAAAAGCTCAACATCAAAAACGTAAAATTCGTTGGAAACGTTTCTTATGATGATGTTCCTTACTACTATACTTTATCAGATGTATTTGTGTTACCTACACGATTTTTAGATTCCCAGAATCAAAATTGCGAGGCGTGGGGATTAGTATTGAATGAAGTCATGAGTATAGGCAAGCCAGTAATTGCCACTTCAGCCGTTGGTGCTGCATTTGATCTTATCCATGATGGAGAAAACGGTTACCTGGTTGAAGAATCGAATATTGAAGCCATGAAATACGCCATGCAGAAAATTCTCTCGAAGAAACCAAAACAAATGGGAACAGCATCCAAGAGAATCGTCAAGAAAGTCTGCAATTACAAACAGATGGCAAATGGATTTATTAATGCTATAGAGTACGTTCGCTAATCAGTTTTTATTGCCTTCAGAGAAGCAGACATCCCATAAAAGGGATTCATACGTCCGGCATCTTTTATTCTTTCTTCATCGTAGATATTTAGCTCATCAAGAAGTTCTTGTATTTTCCCAGGAATTGCTCTCATATCAAGATTTTCTAATTCTTTTTGCTTATCTTCCTGACTTATGCTGCATTCAGTCATTTCTTCAAATTGCCTAATAACAGAATACTTTCCTTTTGCATATCGTTGAATTCTATAATCTGCCTCTTGAATATCTTTGAATCGTTGAATCAAATCAGCAGCATAGGTAAATTGTTCATCTTTTTTATTGCTGCAAACCCATTCATCATATGTTCTTCTTTTTTCCATACATGTTATAATTTGCGCCGCATGCATTACCACTTCATGATTTGCATCAAGCAAAGGATTCTTATACTCTACTCCTGGAGCAACCCACACAACAAGATCCCATACATGTTTAAATTTTTCATGAAAATTTCTAAGAACATCATATACTCCGTCATTAAGCTTCTTTGTCAGATCATCAGAACCGAAAGAGAGCATTATACTTTCCATAGCAGCTTTATTTCCTTCAGGCATCTCATATCCAATAATTTCATAAAGCGTTCTTCGCTTTGGATTATCTCTGTATGACAAAAGCGTTTGATTGATTTTATTTTCCATGAAGAGAGGATATAACCGCCTTATTTAAACATTACTGTTTTTTCACTATTTTACAGGGGAAACATGCGTTTCTGAGAAAAAATCGAAAATATCGCAGATTTTATAAAAAAAAGGCATTTACAGGTAATATGAAGATTTTAGCAATACACGCGGATTTCATTGAATTTGAGCCTAAGAAGAAAGCTATGAAAACGGCGGAAGAAGGTGTCAAAGAAGAGAAACAGAGAGTAGAAGAGTGTTTAGTAGTGTTTACTGCCGTTGAAGAAGCTGATGAATCCAATGCAAAACAAGCTGTCAAGCAGTATGTTGCACAAGTCGAGGATATTGCAGGTCAGGTGAAAACCGACACCATTGTGCTTTATCCCTATGCTCATCTCAGTCCTAGTTTGAGTAAACCTAAAGTAGCAGAACAAGTGATGAAGGATGCAGAACAAATATTATCAAAAAACTATAAAGTATCAAGAGCACCATTCGGCTGGTATAAATCATTTAATATCTCTTGCAAAGGACATCCTTTATCTGAATTATCACGATCATTTAGCCCTTCTAGTGAAGAAGAAGTCGTTTCTGCTGCGTTGAAAGCAGAAGAAACATTGAAATCAAACTGGTTTATCCTTGACCTTGATGGTGAACTGAAACCCATTGACAAATTTGATTACAAAAACTATCCTGTATTGAAGAAATTTGCCTCATATGAAAAGAATAAAGTAAGAGTTGCTGAAAAAGAACCTCCACATATTCCTTTGATGAAAAAATTAGAACTTGTCGATTACGAGCCTGCATCAGATGGAGGAAACTTCAGGTATTATCCAAAAGGAAGACTAATGAAAAAGCTTATTGAAGAATTTGTTACTGACACCGTTGTTGATTATGGAGGATTAGAAGTTGAGACACCTATTATGTACGACATAAAACATCCTACGTTAGAAAAATATCTCAATAAATTTCCTGCACGACAATATCAGATTGCATCAGATAAAAGAACGTTCTTTCTTAGGTTTGCTGCTTGCTTCGGACAATTTCTTATAGCGCACGATAGCACATTATCTTACAGAAATTTACCTTTGAAACTTTATGAGATGACACGCTATTCATTCAGAAGAGAACAATCAGGTGAGTTGTCTGGATTACGAAGACTGAGAGCATTTACCATGCCTGATGTGCATGCGTTATGCCAGGATATTGATCAGGCTAAAGATGAATTCATGAACAGATTTCACTTATGTCTCAATACAGTGAAAGGTTTTGACTTCGGCCCTGAAAATCTAGAATTAGCAATCAGGGTAACAAAAACATTCTATGAAGAGAACAAAGAACTCATTCATAATTTAGTGAAAACATACGGCAAACCTGCATTGTTGGAAATGTGGGATGAACAGAAATTTTATTTCCTTCTGAAATATGAATTCAATTATGTTGATAATTTGGATAAGGCCTCTGCTTTGTCAACAGATCAAATTGATGTCATGAATGGTATTGATTACGATATAAAGTTTACCGGTCCTGACGGCAACAGACACCATCCAATTATATTACATTGTTCTCCTTCTGGTGCTGTGGAAAGAGTAGTTTATGCATTATTGGAAAGAGCTGCTAAAGAACAGAAAGAAGGGCGTGCTGCCACATTACCACTATGGTTATGTCCTACACAAGTACGCGTGATTCCTGTAAGCCCTGATAAGCATTTACAATATTGTGATAAATTAGCGGACGAGTTAATAACGAATAAAATACGGGCAGATGTCGATGATAACACTGAAAGTATTGGTAAACGCGTTCGTAATGCTGAGAAAGAATGGGCTCCTTTGATTGTTGTTATTGGTGATGATGAAATGTCATCAGGAAAACTCAAAGTTAGAATAAGAGGACAGAAAGATATTTTAGAATTCTCGAAGGAAGATTTTATTAAATACATCAAAGAAAAAATTGAAGGCAAACCTTGGAAGAAACTGCCATTACCAAAACATCTGAGTAAAAGAGCTATATTTGTAGGTTAAATCTTATTTACTTACTAAAATTTTATATATTATTTGTTATTCCTGGCTATATGGTTGAATTTTACCACGTTGATACAGATCAAGAGCCTGAACACGTTCATATAAAGAACATAGCATCGAGGCTTGGTTTCAAAGAAGATGAAGAATCTACGTTTCTAAAACATTTATGGGTTCATCAAGAAAATACTTATAAACGTGGCCAAGGAAACAGAAAGGGACCAAAAACAAAAATAATTTACAAATGTGATACATTAAAACCTTCTTTGAGTATTCATTATGAGCCTCAAAATGATTCTAAAGCATTAGAATTTCTATTTGAGTTGAATAATATTTATAGAATTGCTGAAGTGAAAGATTCATATAGACGTGTAATTCCATTGACTGATTTGATTGAAGTAACTGATATAAAGAACTAAATTACACAAGATATATTCTTCTTTATTCGCACACAGTCAATATGCCTTGATTGTTCTTTGCTTCAATAAGATAATCCTCAATAGCATAATACGCAGGTTTCTTATAGAGCACCGGAGGACTCACAGACATATCATAATCATAAATATTAATGCCTTCCCTCCAAGATTGAGGACTATCAACCACCCCCCACATATATATTCCAACAACGGAAGGCTTTGAAAGATAATATTCAATACCTGCTCGTTGTGCCCATGCCTGATACTCCCAATAATTATCATACGATGTACCATCATCCGTTACAAACACTGCCTCAGGATCAAAAATGCCATCCAAATATTCCGATGTCCAATCATAACTAACATCAAATTCAGTAATGTAAATAGGTAATTCTAACGTTTCTAAAATCTCCCATGATGCATCCAGTATTTCAGTAGGTATAAGTTCTCCTGTTATAATGCCGTGATGTCCCATAACACCTATAGCGTCCAAATGACCTCCTCTTTCTATTATTTCCTCAACCATATCAACAAACATTTGAGAAACTGTGGTGTTAATCTGTATTCCTCTATCTAAGCTTGTATCTCCTCCTTCGTTGATGATGAGTATGGCATTAGGATCTTCTTCATGCGCCCAGTTCAATGCATTAGCTATTAATTCTTCTCTTGACCAACCCGTACCCATGTATCCAAATCCAGGATCATTCCATGGCTTAAGCATTGGATGATTGGCAACATTATATATAGGAATTCTTCCTTCGAAATTACTGACCACTGTCCTTGTATGAGCTTCAAGCGCAGCTCTTCTTTCCTCCTGAGATAAATCAACATACCACTGAGGCCATTTTTCAGGAACATGGAGAAGTATATTATGGTATAAACCATATTCTTTTCCTTCATTTTCTAAAAAATCTACCATATAATCAAGAGCAGCGAAAGAATAGACTCCTTGTTCTGGTTGTGTAAACCAAAAGTTAGGTGATCCTGCAAGGAATCCAGAATAGAAATAATTAAGAAATTCATTTCTGAAATTCTCATCGTTTCTGAAGTAAGATGCATCGAACATAGTTCCGAACTTGACTTCTCTGCATTCTTCTGTAGGTGGTTGTTCAGGAGGATCCTCAGGAGACTCATTAACAGGAGGTTGTTCTGGCGGAATTTCAGGTGGTTGCTCTTCTTCCTCTTCATCTTCTTCATCACCAGGATCAACAGGCGGTTCATCAGGAGGTTGTTCAGGAGGATCCTCTCCCTGCTCTTCTTGTTCCTCTGGAGGCTCATCAGGAATCTCTTGCTGTTGTTCTCCTGCTCCCGCAACAGGCTCTATCCTAACCGAAGCCCATTTATCATCCAAAGACATTTTCATAAACTCAACACGAACACCACCATGATTAACGCTAGAACCATAGCCAATCTCATACGGCCTCCCATCAACCGAAAACACAGCAATATTATGAGACAAACGCTCAAGTCGTATATCATGGCCATTAATATTCTTTGTCTCATACAACGTAAACATCAATACATCATCAGGCTCAGAAACAATAAAGGCTCCTCCTTTAAGCGTACGCTGATTCAACGCCAATAAAATAGCAAGAATAGAAACTATCACCACAACAATCACAATAATCATTACCTGAATTCTATCTGACATACAAGCATCGTTATCCCGTAGCTATTTAAACTTTTTTAATGCATTTTCCTCGTAGAAAATCATTTAAACAGTGGAGATTTCTAGTCTCTATGGCTAAAATCCTTGTTACGAGTGCGTTGCCTTACGTGAACAATGTCCCTCATTTAGGTAATCTCATAGGGGCTGTTTTATCTGCAGACGTCTTTGCCAGATTCCACAGAAGCATTGGAAGTAATATTAAATATGTTTGCGGTACTGATGAAAACGGCACCACTACCGAAAAAACTGCTATGGAGCAAGGATTAACACCTAAAGAATTATGTGACAAATACTATCAAGTACATAAGAAAATCTATGAGTGGTTCAATATCTCGTTTGATGTTTTTGGGAGAACTTCTACAGAGAAGCATAATGAAATTACGCAGAGTATCTTCGCTAACTTAGATAAGAATGGTTATATCAGAGAAGAAGATATGGAGTTAATGTATGATCCTGAAAAGGATATGTTTCTTGCAGATAGATTTGTACAAGGCACTTGTCCTCATTGTCAGTTTGAGCAAGCGAATGGTGATCAATGCGATAATTGCGGACATATGCTGAATCCTACTGAATTAGTTAACCCTGTCTCAAAATTATCAGGCGCAACACCAGTAAAAAAAGTGAGCAGACATTTGTTTCTTGATCTTCCTAAAATAAAACCTTTGCTTGAAGAATGGATGCAGACTAAATCAAAAGTTTGGTCACAAAATGCAAGAACTATGACAGAAGGTTGGCTTAAGGACGGATTGAAACCTCGGTGTATTACTCGTGATCTAAAATGGGGTGTTCCTGTTCCGAAAAAAGGATTTGAGAACAAAGTATTTTATGTTTGGTTCGATGCATGCATAGGATATATCTCAATCACAGCAAAAGGATTCGAGGATTGGAAAGAATGGTGGTTTGATCCTGAGGTTGAATTATATCAGTTCATGGGCAAAGACAATATTCCTTTCCACACCATCATATTTCCTTCATCATTGCTAGCTGATGGTAGGAATTGGACAACATTGCATCAGATTAGTTCCACAGAGTATTTGAACTATGAATCAGGCAAATTCTCTAAATCAAATAAAATCGGTGTGTTCGGTGATGATGCTATTAATTCAGGAATCAAAGCAGATGTCTTCAGATATTATTTATTAAATAATAGACCAGAATCGTCTGATACTGTGTTTACCTGGAAGGATTTCCAGGAGAAGAACAATAATGAACTCGTTGCTAATCTTGGAAACCTGGTGAATAGAACGTTGATGTTTATTGAACGCAGCTTCGAAGGAAATATTCCTGTTGCTGATTTGAATGAAGAAGATAAAGTATTTTTGAAAAATATAAAGGGAGAGTTTGAAACTGTTAAGCATTTCTTGTTGAAAGCTGAATTGAAACAAGGATTAAAACAAATCATGCATATTTCTAAGCTAGGTAATCAGTATTTCCAAGCAAATGAACCTTGGAAGTTAATAAAGGACGATCCTAATCGTGCCCGAGCAGTATTATTTGTGCTTGTGGCTTTAGTTAAGGATTTGGGAATATTAATACAGCCTTATTTGCCAGATACATCAAAAACGATTCTCTCATACGTGAACGGGAATTCCTGGAAGTGGGATGATCTTGGTAAGTTTTCTGTTAAAGGGAAGATTAGTCGTAAGGATGTATTGTTTGAGAAGATCGATAATAAGAAGATTGAGGAATTGCATTCAAAGTATGGTGGTAAGCAAGAGAAGAAAGGTTTCGATTTGTTGAATCTTAAAGTTGCTGAGATTGTAAACGTGGAAAAACATCCTGACGCTGAGAAGTTGTATATTGAAACCATTGATTTGGGAAATGAACAAAGAAAAATTGTTTCTGGACTAGCAGGATATTATACTCCTGAAGAGTTGGTTGGCAAGAAAGTGATTGTTGTAACTAATTTAGAGCCTGCTAAATTGCGCGGAGTGGTTTCTAAGGGAATGTTATTGGCTGTTGCTGAGGGAGATAAACTAGGTGTGCTAGAAGCAGATGCTCCTGTGGGAACACAAGTGATTATTGAAGGAAGCACTCCTAACACAAATCAGATTAGCATTAAGCAGTTTGCTGCTGTAAAATTAGTTGCTAAAGAAGATGGTGTGTATTTTGAAGATAAACATGTACAAGCTGGTTCGAAGAATATCACTGTAGACAGAGGTTGTAAAGGTAAGATTTCTTAGAGTATAAGCACTACTGCACCTTGTGGTACTGCCAAAGTACACTACCTCCTAGCGGAGTTTTCAAATATATCTTCAGATTCACTAAAAATCGATTCCGAGATCAATTATAGAAGAGAACGGAGCGAGGTAGTGTACTTTGTAGTTACGAGCAAGCTCGTAACTGCCTAGCGCAGTCATCTTAATACATATTGAATTACGACAGAACTCGATTTGAGCTGAGGTTTGTACATAAGAACGTAGCGCAGTACCACCATAGCAAGTAGTACTTATATCTTTTAAATGGGATAACATTAAATATTATTGTCCATTCCGATCTTATTATGGAAATGCAAAATCTTGATATTAAGAAAGGCTCTCTAAAAAGAATAGGAGATTCTGGTTTTGAATTGCGCTTGGATATTGAAAACAAAGAGAAAGCACTTGAAGATATCGCTCTTTTCTATGAAGGCATGGTTAGAAGAAACTCAGAAGGTTCTCATGAGCGAGAAAGAAAATATACGTATGCAAGGCTCAGTAAAAAGAACTATGCAATATTGACGAATGATGAAAAATTAAGTGATATCTTCGAAGGAGAGAGACCTCCCTTCGATCTTACTGTTGTAACACCTTCAGGAAGTATTTGTTTGAACGCGAATAAAAAAGATTTTTATTTTGTGATGCAAACGAAAGAGCCTGGGTTTATTACAGATATAATAAGATTTTTCTATAATGCTGAAATAGGTATTGAAATGCTTAATGATCATTAATAGTTAGTTCTATATCTGAACGCACTTCTTTTTTGTAATGAGTTCCGTGAACATGATACAAGTAATCTTCTATAACATTGCATCCTCCTTCGTAATTGCTTTTCCATTGTTTTATGGTTTCTTCGATAAACGCTTCAGGATCTTTCCCTAGTTTTTTTGCTTGGAACTCAAGTCTTTTTTTGTTTGGTCCGTAAAGCTTTAGAGGACCTATATGCACTCTCAATGAGAAATTGTCGATGACTCTCTCCATGTCTTCGAGATAGCTATATAATGTCATAGGATTAGGGTTATACATTTGCGGATAAATATCAAAACCCGCTCTTAAGAATTTTAGAATTGAATATTCCTGCGTTTGCATTGTAGCAGCAGATTGTACATTATTCTGTAAGTTTTCTTCATCAACTCCCTTGATAGCAGTGAGAATTTTGACAGGATATTCTGCTAATTTCTCAAGGATATTCTTTTCAAAAACACCCTCTTTTTCGAATCTGTCTACAATCATTCCTGTTGAAAGATTACTATCTAATTGGCCAACAAAATCTAATCCTCTGTCTCCAATCTCTCTCCACGCATTCAGAATCCAATCAAGCGCGACCGTAGGTTCTCCTCCTGATGTTCTAAACACTTTAATGTTTAGGTCTAGACCTTGCTCTGCGTAAACATCTTTTATCTTTTCTCTTGCAGCCATTATGCTCTCCACTGCATCTTCAGGTCTGAGAAATGTTTTTCCTGTGGCAACAATACCATCGTTGCTTTCATTATCAACGAAACAATACCAACATCCTCCTGTTTCATATCCGTTATGAAAATTACATCCTGCAACTTGCATAATAAATGGAGTATTGTAATCAAGAACATTATTGAATTCTTCATTATGCTTAAACCAGAGAGGAAAATCAAATTCCTGCACTTTAATGAAATCCTCTATCTCTTCTTCTGTCTTTTCGCTAATATCGAAGAATGTTGTTCCATATTCTTTTGCAGCAAGAGGATCTAGTTGTTTGATGTTGACTTTTGCTCTGAACACATATTCTCCTGTGCTTACATTCGGCATCAAATCAATAACTCTTGATGTATCTTTGCCTTGTAAGGTATTGCTAAAATCAGCAACAAGAACCTCTTCGTCTCGAATTAATGTTTTCCTTAATGTCAATGCTTTTTCTACAGGATCCATCTTCATCATTAGTACCCCCTAATCGAACATTTTCTGCAAGGAAAATACTTTATATACTTAACGTACAACCTCTTTGTTGTAAATTCTCAGTAACTTTTTATACTGGTTCTTAGTTTCTTTTTATGCCCTGCATCTTAAGCTTCTATGAGAATCCTTCGGGAATCGGTGAGTAGAAGAGAGTAATGCAGGGCTACTTATATTTGTAGCGATTATAATTTTTGCATTCGAGGCAGTAATGGATTAACATGCCGTCTCTTGTTCTGACTCTGCAGTTTTTGTTTGGCATAAGGAATGAATAGCAGTGTTTGCAGAATTTTCTTCTTTGTTCTGATGTGAAACGACATTTGAATTTCATGGCAATCTCTCTAGCTAGTTTGACGTATCTGTTTGCCAATGTTTTGTTTTTGTTGAAGATTTCTTCAGCTTGCTTGAGCAATGAAGCCATATGCTCTTTTGCTGTAGCTTTATTCTGATCTCTCTTCTTAGCATATTTCTTTTTCATACAGCTAGAAAGGAAGACTTGTATAAAAGGATTCTGCTGGTAAATACCCATATATAAAAGCCATTGTAAAGTAGTAAAATTTATATTTAGATTCTCTTTCGCACTAACATGAGACGCGATGCTGACAAGAAATATGCTAAATTCATAAAAAAACATGAGAAAAGATTAAGCAGTCACGCAATTAAATCAACTAACGCTTCCTACTGCAGAGCAGAAGCAGGAAAGTCACATAGAGTTAAAATTAGTGATTTTTTAATTTCCGATCATTCTTTCAGAACACCGTTCCACATAGACATAGATATGATAACATATTCAAAATATTTTATGAAACTTGCTGGAAAAACACAAATTTTCATATCCCCTAACGATGAACAAATACTGACAAGAGCATCTCACACAGCTGTTGTTGCAATGTTAGCAGAAAGTATAGCTAGAGGCCTTTCTCTCAATGAAGGATTAGCTAGAGCAATAGCAGCAGGACATGATGTTGGACATACAGCATTCGGTCATGCAGGAGAACAAGAATTAGATGAAATTTGTAAGGAATACTACTGTTTTACTTCAGTTGAAGAGATCACAAGAGACAATGATGTTTACGAAAGATTGAAACAAGATCATCCTGATCTTGATTTAGCAAAAATCCCAATACTTGAAAAAGTAAAAAATACTTCAGATATTGATGAGCTTAAACAAGATTATCTCGTTTGGGAAAAAGATACAAAAATATTTTCTCATGCTAAACAAAGCTTCCGTTTTCTCTGTTATTTCGAGGGGAAGAAATTGACAGCACAAACAGCATACGGAATCATAGCACATGGAGAACCTTGGGAAAGTGAGGGATTTAACATAGATAGGAATATTGAGATCAAAAGATTACCAGATCCAAACCCATTGAAATCAACAACAACATTAGATTCTATTAAAGAACATTATGTTATTAACTCAGAGCACAGAACATATGAAGCATATGTTGCTAAATATGCTGATTTCCTTGCGTTTAGTATTCATGATATTGATGATGCACTCAGAGCTGGAGCTCTTGATATTGAAGACCTTAAAGAATCATTTAACAGCAAATTCCCTTCCCTATCCTTCGATAAATATTTGAAAGGCCATAACAGATATGCTCGATACATAAGTTCTTTCTTTGAAGTGAATCAGCCAATTATTAACAGAGGAGAACTTCCTATCAAACCTCCTGAAGCGAGTAAAATACTTGGATGGCTTTATTCATTTTCCAAAAGAGAAGTTCATAACAAAGATGAAGTTAAGAGAAAACATGATGAAGGAAGGAGATTCATAAGAGGCCTCTATGAACTTTGGCAGAAAGATCCTGAAAAGATGCTTAAACCATTTCCAGATCTTGTTCCGGAATTAGGAACAATATTTCAATCAGGATATTCAGATACGAGGAAATTTTGTGATTTTATCAGTGCTCTTACTGACAGAGAAATCATAGACATTTATCGACATTTTTACGGTCCAGAATAAATTCATCAAGATATTCTTTTATTTGTTTTTTCAATGTTGGAATATCCTTTGTTGCATCAACTTCAATAATTTTTGTGGAAGAGAAATCAATAGGAAATTTCTTCTTATGAATATCATCAAACATCTTATTAAATTCCTTTTCTAATGATTTCATGAAATTAAGAGTTTCATATTTGTCTCCATTAGCATCGGCAATTCTTTCATATGCAATACCGTAAGGACACTTTAAGAAAAATAATATATCTGGTTTTCTGAAGCGTTCTGGTTTTAAGAAATTAAAACTTGTTTGTAAAGATGTTCCTTGAACTGATCTGTATGGGAAGTTATCTAGCCAACATCTCTGAGTTACCAAAAACTTATGTTCTTTTGCCACTTTATCTATGAGATGCATTTCTAACCTATTGCCTGCGCTGAAAATTAGCATATCTGTATGAGGATCTTTGAGTGGTTCGTTATCTCCTGAAAGTTTAATCATGTCTCTGACCCAATCAAAATGAGGAATTTTCATGTATGCACATTTCTTTCCAAGAATTTGTTTAGCATATTTCGAAAGTGTAGTTTTGCCAACACCATCTATTCCTGTAAAAACAATCCATCTAAACCCCATGCATCAAGGGTGGTGAAACACCTATATATAATTATTCAAATTAAAGGAGAAGGAGTTCTGCTGGTAAACTTTATAAATAAAGACTTCTCAAACAGCCTATGAGAGGTGTGTTGGTTCCGGGGCTAATGCTTTTATTCTTAGTTTCCCTAGTTTCTGCTTTAGATTGTCATTATGTTGATAAACTTGATGCTGGCAATGATCCTTGTAATACAACTCCTGCGGTGTATCATTATATGATGGATTTAACGAACACTACTACTGCGTTAGCTGGCTTTAACGTTTCGTATCGGTATGGTATTTGCTGTAATGCTGAACAGAGTGTGCAGCGATTTGATGCTTCTTCGAATGAAACGTTAGTAAGAATTACTGATAGTCAAGCTGCGATTTCTTGTCATGATAATCCTTTGACAAGTGAAGATTGTACGTATGAGTATGACATTGAGATTCCTGGTGCAGATTGCTATCCTGAATTGTTTGATAGTTGTGCAGCAGGGTATGATTGTGTGTTGAAGTTGAGTCAAGTGAACATTAGCGGAGAAGCAAACGTGATCGGAGATTGCTCATCGACGTATCCTTGGAGCATGTGCTGCAAACCCGCAGAGGAAAACCCATATTGTGGCTGGGTAACACACACAGCAGATCCGAATCTCTACGATAACTACGATGCTGGCCCAGGAGAAGGTGGCATCACAGGACAACCAGATGATATTGATTCACTAGGACAATCATGTAACGTCGGCACACCAGTACACGCATGCGCACAAAATCAATGCCCTGATATC
>JANQNG010000063.1 GCA_028279685.1 Candidatus Nanoarchaeia archaeon | reverse complement strand
CATCTTCCGCTGTCAATATCTTCTTGCCTCAGAGGTCTGTCTAACATTCCATCACAAATAAAAACCGATCTGCCTACTCCGCATAGGTTAAATGTTTTGTCTGCCTCTTCGCTGTAGTAGTAGTGAAATGGAAGTATTTCATCAGGAAAAAATCCTTTTACATCATCAGGGTCGTCTTCAAATACGAGTTCTAAATCCGGGAAATCTACCAGAAGATCTGCAGATGATCCTTCTTCATGAAGATTTTCATATGCATCGTCAAGTCTTTCCTCAAGTGTTTTGCCGTTGATAATCATTGGTTCCGGTTCTTCAACCACTGGTTCCTCCACTTCTTCCTCAATAGGCAATTCAATTGGTTCAACTTCTGGAGGTGTAGATTCAACTGGTTCCTCGACTGCTTCAAGAACTTCTTCTTCAACATCAGAAGTCATAGGCAAAGGATCTGAAACTTCTACTTCTTCCATAGATTCCGTGGTTTCAATAGTTGTAGTGCAGCTGGCCAAAAGCAATATAAGAACTAGCAATAATTTCTTCATATTAATTTCTAGAATTACTGATATATAAATTTAGTGTTCATTGCAAATTTGATCGTTGCACACGCCTTTAACTTCTATCTGGAAGCTTGTTATCTTTCCAGGAATTTTCGATTGGATAAAGTCCAAAGAATCTATTTCAAAATGAAATACTTTTCCTGTCTTTTCGCATTCAAAATGGCAATGGCTTTTTTCTTCCTTAGAATAGATTTGTTTTCTATTGCAGAGATATGAGTGTATTTTCCCTGCTTTCTTCATTTCATTCAGGTATCTGTAGACTGTGGCTATGCCTATGCCTTGATTTCTCACATTTTCATACACGTCTTCTGCCGAGAAAAAAGTATCTATTTTGTCAATTTCCTTTTCCATAATGGTTTTTTGTCTTGTTTTTCTTGATGTCGCCATTTTAGCACGTATTGATAATGAGAATCAATAACCTATTTAAATAAATATCTGTTGTAAAAACCACAAAGGGTGATTTATTATGAAAACAACCAATATAATTATCGCATTACTAGCATTAACTGTTTTAGTTGTTGCATGCGCACCAGCTCAAAGCAATTCTGATGAAATAACAATTGCAGCAACATTTTATCCTTATTTTGATTTAACAATATCTGTTGTTGGGGATGTAGGAACTGTTTACAGTGTTGTACCACCGCAAACAGAACCTCATGGTTTTGATCCTTCTGCCAAAGACATCGCCAATCTCCAGCAAATAGATTTATACGTTGCAACAGGTGTAGAGTTTGAAGCATTTGAAGATACTCTAATTAATGCGCTTCCTGCAGGAACGCCAGTTGTTCAGGCCAGTAGAGGTATTGAAATCCTTGATGCTGCCGGACATCATGATCACGAAGAACACGAAGACGAACACGCACACGAAGAACATGAAGAACACGAAGACGAACACGCACACG
>JANQNG010000055.1 GCA_028279685.1 Candidatus Nanoarchaeia archaeon | reverse complement strand
TAATAATGCTTTTTGTCTATGAGGCTAGGCAGCAATCAGAGTGGGTTGGACTTTTTGCAACAGATGTGGACGATCTTTTTGAAAAAGTCAAAGGAATTTATTGTGAAACAATATTCGAGAAACAGTCCGAAGGTTGTGATTATCGTAGAATCTTGACTTCAAGAATTAATCTAAACGAAAACACTTCGATTCTCTCAGTATATGATGATATGGATGAAGAGGGAAATGAAGAGAGAAAAGAAGCGCTGGGAACTTATCACTATCAAATCAATCATCGCCATGTAATGGTAACAGACATCTCTGATCATCAATGGGAGGAGGTGGGTCCGATTATATCAGCACTTGAAGAAGATAAATGTTTAGATAATGATTTCCAAGAAACAGAACGTCATCCTCTTCATACGTTAGAAAACTTTTTCACTTTAGACGAGTCTATCACAATGGTCATCGCACGTGAAGGTGTTCGTATTGGCTATTGCATGGGTGATTCGCTTGAGGTTTTCAACGCACGAATCAGACCTGCGATAGATGAAAATCAAGGAAAAGAAAACACATTCATTGTTGATTTAATTGCCGTTGAAGATTCTACGAGAAATTATCTTATTGAGGAATATCTCATTTTTTCAGTTTGCCGATTCTTGAGAGACTTTGACTCTGGTAAGGATTTTGTCACGTTTATAGCCCGTGATGTCAACACTGTTATATTTGAAGATTCTCTTCAATGTGTATGCAAATTTAATGAAGGCCAACAAGAGGATGGCTCCTTTTATTATCGCATTGATCTTAATAAATTGTTCGGAGAGTCAAAAGAGGGGGATCAAAATAATAATGATAACAATGATGATAAAGATGACAAAGAAAATGAAACCGAAGAAGAAGAGGGTGATGAAGATTATTTTAAAGAAGGTAATATTTTTGAAGCGTTCGATGTAGATAGTATAAGGATTGTAGATTACAAAAATGTTGGATTAACACAATGGAGAAATGCAGTTCGACAAGTTAAAGAAAAGAGAGCAGATCGTCTCGACAGGATTCAACACAACCGTATGAGATCCATATTTGAATCAACCCAGGGGATCTGTCTTGCTGCCCTTACCCCTGGAGATGAAAT
>JANQNG010000027.1 GCA_028279685.1 Candidatus Nanoarchaeia archaeon | reverse complement strand
ATCCTCAGAGAGCTCTTTGAGCATTTTCTCAAATGAAGCAATCCCTTCGATCATAGGAGGATTTGTATTAATATAAATATCTTTCAATTGAACAACACGCTTGAATTGATAGGCGCTCCAAGCACAGTTATAAGTATCAAAGATCGCGACTAAGTTTTCCTTAGCTGTCTCTTGATTGAGGTTCAATATAATATGCTCATAAAGCTCTTCATCCATGATGCAAGAAACCAAAGCAAATTTTAAGAATTCAAAACCTTTTTCACTTTCCTCAAGATTAAATAGTACACTGGCGATTAATCGAAGCATAGAGATGTCTGTGCATAACGGGCATTGAGAAGCTTCTTGTAATGTGCTGATGGCCTCTTTGTTCTTGCCCATCATCAAGTAACAGCCAACAAGACCATAAAGACAAGCCGCATAATAATTGGGAATTCCATTACGAATATCTTTCATGATTGTTTTGCTCGCATTTTTCTTTTTAAGATGTGCTAAGGCTGCAGAAAAACATTGATACGCTGCATTGATATGTCCAATTTCAAAAGAACTTACCCCCTGATAATACAAGACAAAGACATCCTCTTTGTTTGCATAATTCTCTGCCGCATCAAAGTTTTCTATTGATTTGAGATATTGGCCCATCTCATTATGCCGCAGACCTAAATGCAGATGAATATATTTCATATTGTTGGCATACAACACTTCTTGCGTTTCGCGTATCCTCTCCATTTCCCTCTTAGCCTCATGAAGAATTTCAATGGCTTGGCTGTTTTCATTTAACTTTCTTAATATTGATACACGATTAAACAGATTCCAAATATAGACATTTGCCCATGCATCGTGATTTAATATTTTTTCGTAATCTCTTAGGACATCCAAACCTTTTTGCAATGTGCGCAATGCTAGCTCATGATTGTCTCGGAAAAAGTACAAGAGACCCAGGTGTGTCAATCCCGTCGCATAAGAGGCAATCAACTTCTTGGATCGTTGTCCTTCCTCATCAATCATTACGGCTGCTGTTTTGGCTACATCTTCTAAAATCTTGATAGAACTCTCCACCAAACCGACATCCGAATAGCGCATAGCCATGTTCACTTTATTTTCAATGTCACACGCTGGTTTCTTTTTAATCTTCGCTCTTGCGATATGTCCTTCGAGCAATTCAAAGGCCCCTTCTCTTCCCAGAGTAACAATATCTGATTTTGTTATATTCTGTGATTTAAAAAGGTGGATATTATCCAGTGTTGTTTGAATATCTGTTTTTTCGATCTTTGCAATAGTGCTTTCACCCAACCTCTCTAATATCAATTGTGCAGCAAACGTTTGTTCTCTCTTTTGTTTTGAAATTTGGCGAAGTATTTGAATAATTTTTTTGAAATATCCTTTTCCAAGATCGTCTTGCACTTTAACCATTTTATTGCATATAGTATTTCGTTGCTGTTTGTAGTTGCTCGACAATATTTCTTTGATAACATCTTCAATATATTGATCAGAAGTGTGATAAGTGTCTTTCACAATATTGGATATCAACGGCTCAATATATTTGTGTTCACGCATAAACATATTGAAATGCTCAAACGCATATTTCAAAGAATACTTCAAACAAATACGAACAACATACAAATGCGCCTCAACATTATCGTGATCACATTCGATCATCTGCAAGAATTGTTTTAATGCAAGTTCTTGATTGTTCATCATCCAATTGATTTTTGCCATATCAGCTAACGTCTCGACACGGTAATCTTTATTAAACAACCGTTCAAACCATTCATAAGCTTTTTTCAATTCCTCTTTGTCGTTCTGGCTTCGGGCCACATGCAATTCTCCCAAAGAAGAATAGAGTTCTCGTCTAAGCTCTCTGATTTCTTGTGAAGGCTCGCTTCCACTTTCCGTCGTAAGAAGATCATAGGCTTTACAAAAATGCTCTTGGGCTTCATCGTAATGTTGTTGAGCTAACCGCAGCCTACCCAAAAGAACAATTACTCTTCTGTTGTTTGGCTCTTGGCGCATAAGTTTTGTAAGAATTTCTTGCGCGCGACTAAATGCTTCTAAGCGAATAAGGGCGTCAATCAAATCTAGCTTAAATCTTGTCTCGTTATACTCATTAGAAAGATATTCCATTATTTTTACGACACGCTTAAAAGCCGCTCTTGCATTATATTGGGAATAATTATTTGTTTTTGCCGCTAATATCAATTCGGCTTTTGCAGATAAATACAGCATCCTTTTTCGTTCGTTATGGAATTTGTAATCACCTTTGGCAATTTCCATAAAATACTTTTTGTTTATGTTGATAATCATTTCCGTTTCTTGTTTTACTTGGATCGTCTTTGAATATTTTTGCAAGTAATAATATTTTTGTGCAAGAACAAACATCATGTAAGTCATTTTATAAATCATCTGCAGTCTCACTTCAGGTGTTTTTTCATGACCTTGTTTTGTTTTAATAGAATTGATTTCGTTTTCGACGACAATCTTTTCTTGCATTAATTTTTGTCGCTGGTCTATATCCTGAACATTTCCTTTGATTTTATTGGCCAGCGCTAGCTCTCTAGAGGCATCTTCAGTGGCATATAACCTCATAGTCGCCTTTAATCGTTCTCTCACCTTTCGATATTCATT
>JANQNG010000061.1 GCA_028279685.1 Candidatus Nanoarchaeia archaeon | reverse complement strand
GGGTGTAGATCACTCTTTATCGAATCAACATCTTAGTCATAATACTAAAAAAAGTTTGACATATCAAGATATTAAAAAAAGGGAAGCGAGCTAGTCAACTACGAAGATGATATAAAATTTTAAGATGTATTGAAAACTCTGAAAGATATCTACCCTTAAGATCATTCTTATATGTGTAAAGTACCTGCCAATTTAAGCATTAACATCATGTTAAAGTAAGTCCATGTTTGCCACCCCGATATAAAACTCTCTAATCCAGTTTTGCTTCAATCTAACAATTCTGATGACTTCTATTTTGAAAACGTCATAACTTTTACATTTGTGTTAATTCCCCAAGATATGCCAAGCACAATGATGCGTGACCAACTTGATTCACGTGGGGAAAGCAAGCCGACACCAAGGTCGACTTCTACTTCTGCATTCGAGGAGACTTTATTTCCTACTTGGATGATATCGTCTCTATCGAGTTTTGAAATATTGATGTTGCTTGTCATGGTGATCCTACTAAGCATGGCATTCTTCGCAATCTTCGGATGGCTTTTGACAAGGTGTGTATACTCTCTTATCTAACTGCATATCATAGATACATATTAATTCACCTTGCGAAGTTCATCAATTTACAAGAGACTATTAGTACAAGAGTTTCACTCTATGAGTGTCTTATTGTAGCTATAGGACCAATATAGGTAAGCTCGAGATGGAGAAAAGCACTGCCTTTCATATTGATATACTGAAACTATATGTTTACTAAGTGAGTGTCCTCCACTTTCGAATTTCATTTTCACATTATATTTCTGATCATGATTAGCGTTCGAGAAAGAGCAATGATAAAGGAGGGCAAAGAGTTTGAAAACTTGCATATTGCTTTGGATATTCTAATAATTGTTTTCTAACAGAAAGACTGGGGAGCTTGAAAAATTGTTTTATCTTCAGTGTGAATAGCTATTGATTAAAAAGATGACTTTATCATATTTTCAATAATATTGTTTAAATATTCGGCACTCTTGCAAGAATAGCATTCCCCGCTTTTTTCAATGAAAAA
>JANQNG010000034.1 GCA_028279685.1 Candidatus Nanoarchaeia archaeon | reverse complement strand
GAAATAAGAAAAATGATCGAGCGCAAATTTATTAGGCTTACACATCATAGATTTGGAAAGGAGTGAATGAGAAGGTGGAGGAAAAGGATGAGGCGGCTGTAAATGGAATAGATGGTTCAGATTTAGCAAATACTTCACTTTTACTAATCTATGCTTGTGAATAGGAAGGATTTGATAAGTGACTGATAGGTGCGTTGACTTCTTTGAGTGCATACACAAACTCATTGAAACAAGGAGGGCGAGGTGCATGAATACGACTACGAGTAGTGGCATAGGCATCAGACATAAGATTATAAATGTTAGAATTTCACGCAAGTTTACCATTAACTACAATTTCATTACTTTTGCCTACACGTAGAATTTTAGAATCTTGGAAAATGAACTCAGAAAGAAGTTAAGCCTTTTTTTGAAAGCATTTATTGATGTCATAAAATTTGATTAGCATTTTTTCTTCTTCTGCTCCTGCTTCATCTGCTGCTCTTGTTGTCTCTTTGGTATTTATTCATCGTTTTCTGCTTCTGCTCTTCGCACTTCATATCCGCTTGACAGCTGTCCATTATTTCTTCTCTCACTTCGTGGGGTGAAAAATTTGAAGTCTTTCTTCTGGATGAAGATTATTGAAACTTTCATCATTTAGCACAGATTCTATTTGGTCTTGGATTTTTACCATTGCTTTTTTAGAAGGATCTCGTTCTCTCAATTGCTTAACTTTTATTCGATCGATCTCCTCTCCACTCTTCAGTATCATCTTACGGAATGCAGCATTCATCCCTGTTCGTGTTTAGTCAAAAGGCTTGTCACAATTGGAAGTACGGCACTAAGTAACAGTGGAATGAAGGATCCACCCCCACTCTGCTCAAGTACTTTACGTTTTTGCTTGATGCTAGGTTTACGTTGAACTAGTTTAGTAATTGTTTCTTTGTATTTGCAGAATAATCTCTTTTAATTATTTGAAAGTTGTACACCCCCACTGTTTGTGAGGTTGGATGTTGCGTTGCAAATTGTTTTGATAACTTCGTCTTGAGCAGCTCGTATTA
>JANQNG010000032.1 GCA_028279685.1 Candidatus Nanoarchaeia archaeon | reverse complement strand
TGCGGAACAGACGCAAGAGGCGCTAGACAGAGGTTATTATTTCACAGTTCCAACTAGGTTTTGGGAAAGAAAGAGTTGGAAGAAAACGGCAAAAAGAGTTCCAATGGACCGACTTTTGACTGAAACTGACTCTCCGTGGCTCTCGCCAGTTGGCGGGGAGAACCAATGCAAAAATGTAAGGTTCTCTGTTGACAAACTTGCTGCGTTGAAGAACATGACGCCTGAGGATGTCGAAAATCAAATATATAAAACAGCCACGAAAATATTTATTAAAGAGTAAAGCTTTGTAGATTATGGCTAATGATTGGCGCGACCTGCCTGAAAAATTAAAAGAAAAAGATCTTTTAATCCCTATAGCAATTGTGATTGTGGTTGTTGCCTCTTTTGTATTCTTAGGCCCCACTATTACTGGTTATATGTCCTACAAAGACCAGCTAGATAGTTGTAAGAATGATCTTAAGACTTGCCAGACAAATGTTCAGGACTTAAATGTAGATATTGAATCGCTGAAGTCTGATCTTAATTTCAATAAAGAGGTAATTGTGGGTCAAAATAATACCATAAACCAGTTAGAGATTGAGATTCAGAACAAAACTGATGAGTACAACAAGTCACATAGCATCCTTCTTGAGAGCTACGTCAATCTGGCGAACAACTCCGCTAGCAACATCTGTTGCAAGATGTGGTTTGATAACAACCATATTAATTCATGGAATATTGATGTTGATAAAATCAGTTGCGCAGTAGACGGCGAAGGTGATTATGAATTATTCTGTAACTTCCCCAACTAATTCTGGGTTTTTCCACTGAAACATTACGCCATATTTTGCAGCATGAGCACTACCCGCAGAGAAATTTGGAATAATATTAATCAGCTCAAGCCCACATCGTGTATAAAATCTAATCTTTGGGTCAAATGGTTGTTGATCATTACGCTTTAGGTTAACATAATTTTCTATGGATATTGGCTCAGAATTATTATATTCGTCATAACCCTCTAGATCGAATCCAATAAGGACATATTCTAACCCTTTTTCTCTTGCTAATTCTTTTTGTTTTTCTATAAGTTTTGTGCCAATTCCGTGACCTTGGTACTTTGGAATCACTGTAATTGAGACGATATACAATGCATTACCTGCAGGGTTGTGGGTTCCTGAAATAAACCCGCCATCTGTAATCTCAGACCATGATTTATTAAGTCCAGTTTCCGGGTTATACTCTATGATTTGTGAGGTTGTGTCTGCAACAAGGTGTCCTTCATCATAGGCTCCGAAAACACCTTCTGAAAAATTCGCTATTCTACTCTTAAGTTTCTCTGGTGGGGCCTGCAGATTCTTTGGCCATGCCTGTAGCTCAACTGCAAACATGGCTAGAACTTCTCCAGGTGTTATGTTATGTACGTTAATATCCATATAAAGAGCACCCGAGTGCTGTTTTAAAGCTTTTGATTCGGTTTTCTTAGTTGTTTTCCATATTGAAATGATCGAAAGGCTTAAGAACTGTTTTTGAGGGGTAGTAATATGATATCAAATGTATGGGAGTTCTACGTACCCCCAGAACATGTAGAACGATTCGAGGCGCTCAACGGTAAGAATGGCGAATGGGCTAAATTCTTCGGAGAAAGCCCTGGACATAGAGGTACAAACTTATTGAAGAGAAACAGATTAATAGAACTAAAATCAGGTAAAATTGTAAAATATGTATCTTATGATAGATGGGATTCTAAGGAAGCTTTTGGAAAGCATATTCTCGAAGATATACCGCGTTATCTAGAATTAGATCACGAGAATCGTGGCTTAGTTAAAACAGCTCATCATCTAGGCCTTTTAGAATTTGTTGAAGATTAGTTTTCATTAATCTCTCGTATAATAGCATTACATCGGATTAGTGGACACTGGACAGGTGCCCGTAAGGGCTTTATATACCTATTATTAGAACATACTGGGACCACAAAAATGATACGGGGTCACAGAATCAAAGAGTTGCTAGATGTTCAAGAATTTATAGAAAAAATAAAATATTATAATAAAAAAGATATAACCTGCTCACCACACACCTTCTTCAGACTTAGTGAGAAGCAACGTTTGATATTCAGTTGCGAAGACCTTAGGAACATTATACTGGATAAAGTTCCCGTACAGGTTGGGCTCCAGTACAACGGAAATTACGCTATAACTTATAAACATAAAAAAAGCTTTGTGTAAAAAGTCGATTTTGATAGCATATATAGTATATAACACTTACAAAATACAGTACATCTAGCTAAAATTCTCACTTAATACACAAAGCCCATAAAAAACAAAGGTTTATAAGACTAATAATAGATATTAGCTTAACTAACATAAACATAATCACATTTTATGTGTTAGACAAAATACCTATAATTAAAAAATGGGAGTAAAAAAACTAAAAGGCGATGGGGAATTTGATTATGACTATAAATATGACATCTTATTCTTTAAAACCAAAAACAGAGAGTATGATAGATCTATCAAACTAGACAATATTGTGCTAGATATTGACAAAGAGGGCTTCATAGTCGGCATCCAAATATTCGATGCCTCCGTGTTCTTAAATATTCCAAAAATACATTTGAGAAAGTTCCCAAAATGGGAGTTCAGAGCTACACTACATGAAAATAAATTAGAAGTTAGACTACTTTTCCAAATAGAGATAAGAAATAAAATAATTGAAAAGAATCCTATAATAATAGAAAATGTTGCAGGCTTACCTAATTCTGAACTAATCTGCGTACCAGTTCATTAGAAAGGAGCCAGAAATCTTATAAGTATAATTGATTCTTGTGTAGATGATGTTAAGCAAAGAAGCACGAGCCAAATTCAAGAAGCAAGGGTACAGAATAGTTGGCAACCATAGTGCTATCAAAATATGTGACTGGTGCAGAAAAGCGTTACGTGGAGACGGCGTATGCTACAAGCAAAGGTTTTATCCTGAGTTGGTAAAATCGCATCGCTGTGTTCAGATGAGCTGCACATTGACTGAATGCTCGCAACGCTGTGTGTTTTGTTGGAGAGATTTAAGCTACACAACCTGCACGCCTATTAAGAATCCAGATAGCCCTAAAACAATAGTCGATGGTTGCATTAAAGCTCATAAAGAAATTTTACAAGGGTTTAAAGGCAATCCAAAAGTAAGCAAAGAAAAATTCGACGAGGCGATGCAACCCACGCAATTCGCAATTAGCCTGACTGGCGAGGGCTGCTTATATCCGAGATTAGGTGATTTGATTAAAGAGTTACGCAAAAGAAAGATCGTATCCTTCCTAGTAACCAATGGCCAGCACCCTGATGTCATCAAAAAACTTGCAGATGAAGATGCTTTGCCAACTCAACTTTATGTTTCAATTGAGGCTCCTTTTGAAGAGTTATATAAGAAAATAGACAACCCTATCTACAAGGACGGATGGAAAAGAATAAATCAAACCTTGAAACTTCTGCCAGAGCTCAACTGCAGAAAGGTCCTTAGAATAACGTTAATTAAAGGTCTGAATGATTCATATATAAAAGAGTGGGCTAAATTCATTAAACAAGCAGGTGATTTGTGGATTGAGGTTAAGGCCTACATGCATGTTGGATATTCGCGAAAAAGATTGAAAAAAGAAGACATGCCGCTACATTCTGAGGTAAGGGAATTCTCAGAAAAACTAGCAAAAACCCTAGATTGGATTATATTGGATGAGCAAGCCAGAAGTAGAGTAGTTCTAATAGGTAAAAACAAACTCCCAAAGATAGATTTTGCTGCGATTTAATACGAATTGCATAGGAGCAGCGTTTTTGATGAACCTTTTATGAAAAAGGTTCTTGGAGTTGAAAAATAGAATACTCAAATTCTAGGTACCCAGATCTGGGTCATCAACGTCTACAGATACAAATGTATCCTTCTGTTCTAGCAAGTCCCAATTAACTTCCTGGGGTATCTCTCTACCTCTACCTTCAATGTCGGTAATAAGAGCATGAGGAGTAGATCTAACCCACCAAATAGCCGCACGTCTAGTAGTTTCTTTTGTGCTCCATCCAGTAATATCATCAATACCGTAGTGCACTCCAATTACTTTAATCTTCTTAGTAGGTCGAATTTCACCCTCCTTTAGAGGGGTATCTTCATTAACCTCTTCCTGTACGGTTTCTACCTCATCCATTTCACCTAAAAGTAGTAATTTTTCTTTAAAAGTGTTTCGTTTTACCGGGCTTTGTTTAAAAAGTCTTTAGATTGACTGACTTATTAAACAGGATTTCGGATGGAATATATTCTTTGCAATATAGACAACAATATAATCTGAGAGAACCCTTGAGCAGCTTTAATTCATAACTTAGCCCGCTGCGCCAGCAGCGTATTTATAACTAACTATCCTCTTCTAAGCCTCGTTCAGATAAGACTTTTTTATATGATTTGTAGTTGCTATTAAGAATTTCGTCACGAGAAGGTTTTGAGTCTAAGGTTTTAGAAACAAAAGGCTTAATTTCATACTTCTTGTTCTTTGATGTATCTATCTCAGTAAACTTCATTTTCTCCAGGTCAAGAATAGTTATAACTCCATCATTTAGTCCTGCTGAAGCACCAAAGTAATGAAAGTCCTTACATTTGATATACGTAGCAAGACTGAAGTGCATATGCGCATTGATAACTATTAGTTTCTTGGATTTATTCTTTCGTATGAACTTTCCTAATGTCAGGCTACCTGTCCAGCCAATTTCATTCCACTTTCCTTGATATGAGAACACAGGTGGAGCAATCATGTGATTGAAGATTAGATTAGTTTCTGAGAGTTTAAGTTTCTCTAAAGCTTTTGCAGTTATGGCTTCCTGTAATTGTGCTGGTTGATTTCTGTCGTGAGTATACCAGAATCCCGGTATTCCTACCATAAGCGTTTTGCCTGTTTTGAATTGCTTTGCAGAAATATCTTTGAGTTTTCCATCTTTCCCCAGTTTTGATATCAAATTCACCAGTCGTTCATATGGGTCAAAATTCGCTATCCTGAAAACCTTTATGCAAATCTCTTCTGGAAGCCCACTTAGTAAAGCTAATTCATGAAGTACAAGCATTTGGGGAGTAGTATCGTGATTTCCAAGATTAAACAAGACTGTTCCGTATTTCTTTAGTTTCTTAAGATAAGAAACTGCTTTATCTTGGCGTTCACATATGTATTGCTTTACAAAATCAGATAGCTTGCTAACATCAATTTCTTTTGATTTAACCAACTTTTGATAAGTTTCAAATGACTTAGGTGCAACTTGCTTGAATCTCTTGCTTTTATCCAGCTTTTGTATGTAACCTCTAAAATCTTTAACCCTATATCTCTTTGGAACCTCAAATTCACTGGTTAGGTCACCATTAACTACAACATAATCAAACTTCAGCTTATTCTTTTGTAGATAAGAAAAGATTTGCTTCCACACAGTATCCAAGTGAACATCATTTATTATGCAAATACGCATAATAACTAACAGTTACATACTAATAAAAGACTTTTTATGTATCCAGAGATAACTTAAGTATGAAACAAATCACTCTGCTGTTTCTTCTGCTATTAGTAAGCACAGCATTTGCACACCAGCCCAGAATTGCAGATGAAGGGACTTTAATAGAAAATCCTGAAGTGTCGCAGGCATTTTACGCAGAACTAGACAGAGAGCCAGAGTACTACACAATTAATTCTGAAACTGACTTTAATTTATATGTAGGTCTGCTGGTTCCTGCCCTGGAAGACATAGATAAAGATGTATCTGCTGAAATCTCAAAAGACAGTCAAGTTCTATACACATTAGATGGACTAACTGCAAACTGGACCTACTATTATGAAGAATATGCAGGAGATGAATACTATGCAGGTCCTGAGCTGGGAGAGAACTTCCACAATGGAATTCCTGTTAAAGCAGGAGAATACACAATCAAAGTCTACAGTCCTGACAATCAGGGCAAGTATGTTCTTGTTGTTGGAGAGAAAGAAGAGTTCCCTTTGAATGAGCAGGTCAATGTTATCAAAACCATTCCCAAACTAAAAACAGATTTCTTTGAAAAGCCAGCTTATGAAGTCCTCTCCGGCAGACTTGCTGGCATGTTTGTTGTCTCTGTTCTTGTGCTGGTTGTACTAGCTGGACTAATCTGGTGGAAGATCAAGAGAAAGTAATTTCAAAGTTATAAGACTGGACTTAGTCTAGTGAGAGTATTATTTACTATATTGTAAACAATACAATTTGATCGAGTATATGAGTTTTTATAAAAAGAAAACACTTTTTGGATATATGAACTCATCAAAGATACTTGTAATCAGTAAAGGCAATTTCCCAAAAGGAATAACGCACAAACAATACCATGAACTAGATAATGAAACAATTAACATTGCGGAATACGATATTGTTATAATAAACCTTGTAGATTTAAATCAGTACGATATTGAGAACTTATACTTATCAAAATCAGCCATAACTATGAGTAAAATTCATGATTTACTTTGGTCAAATAAACATTTAATCTTGATATATGATAATAAAGATATTAAACTAGATAATGTATTTATACAACCGTTCAAGTTTCTACCCTTCTCCATACCGCTCAAAAAAGAAATAGGAGATACTATTCTCATTACTGATAAAAAATATGAAGAATATTATAAAACACATGTAAATAAATGGAGTTCTTATTTACGAGATGATGGTGTCTTTACGGAAAAAACGGGATTAAATTTGTTTAAAAGAAAAGAATTTGAAGAAATATACCAAACAATGTGGCTGTCTGAAAGTATTGCCCAGAATGGATTTAAACAAGATATTTCGTTTTCCATAAGATATGGTTATATTGAAAAACATAATCGTAAAAAAGTTTTATCTGGTTTAACAACTTTTTTACAAGCACCAAATAAAACAAACTCTGAACTTGCAATCAAGACGTTATTATCTGGCTTTGGTATATCAATCACAACTAACCCCCCTAAGTGGACTGATTTATATAAAGTCCCAGATGAAGATAAAATAATTAAAGAAATCGATGAACTCGAAACGAGCAAAGAGAAAATTTCTAAAAAAATAGATTACACTGTAAGTAAGTTACGAGATGAGACGAGATTTAAGAAATTACTATTTGAGAGTGGAGATGAATTAAGAAATATTGTATGGGATACATTAGAAGCTATTGGATTCAAGGTAAACAAATATGATGAAGCTAAAGAAGACGGCTCTATTGAATATGATAAAGAAGTTATCTTGCTCGAGACCAAAGCTAGAGATAATGGAAATACTCAAAGAGCAAATATAAGACAAATTGACGATTGGATTGGAGAATATCTTTCTAAAAAGAACTTTGAGCCAAAAGGCTTGTTTATTATTAATCACGATCGACTTAAGAAACCGAATGAACGAATGATCCCATTTCCAGACGATGTAATTAAGTACTTAGATAAAAATAGTCGTAAGATTATAGTAATGACCACTAAACAACTATTTGATATTTATTGTGATGTTAAATTAGATAAGAAAAATAAGGCAGCAAACATACGGAAGAAGATAATCGAAACAGAAGGTATTTTTGAATATGAATAAAAAATTATTTAGGAACGCGGAAGATAGAGACACGTTCGCCAAGATTGGTTTAATCATTTCATGGATAGATGATCTGGAATTAAATTTAGATAGTATATTAGCAGATTTTTTCGCTAATCCCGTCAATGGGAATTTATTTACAGACATGCTACTCTCAAAAATGCGTTTTTACCAGAAAATCGAATTACTGAAGGAATTAATTAAGTTTAAATCAATAATAAAGGATACCGTATTCAAAGATTATATGATTCTAACAGCATCAGATTTTAAGGTCATGCTAACGCTAAATAGCTACAGAAACAAATTAGCTCATTCCGGGTATCTATCTTCAGAAGAATTTATGACGAAAAGTGGTAAATCTGTAAAAATTCTAACAGATTCGGAACTTCTAAAGAAAAGAAAACAAGTGGATGAGATCAAACATAAGATATGCTTATTTATTTTACGAAACTGTGAAAAGAAGTATGGATCAGAATACAATGAGGAAATCAAAAAACTACGAGCTAAATTAAATTCTAAAGTTATAGAGAAATCTAAATCCACTTCCTCAAAAGCTCTTCAATCACTTCATTCAGGTTCTTTATGTCCTTATCTATCATCTTCTTGCGGACTTTCTTTAGAAGTTCTTTATCAATTGTTGTATCAATCCTGACTTTAGACATACACATATACACACAACCACAATATTTAAATACTTCTACACACATACACATATGTGTATGAAACAGCTCATAATCACTCTGGTACTGGGAGGACTGCTCTATCTAAACCTGCTCTGCAATCACTGGTTCCGCTTGGATGAATATCGCACTAAAGAGTGGTTGATTAAGGCTAACACTGCGCTATTGGTTGTTATTCATTTGACAGGAGGAATGTTTATATTATTGTTCTAATTCTTTAGATATATGAAAATGCGCTCCGTAACGATAAACGCAAGCCCTATAATTTGCCTAAGCAAGGTTGGTAAACTTCATTTAGTTCCGCAATTGTTCAAACAATTAGGAAATTGTACTGTATTTGTAACGCCACGAGTGGTTCAAGAGTTGCTTGATCCTATAACTAAGAGGGAATTTAAGAAGATGGTTGACTCAAAGCAAATTATTGTTTATAACAAAGAACTTCCTCATGAAGCAGTCTTCAAGACTGCTGCTGAAGTTGCCAGTAATTCCAAGGAACTCGACCCACAAGAGCACATGGGCGAGGCTGAAGTTATCTTACTTGCTGAACAAATTGATTCTGATTTTGTAATAGTTGACGAGAACGCTGCAAAGCCAGTAATAAAAGAAAAAGGTATAAGCCATTTGAATCATTTAAGAATTATTGACCTGTGTGTTGAAAATAAGATTATTCGTAAGACAGAAGCCTTAAAAATCTTACGCGATCTTATTAAGAAAAAGGTTAAATATCCGAGAGGTGTAATAAATGCGTATGCGAATAAGTGGGGTTAATGCTGCTATTAAGTATATTCATTCTGAAGACATTGATTTAGACGAAAGCGGAGTTGTTCGTTTTAGAGAGATTAAAAAACAAGCTCAATGGCAAAATAAACTACAGAAATCAATTCCAAAGATTATTGATATGGATTCTGTAGACTGGGCTAAAGTATTTATATTTGCGAATAAAAGTATGCTTAAAACACCATTACAAAAAGCTTTATTTTTGTTTAATATGCGAAGCGGTCTTCCAGAAGAGTTATTTGGTTGGAGAGCAGATAACTATGGGCCTTATTCAAGAGAAGTTAATAACAAAATCAAAGAATCTGAAGATATAACAACCGAGTCAAAAACAAATAAACATAGCGGGATTACCTATACACATAAATTAAAAAATTCGGGAGAAGTTGAAGAAATTTGGGGAGCCTTACCTGATGAAGTTAAAGAATTAGTTAAAGAAGTATCTAGTGAAATCAAAAAATTAGGTAATGTCAAGAAAATTGGGACTTTTGTCCATGATGCTTATCCGAAATATGCGGTAAATGCAGTTTGTTAGATTAATTTAAGTACTAACATTACATGATTATATTTCCAAAATCCTGTTTCCAATTATATTTACTTCTCTCTGCAAAGATCTCAAAGGCTTCTTTCTTATGTTTATCAAAATCTTCAACAGAACAGTTATTTATTGCACAAAAATGTGCTATGACGTCCACTTCACTTAATCCTGCTTCTTTTAACATTCTAGCACCATCTTCTGTATGTAACCATAAACCAATGTGCTTTATTTTATGGCACATACTACATAAGTGATGTATTGCTCCTAGTTTTTGTATATGTTTTAAATCATCATATTCCCAAAATTCATGAGCTTCTAATCGTATATTTTCCTTTCCACAAATCCAACACTTTCTACCTTCTTTTTCAAATAACTCTTTCTTAATCTTGTGCCATTTATGCATTTGATTTTTTTCTTTACATAAGCGATATATCGATGAATACCAAACAGTAGAAGGTACTAATTCAATAATAAGTTTCAAGGTTTTCATTTCAAACTCTCCTCAACAATCTTGATTTCTTTAGGAGTTAAGTTATAGAGTTTGTAAACCATTTGGTCAATCTCATAATCTGTATCTTTGATTTGTTGCTGAAGTCGCTCTCGCTTTGAATCTGATTTCTCTTGTTGCAGTTGCTTGTTCAAGTCAAGCATTCTATCTGCAAGTTTAATGAATGATTTTTGTTGCTCTGGTGAGATTTTTCGGATTGGCAATGATTTTACATAACTTAAATTTACTCTAGGGTAATGTTCTCCTAACTTAGAGTCATATATATATTGGAGTAATTTTGAATTAATTAAAGTTAGTAAATATTTGATACTAAATTCATTTGATTTTGTATATAACATTACAACACTCTTCAAAGCATAGTGTTTTTCATTATCAAGAGTTGCTATAAGCTTATTTCCAATATACTTCATAACGATTTTTTCATTTTGTAAAAATATATTCTCTTCTCTCGATCTTTCGAGTTTTTTCTTATCATATAACACGAAATTATTCGAAAATTTTAATGAATACTTACTAATGTCTTTTCCGATTAATGCTTTTTTATAAGTATCATCTTTTTTGTTTCCCAGCAAATAATTTTTATGTTTATCTGCATCTTTTTTGTTTTGCCAAATCTGTATACCTGAGCTAATATTAAATACTTCATTTAGATCAACAATATCTTTAAAAGATAATGGAATTGTTTCGATCATACGGTATAATTCATTGTTCAATATATTATTTTGCTCGATGTTCGTAGATATTTTATCTTTTATAAATTCTATCTTATTTTTTAATTTCAAACTCTCTTTTTCTTCTTTTCTCAGTATTATTACAACCGTACTTACTGTTGCATCTTTAAATGCACCACTGCCGATTCGAAATACTTTTTCAATAACACACGTGTCTAGTATAAATTTTCTCAGAATATCAAAATGATCATTAGTTAATAAGTTATCTGGTAAAATTAAACCCAATTTACCTTTATTCTTTAGCAAGTTTATTGACTTTTCTAGGAAAATAGAAAATAAATCGAAACGCTGGGGAGCAGTATCAAAATTATTTTTATAATATTTCCGTAAGTTAGCAGGTATTCGATTCATTCGTACATAAGGAGGATTACCGATTATGATATCAAATCCGCCTTCAGACATGATGTCTTTGAAGCGAGATTCCCACTTGAATGCTTTATCTCCTGCAACTTCATAATCGTCGATTAAAGAATTACCACATTGGATATTGTTTCTAAGCATAGGCAAGCGTTTCTTCTTTGTGCTTGAACTTTCACCTTCTAACAACTTAAGTAGAAGTGAAAGTTGTGCAATCTCAACAGCCTGTTCATCTAAGTCAACTCCATGTATGTTTCTAAGTAAGACTTGCTGCTTTTGTCCTAAGAAAAGTTTCTTCTCGCCATCAACAGTTTCAAGTTCATCAAAGATTCCATTATCTTCACCTTTCTCAATTCTTCGTTTAACTTCTTCTCTAACTTCATCATAAGCTCTTTGCAAGAACGAACCAGAACCACAAGCAGGATCAAGAATCTTGATGTCTTCAATTTCTTTCAAACTTTTGCCTTTCATGTATTCACCAACAGTGTTCTTGACAATGTAGTCAACAATGTACTGTGGTGTGTAGTAAATCCCCATCTTCTTACGTTTGGATTTACCCTCTTCTAACTTCACTCGTTTCTCAGTTGAGCGGAGAAGCATTCCTAAATACTGTTCGTAGATGCTACCAAGCAAATCAACTGAAATCTGATCAAATTCATATCTGAATCTACCTGACGCTGTTCCAAAGTATAATCCAAAAATAACTTTTCCAAGAATATCATTTGAGATTCTTATGTCTTCATCAAGTCGCGATTTAGCAAACAGCTTTGAATTGTAAACTCTGTCAAAGTGTTTGAAAACTTCCTTCAATTCTTCAATTATTGTTTTGCGCAATCTTTGTTCTTTTGCGTCATTTATAATACTTAGAAGCCAATCTTTACGATTCTCTAGTCCTCTATCTTCAACACTTCGTATGAAGATTAATCTATCAATCAGCTTCTGAACAACTTCATCAATTTCATCTTTTGGCAAATCTTGATTATACTTCTTGACATCTTTAGTTAACCAGTTACGAATATGAACTAAATCTTCAAGAATAGACTTATCAACAGTTTTGTGTTTTTTAGCATCTTTCTTTAGATACTTATCCAAACGGCTATTTTCAAAACTATCTCTTGAAAGCAACCAAAGAAGTTCGAACTTATCTATGAAGTCTGTAAACTTCAAACTGAAGTCTTTGTTCTCGATCAGCATTAGATTCTTAGCTGGATTGAGTGGCTTTGTAAGTGCGTGATAAACAAACAGTTCTTCAAAATCTGTAGCTACAGCAATAGGTATCTGCTTATGCCAAGCGTAAGATATAACTTGCTTTGCGACAGAAGTTCCTGATGTTGTTCCTAATTGTAAACTTTTGTTTGATTGCTTTGCTTCAACAATAAGGGACTTCTTACCATTTAAGATGAAAAGATAGTCAGCCCGTTTACCATATATGTTTTCTTCATAGAGAACCTCATTATGATCGTTCATCTTCCAACCAAGAGCTTTGAATAAAGGAGTTATATAATGCATCTTAACATTCTCTTCATTGTAGTTCTTGATTCTTCCAGAATCAACAATCTCTTCTTTGAACTTATAGACTAACTTCGCAATCTTCTTTCTAGCTGCTTCTTTTCTTTGAAGTTCTTCCTGAGATATTTCAGTTTCCATCTTTGAACTTTCCAATTCTAACTTGATGTGTTAGTTCTTCCTTTAATAATTTCTTAGCCTTATCCGTCAAATCTTTAGGCCATCGTTCTTGCTTAATTATTTTCTTCAAGCTGAAGCTGTCAAGAGTGCTGACTTCCAACCACTTGTTGTATTGATGAATAAGTTTTTCCAAAGCGATTCGTTCCTTTGTATCCTTTGCTGGAACTTTCAAGCTTTCGTATTCTTTGATTGTTGCCTTTGCATCAGAGCCGAAAACAACAGATACGCCAATCTGTTTTCCATACATAACAATCTTGTCTTTGATCAGCTGAATCTTGAGCTTGATTTCCTTTTCTTTTGCAGATAGTTCTGTAAGCTCATTAACTAGTTTCACACCATCATCTTTCTTGAACTTTTCAAAAGGTAGCTGCTCAATTTTATGTAGATGTTTCCAAAGAGGGCAAAGTGATTGATAACCGCACCACTTACACAAAGCAGTTTTCTTTGGCTTGAATTCAGTAGCAGTTTCTATTTTCCTAATTATATCCATAATTTCATTTTGTAACTTAGTGAGTGATTTATCACTTCTTATGGATTCAACTTCCTTATCAAAAGCAAGCATATGCCATCTTAGTATCACTTTTTTAGCATCTTTGAATTTGTCTTTAACCCATATAGAATACATAGCCAATTGTCTATCTGCGTCAGCAGAAGACTGCTCTTTCATTCCAGCATTTGTTTTATAATCACATACAAAATAAGTAGAACCTCTGCAACCAAGTTTGTCTATTCTAACATGATATTGATTTCCATCTGGAAGAGTAAGTCTATCTTGCGTTTCCAAACCAATAATTTTCATTTCATCGAAAGGTTTGAATCTCTTGTAATAATCTTCCAAGAACTTCTCACCCATTTTTTTATAATTTTGTTTTGTTATATTCTCTTTAACGATTTTTACATTATCTGTCCAGTTCTTATTCCATTGTTTTCTGTAAAAAGTTAATAGTTGATTGAAGGTCATTACTTTACAGCACTTGGCTTGTTTATACAATTCTTCAAGTGCTTCGTGAACTCTAGAACCCATAAAAGCTTCAATACTAGTATCAATGTCTGGTTTGATTCTATCAATATATTTGTATTTATACTGCAACGGACAGTTTTCAAAAGTATTTAGTCTTGAATGTGAGTATGTAGCCATAAAAAATATAGCAATAATAAAGCATATAAGCCTTACGAATAGCAAAGCATTTTTATGACTTTTTGTTCTATACTAAATATGGAAACCAAAGATTTATGGTCTTTTGGGTACATTTGCATTATACTGATGTCCTTATTCATTGCTTTAGATACGCAATTGTGGTCTTGTCAAATTGATTTAATGTCTGTGGAAAAAATAGGAGAACCATTAGGGATATATGACCTTTGGTGTATAATTAATGCTGAGATATATGAGCCCTTTATCTATTTATTCGCAGCTCTTTGGATTATTTTTTGGGGTTGGGCAACAATTCGATGGATAGTACAAAAATTGGATTTTAACCTAAAGAAACATAGTGTAACAAAAGCCATGAGAGAAATCTTCACTGAAGAAGAGATTAAAAAGGCTAATCTTAAAGGTAATTTAACCAAAAAGCAACTAGCTAAGTTAGAAAAATACTTAGTAAATAAGAAATAATTTATGGGCTTCTTTTTTCAATCCTACCACCTAAATGATTACACTCAGGACAACGCAATTCGTCCGGATCCCACTTTCCACCAGTTGGGTAAGTTCTTAGTTTTATGTCTTTACCTTTTTCTTTACACTTATAACAAGAGATTTTACAATTTGGGATACCGTCTTTTATTAATTTTAGTATTTCTTTATGTTTTATAGATGCCTTTTGGTGTATGAGTAGATTCTGATTTGCGTGATGTGGACTAAAACCAACAATTGGCTTTCCGCATTTGCATATTATAGTAAATCTATTCTTTTTCATATACTATCAATACCCTATTAACCCTATGTAGAGTAATATATAAATGTTATGGTTTGCTAGAAACTAATCTTTGGGTTTCTTCTTAGGCTTGTTCCAGTAAGGCGACTTACCTCGATCTGGTTTGGGGAAGTTATAACTTTTTAAAGATGGGGTGAATATAGAGATATGGTTCGTTCTAAGAAACCCATAATCGATGTACGAGATGTCTATAAGATATATCAAATGGGTAAGGTTGAGGTTCCTGCGCTTCGTGGTCTGTCTTTAGAGATAAACGAGGGTGAATTCAGCGTCATAATGGGTCCATCTGGATCTGGCAAGTCAACTGCTATGAACTGTGTGGGTTGTTTAGATCTACCAACAAAGGGGGCTGTGTTTTTAGATGGAAAAGATATTTCGCATATGACTGAGAGTAACTTGGCACAAATTCGTGGCGAGAAAATTGGTTTTGTGTTTCAAAAATTTAACTTAATCAACACACTGAACGCAATTGAGAACGTAACTCTACCAATGGTGTTCAAAAGAGATTATGTGCCTGAGAAAGTGGCCAAGGCTAAGAAAATCTTAACAATGGTTGGATTGGGAGAAAGAATGACTCACCGACCAACAGAATTGTCAGGCGGTGAGCAGCAAAGAGTGGCTATAGCTCGCGCTTTAGCAAATGACCCTGAGATAATACTGGCTGACGAGCCAACTGGAAATCTGGACTCCGAAATGGGTCGGCAGATAATGGAATTGCTGCTAGACTTGCACGTAAAAAAGAAGAAAACATTGATTATTGTAACTCATGATCCAAGATTTGCAAAGATGAAACATTTAGAGAAAATATTTTATTTGAAGGATGGGAGAATAGAGAATGTCAAGAAAGTATCTTAGTTTAATTCTGATTTTAGGGCTATTATTACCTATAGGTATAGCTGAATCAGATGATGTAACTGGTGTAAGTGTACCAACTCTAACCACAACATATGACTACGCCGCACCAGAAAATAATGCTAATATAAGAGCACTGCAGACAAAATACGATCCATATCCAGCAGAGCCTGGGCAGTATGTAACTGTCTGGGTTGCGGTACAGAACTGGGGCGATGAAGACCTAGATCACGCATACTTTAGAATGATCCCAGAGCACCCATTTAGGCTTGATAGTGGTGATTTTGGCATCAAGGACGCTGGAAAGGTATTTGCATTTAGAGAGCGGTTGCTTGAATTCAAATTACGAGTTGATGAAGACGCAATCGAGGGAACATATGAACTTGATCTAAAGCAATGCTCTGATGAATTCTGTTCTTCATACATCAAAACAATTCCAATCAAGATCAGTGTAAAAACAGGTGGTGAGCCAAGGATACGAGTTGGAATTGAGGATAGCGCAACATTCACTGGCGGAAAAAATGGCGGAATCACACTAAATATAGTAAATCGTGGAAAGCTGGACATCAAGTTCCTAACATTAACCCTTCTTCCGGGTGAGGAATATGAGATACTTTCAACACCGGAGGTATATATTGGTGAGCTTGAGTCGGATGATTTTGAGACTGCTGATTTTACAATATTTATGAAAGAAGATGTTGCTATGGAAACGACTAGCTATGCAACTCTGCCAGTTCGGGTGGAATATACTGATTCTAATAACCGAGACTATGACGAGAGAGCACAGGTAGATCTAAAGGTTTATTCGCAAGAGGACCTGGTAAGATTTGGTTTAGCATCTAAAGGTGGTGGTGGTTCTAGCTATCTAATAATTTTACTTATAATCGTAGGTGCTGGTTACTGGTACTGGAGACGAAGAAAGAAGAAGCATCAATAATAATATGTTATCTGATTACTTTAAGATTGCTGTAAAGAATTTAACTCATCGTAAGCTGCGGTCTTGGCTAACTGCGATTGGTATTATAATAGGTGTAGCTTCAATTGTTGCTTTGATTTCTGTATCTCAGGGAATGCAAGATGCTGTTGAAGAACAATTTGAAATGATGGGTACAGATATGATTACAATCACTCCTTCTTCTTTTGCTGGACCGGGATCAACGAGTGAGGCACCTTTTGATGATGGCGATGTTAGGGTTATTGAAAAAATTCCTGAAATTGATATAGTTCTTCCTATGGTTTATGGTATGGCAAAATATTCTTTCCATAATCAAGATAGTTATTCATATTTAATGGGTGTTTCATTAGATAAAGAAGCTAACAGAGTCTGGGAAAAAATTGGTTTTGAGATTGAGGAAGGTAGATTTCCAGAAAAAGGTAGAAAGGAGATTGGTATAGGGTATCTTGCTGCAACAGATATGTTTGATGATGAATTACATGTTAAAAATACAATCAAAGTAAATGATGAGAAATTCAAAATTGTTGGTATTGCTCAAGAAGTAGGTAATAGTCAAGATGATACATCTATGTATGTAGATCTAGAAGTTGCTCAGGATATTTTAGAACAGGAAGATTACAATTTTATCATGGCTGTCGTTAAGCCCGGTACTGATGCTGAACTTGTTGCAGATAAAGTACAAAGAAAATTAGAAAAACATCGAAATGCGGAAGACTTTAACGCAATGACTCCTGCAGAGATTCTTGAGCAGGTTAATCAGATTCTTGGAATCATTCAATTGGTTTTGGTTGGAATTGCAGGTATATCCCTTCTAGTTGGAGCAATTGGTATCATGAATACAATGTATACGTCTGTTTTGGAGCGAACTAAAGAGATTGGTATAATGAAAGCGATTGGAGCTACAAATAATTCTATCTTAGTTATTTTCTTGATGGAAGCAGGAATCCTAGGAATCGTTGGTGGTGCTGTTGGAACAATACTTGGTATTATTATGGGTAAGGGTGTAGAGCTTGCTGCAGGCAGCGGATTCTTCTTACCATTACAGGTTAGCATAACCTGGCAACTTGTTGCGGGTGCAATAGCATTCGCATTCTTGATTGGTGCTATTTCAGGTACTCTACCTGCAATGCGGGCTGCTAAGATGAAACCTGTTGACGCACTGAGGTATGAGTAAACTAAGAAATAACTACTGGAGCTTCATATGCATAACCGTGTTCTCATCCAACATAATATGATCATATACTTTTTTGATGGATTCAGCTACTGTAAAAAGGGTTGCGTCCACGAATGTTAGGTTTTTTCCTTTTCTTAGTTCACGTTGTGCTTTTTTTAGGGCTCGCCATATCTGTTGCAACTCATTAATTTCAAAAGTCTCATCACGAATAAGGGCATCTTCATCAAATTTTATCTTTCTTCCGGGAATTTTCATTACACTTACTTTAGACCAAACTTATATTTAAATTTCTCTCTTCTTCAGTTAGTTTTTTAATTGTTTACTTCATGATATTATATGAAGATAATTGTCAAGACAATTATCTGCCTCTCAATCACAGGTGATTAAGATGACCTATAAGCAAGTTATTCTGGTGAGAACAGATCTAAAGATGAGTCGGGGCAAAACTGCGGCTCAATGCTCACACGCAGCTGTTGAAGCTAGCATGCTAACAAAGAAGAAACATCCATTCTTATTTACAAAGTGGCGCTTTTCTGGTATGAAAAAGGTTGTTCTCAAAGTCAAAACCCAGAAGGACTTGTATAAGTATGTTCAGGAAGCCAAAGATCTGGGTATTGTCACTTCGGTAATATCAGATGCGGGTATGACCGAACTCAAGCCAGGCACGGTCACAGCTGCAGCAATCGGCCCTGAAAAGGATGCTAAGATAGACCAAGTAACATCCAAACTAGATACGTTATGATTTATTCTATAGCTGCGTTGCATTTAAATGCATCAGGTATTAACAAAAAAGTTGCGACTGAATTACCGTATGCTTTTAGGCTGGATTCTCTTTCTGATATTTTGGCGATCCTAAAATACTCACCCTTAGGTGAACCACCAAAGCGCCTAAATGCGCCTTCTTTTGGTTTTGTAATTCTACGCATTAAGGTTCTTAGCCTAAGATGGGGTGATACATCACATATATTTCCTATTTCGGGACAGATAGTGTGAATAATTCTTTGTGCGTTAAATGGTTGATCCCAATGCCGATATTTTGTTATAAATCTTTTCATAAGTGCCAGGTTATCTAAAGCGTATACATCAGGTGTTTTTTTTCCGTGAATAGTGTCGTCAGTTTTTCTTAAAATATATGGCGAGTTTGGTCCAAGAGCGTTTTCCATCCTGATGCCAGATTCCTCGCTTTGAAAAACCAGTTTCATTTTCAAATCTGAATATTCTGCTTCAATAACATCTATTAATTCATTCTGTTCTTCTGTTGATATTATTACCTCACCGCTACCTAATCTTTGCATATGTTCTATTCAGTGGTACATTTAAAAACCTAACGTTATGACTTGAACCATTTACCTTGTTTTGATTTTACAAGTTTTGTAAGTTGTATTATGTTCTTAGCAAGTCGTTTATCTGGTGTTACTCCAAACTCGGTCCTCCATAATTTCCCACCATTAGTATACACATCGTTGTACGGTACCATAATAGCACCCATTGATGTAAGAGGCGCTGTCATCTGCAGAGTAACCTGTGTTGAACCATCCATGTAAGCGGTAGCGATTGTTGCCACAACCTTACCATCGAAAATTGGTGGTTCAGCTACATCGCAAGTGGTTAACCTATCAATAAAGTTCTTCATTAAGCCAGACATACAATACCAGTAAGTTGGTGAAGCAAATATCAGAGCGTCTGCTTTCTTTATTTTTTCTACAATCTCTTGCATATCATCCTTAATTCTGCAAGGATATACACAATCAACTTCACTAAATGAGCAGCTCAAGCAGGCTTGTAACTTTTTGTCGATTAGATGTATTACCTCCACTTCAGCATCCTTGATGTGGTTAATTACCTTTTTCAGTAATTTAGAGGTATTACCGTTCTTCTTTGCCGAGCCATTGAAAGCTAACACTTTTATCATTTTGCTCACCATTGTATAGTCACAATACCAATATAAAAGTTATTCTATGATTTCTTGCGCGAAAAACGTAAGATTTATAAATATTTCTCGCGTATTAAGATATATGAGAAAAGATGGATTTGAAAAAGAATTGATAGGGAAAAATTGGCGGCTTACTTACGGCGCAGCAATTAAGTTAGATAAAAAAGACAAAGAAATAATAAAAATACTTGGTAAGAAAGGAAGATTGCCTTTATCTACCATCTCAAAAAAGGTTGGTCTTTCTCGAGACGGTGTACGTTACAGAATAAAACGCCTAATAGATGCAGATATAATTGTTGGATTTCAAGCTATAATAAATCCTGCAAAAATGGGTTATCAATTTGTTACGCAGGCGTTCTTCAGTTTACACAACTTATCAGATGCTATGGAAAAGAAATTTCAAGCATATCTATGCAACTTAGGGAATACATCCTATGTATCTTCAACCAGTGGTCGCTGGGATTATACAGCAGTATTTCTTTCAAAGAATCCGGGTCATTTTGAAGATATTTTGAGGAACATTCGTAAGCAATTTCCAAACATAATAAAAGATTTCGAGACAACACATATTCTACAAGAATACAAATATGAAGAACTAACTGGATTAGTATAAAAAAGAAGGTAAGTTTATTTTCGATTTTCTTTAAATGATTAAGGACTTCATCCATTTTTTAGGTTATGTTATGAATACATATTCTAAACCTTTATATACTATAATGAGTACACATTCATAACTGATATGGAGGTTGATTAATATGCCAAATAAGGATGGAACAGGACCAGAAGGAAAAGGTCCTCGAACTGGAAGACAGATGGGACCTTGTAAAGGAGCTAAGCCAATAGGCCGCTTCTCTGGACAAGGAAGCGGTCGCGGAATGGGCTTCCGAAGAAGAGCTGCTCAAGATTAGAGCAGCTTTTATTTTTCCAAAACATTTTTATTTGAATATCTATTCAATACAATATGCCAAGACCATGTATAAACCGAAGGGTTAGATTTAATCCCAACGTAGATTATTTTAAGCCCGCAGGAATACCTCTTCGTCAGATTGAAGAAGTAGAACTTACGTTAGCTGAAGCAGAAGCAATCCGTTTATTTGATGTTCAGAAATTAGAGCAAAAGCAATGTGCTGGGAAGATGGAAGTCTCGCAACCAACATTTTCTCGTATATTAGATTCTGCACGCAAAAAAATTGGTGATGCTCTAATCAACGGCAAAGCCATAAGAATAGATAAGCTTTAATTCTTTTAGAAATATGATTTGTATGAAAACGGTTCTTAAGAACTGCAAGTTTATAGTAACTCAGAACAAGAAACGAGAGATTCTAACCAATCATGATATTCTAATTTCTGGCAATAAGATTGAGAAGATTGGTGGCAATCTAAAGGGCGACCAAATAATCGATTGCTCTCAAAACATTGTAATGCCCGGTCTAATCAACTTACATACCCATGTTGGCATGCACCTTCTTCGTGGCTATGCGGATGATATGAAACTAGATACATGGCTAAAAAAACTCTGGCCAGAAGAAGATAAATTAACTGCAGATCAAATTTACGTAGCTGCAACAATGGGTATTAACGAGATGCTTAGAACTGGAACAACCTGCTTTAATGATATGTACTTTGAAGAAAATCGAATTGCTGATGCTGTTAAAGAACTTGGAATTCGGGCTGTTTTGTCTCGAGGTTTGGGTGTTGAAGATTTAGCTGACAAAAAAAGAATTGCTAAAAAATTTATCAAAGCTGAGAACTTGATTAAATATATTAAAAATATGAAATGTTCTAGAATAACTCCGGCTGTTGGACCTCATGCAATCTATACCTGCTCTAAAGATATGTTGTTAAAGGGTTGTAAGTTGGCTAAAAAATACAAAGTCATAAATCATGTTCACATTGCAGAAACTCGAAAAGAACTTGCAGATTCTCTTAAGAACACAGGTAAAAGACCTGTTGAATATCTAGACTCAATTGGTTTCTTAGACAAAAATGTTATTGCAGCTCATTGTGGTTGGGTAACCAAAGGTGAGATTCGAACTCTTGCAAAGCGAGGCGTTAAGGTTGCTCATTGTCCTAGCTCAAATATGAAGCTTGCAACTGGTGGCATAATGCCATTAAAAGAGATGCAAGAAGCTGGTGTTTTAGTAGGATTGGGAACTGATTCGGTTGTATCAAATAACAGTCTTGACATGTTCTCAGAGATGAAAATTTGTGCATTGGTTCAGAAGCAGAATTATTGGAACCCAACTGTTGCTCCAGCCCAAACAGTTCTTGATATGGCAACAATCAACGGAGCAAAAGCTCTGGGATTAAACGCAGGTTCAATTGAACCTGGAAAACTTGCTGACATTGTCTTGCTAGATGCTAATCACTACTTACTTCAACCATTAAAGAAAGACAGAATAATTTCTCACCTAGTTTATTCAGCTAATGGCTCCTGCGTCCAAAAAGTCTTTGTTGACGGCAAACAGGTTATCTAAGCACAACCAAACGCTGTGGACCTGAAGTTGCGTCGGTTTTTTAGTGTTCTTACATGTTGTATATCAGCAGCTTCCATAGCTCTAGCAATTTTATCATCATCTGGGATAGTTGTCCCCCTTCTGCCCGGTTCTATAACTCTAACAACTTTAACATCCAACTCTCCATATTTCTTACGCAAGTCCGCCCTAGGAACGTAATTACTTCTCAACAAAGGTTTTACTAACGTTTGTGGGAAATCTGCTAACATTCTCTTAACTCGCTTGATATAATCTGGTTTGAAAAGTTCCACAGAATATTTATTAAACAAGAATCCATCAGAAGTTATTGTTATTTCATGCGGTTCATCCAAAGGTGTTCCAAGTATAATGTGATCTCGCATACAGTTCTCCATTATATCTATAAGTAAGTTCATGGTTGCTTTATCTCGCATTCCATGCATACCATGGCTTCGGATTCTCAAACCTTCTGTCCCAGTCATTCCATTAGAGTATGGTGTAGCATTTGCACCCCATGCAAAGAGTAACTCTGCGTAAAAGTTTGCTCTTTCATAACCACTCATGGTTTCATCGTCTATATAAACAAATTCTTTAGGTGTTATAAATGGCGGAACTTCTTGAACAACATAACCACCAATTGTTGGGACAATATCATACATACCAAATTGCGGGTCAGTCACAACTATTGACTTCAATCCATCTTCATTTTTTGTGGGATGCATTATAGCATCTTGAGCACACTCATCACAATAACCTGTTAATACAAATTGATCTTGACGCTTTCTTGTAGCTTCTTGTGCAACCATGCTTTCAATGTTACGATCCAAAATGAAAACAGATCCGAAGAGCTCTGGCTTTGTCCCCATGGCTTGTCTATATGCTTCTAGTTGGTCTACATGTGCCGAACCACCCCACGCAACATTGTGTTTATCCGCAAAGAAAATGTGTAAATCACTTAAACCCAACTCCTTGAAGGCTTGGCTTAAACCATAAACTGTTTTGTAGGTATTAAAGTCAGATATGTTTGTAAATGATGGGTCACCGCGATTTACCTCAAATGGTAACTCCGTTCCTTTCGGGATAAATAACGCAGCTTCGAATTCGCTTAATCCGGCTTCACCATATCTAAGTGTTCTAACCTTCGTCAGATCTAAACTAAGCTCACTTGGTAATGTCATCTAATCACCTATATTTCAAATTGCGGGTTTGAAGGAACTGTCTCTCGTAAATATTGTATAATTGGTTCGTCATATGCGTGTAACACCTCTAGTGCTTTAACCGCTAAATTATGTATCATTTCAACAGGAATCTTCCCACAATTATCTATAACTTCACATATACTCTCATATTGACCTGGACTTGTAACCGCAGCAACACTACCATTAAGCAACCCCATTTTTGCGGCAACACGCACAAACGTTGGTCCGCCGCAATCCATTCCTGGAATTGATTGCTCTAATGGGCCTTCCCCTTTAAAATCATAAAAATTACCAACTACTATAGGTATTTGGTCTGCACTGAGAGTTTCTCGCATTTTCGCCGAGTCTTCATCATCTCCCGCATAAAATAAAGCTGCGTATATTAAATGATGCATGGTTTTCAGAAGCGGGCTTTGTTCCATTCCAGTGTATGTTTCAGAATCAATAACTTCTATTCCTGCCTCTCTTAACTTATCCGCAGTTCCACCGGTCGAAATAATACCGTCCACAAATTCTAACTCTAATAATTTTTTAGCAAATTCGGGTGCACCTTCTTTATGTGTTACACTAATTAACGCTAATCGTCTTCCTGGCATTTTAACTTATCACCTCTTTGAGTTTGTTTATTGAAAGAGCATAACGGATTTCCTCAGCAATTCTACGCCCTGTAGACATCTGCTGCTTGAATGTTAATGCGGAATATGGAGACCCTGATATAAAAGGATTTGTACCTGCAACTATACGTGCTGAAATTTCAAAAACATAAAACTTCAATTGATCTGTATATACCCCCTCCAGACAGAATGGGCCAATCATACCATCAAATAGGTCTTTTGCTTTAGAGCATGTTTTCTCAGCAAAGTCAAAGACTTCTGGCAACAAAGATTCGCGCAAAACAACTGGAACATTTCCGGTAACAACAAAACTTGGGATAACCCCGTGCTTTCTAAGTTTCTCAACTTCACCAAGTTTGTACATCTCATCAATGTTTGTTTCATCTCTTCTGTCAATGCTAAGAAGTTGTAATGAACCAGAACTTGTTGGCATTGCATTCTCTCGCTTGAACGGAGATGAAAAGAACTGTGGATAATATCTTGTACCCAAAATATATTCTTGCATAGTATAGTTTGGGTTTGCTCCAATACTTGTGTAGAAATCTTCTTTGTTTTTTGCAACAAAAAATCCTCGGCCGCCTTTTGCGCCAAAGTACTTTACTATAACTGGTCCACTTATATCTTCGGGTTTTTTGATAACTGCCGGCATTCTAACTCCGGCTTGCTCTAACCATTCTCTTTGTTTGTTTCGATCTGCTTCCCATTCAAGAACTCGCCGGTTACCAAAAGTTGGTATGTTTAACTTATCTCTAAAATTTAATGCACCCATATATTCAACAAAAGATCCGTTTGGAATCAGAACAACATTCTTCTTAATTAACTCGTCAGCTTTCTCAATAATCTCTTGGTAGTTCTTTAGTACCATAAACTCATCTGGCCTTGCCAGAGGAAATGCATCATAAAACTTTGGAATCGAACCAATTGCAATTCCTAATGTTTTGAAACCCTCCTGTCTGGCACCAAAAAAAGTCTGGAGCGCAGAGTGCGAGCAAACTGTTGCTAGTTTAATATCTTTAGGATTATAATTATCCGCAATTTGATTTATCTCTTGTTTTGATATCATGTTACAATCTCCCTTATTCTTCCTTCTCTTAAAGCAACCTCAATCTCCATCATTGCTAAGTCCAACGGTCCTTCAATTGTTCGCGGATTGTTGCACTCAACCTTTCTCAAAGTTTTCAGTATTGGTTGATATTTAAGATTTAGATTCATCATGTCTGGTGATGTTGATGCAATGTGTGGGTCGCCAGAGTTTCTTAAACTTAAGTCAAAGATCACAAACTCAAGTTGTTTTGTTCCAGGTTTGTACTGAACTGCTCCCTGCAGCCCAAGTGGGCCAATCATTCCAGGTGGAAAAATTTCTTTGATTTTCTTAACAAAAAGTTTTGCTTGCTCATATGTTAGCATCTGTTTTGATTCGCGCATTGTCACACCCATATGACCAATCTCTTCGTTTCGAATCGACATGTCTGGAAGTTGCAGTTGATCTTTAGCTGTTAGGTTAAGAATACCTCCAACATTTACCTGTCTTCGATCTCCAAAACCAAGTAAATCTAACTGTCCAAAAATATCTTTCAATGCATAAATTTGGAAGTTTGCGTTAAATCTTGGGCCAATAACAAACTCTTCGATTATCGCGTTTTTTAGGTCTTCTTCTGAGATCTCACCTTCGCTGATCATTTTCTCAGCTGTTTGCCAAAAATTTTCTGGTGTTGTTGCATAGAAGAATGCCCGTTCTAGTTTGTTGTCCTTTTGTTGAATCTTTACAATGACTGGGAAATTTATATCTTCAGGTTTTTTGACCTGCGTTGGCAGTCGCATGCCAGCCTGTTCCATTAAATAATACTGAGATTTTTCTGCAGTTCTTTCTTCAGCTCTCAGCAAAAAACGATTTCCATAGATTGGAACTCTAAAATCATTTTCAATTGCGTCATAACCAAGATAGACTGCGAACGAGCGATGTGGTAAAACTATTCCATTTTTCTTGCGCAAAATTTCCTGAACATCTTTATCAGCCATTTGCGAAAATTTTAGGCGAACGATAACTTCGTCAAAAAGATGTTTGTTATGTTCTGTGTAAAGTTCCTCTCTTCCTTGTTCACAGAAAAGAATTGTTTTGAAACCAGCTCTCTTTGCAGCCACCCCCATCTCTTTGGCTGAGTGTGAGCCAAGTATAACAATATGAACATTATTTTTATCATATCCTTCTGCTATTTTCTGAATTTCTTCTCTAGGTATCATAGTTGTTT
>JANQNG010000029.1 GCA_028279685.1 Candidatus Nanoarchaeia archaeon | reverse complement strand
CGCCATATTCCCTGGCGAATGGAACACCCTGGGCGACGCATTGATCGATAATGTTGGTGCTCAACTGAGCCAAACGATATACGTTCGCCTCTCTGGATCTGAAATCTCCGCCTTTAACCGTGTCGTAAAAAAGCCGCCAGACACTGTCTCCGTCATTTTGATAGTTTTTCGCAGCATTGATGCCGCCCTGTGCAGCGATACTATGAGCGAAGTGCTTGTAGGAGAATTTTATAAGGCAGGTAGGTTAATTTCAGGTAAATTTGACCTTAATGAGCATACTCTTCTCTTGAAGAGAGATCACAGCAGAACCATTATACAAATGAATGGTAAAGATGGTGTTTATACCGGAAACTTTATTTATGCTGGAATGCAATATAACATCGAAATAAATACCTTTGAGCAAACTGCTAGATGGATTGGCTAAAAGGAGGCTAAAAAATGAAAAAAACTACTTTATTGTTGTTGTTTGTTGCAGTGTTTGTGCTTTCGATACAAGCAGTATCTGCAGAAATTAGTCAAGGTTGTTATGCCAAAAAATTAGCAGTTACAACTGAGGACTATCGAGGAGGATTTGTTGATTCAGTTGAAATGGGCGATAAGATTTGCGCGAAAGAACTTGGTGAAGGCTGGGAATGGCTTGAGCATCATGAAGATGGTGGATGGGCTGCAAGAGGACAGCTTTTGCAGAAGGATTATCCAAAGCGTGCATGGGTTCATATCAATGATCAAGATGCAGAATGCTTCAGCACAAATAACCAATATGGGATGACATGGAATGTTGATTTCCAAAATGGTTGTGGTTGGGCAACATGTAATTCTGATGAAGGATTTGACAGATCAGATTTTAATCCATTTGTGATTGAATACTATGATAGTAATAATGAAAAACAGTATTCGAAATGCAATGCTTACGAAGGAGACACTCCTTGTGATGAGCTAAGACCATTACTTTGTGTTTACAAAGGTGTTCCTGATGAAGAGATGGCAGATCTGGCTTTTTCAGTTGTACAAATAAGAGAATCAAATGAAAGAGATAGCACTGGAAGTTATATGGTCGAGATCAACCCAACTATAAAAAATAAGGGAGATATAAGATCTGACATTTTCGGATTTGAAACATACATTGATGGGGAGCTCAAAATGTCAGCTAATGGCTATCATGGATTAAATCCAGGAGAGACAATAGGATCTGATGTTTTAGGATTTAGTATTGGTCTTGAACAAGGAACTCATGCAATAAAATTAGTTATTAATCCTCAGGGAGAGGATGAGAGGTCAGACAATAATGTATATGTTAGCCGCATAAATATTGAAGGTTCTGATGTTCTTGAGGAAGATCCTGCTGAAGATGATTCTTCAATTGTTCATTCAGGAAGAATCTGCAAAGATTCTGATGGTGGATTGAACTATTACAAGAAAGGAACTATAACAGAAGGTGTTTTAGCATCTGCTGATACTTCTCCAAGGACAGATCAATGTCTTTCAGATACAAGATTAAGAGAGATGTTCTGTAATAGTGAGGCAGAAGGAGAACCTAGGCTTTATGAGTGTCCGCATGGATGTTCAAATGGTGCATGTGTAGAAAGTATAGAAGAAGCTCCTGCTGAAGAAGTCCTTGAAGAAGCTCAAATGTCCATTATTCCTGCAGGTTTTAGAAGATATACAGGTTCTAAACTCCAGGAGGGAGAAACAATAACATACCATATATATGGAAAAGAGCTTGAACTTACTCTTTTGGATGTAGAGGAAGATGAAGCAGTTGCAAAACTACAGGCAAACGGAAGAGTATTGAGATCATTCAAACAAGGATATTATGAAATACTTTCTGGATATTTTTTGATTTTAGCGAAAGATATTAACCCAGGAAAACAAGATGCCTATTTCAGGATATATATTAGGGAGGATTTGAGTGATGCTGGTAGCTCAGATGGAGCCTGTGAAGAACGTGTCCATATTGGCTACGTGTTAGAGAACGGGGAATGTGTTGAGAAAAAGAACAAAGGATGTTCTGAATTCAGGTACAAAACGAAAGAAGAATGTATTGAAGCAGCGACTCCTACTCTAATAAGAACAGAACTTATTGAAGAGTCTGGTTATGATGGAGAAAGAATAGTGCCTATAAATGAAAAAGTATGCAAGGAAGGATGTCTTTTCCAGAAGACCTGCATAGATTCTGGAATAAGATTTGAAACGAAAGGAACTCCTTCCTACTGCGGAATTTTTGGAGATATAGAAGAGCAGAGGGATGCAGGGGATTCATGCCAGAATAGCTTTGAATGCAAAAGCAATCTTTGCGCAGATGGAGTTTGTTCAAGTCTTAAAGAGATTAAAGAAGGTATTGATGAAGGAATAGGAGAGGTCAAAAAAGCAAATACTTTTTTAAATAAGCTATTGGACTTTTTTAGAGGAAGTTGGTTTGGAAGAGTAATAGGTGTGCAGTAAAACTGCACATTTTTTTTTATTTTAATGAGGTGATATGATGAAAAAGGTTTTTTTAACAATGATCATGATTTTGCTAGTTGGAGTAAGTTTTGTTTCTGCAACAACCATTAATGGAGTGGAAGTGCCTGATTTTACTGTAGCTGTAGAAGAAAATGCACCAACAACTGATGTTATTCTTGCAACTAATGTAGTTGGTGATTTAACAAAAAGAGGGTATAGATTTGATGTTGGAGTAAGTAAACTCTTTGGAGAAACTGATCCTCAATTCAAGGATAATCATGTGTTCTTGTTGATTTATTATGGTGAAGCAATTGTGATAATTGATGAAGAAAAACCAGCAGGTCAGCTCGCAAGAGATATTTATGATATTTTGAGGAGCAAGGGTATTAAGTATAAAGCGATGTATAATTCTGCAATTAACATGAGGCCTTTAGTAGAATTGTTTGATGCAAAACAAGAGGAGACTAAAACAGAACCTCTTGTTGAACATTATGTGGAGGAAGAGACTGGTGAAGAAGTAGAAGAGATTCTGGAAGAAGCAGCTCCTGAAAAAATTAAACCCAGAACTCAAGAAATTTGTTCAGGATGTGTTTATGAAGGGGAATGTGTGAGTTTTGGGATGCGATTAAAGAATGGACACGCGGTTTATTGCGATATTGACGGTGAAATAAAGGAGCAGATGGAGTTAGGAAAACCATGTCAGAATAGCTTTGAATGCTTGAGCAATCAATGTATGGATGGTGAATGTTATAGTTTAAGCGAATTATCTAATCAAATGAAAAAAACTCAGGAAGAAGTTCGAAAAAGTCAAAATCTTATGCAAAAAATCCTGACTTTTTTCAAAAGTATTTTTGGTAAAAAATAAGTTTAATATTTTTTTTCTGATTTACTTTAAAGTAAAAGTAATCTCTGAATCTTCGCAGAATTCTCTATATTCTTGATAGAGCCATACATTCACATCATTATTCTGCAGATTGTTAAAAACAAGCTCCGATTGTATTCCTTCCAGCATTTCTTTTCGTTCTTCTTTGCCTGCCTTCTCGAATGTCTGCATAAATCTTCTTGTGTTGTGGTAATTTCTTACATTCTCGTACCACGACAACCGTGACATAAGTTCATGAACTATAGGATCTTCTGTATCAGGATAAACTACAAATTCAAGTATTGAAGAAGGGAGTTTCGCTGCGCGAATTCTTCTTGATTTAGGATTTTTCACTCTTTTAAAATATTCTAACTCAGTCTTCAAACGATCACGCAGTGAGATGTATTCTCTGTGTTTATCTTCTATTATGCTTCCTGTTTCTGTTGTCGCTTTATTGAATAACATTTCAATATTTTTTATTCTTTCTTGCATTATAGGCACGCTTGGTTTGTAAATTCCTTCAGATACTATTCTTGATAACGTTTCCTGATGTTCATCACCATTCAGAATAATAAGTTCTTCTGGTTTTTCTTGCATAAATGGATCCTCTCCAAAATAGACAAGAATATTCTTTTTTGTCTCTTTTGCATAAAGATAGAATAATGTTGCAGTTTCAGTCCTTACAATACAGGATTCTGTTTCTGTAGTGAATGTGTTGGTTTCCGGAACTGAATATCTGCTCAGAGAACCTAGATGTTTTCTCAATGCAAGACATCTTCTTACGACTTCATCAGTTTTTTTTTGATTCAAAACACTATTTTTAGGATTTTTATCGAATTCTGTCAGGAGATCTCTTAGTTTTCCAAATTTTTTTACTATGTTTCTTGGTGTATCAAGAGTTACTGAAAGCTGATAAGGTCCGCTCGTAAATTTTTTAGGAAACAGATGGGTTTCTCGAAGACTAAGGGTGCCTCTTTTCTGGTCTATTTTTCCTGAAAGAACGTCATGAATAGAAAAATTCTTTATCAATGAAGCTCCATTCGTATAAATATCCTCTATCAATGGATCTAGATAAGATCTCAATGTTGAGAAATGATCTGCATCTAACTGCTTCATTGAAGCGAATATTATCACGTCTTCAGGAGCGGTGTAAGAGAATCCTCCTGAGATATCTATTGATTTTGGAATCTCAACATCAGGCATGTCTAGTGCAACAAGAGCATCTTCAATATGATTAATCTCATCTCCATCAATGGAATAAAGAGAAGGAATCTTCACTAACAAAGAAGGCTTATCCATATGTGCTGAGAAAGCAAGGAAATTCTGTTCTAATTCATTTGTATCGAAATCAGATCCGTTCTCATTCGTTAAATCACTTAGTTTTCGAAGATCTTTAAGATTAATGTTCATTTTGATTAGCCTGTGGATGTTCTTTTAGGTTCTTGCTTGACGCGTGTTTGGAATCTTTCAAAGTCGTCTGTCGCTCTTGCTTTTCTTGTTTCGCGTTCTATTTCCATTCTGGTTTCAATATATTTTTCAAACATGCCAATCACAAAATCCTTTGTGATTTTTTTCTTGAGTTGTTGGTTGATGTAATCAACTTGTTTTTTATATGTCCAAAGAGCCATATTTTTGGGCGTTTTATAGTCGGATCTTATTTGCCCTACGACATGGGTTATCTCTCTATTGCTTAACGGTCCTTCAAGAAGATATGCTCCAACTTCATTCCATTCTTTTTCAGGAAAAAATTGCTCTTCCTGGTCGAGAGTGATTAATTTTCTTGCGTATTCTGTAAATTGTTCTTGCTTATCGAATCTATTAACATATAGCTGTTTATTAAATAATCTGCTCTTTGTTCCATCATCTATATTTTCCACATAATTCGCATCAGAGAGCCACAGCACTTTTCCGTTTATCTCTATTAATGTGCCATCGAAAATCTGGAAGTAAAGTCCTATTAGTTTTTCTTCTTCTGCACTAGGGTTGCTTTTTCTGGATTGTGCCAATGTATCAATATCTGCTATATACCCTATGACTGGACCAGGGAACTCGTTTATTTTGTCTACTTTTGCTTTTAATTTATTCGGGCTCTCGTTCTGGTATTTAGAGCCGTAATCAGTTATACTATGTGTGAATACCCAGCATGGAATGCGCAAAACTCTGCAGTATTCTGCAAATTCTCTCATAAGAGCATGAGCGGTAAATGTTTTTCCGCATCCAGGAGCACCTCCTACGAAAATGCTGTAAGGTATGTCTCTGTTTGCATTTCTTCCTTCTTCTGGTTTGTAGCAGGCGAGCTTTTCCATATAGTCCCAAACTTCATCGACAAAATTCTGTGCACCGATAATGTCCTTCTTCCGAACTTTCTTGATGCCGTCGATAAGAATGATATCTGATTTTTTCTTGAATTCTCCTGCCTGAAGGGAGAACTTGTCATATTTTAGATTTATTTTTTCAACTCCGAACTCATCTGAGATATCTTTAAATGCAGGAGAATCCCATCTGAACTGATTGACCCAGGTTGTGAAAAAATCTTTCATTATGTCTTTGAGATTTTCATCAGAAGGTTCATATGGCGTTTCGTCAGTACCAATTAACTCGCAGATGTGCTGTCCGAGTTGTTTTGTTAATAATTCAGTTATCTTATCGTTTGCCTTACTACTGTCATATTCGCTTAATACAAGTTTCTGTTTACGTTCTGTTTTTTCTGAGTTGAGAAATGAAAGACCTACTTGACCCGCAAAATATAATGCATATCTGTTAGAAAAGAATATTGCATCAGTTATTTTTCTCTGCAAATCAGGTCTTTCATCTTCCTTCTTTTTACTATCTTTTGTGTCTTCTTCTAATCCATTTCTTATAAGATCTTCTTTTTGTGAAAGTAGTCTGTTCTCAAGATTCAATAAATCCATCTCTTTCCTTAGTTCCACCGCGGTAACTCTGAACACCGCAGCGGCTTTTTCATATGCATCTAAACAAGTGAATTGATCGAAAGAACTTTTCATTTTTTTTGAGAAATGCTCAAAGATAAGCTCATAGAGTGAGTCTGCTTGAGGAAGTGCTGGTTGCTTATGAATATCTATTTTCGTTTTAGCAATTATGCTTTGAACTTTCTCAATATCTTCTCCGATTGCATCGTTGAGTATTATTTTTTTTCCCTTCATAGCGTCACATCTCGAAAATTTTCACATTTGTACCAAGTACAGATTTGGCGACCTTGGATGAATATCTTGCGGGACAAACAATAATCTCATCATGCCAATTGTCCGTATAGAGTATCTGACGAATTTCTCCATTTTTCTCTTCGTCGTTAGGGGCATATGAATATTGTCTATTGAATCGTAATAATCCAGCATTTTCATTTTCCCTAAGCAAGGATGGAGTAATATCTAAGGGGTTGATTTCGCTAAAATTTGTTCTATATCTGTTCTCGAAAGGCCCAATTATAGCTCTGGAGACATGCACTGGATGAAGTCCCTTAAATTTATCATCTATGGTCTTTAGAATATACCATGCTGCATTATTTTCATGGAAATGAAGACCTTTGAGAAGATCTGCAGACAACAAAACATTAGGGCCATCTTCCATGATTTTAGGTTCTTCAATGTTGTCCTGCCAAAGATCCATAATATAGGAGTGGAATAATCCTGATCCTGTTCTGAATGTTGAAAATGAAATATTCCAAAGTACTTCTCCTCCAAGGTCTCTTACTTTTGTCGCTTTTGGATACAATGTTTTAGGAGAACTTCCATCAATGAGAAGGGCATCTTGAATCTGCTCAAGAAAATTTCTTTCTTCAGCACTTTTGCGCAGTTTTCTGATTTCTTCCTTGACATCATCGGTTTTAACATAATCCTCAAGAAGAATTGCTTTCATCTGGTTTTTTATTTCTACAAAAGAGGGATACTTATCCAATAGAGATTTTGCATTTTTTTTCCATGTACGTGTTGCAAGTAAGTCGAATGCCCAAGGCAAGCCAGTTTCCGCATAAACAGTTATTTTTTCACAATAACCTCTATTTTTAGAAGGATCATTTTCGAAATAGAGCCAGTCAAGCAATTGATATTGTTCTCGTACAGACTGCACACAATGAGATAACATCCTATATGTTGTTTTATTTTTTGGAAGCCTGTCCCAATCCCACTCGTTTTGCTCACCAAATTCCTGCAATGAGTGAACCCCTTGTTTACTTTCTCTGGAGATACTAGATGATAGGGTCTGCAATGCTTTATCTAGTCGATTAAGGTATTTGGCTTTCTCTTCTCCAACTAGTTCGTGATTTTGCTCCTTCATTCTCTCTCATTGTAAAGAAAAGAAAAATTAATTGTCTACTTGATAATGTGGATGTTTTGCCGTACGAAGATTCTCAATACTTGTTTGGAGTCCTGCCCATTCTTTCTTCTCTTCGTTCAACTCTGCCATGCGTTCTCTTGTGTAGTCAATGACTTCCCAAGTCTGTTCCATATCATATAGAGGTGTCTGCAAGAGATCAAAGACTTCGGCAGCGACATGGGTAACACGTTGTGCGTTTACATGCATAAGCCTCTGCGAAATACTTGCAACATCAAGAAGCGTCTTTCTGATATCTGCAAGTTGTTCAGTACTTGCTGCAATCTTTCCCTGCATTTTGAAGACACCAATGAAATCTTCCTTTGCGTGTCTATATTTGATTTCCATTTCACCCATAGCGTCAATGAGCGCACTCACAGCGTAATAATTGGCCCACGACGCGGCTAATGCTCCTTTTGCAGATTGTACTCCTTCTGCAGAATCAAGCATTTCTCTACGTATTTTTCCAACAGTTCCTTCTGCTGAAATTTTACCATCAAGTACTTGATATTTTCTATCAAGCACAACACTCATTTCATCTGTAAACTCTCGTACTTTGTCAAGATCTCCTTTTTGTCTAGCTTCTTTCACTTTTGCTTCATATGAGCCAAGGACACTAGTTATATCTTCGAGTTCCTGCTCGATCTTTCCGACTTCAGCTTCTGCAGTAGTCATATCTGATGTTGTGTAATTTCCTGATTTTAGGCTATCAATGAGTTTAGCATCTAACGCATGCATATGATTCACGACATCAACCAACATATTTTCAGCCTGAGATTTTCCTTCGACCGCTTTTTGATATTGTTCCTCAAGTACTTCAGCCATGTTGCTGACAAGAAATTCTATTGTGTCTCCTCGACGTCTTGCAGCCTCAATTTTGATGTTTCTTTTCTTATTTTTTCTAACGAATAAAGGGGCTTTAAGCGCGATAGCTTCTCCCATGGTGTAAAGTTTTCCTTTGCCTATTACATTGTTGAAATTGACATTTAATTTTCCGTATTCATCAGCAAGATCTGTAAGATCAATCTGGATAGCAGCCATCTCTGCGTGAATATCTCCTGTAGCAGTCTGTGATGTTCTTGCTCTAGGAGATTTGCTTACTCTTTTGAGTTTTTTTTTATCGTTTTCGTAAGAAACCGTTTGAGATTCGAATGTTTTAGAAACCTGTTCTTGCTTTCTTGGAGTATGAGGTCCATATTTTTCATTCAAATCATCTAATGTTTGTGCATGTGCTCCTGTCATAATTACCACCTTTGTATATACACCCCTTCCCTTTCACCACTCGAAAATAGTCCTTACTTATAAATCTTATTGTTTTTTTAGTCTCTAGAGTGCCGTAAAACCTTTATTTAAGCAACATCGCGCTCTGTTTAAAATATGGGTTTCAATGAGAAATGTAATTCGCCACAATTCGATGCAAGATCTGAATACTTTGCCAGGAGTTATTGCCTCAGTATTATCAAAATGCCTCAACACTCATCATTTCGCTTATTGCTTCTGGAATGTTCTTTATTATACTCTTTCCTAGTGTATTATCTCTTCCCAAAGGATTTCTTTTGGGAATATAGTTATTAAGTTGAATAATTTTTGTTTCCGGACCTGCTGCCATTCCTATCTTTCTTGTAGCTTCTTTTGAGCTTCTATCTCCATCGACAAGATAAATAACCAGTTTGATGTACGGATGATCCCTGAATCTTTGTGCTGATTTAACGGCATCATTTACGCTGTTTGGCTCTCCATCAGTGATAAGCTGCGCAATACTCAGTTTACCAACAAGAGTATCAAAAAGCCAGTCAAGAGCAAGATCTGTTTCTGTACCTGCCCATCTAGGGCATGTAGTTTTGTATAATTCCTCGGAAGTTACCTCCCAAACATCATTGTTGAATAATGCTAAATAGCTGTTATTGTCTGGATTAAGTTCAGACATCATAGCCTTCGAAGCAAGTCCTGCTTCTTTTGCGGCAAGGAATCTATAGTTGTGATTCATGCTCCCGCTTGTATCTATTATTGTTGCTGAATCAACTGTTGTTCTTGCGAATCCCTCTAGCTTCCCGACGATAAAATGATCGGGACGCATAGGTCTTTTATAGCCATACAGTCTTGTGTTGATCATAGTCTGAACCCAGTCGACTCTTCCAAGCTCCGAATAATCATCCATTTCAGCGTAATAAGCAATTGTTCCATCATAAATTCCTTTTGCTGTTGACATGAATCCTCTTTCACCAGAATCTCTTTCTATTCCATCAACTATTAAATTCAAGAATTTTTTTTCAAAAGCTTTCATTATATTCCCGCTGTGGAAATTCACTATTCCATCCTCCGAAACTTCAATAGTATCTTGGTTGAGAAGATATTCTTTCAATTTCTCTTTAGTAATAACCTCAACATCAGTCTCTCTTTGAATGGCTTCTTTCTCCTGCTCAGCAAGCATTTCTTCATTAGTTTTCTTTTCCTCGAATTCATTATGTGTGTTTGCAATAGCTTCTTCTTTTTTCTTGTTTGTATCGAGATACTCAGTTGCTGCAGCATTTTTCTTCAATAGAACACCCTCAAGCCCGTCTTCGATATGATCTATCTCAGAGTTTGTGTTTTCGATTTCAGCAAGTCCCTTATCAATCTCTGCATCCTTCCTTGTTTTTTCATAGATTTTTGTCGCATATTCTTTTATAATGTCATTGGTTTCCTTTATGTAGCTCTTTTTACTGAATCGTTTCTTCAATCCCACACTGAATTTTCTGAAAATGCTCATATTCAGGTACTTGTGGACAATCTTTTTGAAGCGATTTTTTTCGTGGTATGCTTTTGTAAAACCTTCTATATAGGCTTCTAATGAAATATGTTCACTTATTCTTGTTGATATTGTTTTTGTCATCTTGTCCGAAATACCTCATAGCCAAGAATTTTCTTGATATTTCTCCAGAATCGAGATAATTTGCTTTGATTTTTCATTTCATAAGAGACGTATGTCTTAGCTCTGTATTTTTGTTCAACGGAATCTTCAACTACTGTTGTGATTGTTTTTGTTTCAATAGGAGCTGTTTTGGTGTTCACTCTCGGAATAATAGATGGCCTTGCCTGAATTTTTTCTGAGGCGTCAGCTTGATATATCTGTTCTTTTTCTACCTCACAATATTCAAGAACGGTAGCATTCATCTCGGCGAGAAGATTTTTGCCTTTTGTATTACCTATATCAGAAAGATTCTCTTTCACTCTTTGCCTCATTGTTTTAATTCTTAATTGCGAAGCATTATAAGTTTCATTATTTTCTTCTAGTTCCTTTTGGAATGATTCAAGTTTTGCTTTTTTCTTCTCAACTTCAGTTCCTATCTTCTTATCTATTTCAGAGAGTTTAGCATCTCTATCATTAGCATGGCTCGACACGCTCAGCTCTTTTTTGTATTCTGTGCACTTCATACCATGATCTTTCTGAAATTCAAAATTCTCACGGATCTGTTCTTTCAGAGAATCAACTATAACACTGTCTTCTATAATCGTGTTAATAGCGCTTTCGACAGAATTTCCTTTCTCCCATGCTTCCATGAAGACAGTAGTCACTTGCTGTTTGACTGAACTGAAGTCTAGAGGAGGGTTTCTGAACAGACTGCAGTCCGCAAGCATATACTCTTCAATAATCATTTTTGAATCAGCAATTGGGTTTGTCCAGTTCATGAGGACTTCGCTCTAAGCTTTCCATGTAATATTGTATTATCTCTTTCAGCTGAATCTTATTTACTTCGAACTCAGGAGTATCATCAAACAAGTGCTTCATGAATGGATACTTGGCAGGACCTTCCTGTGCGAGTTTCGCATTATCAGGACTCTTTATGGAGGCTTTCACTTTTTGATAAGGTTTCCAAGAGGAGTTTGGATCTTCCTGGTACTGTGCAATCTCCTCTCTGAAATTTTCCTGAAATCCTTCAATTTTTGTATCGTATATAGCCACTTTTCTTATTGCGTTGCACCACCAAGCACTTTCTTCTCTTCCGAGAGTGTCTGGAAAATTATCTTCTACATAATTTAACAATTTCTGCTTTTCGGCTTTGTCTTCAGAAGGCTTGTTAAGAACCACACGCGTACAGAATGCATGTTGTATTCCTTTGATAGCATACTCTTCGTCGATAATGTTTGTATGAGGGGTTTCTTGGTAGGGCAGATCATCAAACAGTATATTAACTGCAGATGTGTCAAAGGCATGATTTTTTGATCTTTCACTCCCTAATTCAAAATTTCCTTCAGCTAAAGGAGCATCACTATCCTGCTTCTTACGGAAGTTAATGTAGAAAGTAGCCACGGCTCTTCTTATGATTGCCGGCAGAGGAACTCCGCTCAGATTCAAGGGAGGCATGATGTGTATATCTCCTATGTCAATCTCTTCAACAGGATTTGTTAGTCCATATCGAGAAGATAATGTGATCTGGTCGGCGATTTCGGGATCTTTTATGTATCTGGCTGCATTCAGAGACATACGATCATTAAGAGCTCCTTTAAATTTTGTTTTGTCGTTAAGAGTCCAGATATGAAAAGCATCGGTAGGGTAAGGAAGTCTTTGGCCTTCAGGGAATACTTCTTGTTTATCTAAGGCGTTCAACAGCGCATCTCTTGTTTTTTCCTGAAGTTTATCTGCTTCGTCTATGATCAGGATACCATTATTCGCCTGCTGGAGATATCCTATAGTGAATCCATCAGGATCATAGTCTTCATTACCTGTTTTTTCATATGCTTGCTTAAGGAAAGCTAATACTTCAGGATCTACATCAGTAGCTTTTCCTAATATGGCAAGAGTCTCAAGTGTTCCAAGTAGGTCTTCGGATGGTCCGCCAGGCATCTTTATTCCTGCCATATGATATCTCTGCATTCCTATAGAGCCTTCTATTTTTACAATACCAAATCCAGGACCGTATTTTACTACTTTGACCTCTACTTTTTCAGGAGATGGTCTCTTGAAGTTTCCTGTATCTTCGTATTCTTCTCCTCCGTATTTCTTCATGCATTTAGGGCAGGGAGGAGTAATTTTTGAGAATTCCTCGTCAAATATGCTGTAAGGATTGCACTGTTGTTTGCAGTCTTTCTCCACGAAACGAATCTGCTCGTGAGCTATAGCTAGTGTTTCTATATCTTTATTAAGCAAAGTTTTTCCAGAACCTGGAGGACCGTATCTTCCTTGATTCGCTCCAGTGAGAATATCTTTAACAATATGTTTTGTTCTTGCACCATTGAATTTTGTCTTCTGGAAAAGTTTTCCGAATAGTTTTTCTCTGATATATTCTTCTTTATTCTCAGGTTCTTTCATTCCTAAAGAGGAAGATTCGAGAATATCGTGTAGATAACTCTCATGAAAATTTAAATGTTTTCTTTTTCCGATTGATTCATCAAAAGTGATACTTACTACGTTGTCTTGATATCTAATGAATTTCCCGGTAGCGTGCTCTGGAATGGTGATAGTTTCTCTAATGATGTCACCATTCTTATCTCTGACTCTGTCTTTGCTCAATTCTTCCCTAAATCGTACTTGATGTCCAAGCATATCATCCGCAACAACAAGATCATTCAGTGTGTATCCTTCATTGATTTCTCCACCAGGAACAATCAACTTGATATAGTCTGGATGTACTACATATTGTTCTTGATTACCTATTTGTTTATTTGGTTGTACGGTAATGTGGTCTCCTGATATGTCAACTATTTTTCCTCCCACTCCTTTAAATTCGAGATTTGAATAGTCCTTTGTCCCTACGAACTCCATATCAGTTTTTCCAAATCTCAAAATGTCGTCAGGATTTGTAAGCTCTCTTACTTTTCTTATTTTCTTATTGAATGCAGGCATCCACACCCCAAGCATAGTCTCGTCTTCTTCGATTTCTGCTCTTATTAGTTCCTCAAGTTTTTTAGCTCTCAAGTAGAATGCCAATGAAAAACTTTGCCTGGATGTTTTTGGCTTGATGCCTCGATCTTTCATCTGTTTACCATTTGTGATATCTTTGTATTTTTCGAATAAATCTTCCATTTTTCATCTCCTCATTGTTCTGTGCTGTATGGAATGAATGCTTCTTTTAATCTATTAGATTCTTCTTTTAATTTGTTTTTTTCGATATCATGGATCTTCTGGATCAGAAAAAGCTCTTCTTTCATGAACAAGGCAACATTTTTTTTCCCTGTTTTATCCCAATAAGTACTAACGTTTTCGAAGTTAGTGTTCCACTTTTCTGATTCTTCTTCGAAAGCAACATATATATTGGTTTTATCTACGCCAACCACAACTCCTTCTTGGCCGATAGTTATACCACTATTCCGCTCCTTAAGATATCTGCTGAAACTTGCGTAATCTGATGAGATGAATCCTCTTATGCTGACTTCAAAACCTTCTTGAAAAGAAGGAACTTTTGCAAGATAGCTGTTTTTTTCTTCAAATTTCTTTGTCTTCTCCAGTACATCAGCAATGTCAACGAGATTTGCCATGTACAATGAGCTATCAGCGTGCTCTTCGAGAAGATTACATAGGTTATGCAGATTCTTTGAAACAACATAGAAGCTTGTTGTATCACTGATGCTGTTTAGATAAGAAATGAATTTATCTGATATAAGACCCCTAAGTACAACATCTCTGTGTTCTCTCTCAGGATAAAGAGCAAGATAATCCTCTGCATCTCTTAATCTATCTTTGATGGATCGTGATTTCAGCCGTTCCACGATACTTTCTTCAGATAAGCTATCAAGTTTTGCTTTCAGGTACATTTTTCTCTTTATAGATGTTGCACCGTCATTAGCGACGACTTTTTCAAAAAGATCTTTGGCAGAGCTTATATCTGTTTTCAGAAGCTGTTCAAATTGATAATTGAAGTTTGCTTTCTCTTTTTCTTTTTCTTGTGCTTTTTCCGCTGCATCTATTTTGGCATCCAGTACAATAGCTTCTTCTTCATCGAGGAGGCCTTTTTCTCCGTATTTTACTCTATAACTCTTTGCCAGATCCAAATTATTATTTATAATTGCTTTGACAATTCTTTTTTCTCTTTTTCTTTCTTGTCCTTTATCGCATGAATGTGTCAATCCAATTACACCTAAGGCAAGAACAGCAAGGAATCCGAACCTCATCAAATGTTGCTTGCCTGTTGTATAATGTTTAATTACCATTTTTGTAAAACCTCTCTAGTTTTTTTTCTAATTTATTGATTGCACTGACGAATCCATCTTTTTTTGCAGGATCTGCTCTGTTTGGTATTTCGATCTCATCCCTCCTGTAGGCTACTAAGCCAGGGTCATCTTTATTCCAAGCGTCATACCATATGTTGCGAATATCTTCTTCAGGAGTATCCACAAAATAATAGGTCATCATAGTGCCGGTATCATTTACTTCAACAATCCCAAAAATATCGCCTATGCTCCCTGCTTTGACATTCATTTCGATTCTTGACCATCCTATTTCATACGTATAGATCTTATTAACTTTTGTTCTCACATTGTCTTTCAGTTTGATATCATCGTTCGAGAATGCTTTGTCAATGTATTTCCATGATACTTCTTTGAAGGTATCTACGGTTCCTTCCAGGGAAATGTTGTCATCCTTGTATGTATTAAGAACAGAATCTATTTTAGTCAATTTTTCTTCGATTACCTCTAATTTTAAGTTTTCTTTGAAGTTGCTCAGAAGCAGAGCAATATGATCTTCGATAAGCATATTCACAATTTCGTTCCTATGGGTGCCTTTTGGATAATGATCAAGATATCTGTTGGCTAGGTCTCTTCGCCATCCTATATCTTTCTCTTTTATTTTTGCGTAGATTCCTTCTTCGCTCGCATCATAGATCTTTGTTCTCCAGTTCTTAAGACTGTTAGAATCATAGTATCCTTTCTCTTCCATATCATCAATTTGCTTTAGCGCTTTTTTCAATTCGTTATTTTGGTACAGCATATAGATGTTTGCGAGTCTTGCGTCTGATAGATTGTTCTGCATAAAAGAAAGGGTGTTTGTCGAATACCAGTTGTTTGCTTTTAATGTGTCGAGGAGAAGTTCAGCATTTTTTATATCGTTTTTTGTGATGAATGCTTCCAGCTGTACAAGTTTATTTTTTTTTAATTCTTCGAGTTTTCTGTCATTCTTTATCTTTTCGAATTTGGTATCAAAGAAAACAACATCTTCTGTTGCGAGTTCTTCTTTCTCATTGAAAGCGTTGTATAGTTTAGTGGCGTGATCAACCATTCCACTGTCGAGATATACCTTGACTAGATTGGCATTTTTTCTTTTTTTTTCATCCAACCTTTTGGCAGCACTCTCCTTTTCAAAAACACCAACGGTTCTGTCCAATTCTTGCTTGACAACAGGAACTAATTCTTTAAAAGACTCTTTTCCTCTATCGAAGACAAGCCATCCTGTTCCAAGGATTCCTAAGAACAAGCCTAACCTAAGAGTATTCTTAATGAACATTCCTCTGTGAAATAGTCTTTTCTGCATATTTTACTTTTCCTCTTCTGTTTTGTTTTCTACTTCTTTTTGTTGGATATTGTAGGATGTCAGCTTGACAAAAGGAGTCTTGTATATCTTCTGAAGTTCAGCCACGTGATCCTTATTTTCCTCGAACACAGAAGTAATCTTTCTTCCTGCATCTTTCAATTCACTTGATGTGATTGCAGTTACGATATGGCGTTTTCCTTTCTGGCATACGAGAGAAATATATTTTGTAATAGTGCCTGTTTTAAGCTCGTGATGATATATCACTGATTGTTGATCTCTATCAGCGATTGTCTCGATTGATACCTGTTCTGGAAGAGGGAGGTTACTTTTGATGTGTTCTAAAAATCCTTCTGCATAAGTATGATAATTTCCTGCGTCTTTCACAAGCTTCTCTTCTATACTCTTAGGAATTTCGAGTTCACATATTCCTTGGTAATATTCTATAGGATTTTTTTTATAAGTTGTTTCAGGAGATTCTCGCAATGGAAGTTCGACGAGAGCAAAATCTTCAGGATCCTTAATGAACCCTTTCTCAGCCATCCAAAGGGGAATTCCGAAGACGGAGCCAGATGGAGAACTGAATGTTACAAGGCCATATGGGTCTCTTCTGTGAGAGAGGAACATTCTGGTCAAAAAGTCTGTATATCCTAAAGTAACTAATCCTATACCTACTGCAAGTCCTGCTCCTTCAACTATAACGACAAGACCCCCTACACTAGCAGCTATTGTTGTGCCAAGCAATGAGCTGTAGAATGCTTTTTTTTTATCGTATTCAGGATACGCTCTTGATAGTTTTTCTTGTGAACTTTTCGGAAGAGATCCTAGGATAGGATATATGAGATATTTAGGAGATCTTACTATTTTTCCAAGAGGTTTATCGGCTGCGTACACTTCAGAAAGTTTTTGATGAATAGGAATAGGAAGTTTGTTCAGCATGTTATGGAATATGCTGTTTGTCTTTTCCATAGCAAGTAAAATGTCATTCTGTTTCTGATCTGTGTGATCCTCGATAATTTTTGCGTCTTTCATCTTTTTTTCGATGAATTTTTTGGACAAAACAATCTGCATATTCGAGTAGCCCATATCTCTTGCTTCATTTATCAGACTACCGAGGATCTTTGGATCGGCACCTACTAGAATAGTGGAAGGATCTTTTCGTTCAACTTCATATTTGGTCGAGAACATATAATCAAGAAATTTCTTACCTCCTCCTTTACGATTATCAAGAGGAACACCCCCTAAATAGGGAAGGATTGTGTCAAAGATTGCATCTTCTTTTTCGGCAAAATATGGTTCTTGCGATTCTAGGTATTTTATTGCCTGCATAAGATGATGTTTCGCATCTAGTGTGTGAAAATCATCAAACACTATAGCAACTAAAAGTTCTTCAAGTGAAGATACAAATTTTCTATCTTTTTTTCTCCAGTGTATATCTTGTACTGGATCATAACTCCATGTGGCTTCGTCTTTTCCTATTTTCTGTCTCAGAGATGTAACATGTCCATCTATGAATTGATTTCCAGTCTCGCTTAGTTTTCTCCCTAGTCTTCTTGCCAGAAGCATATAACTGTCTTTTTCAGAGCCAGTCATTTCAGGATTTATTATGGTTCTCTCCCTTATTTGTGACATTTCGTTTATAATTGTAGAAAGTTCTGATAGTTGAGTTTTCATATATGTTTACCTCATTGCCTTTTTTAACCCCCTTCTATATAATGGGGTAGGATAGTTTCTATATAAAACTTTTCTTTCCGTATTGACTATTGAGTGAATAATTTATTTATCCTTTATAATACTGCATACATACAAATTATGTTTTTCCACTCAAGAATTAAGACAAACGTTTAAATACGCTTTTAGACTGTTTTTCTTTAAATATAGCCCGTCTGGGAAAAAGAGGTGAGTGGTTTCTTTTTCTTTTACTGCTATCAATAACAAAAGTCCTGAGAGGACTTTTGAATATACAAAAGCACAAGAAACAGTTCAGTTTCAAGGTGCTTTCGTATAAAAGAGGTGCCTTATGGACAAAAACACAGCTCATATTCTATGGTTTGATCAGCTCGGTATTGAGGATGTTCCTATTGTGGGGGGTAAGAATGCTTCTCTTGGAGAAATGTACAGAAATCTTACACCAAAAGGAGTTAAGATCCCAAATGGTTTTGCCGTTACTGCAACTGCATATCGCTATTTTATCGATAAAGCAGGTGTGAAAGATAACATTAAGCAAATTCTCTCTGATCTGAACACGCATGATATGCATAACCTTGCTGAGCGAGGAAAGAAAGTCAGAGAAACAATACTTGGAGCGGAGTTTCCTGATGATCTAAAAAAAGAAATTGTGAAAGCATATAGGGATATGTGTGAACAATATGGAGATATGACTGATGTTGCAGTAAGAAGTTCTGCAACTGCTGAAGACTTGCCTGATGCTTCTTTTGCAGGGCAACAGGAAACGTATCTTAATATTCATGGAGAAGCTGCATTGTTGATTGCCTGTAAGAAATGTTTTGCTTCATTGTTCACAAACAGAGCTATTTCTTATCGTCAAGATAAAGGATTTGATCATTTCTCAATAGCATTGTCAATCGGTGTTCAGAAAATGGTCCGATCAGATCTTGCTTGCTCTGGCGTGATGTTCTCTATTGATACTGAGTCTGGATTTGAGAATGCAGTATTTGTCACAGGAGCATATGGTTTGGGAGAAAATGTTGTGCAAGGTGCTGTGAATCCTGATGAATTATATGTATTCAAGCCGACACTGAAACAAGGGTTTAAGCCGTTAATACAAAAGAAGCTTGGTGAAAAAGCTATTAAGATGATCTATTCAGGAGACAAGATGCATCCTGTTAAAAATATTGATACTCCTGTCGAAGATAGAGTACGCTTCTGCGTCAGCGATGATGAAGTGATAACCCTGGCAAAATATGCTTGTATTATAGAGGATCATTATTCGGCAAAAGCAGGTCACTTCAGGCCAATGGATATGGAATGGGCAAAAGATGGTGTTACAGGAGAACTCTTTATTGTGCAGGCAAGGCCTGAAACAGTGCATTCAAACAAAGACAAATCAAAATTGAAACAATATGTGCTGAAAGGAAAAGGAAGAGTATTGATCAAAGGAAGAAGTGTCGGTGAGAAAATAGGTCAAGGTTCAGTAAATGTTATCAAAAACGTCAAAGATATTCATGAATTCAAAAAAGGAGAAGTGCTTGTTACTGATATGACTGATCCTGATTGGGAGCCTATTATGAAGATTGCATCAGCTATTGTAACGAATCGTGGAGGAAGAACATGTCATGCAGCCATTATTTCCCGTGAATTGGGCATTCCTTGTGTTGTAGGGTGTGTTAGTGCTACTGCTGATTTGAAATCAGGACAGATGACAACCGTTGATTGTTCACAAGGAGATATTGGTTATGTTTATGAAGGGAAAGTCGAATTTGAGATTGAAGAGCACGATTTAGGGGCTATGCCGAAAACTAAAACGAAAATTATGATGAATCTTGCTGCACCAAGCCAAGCGTTTGATCAAAGTTTTATTCCAAATGAAGGGGTGGGATTAGCACGTATGGAGTTTGTTGTTAATGATATGAAAATCCACCCCAAGGCGTTAATCCATTTCAATGAATTGAAGGATCAGAAGGCAAAGTCAGATATTGCTAAGATTACAAAAGGATACGAGGATAAAGCACAATATTGTGTTGATCATATTGCACAGGGGATAGGGATGATCGCTGCTGCGTTCTTCCCGAAGAAGGTTATTTTACGTATGTCTGATTTCAAGACGAATGAATACGCAAATTTGATCGGAGGTCGTGAGTTTGAACCTACCGAAGATAATCCTATGATTGGATGGAGAGGTTCATCGAGATATTACTCAGAGGGTAAAAATGGCTACAAAGAAGGATTTGCTCTTGAGTGTAAAGCAGTGAAAAAGATTCGTGAAGAGTTTGGATTAACAAATCTTCAAGTGATGATTCCATTCTGCAGGTCAATAGATGAGGCGAAAAGAGTGTTACATACGATGGAGGAATTTGGCTTAAGGAAAGGAGAGAATGATTTGAAAATAGTATGTATGTGTGAGATTCCCGCAAATGTCATTCTTGCTGAACAATTCCTTGAATTATTTGATGGATTTAGCATAGGCTCTAACGACTTGACACAGTTGGCGTTAGGAGTAGATCGTGACTCTGAATTAGTAGCGCATATCTATGATGAGCGTAATGATGCGGTGAAGGAATTAGTCAAACATGTGATTGAGATTGCCAACGAGAAAGGAAAATATATTGGTATATGTGGCCAAGCTCCAAGCGACTATATAGAGTTTGCTGAGTTTGTTGTTAAGTGCGGAATACAGACAATGAGTTTGAATCCAGATACGGTAATCAAGACAACATTGGCAATAGCTAAACTGGAGAAAGAATTAGGATTGCAATAATCTTTACTCCCAATCAACGCTTGTCCTAGAGATATCAACACCCATCACAGAGTTGACATGGCTGTAAGGAATGCTTCTCAGACTTTGGTTTCCTTCTACACTATAAAGCATAACTGCTTTACAGAAGTTTGTTTTCATTGCTTCTTTAACATTTGAGAAAAACATAAATGACGATTCTTTTCCTTCAGGCATTGAAAAATCAAGAAAATGAGATAAAGAATCAAGGAAAATATAGCTGTGGTTGTGAGCCATGCTAAATTCTTCGATAATTTTACTCATATCTCTGAGTGTTTGAGGAAGATCTCTATAAGTACATTTTCCTTTAGGAGCTTCGCTAAGAAGACTTGTTGAGATACAGTCGACAACATGAACATTTTTGCTTAGTCGTTTTAGTGCAGGCTGAATAGTTTCAAATGTTTTTGTAAGTGAGATGTAAATAATAGTCCTGAAAGGAACTTTGTTGATGAATTCAGCGAGATCACTAAAGTCTGTCGCATTATGAATAACGAGCAGTATGTCGCCGCCTTCAGAAATTCTATCTTCCACTTCCCTTGTGACATCCTGCCAGTAGATGACGGATGTTACTTCTTCTTCATTGGCTGGGAGCATCGTCGCCACCACTTAGCTGCTTTTCTACTCTCTGCAGGAGATCAAATACATCGAATGGTTTTGTGATATAATCAACGATGTTATATTCTTTCTGCAACGCATCTCTCTCTGCATCTGCAAAGCGTACAACAGTGACGAGGATGATCTTGATATGTTCTTTTCCTTTTTCTTTAAGTCTTTCCAGAATCTGTCTCGTATTGAGACCAGGCATCATAACGTCTAGCAGGACAAGATCGGGGTTTACTTCTTCTACGGATTTTAAGAATTCATCTCCACTATGTGCTTCGTTTGTCTCATGGCCTTTCTTCTGAAGAGCAATCTTCAAAGTCTCGACTATGTCGATAGTATCATCCACGATCATTATTTTTGCCATAACATTTCCTCAGTATCACGTATTTAAATGTTTTTTGCATAGCATTAGGCTGCATCAGGTATGCTCTTTGCTGCTATCAAGATATCATCAACGTTAAATGGTTTCTTGATATGTCCATCTACATTGCTTAAATCCACTTCTTCTTTTGGGAGGATGGAAACATATACGATCTTAAGATTGTCCTTGTATTTCTCCCTAAGTTTTTTAGCTATCTCTGCGCCATTCATATCTGGAAGCATAATATCAAGAAATACTAGCTTTACTTGGTCATCTGCTTTTTCTAAGCAATCGTGGCCGTTATAAGCTTTCTCAATATCACAGTTTTCTATTCCTAATATTGATGCAATAGTTTCAACAACATCTTCGTGGTCATCCACAACAAGAATTTTTTTAGTCATTTTTCTTTTCACCTTCCTTCTCAATATATTCTTTTTCTACAAGTTCTTTGTAGGTTATATCATACTTAAGTTCCCCGCTGTCACTGATAATGCCTTTCTTAAGCAATTCATCGAAGTGCTCTTCAACAGGCACATAGCCTTCTTTCTTTAGTTTTTGTCGGAATTTCTTCAGAGATTGGTCTCTATCAAAATGGAATAATTCAACTTCAACTTTCTCTTGTTTGTCACTGTATGCGTAAGGTAGGGTAAACCAGAACGTGGATCCTTTACCAGAGACGCTTTCAACACCAATTTCCCCATGGTGCTGCAGGATAATTCCTCTGCAAATAGCGAGTCCAAGCCCGCTTCCTTCGTATTTTCTGGTATCGCTCTGATCTGCTTGTACAAAAGGACTGAATATGCGCTTCTGATCTTGTTTGCTTATGCCTATACCTGAATCATGCACTTCAACACGGCATTGCGTTTGTTCGTTTTTTAAGAGAACTTTAATCTTTCCATTAGTATCTGTGAATTTCACAGCGTTATTAATGAGGTTAACAATAACTTGAGTGATTCTGTCTTTATCAGCAGTTATTTTTGGTATATTATCAACTTCCCATTCCATACGTATGTTCTTCTCATCTGCTTTAAATTTCATAGTTTCTGTAGCGTTATTCACGACTTCTTTCATATCTGCTTCTGCCATAATAAATTTCATGTTTCCTGATTCGAGCTTGGATATATCCAAAATATCTCCTATAAGATGATCAAGCCTTGTTAAATTCCGAAGAATCATTCCAAGGCTTTTCTTTTGGTCATCACTGACTTTTCCAAAGTATTCTTCTAGCATCATCTGTACTTGTGCGCGCATAGGTGTTATAGGAGTTCGTAATTCATGCGAGGTTACGCTTAAGAATTCTGTTTTCACTTTTTCTAGCTGTTTCTGTTTTTTCATTGCTTCTGTGAGATCTTCCATCATGTTGAGTGTTGCGGCTTTGGTTTCCTCAAGCTCTCTCACTTTTTCATTAAGTTCTTTTGTTCTTTCTTGAACATTATTCTCGAGATTGTGCGATACATCCTGAAGCTCTTTAGTTCTTGTGAATACTTTCTCATCTAATTCCTTATTCAGCATCGAAAGTTCATCGGTTTTTTTTATTATTTCTCTGCTCAACGTTTTTGTTAACAGTTGTGCAAATACTATTCCTGCAATAACAAGGATAAGAATAATAGAAAGAACAAACCACCAGATTCTCGTTATGTCTTTAGAAATACTTTCATGAACATCACTGGTCGGTGTCATAATGATGAGTCCCCAGTAACGATCTCCTACTTTTACAGGATAGTAGACTAAATTACTCAGCATAAGATGCGTTTTGTCATCAATTATATGAGGAAAATATACGGAGTTCATACTTCCTGATTGTCCTGCTTGGATTTCATCTTTTATAGAATCAATTGCTGTGGTTGAAAGTCCATCTGCCTGATAAATCAAATCACCAATTAATAAATGTGCGTGAACTTTCTTCTCTAATGCAATGGGTGTGATATGTTTTTTAAGCAATGTTGATAGGTGAATATTTGCTAAAGCAATTCCTGTAAGGCTATAATTTGTCGTTATGGGTGTTGCGATAGAGAGGAGCAGATCATCTGAGTCGTCAATAAAAGTCTCCTGAATAGTGCCTCTTGGATTCATAACATTTTGTGCAGATATTATTTTATCAAAAGCAGGGGAAAGTTTTTCTTCTGAGGAAGAAAAGCTTGCTTCTATGTTGCCTGTTGTGTCCATGAGTTGTATATTATCAACATAAGATCCTAACCGCATATGCATTCTCTCTGTAGTAGAATATATTTCCTGAGTTTTTGGTGAAGACGTTATTGAAGAAAGATACATAGAAGTCACAGTCATGTCGTTATTAATCATTTGGAGGTATATTTCGATATCTCTGGCTGCTTCTCTTGCAAGTAATAATTTCTGATCTTGAAATTGCTTTTCACTATTTGATTTCATTTGCTCTGTTATGGAAAACATATTGTAAACAAGAATAATGCTGATAATTATAACGGTCACACCCATTAACATCATGATGGTGTTTCTTTCTATGTTAATAAGATTGAATTTAATTGCGAGGAGAACAGAGACAAACATAACTGCCAAAAGAATTGCAACAATGAAAAATGTAGAGATATCCTTGTCTTCATGTTTGTCTATTTCAGTTTTTTTCTCAATTAATGATGCGTCTATGACAAATCCGTAATACCAGTTGATAGCAGTTAGTTTTTTGTAAACAAAATAATAATCTTTAAAATTATCAGTAAAAGTCAACATACCTTCTGTATCTGTGGAAGATAATTTTGATATGGCATCAGAGAGTCCTACTTCATCAAGATCTTTAAAATTTAGATTACTGTTCATCGTTGCTTTTTCTTCGAGCTTATCAAGATAGTGAGGATGGACAACTATATTTTTGTCTGCATCGAAAATAAAAGAGTAGCCTTGACCACCATATTTTTTGGATTTAATGCCTTCATAAAGATCGTTCAAAATCAAATCATGACCAGCAATACCTAAGAACTCATCTCCGTCATATATGGGTGTGATGAGGCTTGTCATCCAGTAGTTCCAGATAGAGTCATAGTAAACGGGAGTCCATTTTGGTATTTGCTCATGGTTGTTTTCTGGGGTTGAAATATAATAGAAGATATCTTTGGAGAAATCATGATCTGGCTCGATTTCGAGAGCCCAATCTTTCTCGTAAATGCGAATAAAATTATCTTTTGTAATAAGATATGTGTTGAAAAAATTTTCTTGCGCAGCTAATGCATAAGACTTAAATTGAGGTTCTGAAGATAAGAAAATCTTTTTAATATCGTCAGTTAATGGCGTATTACTAGAAACAAAGGCTCCTGTGATATCTTCACTTTCTGAAAATTCGATATAGTAAGAAAGATTGGTTCTATAAGCACCATCGATAAAACCGTAGCGCTTATCAAACTCGCTGATATCGACAGAATCTCTTTTTTTTAGTTCTTTTAACATAAAACTGGCACTATTTGAGCCAAACATCTTCAGTCTAGAGAACAATAAATCAGTTTCAGAAGCGTAAGCATCGACAATTGCGCGCAAAGCAATATCTGTATTTGAAATACTGCTACTCTTTTCAGAAGTTTCTTTGAGTGAATCTCCAGATACGAAACTCAAGACTAATACAAAAATGATTGCAAATCCAAAAAGAATCTTTTTTGTTTTCATGTTTGTTTCTCTTTTATCAAAAATTGCGAATAATAGAGTTGATTTTGTTTTTTTGAATGGGTCATCTTACTTAGAGGATAATTTTTTTTATTACTTATATATTTATCTCTTGTTTTTTGAAATTTATCCAATTATCCTCGAGAACTTCTTTCGAGTGGTTAATGGAAAAATTGCAAATAGAATGTGAAAATAGTGTGAATCCATTCTGCAGTGGTTAACATAAATTGTTGTAGTTTTGTGGAACTGGATAAATTAATGATAATGTATGAAAGCATTTTTTCTTTGAGATATGTTGGAAAAAAGAGAGGAGATGCTAAGCGTGTAGGAGAAACTTTTTAAATATGGATGAGTGTGTACTCGTTGATAAGAGGTGAATAATCATGGTGAAAGTCGCAATTAATGGGTTTGGTCGGATAGGACGTATGGTATTCAGAGCAGCACATAAAGATCCTGAAATTGAATTCGTGCTGATTAATGATCCTGGCGGGTCTCCTGAGCTGCTTGTGGATTTGTTGAAGAGAGATTCTACACAAGGCCCATTTGATGGTACTGCTGAAGTGAAAGACGGACAAATGATTATTGATGGGAAAGCAGTTAAGCTTGTGCACGAAAAAGATCCATCAAATCTACAATTAGATGGCGTTGATGTGGTGATGGAATGTTCTGGATTTTTCAGAAATAGGGAAGGTGCTCAAAAATTCTTGGATGCTGGTGCAAAAAAAGTATTTATCTCCGCACCTGCAAAAGATCCTGACATCACTATAGTGAAAGGAGTCAATGATGATCAGTACGATAAGGAAAAACATCATATTATTTCGAATGCGTCCTGTACGACAAACAGCTTAGCTCCTGTTGTTAAAGTCTTGAATGATAATTATGGAGTCGAATTTGGTCTGATGACAACTATTCATAGTTATACAGGAGATCAAAGAGTCTTAGATGCGGGTCATAAGGATATGAGACGTGCGAGAGCAGCTGCGATCAACATGATCCCTACAACTACTGGAGCAGCAAAAGCAGTTACTGAAGTAATTCCTGAATTAAAAGGTAAACTTCATGGTCATGCTGTTCGTGTGCCTACACCGACTGGAAGTATAACTGATTTCACTTGCGTGGTGAAGAAAGAGGTTACACAAGAAGAAGTCAATGCGTTGTTGAAAAGTTGTGCAGATGGTGTGCTGAAGAATATTATGGCATACACTGAAGACCCTATTGTTAGTTCAGATATTGTGCACGACCCACATTCAACTATCATTGATGGTCAATTGACCGTAGTCATGGAAGGAAAAATGGTCAAGATAATGACTTGGTATGATAATGAATGGGGCTATTCGAACAGGATGGCTGAACTTGTTAAAAATTTACTTTAGTTTCTTATTTTTTTGGACTACTCAACTTTATGTTGAGTAGACCTCCGCTCAAACGCTGAGCGTTTGTTTAGTGAAGAAATTGATTTAGTTTTTCCATATTTCTTCAAACATTATTTTGAAGAGATTTGATATTTCTTTATCTTCTATTAGGATTCCTAGAGGTTCATTTTCATGAAGCTTAAAAATTGCTGTTTTGTCTTCTGAAATAAATAATTCTGTACTTACATTTCTCAAGCTTTTAAGAAATTTTGTTTTTCTTAACTCTTTTTTATCTTTTTTAGATAAATTAATGTTTTCTTTACTTTTTTCTTCTATTAATCTGCAAAAAATATTTTTCTTCACCCTCTTATCAACAAATAAGCTTGAATAAAATTGAAAATATTCTTTAAATTTGTTAAAATTACCGAATACTTTTATTTCTTCTAAATTAATTATTTCTTCTAATATAGTTTTCATACCTGTTTTTCCTTGATACATTTGTATTTTCGGTTTTTTTGAGGATGCATTTTTGAGCTTTTGAAGTTTATTCACAGAAGACTTCATTTTTTCTTTTTTCTCATCTAATAAAAATATTAATTTAGCAGGGTCTGTTGCTTCATAATTCTTTTTCTTACTTTTGATTATACAAAAAACCAACCCTTTCTTTTCTAAAGAATGAAGTGTATCATAACAAGTACTTTTAGGTAATTTTGTGCTGTTTGATAGATTGTATACAGTTGTTGTTCCCAGAATGAGACATTCTATGTATATTTTGGCTTCATTTTTACTTAATCCATATTCCTCTAGGTTTTTTTCAATATTTTTCATAAAATAGTGAATCTTTCTTTTTTTTAATATTTTTCGGCGAAAATCGACGAATTATCTATTTATATCTTGTCTTACTTCTAATAATATGAATTTTCAAGAAAAAAGTCCTAAATTAGTTGGAATTTTGCTATTTTTGGCTTTATATGTTGGTTTGCAGTTTATTGATAAGGAAGATAAAAACACTAAGAGCTATGAAGAATGTAAAAAAAGAAACAAGATTATAATAAGCTCAAAGAAAGCAATGGAGACCTACATAAATGAGCGTCCACTATATGCGCCTCCTCATGTTGAGAGCATTGAATATTATTCATCTCTTGATACATGTGATTGTGACTCAATTTATAATGTGAACAAACACCATATTTATTTTCAGTATAGAAAATAATTAAAATCACAATATTTATATACTATGTATATACAACGTCTATATGACTACAGAAATGATTTCATTAAAATTGGATTCTGAGTTTCTTAAGGATATTGATAATACGGTGAAGAAGGGCAGATATCACAATAGAACGGAGTTTATTAGAGAAGCACTAAGAGTTAAAGTCAACAAAGAAGAATTAAATGAAGCACGTAAAAAATTAGATAAAATAAGAGGATCTCTAAAAAGCAATATGTCTGATGAAGAATTTGAAAGACTTAGAGAAAAAGCTGCGTTAGAAGCTGCTAGTATGTCTGAAGAGGAACAAGAGAAGTTTATGAAAGGATTTCCAGGAACTTGGTTAGAAGAATAAATTATTTTCAATAATTTCTTCAGGCTTGTAATATTCAATAAAGTCTGCAAGATGAGAAAAATCTTTATCTCTTGTGATAAGAACACAATTATTATCTCTTGCAATTATTGCGTGAAAAGTATCTTGGAATGATAATTTTCTTATTCTAGAAATCATTTTAGCCTCATTTTCTTGTTTTTGGTTAGTTTTAATTAATTTAATTCTGTGCTCTATTTTTTTCATTTTTTCTTGTAATTCTTTCTTCGTATATCTTTTCAGTAACTCATCAAATACTGCACTAGAACTAACGATGACACATTTCGAAAATAAAATATTTACTAAAAACTCTCTAGCATTTAATCCTCTCTTATTTTTTCCATTTCTATCTTCAAAAAAGTCAATCCATATGCATGTATCAATATAAAATCTCATAAAGGAACTTTCCAAGAATCTTTAATAAAGATGCGTAAGATTTTTTCGTGATGTTTCCGAATTAAGAAGCAACTTCAGCATGCCCGAATAATACGCTGAAGGGATCGCTCCAAATGAGAACTTTGTTGTAATGAACAATATCTGTGCCATCAGGTATATCATAATTGACACTTCCAACAGTTATCTTGTTAGGGCCTAAGTCAATAGCGTCATCAAGCGTCAATCCGGGAGAGAGATAGACTCGCAGTCCAGGACCGTTAGGCGTGGAGAAATCTTCAAATCTAATGTATGTGCCATTCGTGGAATTGATGAACAGTGCCGTACCACTCACTTGTTGATTTGCTGGTATGAAAACGCCTATTGCCAAGATGACTGACTCATCAGGGGCATCCTCTTCACCTTCGATAACTACATCTTCAAGTTCATCCATAGCTTTCTCGAACTCAGAGCGCGTGTCGCCTCCTTCGCCCTCTCCTCCTCCAAGAGAATAATCAATCTCTTCTTCAGGTTCTTCAAGGGGAATAGCTGGTTCAGGTTCATCAGGTACAGATTCTTTTGCAGGATCAGAAGAAGGTGTTTCTTGAGTTGCTTCAGGAGCTGCAATGAGAGGAGGTTCTAACTTATCTTGCTGAAGAAATGATAACGTAAGATACCAAGCAAGAGGAATAAGAAGGATGACAAGTATGATGATAATGATCACTGAACGTCTCATACATATTGCTGTAACTTATACTTTAAATATGTTATTGAGTTCCAAATCATAGTCAAATTCATACAGAAAGGGTTAATGTTTTAGTTGAATATCTTCTTGGATAGCACGAACCAAAGTATTGCAGTGATGAAGATAAATGCTCCTATAATTAAGATCACTGTTTTCTCATTCACCACGAATGTTTCATTAAATACAGCAATAGGTATAGTTTCAGAAGGAGGGGGTATTTCCGGCTCAATAGTATTTACAGGGAACACGGACTGAGAAGTTGAGATATCTTTCAGGAAAAGCTTATTGTTGAACATGAGCGTTATGTTCCCTTGCTTTCCTTCAACAAGGGCAGAAGCGATATACGTATTACCTTCTTCAACAAGAGTGTATTCTCCTATGTCGAGCTCTATCGTGTTGTTGTCTAACAGTGCAAGATAAAATGATTTTGCAGGATTTACACTCATGCTTGCTATTTCGTCATATCTTTTTTGGTCATTAAGACTTTTTAATAATTTCAAGAAGGTGTTAATTTCTGGCAGTGAAGGCTTCATTCTTGTCTCTTGTATTTCAACAACAATTTCTCCTTCATTGTCATATAGAAAAACATCATTTACTCTCACCATTACTATGTCAGAGGAGGAGAAGTTCAATGAACCATCGTAGATATCATTTCCTACCTTAAGTAGTATATCTCCTAAAACAGTTCCTGAGTTGTTTTCTTCTTCTAAAGGTTTAGTTCTTTCTAAAGAAGAATTATCAATCGTTGTTATTTGATAAGAGTTTCTATCACTGAATATATGTGGTAATGCAATCCAGTCTTTGTCTGCTGGTATTGCATAGGTATTTTCAGAAGTGAGAACAGCAGAGGGTTTACAATCTTCTGTGCATTTCTCACGAGTATCGCAGTAGCCGTCACCGCATGTGGCTGTGGATTTTGTGCATACATTATGGACGCAGAGATTAGCAAAACATTCATAGTTGTTTTCGCATTCTTCAAGAAGTCCTTTTTTGCATGCTGAATTATTGCCTATTGTATACTCTACGCATTCTTTTTCTGAAATGGTAAGCTTTACTTTTTCAGTTATTATGAGGATTTTTTGTTCGATATCAACATCCTCTGATGTTTCATGGGCTGAGAACTGATAGGTATAGAAGGTATCTGTTTTGGTGTCATTCACTTTTATTATAACTTTGTTGAAGATGTTATTCAAGAAAACCATGCCATTATTATATTCTATATGATATACAGCATCTCCTACCGTGACATTATCACCTGAGAAGGTCCATGCATCATAAACTGTTGTATCAGCTAGGGCTATGCCTGTGCAGAAGAGAACTATCAATAATAAGGATAATGCTCTCATAAGGATTTATAGAAATAGTGTTTTATTAAGTTTCTGTTAACTCTAAATTGCTGGATAATCACACTTTATTCTCTAGACTTCTAATATCTTCATTATTTTCGTCAAATTCTCACATCCTGTATTTGTGATAACAATAGTATCTTCTATGCGCACTCCCCCGATATTTTTGTAGTATAATCCAGGCTCTATGGTGATGATCGTGCCTGTTTTCAAGATTTCACCTGATTTTATTGATACTCTTGGTGATTCGTGAATCTGTAATCCAACACCATGCCCTAAGCTGTGAATGAATCCCTCTTCTTTTGTTGTTCTGAAACCATGTTTTTCAAGAACACGTTGTGCTATATTCATTAGCGAAGACACCTTCATTCCTGCTTTTACTGAAGACAAAGCAGTTTTTTGCGCTTCAAGTACGGCATAATACATCTTCTTCAGTTTTTCTGGAGCTTTACCTTTGCAAACAGTTCTAGTAAAATCATAGAAATACATAGAGTCATAACTCTTTGGGAAAATATCAATAATAATTGGTTGATGAGCTTTCAACGGTCCTTTGCCAAGATTATGGGGAAGTGCTGATTGCTTTCCGCAAGAGACTATGGTTTCTCTGGACCAGATGTTATAATCTAATAATTGTTTAGCAATCTCTGCCTTGAGCATTTCAGAAGTAAGTTTTTTCTTTTTCCACCAAAGAGTGTTATTTTTTACGTTGCTTTTTTTGATGATGTTGATAGCGTGATGCATTGCTTTATGTGCGTACTTTGCTATGCGTTTTATTTCTTTTATTTCAGCAGCATTCTTTATTGTTCTGTCATAGAGCGATTCTACGATGTGAAACTTGATTTTTTTCTTTCTTAACGCATCGGCTATCTTAACAGGAAATGCTTTGTTGACAGTAATTTTTCTTATGTTCTCTTCTAAAAGCAATTGTTCACAGCAGCAAGTGATGAGGCATCGCTTTTTATCGTTGTATTTTGATAATGGAAAAACAAGGAGTTTTGGATTCTCTTTTTTGACTCGCGCAACTTCGAAGTCTCCTACAACAACAATCTTCTTTTTCCCTTTCTCAAGATAAATAATGGTGTCGGGAATTTTGACATGGATAGCATAGTATAATTCCATATTTTTCAAAGAATTTCCCACAATGAGTTTAGCCATCAAGGATTCTTGAAAGGAATGTTATATAAAGCTTGCTATGGCAAACTTTTTAATTAAACAACTATTTTCTCCTCTATGTATTTTGAAATTGATCCGCACAAAATACCTTATGACAGGATAATACAGGGACTTTGCGCAACTCCTTTCAAAGGAAACCCAAGAGGATGCATGAATCTGAATAATAAAGAAAAATGTCCTCCCAGAATTATGGTACATGAATTCTTCGATTTTTCTAAGCAAATGTTTGCAATAGTGACTGAATGCAAAATAGGGCAATGGGCAGAAGGTTTTCTAAAAAGACATGAATGTGATGAACGCTACAAATTAAAAAAATATCCAGATTCTCCGAAAAAATCGAAAGAAATAGTGAATAAAGCTATTGAAAGGCTTCGTTCCAGACACCCTGATTGGCCTGATACTTATTTTCCTTTAAGGAATAATGAATCATGGGAATCATGCAGAGGAATATATAATCCAAGACATTGGCAAGGCACTGCGAGAAATAAACATAGTAGAAATGAAAAGAGATTCTTAGAGCTCTATCCTAAATTTACTGTCGATGGATGTCCTGAAGCGATGGGAGTAAATGTAACTGGATTAATGGCTATGTACGATATAAAGCTTACATGGCGATGGCCTCCTGTGCATAATAAAAATAACATTACCTATCGTATTTCTTTGGCAGGAGCTCGCTTAAAATAAGATGGTGCCACAACCAATAAATTTTTAAATTTGTTTTCCGATGATAGAACATGGATATTAATATTCATGACATTGAGAAAATAACGGAAATATTTCTGAAAAATTATAAAAGGCGTCATGACGGTTATAGCAAGGATCCAGTTGATGTCGATACTTTACACACTATTAATAGATATGAGAGGAGAGTAATATCTTTGGTTAGGAAAAATCTGGAATTATTAGGTGCTAATGAATCTAAGTGGGCTAATTTCAAAAAAATGAGTTTTGACATCCTTGATGCACTTGAAGCATTCAATAAGGAAGAGCATAAATTTCTTAACGGGAATCTTTCTTTTGATGTATTCAAAACACATTTAATTCAATACAAAGGTATGAAAGCAGGCGCTAATACAGAACAGCTCATGAAACGATTAAGACATCATGAACTCTATAAAAAAACACCTTCTTTTCTCAAGAAAAAACTTGCATTAATAACTGATGTGAGAAACATTTGGGCAGGACCTGCAGTATTTGTCGAGCTCTTTTGCTTAATATTTGCTACAGTAACACAATTAAAGGAAGGAGGTGAGTGGCAACATGCTTCTTTCAGCTTATATCTTCAGTATTATCTTATTGTTGTATTTATCATGATTTCAGAACTGCCAGAGTATGCCCTCAGATTTATTTTTGATCCTCTTCTAAAGAAGCTTAATGGAACAAAAGAAGAGTTTTCGAGGAGTTTTCCAAGCATATCAATGAGCCATAGGTATGCGTAATTTCTGAAATATTTATAAACCTGGCATTCTAAAATACGGTCATGAAGAAAATAGAGTCTTTTGAGTTTGAACAGGGAGAGCTGATAGCAGGGAAATATGAAATCATGCATCAGCTTGGGAAAGGCTGGGAAGGAGAAGTCTATCTGCTGAGAGAAGTGTCGACTGGTATTGAGCGTGCTGCGAAGATCTTCTATCCTCATAGGAATAAGCATGATAGGGCAAGCAAATTTTATGCTAAGAAGCTGCACAAATTGCGGCATTGTGATATAGTGATTCAGTATTATTCTCAGGAAATGTATTTTGTCAATGGCGAGGCTGTGACGGTGTTGATTTCAGAATTTATCGAAGGTGAATTATTGAGCGAGTATTTGAAACGACAACCTGGAAAAAGAATGCAGCCGTTTGCCGCGTTGCATTTATTGCATGCATTAGCTTCTGGTATGGAAGCGGTGCATAGAGCCAAAGAATATCATGGCGATCTGCATACTGATAATGTAATGATTCAAAGAACAGGATTAGGATTTGATTTGAAAGTAATTGATTTGTACAGTTGGGGAGCTGCCTCAGCAGAACATATCAGAGATGATGTGGTTGACTTGATTACTATATTCTATGAAGTCTTAGGAGGAAAGAAACATTATGCTAAACTTCCAAAGCCAATCAAAGGGATTATTTGTGGTTTGAAGAAGTCGTTGATCTTAAAGAAATTCAAGACGGCAGGTAAGTTACGAGAATATTTGGAAAATATGAGTTGGGATTAATATAACCTTTCAGCGTTATCCTCAGGCAAGCCTTTTTCTTCAATGAGTTCTGCTGTGCGGTCGATATTGTAAGGAACGTATCTGACCTCTAAAGTGTTTGTTTTAGTGTCGAAGATAACGTACTTTGCATCGTGGTTGTCATCTCGTGGCTGACCAACACTTCCTATGTTGATAATATGTTTTCTTGTTTTTGGTAACATAGTAGTTCCTCGATGCAGATCTTTCACTATGAGTTTAGATTCCTCTAAAGAATAGAGTTTCAATTCGTGCGTATGTCCTACAAAACAGAATTGTTGTTTCATGTTTTTTAGTGCTTCTTTTATTTCATGATGGGAAATATCTGAAATATAGGTCATAATATCATCTGGAGGCATGCCATGAACGAGGAGAATAGTATCTTCTTCAAGATGCGTCGGAAGACTTCGCAAGAATTTCTTTGCATCCTTTGTCAATAATTTTCTTGTTATAAGAATTGATTCTTTTGCATCATCATTAATGGTGTCTAGTTCATCATCATGGAAGGTGGCAAAATCATTATTACCTTTAGTGCACATAATGTTGTGCTCTTTGAGAAAATTAATAACCTTGTTGGGTTGAGGTCCATAACCTATGATATCTCCTATACAGTATATTTTATTGATCTTTTTTTTCTTGATATCATAGAATACAGCGCGTAATGCTTGGTAATTCGAATGAATATCAGACATAATTGCTATTTTCATATTTGATTCTTGAGAAAGGGTATTATATGTGTTTTGGATTCAGTTAGTTTGATTTGCTTTTCATTCTTTTCTGATGCATAACTACTTCATCAAAGAAAACAATAGCTTCAGTGGTATGTTCTCTCAGATAGTCTGTTGCATGTTTTAATGATTTAAATGATCCATGCGCTGGTGTTCCATAAGGTGGAAAAAAGCAGCCATTACTGGCTATCTGAATACCCCAGTCGTCTTTTGCAATAGCAAATTTTGATCCTGATGGTGTCTTATAGGTCAACGATTCACAACCCTTATATTCAGGCGAATCTGGTTTGCTGTGTGCTATAAGTTCTAATCCTTCAACATGATATGCTTTATCTATGTTTTCTAAGGCCATCTTCATTCTCCAATGTTGTTTTATGGAAATAAAGAACATTATTTAATGATTTCTACTTTGAAGTGAACATTTATAATTGATAGTATTTTTCCAGTCTGTGGGAGATATAAATGAATAATTGGGAACACATTATTGATGATTTTGGAAGCAGGATTAAGAACAGATATGAAAATGTAACGTTATCTTATGTACATGATGGTGATGATAAAGGGGTGTTTGTTTATTTTAATGATTCACTTGAGAATTCTTTGTTAGTCTATCAGATTGAAAATGAGGTGTGCATTTCCAATTCCCAAATGATAAGAAGTGAAGTAGTTAAATCAAGCAATAAATGGGAAGAGAAAGAGCATTTTACTGGTATTGAAGAATTGGTCACTTTTTTTGATAGGTGCTATGATAGGATGTGGAATCAGGATTATGAATTCTTAGTTGAGATGGTTAAAGATCTTGCAGTAGGAGAAGGACTTATTAAACCAGATAAGGAACATTTCACCCGAGAAGAGATTATGGAACTGCATCAACGGTTTTGGGTGAGTGCACCAGAGCTCATAGGGAGAAGGAAAGAATAATTTTGAATTCTCCTGATCCAGACAACACATTAGCAAGGATATTCTATCTCAACAGCGAATACGCCGTTCTTTGCGATAAGTCTTTTATAGTCTCCTATAGATTCTATTGATTGGATGCCTTTTTCGATATCATTGGTGCTTGAGAGCGTATACTTTGTTCCTTCTTTTTCTAAGAGTTCTTTTACGCTCTTGTACAAGGTTTTTCTTTTGACAAGGCATTTCAGCTTCTCATCAAATCCTTTTTTTTGGAATATAATGAAATCTCCTTCCTTGATATTGTTGAAAGAAGTCTTTCCAGTGCTATTTTTATTAGCTCTTATCTCTATTCGTTTTGTTCCTGCTTTAATAGCATCGAATGCTCTTGGATTGAGATTCTTTGAGAATGTGTTCATGCAGGGCAATATTTTTTCTGTATTTTTAAATTTACCTTTTCTTTTTCGTAATTTTTTTCAGAACTTCGGAAATTTTCAACTTTTTCACTGGACATTTCTCGTCGGAAAGCATATGAAAAATTCTTGATTCATTAAGTTATGGTTGACTATTATATTGATACGTGCATATGGTTGAATCTGTTCAAGAAAGAAGGAGATGCATCCAAAGGAAAACCATATTGGAGAATTGCGGAGGAATTTCTGAAAATTGTAGAATCATTTGGAGATAAAATATATTATTCGGGCTTTATATTAAATGAGTTAGAGCATAAACTTTCCAAAAAAGAATATAAAGTAAAGAGAAAATTGTTGATAAAAAGATATAACAAAGTAAAATCAATAACAGAAGATATCTCATTAGCGAGGAGATTGGAATCTGAGTGGGAATATGAAATAGGTTTCTATGATTGTGTTCATGTGGCTATTTGTAAGAGATTGAAAATGGCATTAGTGACTCGAGATAAAGCATTAATCAATGCTTCAAAAAAATATATTCGTGTTGCGAAGCCTGAAAATCTATAAATTATTGATTTCTTCTAATAACTTCTCAGGATTATCACTCTCTTTAAATTCTTTAGAGAGTTTCTTCCTGATTTCTCTTACTTCCTTTACGGAGTCTCCTGTGTTTGGGGTGCTGCCGATCATATTTTTAAGCTCTTTCTCCAATACAAATCTCCTTACTGCATCTCTTATTACATCAGATCTATTGGAATACATCTTGCTTTCAACTAACTCATCTACCTGTTTCACCATACCTTCAGGCAATCTCACTTGGGCTACAGTCATCATTGTATTACAATTGTATTACATATGTATTATAAAAAGGTTTCTATTAATTTAATTCTATATGGAAAATAATTCACAGGACATCCTTAGAGCAAAAGCATTAATAGGAGATTGGCTTTCTCAATGCATGCTTCCTATAAGTAAGACATTATCGTATTACAAAAGATCTGAAATAGCCAAAGCCATGGTAGCTGCAGCTAAGAATAAGGAGATAGCAGCCAGATATAGCGATAAATTTGGGAAAAGGCCTGATACACTAGAATACCCGAATGATGTACTAGAACAGGCCAAAAAAGGAGCTTCCTCATTCCATGCTTCTGAGGAATTATGGACAAATCCACTACAGATCAAGACAGGCATGTCAAGAAAAGAATATGATGGAATAAGAATAGGATGGGATTTGGTCTTTGACATCGATTGCAAGCTGTTCGAATATTCAAAATGGGGCGCTTACTATATTATCAAAGCACTGCAGCATAAAGGATTGAAGAAATCTATTAGTTGTAAATTCTCTGGCAATAAAGGATTCCATATAGGTGTACCCTTTGAAGCATTTCCTAAAGAGCTTGGTGGTGTTCCATTAAAGATTATGTTTCCTGAAGCTCCTAAAAAAATTGCTGAATACATTAAGCACATGATCAAACAACCTCTAAGAGACAAGATTTTCGAGATGGAAGATTTCAATATAGGGAATATTATGAAAAAAACTGGAATGAAATATGAAGATTTAGTTATTCATGAAAAAAATGAATTAGGAGATGATGTTGCGAAATTAAATCCTGATCCTATTATTGAATTAGATACCTTATTGATAAGTTCTCGTCATATGTATCGATTAGATTATTCTTTCAATGAGAAATCTGGATTAGTTTCGGTGCCAGTTGCTTTAGGAAAGATATTGACTTTCGAAAAAAAAGATGCGGAACCTGATATGGTAAAAGTAGAAATTCCGTTCTTAGATCGCGATGTTCCCGTCGAGGCAGAAGCATTATTAAGAGAGGCATTAGATTTTGTTCCGCCAGAAGAAGAAAAACAAGAACTGAGACAAAGAACAGTGACTTCTTCTATTAAATATGAAGATATCAACGATGATGATGTTATTCCGGTAGAATGTTTTCCTGCAGTAATACAAAATATTCTCAAAGGAAACATGGAAGATGGGAAAAAACGATGCGTGTTTATTCTGATTAATTTTCTTTCAAGCTGCGGCTGGGATTATGATTCAATGGATGAATTATTGCATAAATGGAATAAGACACATCCACAACCATTGCGGGAAGTTTATATCAAAGGACAATTAAGACATTACAAGATGAACAAGGAGAAGGTACTTCCTCCGAATTATTCTAACAAAGCATATTATCATGATTTAGGATTATTGAAAGGAGAAACGCAGATGAAGTACAAGAATCCTGTGAATGCTGCTAAAGCTAACTATAGGAAGATGCCGAAGAAGAAAAAGGAGAAAAATAAGTAATTATATTCTACAGCATCGGCATTGGATATTAGCTTCTCCATCAAAGTTATCTGCTTCTTGTTGTATTTGTTTGTTTGGTTCTGAGCAGTCTATATCATATGTTATAAAGAAAAGAGGTTCCTCTTCTCCTGCAGTATACTTCGCGACATATGCTGTTGCATCGATACAGATTCTGTTTGTTTTAGCGCAATAAGCATCACAATTTTCAAATTCATCTGAAGGTACATTCTGCCAATAGACGTTACATCGCTCATTGAACATCTCAAATAGCTGTTCTGCATCTCTTTCGATGGTGGCCATGACTTTGTTGGCGGGCAATCGCTCTTCGAGCTTTTGATCTATTTCTGCTTTTGTATAGGTATCCACTGTACAGCTGACTAAGAATACCAAAAGCAAAAGAATACAAAGAATTATTCTCATACTATCACCTCATAATACATTAAGAGAGATTGTATTTATATGTGTTACTTAAATGATGTTATTGAGAATATTTTATTCAACATAGATGTGAGACTCCATTCCGAATGATTTATATATTTATTTAATAACTCACGAATATGGGTGGAGCATTTTATACGGAATTAGCAAAGCATTATGATAAAATATATCATTATATAGATTATAAGAAACAAGTACAATTTCTTATTAAAGTAATAGAAGAATTCAACAAATCCAACAACAGTAAAATTCTTGATGTTGCTTGTGGAACAGGAGTTCATGCGGATTTGCTTCAGAAAGAAGGGTTTAAGATTGTTGGTGTAGATATATCTCCTGAAATGCTTGTTGAGGCAAAAAAGAAAAATTCTAATATAGAATTTATAGAAGGAGATATGAGACAATTAAAGCTAAAAGAGAGTTTTGGCGTTGTAATGTGCTTCTTTAACTCAATTTTATATAACAAGAATAATGAAGAAATGAAAAAAACATTGACCAATTTTTATGATATTTTAGAGAAAGGAGGAATTCTGATTTTTGATACGGTGGATAAGTCTATAGGAATAAACTCGGAGCCGTATGAATTTAAATATGAAGATGATAATCTAAAGATTGAATTTAAGCCTCAATGGGTATATGATCAAGAAAAAAACGCAATGAATTTAGCAATTGATTTTGTTGTAAACAATGAAGAAATGCATGACCACCATGCTATGGGTGCTTTCAGTTTTGAAGAGTTGAAAGAAATTCTGACAGGGATTGGATTCGAAGTCAAAATTCTTGAGAAGAACTTTGAGAATATTGAAGCGTATAATTCTGATAAAAAGTTGTCTATTTTTGTGTGTAAAAAGTAACTGTTTTTACAATAAATATTTTCTAAGGCAAGGCTTCATATTCTTCATCGACTTGTTTTGCCTCTTCAACAAGCGAATCTACGTAAGCATTAGATTCGTCTAGCAGATTTCCAAAAAAATCATTAAGTTGACAATTGAGAATGATGTATTCATCGAGAGTTAATTTTTGTTTTGCAGTTCCTGCTTTGGACATTTCATCAAGACCTTTATTGATATAATCTGGAATGGCAGTTGTCCATGACACGACATGTGCTGTAGCATCCTTAACAACAGAGACTCCTCCAGCGATCACTCCTGCGGATTTTGTTGCTAATTCATTCATGAGAATAACAGTAGCATCAGATAAACCTCCTAAGCAGTTTCTATTAGCTTCGTCTTTAGCTGCAATAAGATTGGCTCTTCTAGTACTTGTTTCGCCCATAGTATTTTTCAGATTTTCTTTCTCAGCCAATAATTCTTCTTTTTTGTCACTGATAGCATCGTCATCTCTTACACATACACCTTCCGAACATGTTTTAGGAAACGAATTTGAACCAAATGTTTCAATATCTTGTGTACAATCAGTTTCAAATGTTTTGTGGCACTTTCCTTCTCTAGGATTACAACCTTGCTTCCAGGCAGTGTTGCCTTCGCATATTGCTGGGCATTCAGAATCATATAAGCAATCTCTTTTTTCTTCGTCTGTTTCTATGTTTTCTGCATCTGAAATAGTAGGCTGTGCTTTTTTACCTTGATCATAAGCTTCACAAGTTTTCTTCCAACTACTATCTCCAATGCCGGCGCATGCACTGCCATCTCCTGTTGCTTGAGTAAAACCTGCCCTGCAAACATCTGGATGAGATGCGCTATCGCATTTCGATGAATCAGCAGTCATAATCGCAAATTCCTGCCAAGTCGTACCTGCTGGTTTGCTAGAGCAAGAGGTGAGAATCAATATCATCATTAGTAATATTGGAATTAATTGTTTCATTATATATAAGTCAAATTATGATTGTTTTTAATGATTTTGTTTTTATTTCAAAAAAGAACAATATAACAACAAAATAGACACATATAGCTTGTTTATCCCAAAAAATCGGAATACATATATATTATCCAACAGGAAAGTATAGTATTATAAGAGGTGGGCAAGGATGAGATTGATTGCTGTTGTTCTTATAGGATTAGTTCTTTTAAGCATAGCTGTTGGCTGTACTGAGCAAAAAGTAGAGATAGAGACTCCTGAAGTTCAAGAACCTGCTCCTCAACCGTATGAAGGGAAAAAAATACTCTATATTGATTCCTATCATCAAGGATATGCTTGGAGTGATGGTATTACAAAAGGTGTACAGACAACATTAGAAGAAACTGGTGTTGAATTAAAAATACATAGAATGGATACAAAAAGGAATACGGAAGTGGCATTCAAGGAGAATGCTGCGCTTGAAGCAAAACAGCTTATAGAAACATTCAATCCTGATGTGGTGATTGTATCCGATGATAACGGTTTCAAATATCTTGTCCAAGAGTATTACAAGGATGCAGAATTGCCATTTGTCTACTGTGGACTAAACTGGGATTCTTCTTTGTATGATGCTCCTTATAGCAATACAGTGGGTATGGTTGAAGTTGCATTGACTCCTCAGCTCTTAGAAAGAGTAAGTGAATATGCCGATGGTGATAGGATAGGGTATATCTCAGGAGATACCGTTACTGAGAGAAAAACAATGGAATACTATAAATCTCTGTTTGATCTCGAATTTGACAAAGAGTATTGGGCGGAGGATTTAGAGGAATTCAAGTCAGCATATCTCGCGCTTCAAGACGAAGTTGATTATATCTTGTTTGAAAATACTGCAGGGATAATTGGTTGGGAAATAAGTGAAAATCAAGAGATGGAGCAGTTTATTCTTGAAAATACAAAAATACCAAGCGGTACAACGTATGATTTTGTGGCACCCTATGCGTTAATAGGCCTAGCAAAAATACCAGAAGAGCAAGGAGAATGGTCTGCACAGACAGCGCTAGAAATACTTGATGGAACAAAACCTTCTGTATTAACGGAGACCACAAATAAGAAAGGAAAGCTCATTATTAATATGAAACTCGCAGAAAAAACAGGGATTGTGTTTAAACCAAATCTCTTAAAGAATGCTGAAAGGATTGAATAATTATGTTTCGGATAAAGATCGGGTTAAAAATAATTCTTTTCTTTTCTTTTATTATTTGCATCTTCGGAATTTCTATGTTTTTAAATTTTAATAATATGAATGATATCAAGATATTGGCAGATGAAATTGAACCTATTAACCATCATTCTATTCATTTGCATGAATTATCCACATCATTAAATAGTTTTGAGGAGGCTGTAGATCATTATTTTATTGTATGGAATTACGAGAATCAAGAGAAAGCAGAGAACGAAGCAAAAAATATGTTGCATATTCTTGATGAAATAGAGGAATCTGATGATGGTGGCCTTAAAGAAAAAATAAGTGCTCTCAAAGCAATAGTTAGTGATCTTCAGAAAGGATTTACAGATATTACGAAACTTGATATCAATAAGGAATCAGATGTAAAAAAGATGAATAATAAGATTCTCTTTGTGTACGATGGTATAGCTGAAGTAAAACAAATCGAAAAAGAGATTATTGATCTTAATAGCGAGCTAGTAAAAGAAAACCTACGCACACAAAAAGAATTAATAAACTCAAGTTTAAGACAAGCTATTATTATGTTTTCAATGATTTTTTTCTTCACAGTTATTTTATCGATTCTTATAGGAAGATCAATTTCTAATCCTATTCACGCACTCCATAAAGGAACAGAAGAAATCGAAAAAGGTAATTTAGATGTAAATTTGAAAATAAAATCTAATGACGAGATAGGAGAGCTCGCTGTAGCATTTAATCAGATGGCGGAGGCATTAGCAACATCTAAATCTACGATGATGGGATACAGCAAAAATCTTGAGAAAAAAGTTGGTGAACGAACAAAGGAATTAGAAATTAAGAATGAGGAGTTGAAAAAATTCAACAAGCTGGCAGTCGATAGAGAATTGAAGATGATTGAATTGAAGAAAAGGATCAAGGAGTTAGAAGAATCATATCATGAAGAATTATGAAATTTCTAATATAAACATTTTTATATAGGCATCATTTAGAGTGCATAAAGGAGGTTGTATCTTATGAAATCAAAAGAATTCATGGCGAAGACAGAAACAGGATGCTGTCCACGATTTAATCCTAAACCATGGCAGAATAAAACATTCAAATGGAAGAATAAAAAATTTGTCAAAGATAAAGTGTTTACACTCTTCTATGTCCCTATAAATTTCGGAAGTGTGATGAAAAAATTAATGAAGAAAATAGAGCTTTCCAATGCTACCTGTAAAGATTGGATGGGGCTTTCAGACCATACTTCAAAATGGAATATGGACATATATATTGCGGTTGATAAGGAAGTCTCTGGTGTAGAAAATGTCACCTTAAGCGGAAAATTCCTAAGCAAAGTCTATGAAGGACCTTACAGTGAAACAAGAGAATGGTGCAAAGATTTTGAGAAATACGCAAAAAGCAAGAAATGTTCAATCAAAAAAATGTATATGTGGTATACAACGTGCCCTAAGTGTACAAAATTTTATGGAAAGACATACACAGTCATCATTGCTCAAATTTAGATATGTTGATTCATAAGTGGTTATCCCAAAAAATCAGAATACATATATATCTTAAGAAATAATATCTTGGGAAGGTGAGTTGATGCGAGATATTCAGGAACTTCTTAGTAAAGCGAGAGAAAAAATTAAAGATTTTGATGTGATTATTGATCCTCTTGATTCAACGTATGTGTGGGTTAGTGATAAATTATGTGATCTTTTTGGTTATGCTGCGGAAGAGCTCATTGGTACACAACTTCAAAATTATCAAAAAGACAAAAGTAAAGATACGAGAGAAGTTGAATTAGAGATGCTGGATTGTAAATCTTGTATGCCTGTGAATTTAGTTGTAAAGCGTAAAGATGGAGGTAAAATAGATATTAAAGGAGAGGGATTATCTTTTGAATGTAATAAACAAATTTATTTAGTAGGTAAAATTCTTGAAAGTGTAGATGCAACTAATGCTCCAGAATGAATCATCCTTATATGACTCTATCTTGGTCTAGAAAGCAAAGTAAGAGATTTTAGACACTAAACAGTAATAGATGTTAACAACCACCTTAAAATCGAAAATGTTAAATATTATCCAGAAAATAATACGATGTATAAGGAGACCTCTTGAAACATGGATATTCAAAAAATTCTTGCCAAAGCAAAAGAGAAAATTAGTGAGCCTGATGTTATTATTGACCCTTATGATTTGACCTATGTGTGGGTTAGTGATAAGATGTGTGATCTTTTTGATTATACTGCGGAAGAGCTCATTGGTAAACAAATTAGAGAATTCCAACATGGAAAAAAAGATCCGAGAGAGGTAGAAGTTGAAATGGCAGAAAGCAAGTCTCTTATTCCTGTTGATTTTTCTATAAAACATAAGAGTGGAAAAGAAATAAATATTAAGGGAGAAGGGATTTCTTTTGAATTTGAAGAACAACCGTATTTAGTTGGTAAGATAGTAGACTAAAGCAGTTTCTCATTTTATAATTCAGGATAAATTCTTGTAAAGAAAAAATCATAGGAATAATAAAAAGAAGTGATGCTGGAAGGACGGGATTTATTTTTTATTGATAATCTGGATATTATTGTAGTATAGCTGAGAACAGAATTTCTGACTGATGAAAATGAATTGGATAAGTGGTTTTGAGACGAGAATTCTGCATCTATTTGACGCTAAAGGTTCTAATAGAAAAATTTATTAACTTAAATCACATATAAATGGGTTTAAGCAATTATATGATAGTAAGGAAGATAGCTGGTTATTATTAAAAGAGGTGAATGAGAATGAAAAAGATCATTTTGATTAGTCTGATAGTGATCATATTCTTGTTTTCTGGATGTGCTAAAACAGAAGAAACTATAGCACTAGAGGAAATAACAGTAAAGCTTAAGTGGTTACATCAAGCTCAATTTGCAGGCAATTATGTTGCTGCAGAAAAAGGCTTTTATGAGCAGGAAGGATTAAAAGTGAATTTAGTTCCTTTTTCATTCGAAGAGCCTACTATAGATGCTGTCGCTGATGGAAAAGCAACGTTTGGCATTACAGGGGCAGACGAATTGATTTTAGCAAGAGCAAAAGGAACTCCTTTGAAAGCGTTTGCCGTTATTTACAAAACTAATCCTGTTTGTGCTTATTCATTAAAGGAAAGTAATATTAAAAAACCACAAGATTTCGTAGGGAAAACAGTTGGTCTGGAGCGAGGCACAAATGTTGACTTATTGTATTATGCTATGATTGCAAAATTGGATATTAATAATAGCAGGATAAACGAGATAACTATTGGTTATGATGCTACTGAGCTTCTTAATGGAACAACGGATGTTTCTACTGGTTATATCATTAATGAGCCGCATCAAGTGATAGAAGCAGGCTATGAAGTAAACACAATATTAATGGCAGATTATGGTGTAAATATGTATGCTGATGTTTTATTTGTTACAGAAGACACCATCAATAATAGACCAGAATTAGTTGAAAGATTCTTGAGGGCTACTTTAGAGGGATGGGAGTATGCTATTGAAAATGAAGAAGAAGCAGTTGATATGACATTACAATATGCAACTGATAGAACGAAAAGCCATGAGATGTATCTACTTGAGAATTCTATTCCTTTGATTCATACTGGCGATACTCCTGTTGGTTGGATGAATGAGATAGAATGGAAGCAAGTTCAGAATATTTTATTAGATCAGGGTCTTCTTGATGAAGAAGTAAATGTTGGTGAAGCTTATACGATGGAATTTTTAAACAGAGTGTATGATGAAGAATGAAGATTGGTGTTAAATTAGTTTTAATAATTGGTGTGTTGATGTTAATTGGTGTTGTACTTAGTGGAACAACTTATTATTATACAGGGATGCAGTCAATAGAAGAGAGAATAATGGCACAGTTGGAGAGTATTGTTGTTTTGAAAGAAAATCAATTTGATATGTTTATAGAAGAAGAAAAAGAAGATTTGAAAAGTGCAGCAAGAGAGAAATTTTTTTTGAGTGCTTATATTGATATGCAAAGAGCCAATGCTAGCGAGGACGAGACTATCTATAAAGAGAATCTCCGGGAATTACTGAAAGAAAGATTGATGAATGACAAAAATATATTGGGTTTTTTTGTCTTAAATAAAAATGGGGAAATCGATGTTTCCTCAGATAATGAACAGGAAGGAAAAATCAAATCAGACAAGCTTTACTTTATTGAAGGAAAAAAGGAAACATTTGTCCATAGCTTCTATTATGATTTAACGTTGCAAAAACCTGCAATGACTATCTCAACACCTATAAAAGATACTGAAGGGAAGGTGCTTGGTGTTTTGGCTGGAAGGATAGATTTAGATGAAATCAGTAGATTAATGACTGAAAGATCTGGCTTAGGAGAAACAGGAGAAACATATTTAGTCAATAAATTCAACTTTGTTGTTACTGAGTTGCTGAAAGAAGAAGGTGCTGTACTGAAAAAAACAATTCACACAGAAGCTGTTAAGGATTGTCTGAAAAAAAATAGCGGAAATGGACTCTATAAGGATTATAAAGATGTTCCTGTGCTTGTTTCATATGCTTGGCTTCAAGAAAGGGAAGTATGTTTGTTAGCGCAAATTGATGAAGAGGAGGCGATCATGTCAATCTATACGTTAAGAAGTACTATTATTATAACTAGTGCAGTGCTTCTTGTTTTTATTGTTATGTTAGGATTTTTCTTTTCCAAACCAATAACGAGTTCTATAAGAAAACTTAATGCTGCTGCTGTCGGAATTGGGAAGGGAGAATTGGACGTGGAGATTCAAATAGAGACAAAAGATGAGCTAGGTATGCTTGCAAAAACATTCAATCAAATGGCTACTGATTTGAAAGAATCTAGAAGAGAAATTGAAAGCTATAACAAGGAACTTGAAGAAAAAGTTCATGATAGGACAAAAGCATTAGAATCGAAGAATGTTGATCTTGAGAAATTCAATAAGCTAGCTATTAATAGAGAGCTGAGGATGGTTGATTTGAAGAAAAGAATTAGAGAACTAGAAGAAGGACGTAAGGAGTAAAAGCACATCAACAGTCACACAATTCTAATAAAGTTAAAAAAATAAAAAAATGTTATTATCTACCTATATCAAGTTTACGAATATCTGTGATTGCACTTGGCATAATTCTACCCATAGTGTTAAATTCACCTACGCCCGGATGCCTATGACTAATTATTTTATTATTCAATTTTGTCATATCAATTTCAAGAAGATAAGGGTTTTTATCACTAAAGCCAGACATGCCTTTAGCCCAAGTAGTTGCTATTCCTTCGCTTGTTGTTAATGAGATTAAAGGGCTATCATAAGGGAGATCGTGATGAAAGTCATCAAGTTTTAAGCCAATTTGATAATCTTTTAAATTATTAATATCAGTAAATTTTCTATTAACAACAAATTCTAGGTTTTTTCTCAATGAACCGTGCTTGACAGTTCCTAATGGTGCTCTTCCTTCTTTTAATATTTTCTGAACATCTTTGTCATATAGACTCATTCCATGATAAAGTTTTCCAGTCCTCCCTGCCTTCTCAAGATAAGAGAGCATATGTTTATAAACCTTGTTTATGCCAAACTCACCGTCCATAGCCTTTTTCCAACTATAATCTGCGTATTCTTCGCTTTTCCATGCTTTAATTATTTTCCTTATAGCTCGGTTCATACTCGATCCACTTGCAATGGGGATAACAAGACCTGCAGCAGCCCAACCTCTGCCTACATCCTCTCCAAATACAGATTTTCCTGTAGCTAAAGCGAATGCATCACCATAGGTATCTAGAGCTACTTCAACAGAACCTTTTGCAAAGTCAGTCATTTGAGTATTAGCAGTTACACGTGCCTCTTGAGAAACATAGCTACTACCATAAAAAACACTTCCGGCGCCTTCACCAACATTCCCTGTTGGATCAATATATTTCATAGGATTATTGCTTACATAACTGTACGGATTTGGCGTTGGATCAACACCATCAACACTCATAAATCTTCCAATTAAGGGATCATAATGTCTTGCACCGTAATAATACAGTCCTGTGTCACCATCATATTCTTTTCCTGTGTATGCATATTCATTGTCTTCTGTGCCTGTTGTGGAATCCATCATACCAAAAGGCAGATACTCTGAGCTCCATACCGTAGCACCATTATTGTCAGTAACTACGCTGCTGCTACCTAAATGATCACTGTGGAAATAACGTACATTACCTGTACAGTAATCTGAACACATCTTTGCAACTCTGTTCAATCCTGCATACATATAATACGTGTCTAATTCATCACCGACAATATTGCCGAATTGGTCAGCAGTAAATGTTGTTTCTGCAATCAACTGACCGAAGGCATCGTACCAATACAAAGTATAATCATACTCTGTATTAACCAAATCAAATTGACTCTTCACTATACGCTGTCCAGCACCATTATTCCAATACACTTCTTCTAGTATTGTATTTGCATTTGATTCTCCAATAACTCTAATGAGTTTATTGTTCGGGTCATACTCGTAAGTGTATGTCGTAGTTATTAGATCATCGACTTCAATTCTTGACTGTACATTACCATGTGCGTCATAGATGTATGATACTTGTTCTGGGCCACGAGCAGCATTGTTAATATCATCAATGCCCAGTACACGATTAGAGAGCGTGTCAATATTGTACGTATAACCTTCTGCTCGTTCTCTATTTCCGTTGTCATCGTATAAATAGTTTCTTGTGCCTGATTGGAAATCATACAAATCAGAGTGTGCGGTTGATATCTTATCCATATCATCATACGTGAAAGAAGCAGTACCTAACGTTCCTGGCTTAGACATTTGCAACAAATTACCTACACTATCATAAGATGAATAGCTATATGAGAATAAGTTATTGCTCATACCGGTTATCCATCCTCGCTCATCATCATAAGTATATGCTGTACTAATACCGTCACCGGTATTTCGATCTGTTCTAGACATAGGATTGTCATTATCCAAATAGTCATAAGTTACTGCTGTGAAATCACCATACTTGATGAATTTTAGCCTATTAAAAGCGTCATAATCAAAGAATAAATCTCCACCATCAATAGATTCACTTATCAAATTATCTTGGTTGTCATAGGTATATTGTATAACCTTTGTGAACACTTCCTCTTGATTATTTGGCAGCTTCACAGTCATCCTTATCTGTTCAGAGCTCACTCTGCCTCTATCATCATACATGAAGCGTTCTCTATACTTTGCAGGAACAGGTTCGTAGAACGTATCTTCTATTTGACATACTCTACCAATACCATTAGGACAATTAGCCCCGCCAGGGTAATCATCATAATGATACTCTCTTGTATGGATTGCGTTATTGTAAGTCGTTCCTTCATTGTCGTAATCCAAGCTTAAGAGCCTTCCTAATACTGTATCGTAGTCATAATCGACATTTCTATTAGGTCCTTGTATGGAATCAACGCCATATTCATTGTATTGTGTAAACATAGTTGATGTATCGGGATGCGATGTACTCGTAACTCTTCCGCGATTGTCATACTCAATGTTTTTTTCTAAATCACGGGCATCAGTAACAGTAATGACTTCATCAAACACATTATGTTCACTTTCAATAACAGTATCATCTGGTTGCACAACTTGTTCGGTCAATCCTAACATATTTGAGTACGATTCTGTTACTCTATTCAAAGGATCAATAACACGAGTAACAAACAAATCTAAAACTTCATCAATCTCATACTCATGTGTTATTTCTGAATTGTCTGGAAGCCACATTGAAAGCAATCTACCTTGCGGACCAACTTCATAGCTATATGTGGTTGGCAAATGCATTCCTATACAAGCGGCAACAGAATACGTAGACTTCTCTTCAACACCAAATACAGAGTAGGAGGATCGAGTACAATAGGCGTTCACTCCATCAGAATGTTCACTCAATAAAACTCTCCCTCCAGAATCCATATTTGAAGTGGTAGTAGAACTGGTTTCAGCATCAAAATTGGTTGTAGTCACAATCTTATTGTTAGCACCAGTATGATCGACAAAATAATCAACAGTAAATGCAGGAGTAACCTCGCCAGGCATTAACATACTAGTCAAACGACCAAGGCCATCATAGGTATACGTAGTTGTATCACTGTTATAGTCCGTGACTGTGACAGTCTGGCCACGATCATTATAGGTATGGCCTGTTGTATAAATACCGCTAGTCACACTCGTTGGATTAACAGTATTATCATATACAAAGTTGTAGGTGATTCCTGCTTCATTGGCAACTTCAGTAACACGGCCTTTTCCATCATACGTCACAAATTCAGCAACAAGATCGTTATCCACATAAATAGCGGAAGGCAAATGAGGTCCTGTTGCATGATATGTTATTTGTGTTATTCGGTCTCCATGTTGTTGATCACCAGAAAGTGTTTGTTCATGTACTGCGGTTAAAACATTGTTGGCTAAAAACCATTGATGGTTTGGATCTTCTTCAGCAGCATATTCTGTATAGGTGTGCTTCGTATAAGCACCACCAGTCATAGAGATATGACTTGGCAGTCCAGTAACATCTGAATATTCATAGTTTGTTGTTTTAGATAAATCGTTTTGACCTTCGTAAATGGTTTCTATTTTCTGTGTGGTTCTTACTTCAAATGCTCTATCAGCAAGAGCAGATAAAATTTCATAGCTGTATTCTGTTTTAGAAGACAAATCATTATCAGGATATTTACTTACTACTTGGATAGGTTTGCCCGCAATAATATTCGCAGCTAAGGGCTTATCAGCAGCAGCCAGAGCAGTAAAACCAGTAACGTCAAGAGCTTGTTCAACAACACCGTTATAGAAATCATACTCTGTCTTACTTATGGTTTGTCCACCACTAACAAGAGTAACAATAGCTCTTTGGAATTGAGGCAATACAGAGTATTTGTCAAGCTTACCGTCAATGTATTCATACGATAACGTTCTCTGCACACCATCATCAATAATAACTTCGTCAACAACAACAGCGTTGTTGGTTGGTTGTTTTGTTCTTGGGTTATGCACAGCATATACTAAATTATTATTTGCCGTGCCTACAAAAGTGTTGAATAAAGCACCCATTCCTTTATCAGCATTTGCCGTGAATATTGTTCCTGTTGGTGCGCCTTCACCTTGCGGTCTGGGAGCATTATACACCACCGATTCTCCACCTGCATTATTTACAACAAAGAAATCATCTCCAACTTCTGCAGAGTTAGCACTACTGAGCACCACATCCTTAAGAGAAAATTCTCCTTGATTATTGAACACATAATAATGAACGTTGCTGTCTTCAACTTCAGCTTGTTTATTCAACACAACAAAACCATTAGTGCCTGCAGGATAAACCTTCGTTGTAGAGTCATCAGCATAGCCTTGTGCATTAACCATATAATGATCTACATTAGTATTCAAAAATAAGGAACCTGCATAGGGACTAGATTCAATAGTACGTTTAAGACTGCAATCAAGTCTGTTTGTACTATGATCAACTGTAGCACTATCCGTGTCAACAAAATAATGACCAGAAGCATATACTGGAGTTAATGTACCGAAGTAACAATCTGGTTTTTCAAATGAACGTTGTGAAACTCCTTCAGGCCACATCCATTCATCTATACCTGCACCTTCTAACTCTTCCTCTGGTGGAGGATTCCAAGCACCGCCAACAATATAACCTTCAGGGCTAACATGATCTTCATACAATGAATATGCCCTACAAGTTTCAGCTCCATAACTTCCAGTGGCAGGATGATGTCCTCCAATCCGATAATAATCAAACCAATAATTTCTTCCTCTATTTCTTGTGGTAAAATAAGTAAATCCAGGTATTACGCCTCCTCCAACACCATTTGGATCATACATCCATACGAGAGTAGATGATGGTTGCTCAATATCCCAGTTAGCCTCAATTAAATCAGTAGCATATGGATAAACACCTTCTGCACCTTCGAAACACTCAGGCAGAGTACCAGGATTACAACTAGCGCAGTTAATGTCAAATGTTAGCCAAGCAGCAGCAATACAATCTAGTGCATTCGTGCGAGCAGTAGCAATTTCCTGGTTAGCTGCTTCAATATCATCAGTACAATCATGATTCTCAGGATCCTGTTGCTGAAGTTCCAAACATTCATGCAATTCATCAACTAATTCCTGAATTAAATCTCGTACAGGTCTCCAACAATCTGGAAAATTCTCTGTAGGATTACAATCAGGGAAGTCATAACCAGAATACGCTGTGAATGTGCTATAAATTGGTGAACCTACACTACCAGCACATACAGCATCAGTTGCGCTGCCAGTAGCGAACACTAATGGTGCAGCTGGATCTCCAGGAACACATTGATCATAAACATCTGTACGTACAATTGGAGCATACATTACATAAGTACATGATCCTCCTGCGCAACGATAATCTGAAGTTGTTGGCATTTCAGGGTCCATTCTTGGACATTCCCATACATCACCATTACCATAATCAACTTCACAAGCATCGTTAACTGGAAATTCATAAAATGTTTCGCCATTACAATTTGCAGGATTTACAGCACCAGCATTACACATATCTGTTGTAATTTCGGCTCTGCAATTATAGCCGAGTCCTGGACATTCTAAAAATTCGGCAGGAGTAAAATGATATTTGAAATCGCTAGGTTCCTGGCCAGATAGATATTTTACTTGAGAAAGCCTATCGCTTGTAGGAGGGTATAAAGAACTATAACCCATATTGCCAAAAGCTTCACCATACCAATTGGCACCGTCTTCGGTTAAACAATGCCATGATTGATCACAACTTTCCCAAGTTTCCCCGACGTAACCTTTTTCAGCATACCAATCACACTTATTAATCACTTCTACATCTTCTGCAAGTTCTGCTTTTTCAATATCTTCTCTGTCAAATGCATCAGTAGTGGTAATGCCTTTGTACTTGAATGTAATAATTCTTGATTTACTTCCCGTGCTTAAACTTTCTTGGAAACTTGCACCGCTGCAGCCTTCTCCGCAATTCATCATTGCTTGCTGCCAATCATCGTATGTTGTTGTGTACGTTGTGGAAAAGATAATGGAATCATCAGTGAAGCTTACAATAGGCTCATTGTTTTCAACAGGAATAAAATAGTCTTCGTTATACTCTTCTAAAGAGATTTCGTCAAAGCCATCACCATTGAACACATCTACGCCAATAATTTGCGCACCATAATATTTAGGAACATTAAGCGCAATAACAGCGCCTTCATCATGGCGTAAATTAGTGTCGTCACCTCCACTGACACGTCTACCATACCTATTCCATGGCGACCAAAAGGTAATAGTTTCTCCAGGGGCTGGAGTAAAAACGTCACCTAGTTCATCAACATATTTAACAGGAGGACAAAATGCAGCAGCCATGTAACCATTGTTTTCGAATTGTACTCCTTCACCGAATTGATCTTCAAAATGACAATCTTCACCTTCACATTCTTTTACTAAAAAACAACCGGCAGGATCAAGCCTATAATACACAATATGATTATTGCCGATAGCAACTCTGTCTGTAAACACAGGCCTTAAGTCTGCGTACACTGCCTCATTTGCTCCAGTATTGTCAACACCATGCTGCGCCAAATAATCATTAGCAGCTAATGGCACATGGCTATTTGATCGTAATCGTTCTGGAACCATCCATCCTCGGTATCGCGGAAATTCTTTTGTTTCATATTGTAACAAACCCTCAGAGTCTACATAGATTATATGTGCCTTAATAAAAGATTCGGGATCTGCTTCCTTTCCATAGATCTCACTTTCAGGCAGAGCAGGATGTTGATAATCAGTTGTAATACTCTGTGTAATAATGCCAACAAATCCATTGCCTTTTTTGACTTCAATAACTTTTAACTTGTCAGCGCCTGCTCCTGGAGTAATAATTTCAGAACCAATATTTTGCCATGCTTCAGATTCCAGATCTTTTTTCGCGACGTCTACAATAACGGAAGTATATGCTTCTTTGGGATAATATTTCATGTTATGCGGCCCATATTCTTCTGGGCAGAGTATGTTACCCATACCTGCAGGACCTCCCCACATTTGGTTATAATTCAGTGAATCCTCACAACTTCCTGCAACATCAGATGCTGGCAAGAAGAGCTTTTGCCACAGCTCTTCCATAGGTTCTTCACCCATAAGAGTTACGCCCATCACATGATCATTAAAGGTAAGCACTTCATGATCTTCAGCAGCAACACTAAACAAAGGTACTTCCTTTTCACGCCAAACACGACCGTCCCAATCCAACTCAACAATAGTAGCACCTGTTTGACCGAGTACATAAGAAGGTCCTGGTACAATAGTTTCAACAGTAGGACCTGCACTTGAGCTAGCAATGGTCATTTCAGCATTATCCATAGCGTAATTGAAAGTGATAGATGCGCCAGTAGGACCTACAACAGATCCTAGCTTATTTGCTCTATAATCAGTTCCTTGATAGTAAGTGAATGTGTACGTTAAATCTCCTGATGTTAAACTACTAAGCATCTTAAATGATGTTCCGTAATCATTAGGAACACTATTGGTGTAGGCAAATGTGTATTTTTGCACTAGACCTGTAGGACCGTAGAGTGAGGCTGTCTCCACGACGCTAGGGCTAGTTCCCGTCGCATAGGCACTAATTGAAGAGCCTTGCCATTTATTGGTATCGAAATAATATGCATCGCTAAGTGCCAGATATGAAAATTGAATCCATCTGCCAAATTCATCACTGATTTTCGATAATCGAAGATTATTGACAAAACCATTATGCAACTCTTCTTCGTATTCATATATTATGGCATTATTACTAGTGATATCATTGACTTTTGTCAAATAAAGTGTTACAGGAACTCCTGATGCTTGGGGAGAGTAAACAGAGTTATCAACTACCATGCCGTTTACAACTGGCATTTTAAGCACACCAGAGCCTCCAGTTGCAGAGCCGTAATGATATTGATTTCCAGAGGTATCTGTAACAATCCATTGGTAAGGTGATATTTGTTCATATGTATATCTGTTATGAGTTCTTAGATGAAATGTGCTGGCGCCTTGAGCATCTGGGATAAGTTCTTTGCCTCCTATTGAATATTCATCGTCTGAGAAAACAGCTGTGCCTTTTGTATTAATACTAATTGCGCCACCAGCGTTCAAAGACCAACCTAGTCCAGCATATTGTGATTCAGAACCTTGATGATCCGTATCGTAATTACTTGAATACGATAAACTAAGCGATAGTCCTAGATTGTTAACACCATCTACACTAAATAAGGATATGGGGAATGAAACTTGGCCGGTAAATGGATCGACAATGTCTTTGGGAAGATTCAAAGACTCAAACGTTGTTTGTTCAGGATTATCCATATGAAATGGCATATCCGCTCCACCAAAACCATTAGAAAAGTCATGTTTAGCATCACCTTCAGAAATAGTGTCTGCTAAAACAACAGGACTTGAAATCATTAACAAAACAACAAGAACACATACTATTTTTTTAACCCAGCTACCGCTATTTGCATTCATAACAATCCCCCCTTATTAAAATAATAATATTGTTATCCTATGTTAAGAGAAGAACTATAAAAAACTTCCTATTCGAGAGGGAGAAAAAGTGCAACTATTTGGTGACCAAAGTTGCATTCATGAACCTACAAAAGAAGATTTTCTTAAAGATGTTGATGTAATTCAATAATAATACGTATGTTGATGTTTGCTGAAGCGTTTTGTAGTAAAGAAAGAAATATTTATCGTTCCTACTCTTTAATATGTTTACCATCGGGATGAAGCCAAGTAGGAACTTCATTACCTTTTTCTTTCAGTTTATATCTTTCACATTCGGCATGATTTTCTGATGTGCAATATTTATTTGATGTTTCTACAAATGCATGGAATGCACCATCTTGAAATTTTGCAAATGCAGGACATTTTTGAATATGTTTACAAATATTTTCTTTTACAATTAACATTTTATAGAAGGGACATTCTTTGTGTTTATTAGACGAGCAAAAATCTAAAATAATTTTAGTTATGTTTGTAGGATGGACTTCAGTTTCTCCAAGGCATTCTCTTGTATAGTCTTTGTAAAGTGGACAGTTCATGTATAATGATTTTATTTGATTGCTTTTATATTTTTTTTGTTTAAGAAAAAAAATTATCCAAGGGATAAATTCTGTCGAGTAGAGAATATGAGAAAAAAACTAATGTAATAATTTATCCAAAGTCATGCGACTAAGAATTAATTCTTCTTTGACTTTTTCAAAACTAACTAATTTTCTTGGCGTTTGACCATCAGGAGATGCAGTATCTTTTAATGCTTCTTTTATTTCATATTCTCCCATAGCTTGGATAAAAATAGTAAGTTGCTCAACTTCTCCATTAATTTCTGTTTCATAACAAACTTTGTATAAGTCGTTTGGTACATATTGGGCTTTTTTTCATGCGATTCACCTGTTTGTGGGGGAATAGGGTATTTAAAGTTTTCATATTTACAACCACTTATAAGGGGTAAAAACAGAAAGGCTTATAAATGGAAGAGAAATAATGGAATTCAAAATGGAGATGATAGGCAATTATAAAGAATTTGATCGGAGGAAGGCAATTGTCAATTGCGAACTGATGCAAGCAAGAATTCCTGCTGTTGAACCTGATGGAGAAGGGGAATACAAAGATCTTCCACAAGGCCAATTAGCTGATTGGAGATTCAGACGCCATTGGAATTATTGGACAGCTAACGCCCCAGAGGGTCGCGGATTTTCAAAAGAGTTGGCAAAGAAATTACATGATCAAGGAAAAGCATACAACTTTCGAGCAGGTGGCTATTCAGGGGGAGGAGTTTCTTTGAGTCATGTTGTAAGTGAACAAGAGACAGTAGATACCTATCATATTGATTCACAAGAAAACCTCAATGATTTTGTTCAAATAATTTACGGGAATTGTTTGGAGTCAGTTCTACAAGGGCAAGTTCAAAGGAAGATATAGACGAGGTCATAGTCCAGTATAAAGAATTACTTAGTCAGGGAGAAAAAGTAAATGATCAACTTCAAAAAAATGAATCTACAAGAGAAAAGAATAATTCAATGATTGTAGATATAGTATTCATAAGTTCTGTTTATTCTATTTTGTGAATATTTTCTTAAAAAAAGGTATCAAAAAAATAAACACTAATAGTAAATACCAATACCATCCGATGCTCAGTGCATCGCTTCTAAACCTTGGCCATATATTAATTAGAAAAAGAGTTAATAAAAGCGTGGTTATGATTATGCATTGTCTTTCATATACGCTCATCGTTATTTTCTTTTGAAGCCTGTCTCGTAACCACATCATTATTACCTTTTGTTATCAGATTTTGAAAAGTATTTAAATTTTGTCATCTATTGAATATAGCCTCTGCTAACGTTTTTTTCTTAATATAAAAATAGAGGAAACAATTCCGCTTAAAGCAGCCAAGAGAAAAAGATAAAGTCCAGTTCCTAAATACTGGAATACCTTCTTGAAATTAGCACAATATATACTTAATCCAGGTATAGCATCTACGAGCATTGTTAAAGGAGAAAATGCTACATCTATTCCTTTCTTGATAGCATCACGAATTTTTACAGGCCAATTAGGGATTATTTTCGCTCCTTCTTTTAAGGTATTTGGGATTGCATAAGCAGTATCTACAATCTTAATTCTTACTCTGTCTAATTCATTGACTACAGGAACAACGAAAGATGTTTCACAAAATTTTTGTAATCCTGTGCTGATCTTATAGAGTACAAAAACAGATGTTCCGCTCACTAAGAGCAGAAGTATGAAGATAACCAAAAAAATCTTTAATGTTTTTTTAGGATTTTTGAAGAAAAAGAATATTAATAGCAATAAAAAAGGAGCCATAATTAATGCTAAAATAGTCTTTGCTGTCATCATATCATCTGCTAGTCCACTTACAGCTTCATCGGGAGAATAAACACCTATTTTCCTTAGTGAATTTTCCAGAAGGCTTGGAAGATAAAGATCAATTCTTCCGAAGACTGAATAGATTATGTTTTCCGTAGATTGCTTCACTGCATCATCGTTGTTTATTACAACAGATTTGAAATCAGAAGCTGTTGAAGTGAATATATTGGTGTCGGGGGTTGAAGAAGCCCAAGGTAGAAATAAAGCAAGTATCATCACTAAGAGAGAGATGAGGAACCATTTATCTAACTTCGTTAATCTCTTATACTTAGTTTTTATTTTTTTTAATATTTTTTTCATTAATCCCACTTAACTAAGTCAATAACTAAATTCTTGAGCATAGTGATCGGAAAAAATTAAACTTTTGGGTATTCCAATATACTTTGCTTTAATTTTTTTTGAAGTTATCATATAATCTATCTTTCTCTTTTTCTCTTTTTTTTCCTTATTATAACTAATTCTACTCACACCACCAGGGACACAAATCCAGTTGCTATTATCCATATAACTTGTCGGACAATTATAATCGCCAGCACAAACCCAATGTTTATGTTTTTTTGAAATTTGTTTTACAAGATTATTTGCAACAGCGCTACTCTTCTTATCGTCTCCTGAAGCAGAATGAATACAAAAATTCCAGATATCGTTAACTTTTATTCCAATAGCAGGCCTTAATTTCTTATCTTCATTTTTGAAAGTATAGAATGCATAATCTTTCTTCTGGAAATTTACTCTACTAATTACAGCCATACTACATTTTGCAGATGACTCTCCCCAAAAACAATACAGAACATATACGGGGAAAGATTCAAATTTCGTACCTATTTCAACTGTAAATTTTCCAATGGAAAAATATTTTCCTACATCGTATTGTTTCTCAAAATATTTTTCACCTTTAGAAAATTGAGGCTCGCCACACTCCTGCAAACAAATAATGTCAGTTCCACTCTTAATTGATGCAAAAACTTCATTAAACTTTGTAGCACCATCACCCATATTCCATGTAATAATTTTTACCATTTTGCACACCCTCCAAGACCGTTAACGAACTCTTTTTGAATGATCAATTTACTATTTTAATAACATCATCTCGGGATTTTTCAATCTTAATATTTAGACCTGAAATATTTTTCTTTAAAAATAATTCAACTTCTTTTACGGTTTTTTTCACATCTTTGTCAAAGCTAAAATTTTTCTTCATATTATTTTCTGTCCTAAAGAGACTGTTCTGCTTCTTTGAGTAAATAACATAAGAAAAATTACCTATGTCCTCCTCTTCAACACCGTATCTTTTTTCAAGTGTCTTCTTAATACTGGAATTATAAAAATTAATAAGTAAAGTATTAACATTTTGATATGCAGCAATAATTATGCCCTTATCACTAAGAATTTCTTTAAGAAGCGGAATATATCCTGCACTATGGCAACAATCAAGAATAATTAATTTTGCAGAAATTTTTTTCTTTTTAAATCCCTTTATAAGCTCACTAATAACAGTAAAATTTCTTCCATTAAGAGCAGTTGGGAAAAAATTGTTAGATAATTCGTATTTATGATCAAATTTATCTTTTTTCTTTAATTCTCTAAAATTTCCGTGATGTCCGCCAAAATATAGCCATTCAAGCTCTGTATCATCATTCAAATCATTAATAGAAATTTTACCAGTGTAATCTTCTTTAGACTCATACTCTTTTATTTTTAGGTTAGAAATATTTTTGTTCAAGCTTGAATAGGCAACTTCATTTCTTTCTTTATATCCATCCCCTTTACAGATGAACATTAATTTTACCATTTTGTTTCGCCTTTAGATTTTGATTTCAAAGATCTTTTCATCCAACTTTGAGAACTCTTCAATAATTTCGGATATTTTTTTGTCATTGAATTCTTTGTTCTCTTTAACAACGTTCCCTGAAGATTTATGATGGCCTCCCTTTTTTATTTTACCTTCTTTATCAATATTAATTTCAATCTGAAAGAAATTCTTCATTGGCTTCAATTCAAAAAGATCCATAGTATTTTCTTTAGTTTCAAATTCTTTAAAGGTCTTTCCCTCATAATTTTTAAGTTTTTCATAGATTTTTTCTTGGGAAATTTTTTTAAACGCGAAAATCCTGACATTCCTCGGAGATATCTTCACTTTTTTACCCGTACTATGCTCTTGTCGAATTCTTCCCACATGTTTTCCATCGCCAAAGTAAAGAGTAAATTTTCTTTTATTTGCTTTCGTTAAATAAAGAAGGTTCTTAAGCTTGAAAAAAGATTCGATTAGTAATTTTTGTTTTTCATTTAAATCTGAGAATTTCTTTCTTCCCATGATGTTATCCCCCTACGTTTTATTTTTTTCTAAAACGTTTTTCTTTGAAAATCTTAAAGACTTTGAAAAGAGTTTTACCTTTTTTGCCTTTAGCAGATATAAAGGTAGATATGAACCAGAATATCGTAGCTGAAGGAAGAGCATCTACATAAGGTAAAAGTTCTTCACCAGTAGCAACTATTCCCGCGATGATATCCTGATACATAACAAGAATTATGACACCATAGAGAGGAGCCCATACAATATCTATCGCTTCTGCAAAGGTTGGTATGATGTAAGAAGCATAGCCAATTAAGTCGAGAATCAACGATATAATTAATTTCAAAATATGGTATTTTTTACAGAATTTGCGAAATTTACCCATTATTTTCCCCCCTATGCTAAATCGCTTCGGGTAGAAATTATTTAAACTTTTCGAAAAAAGAAATTCGGGATAACCCTGCAATTTCGGGATAAACTTTTCCCTCTTAGCAAGTATTTTGGATCAAAAGCTTCGCTCGTGTTCAGTATAAACATACTTCTTTTTCAGGCAAAGTTTTTGATTTAACTTATTCTAATTCTTTTATTTTCTTCTTTAAGTCAATCATTTTTAATTCTCTTTCTACTGTTAATCTATGAAATTTTTCTAGTTCTTCGTTTCTTAACTCCAATTCAAGGGTCCTTTCTTTAACTCTTTTATCTAATTCTCTAACATTTATTGTCGATTTTTTTAAATCTTCAATCATTTTGTTGAATGTCATAGAAAGCTCACCTATCTCATCCTTTGATTTAATGTCAAATTTTACATCCAAGTTTCCAGATCCAATCTCTCCGGCTTTAGATTCTAGATCTTGTAAAGGTGCTGTGATAGAGTTAGCAATCGATATTGATATAGTTAAAGCTATAATCAGAGCAATAACTAAAGAAATGTAGGATACTGTTTTTACTTTTTTATTTCTATCAACCGCTTCCGCATAACTTTCTTCAGACTGTTGAATTAAGTGATGAAGAGCTTCTTTAGTTTTTTCATGGATATTGTCAAGATTTATTAGATTAACTTGAACATCTCTCTCTAGTTCTACTCTTCTTTCTTCTTCAGCAATTTGTAATAAATTGTGAGCGTCTATTAGGTTGTTCGCAGTTTCTCTTCCATTTTTGATATTTAATTCAATAAGATCTAAAACATATGGATCAATTTCTGCTTCTCTTAATTGTTTTAAAGGAGCATTTATTTCTAACTGGGAATGAACCCATTCGCTTTTATAATTCTCAAGTTTATCTTTTTTAGTTATTAATAAGTACCCTTTAGTTAAAGAGAAAAAATGTGTAATTTTGTGAGTTAATTTGTTGCTACTTGTGATAATCTTGTTTGCATTAGTGATTCTTTCATCGCTTTTCGATTCGATATAGCTAATGGATATGTTAATAACAATAAAAAAGAGAACGATAACTAAGAAACCGAGAGTGAGCTTTGTTTTTATGTTAAATTTTAACATAGTACGTCCTGATATTCATCTTCCTCATTTTTTATCTAGCGTTACAAAATCATATTTTTTGAATATTTGATTTGCATGCTCACTAAAAATAAAATCAACAAATGCTTCTATATGAGAATCTGCTCTATCACTAGAGATTACCACACCATAGTCTCTTGTTAATGTATAACTACCATCTTTAACAGATGAATATGATGGTATAATACCATCTACGGCAATGGGTTTTATATTCAGTTGTTCTTTTTTAATAACTCCTAAAGAGGTTTGTCCTAATGCATTCGGTGTCTCTACAATAGCGATATTCATGGCATCAGCACTATTGATCAATATTGCGTTATCAGTAACTTCTAAATCATCTCCTAAAATGTGTTTTCTGAGCAGAATTTTACTTGATTCTTTTTCTTCACGATCTAAAAGTATAATTTTACCTTCTTGTCCACCGACTTCACTCCAATCACTTATTTCTCCAGCAAATATTTTTTTAATTTGTTCACTTGTTAATCCATCAATATTAACATTTTCATGCACAGCAAGAACCATAGCGTCCTTGACGAAAGTAAATTCTTTTACATTTGGATATTGTTCTTTTTCAGATTCTTTCATTTTTCTTGCAGTCGTTCCTACATCTATTAGTTCTTCTGAAACACCTCTAATACCATCGCCGGAGCCTGTGCTTGGAAGAAAATTAATTAAAATATTCGGATTATTTACTTCAAAAGGTTCTTGAATTAATTTTAGGATTGTAGCTCCTGAGCTTGATCCTGCAATAGTTATTTCTTTTTGTTTTGCTTCTTCTGACTCTTGTGAACATCCTGTTATACATAGTAGAAGTAGTAAAAATGTTAGTAATACTTTTATCTTTTTCAATTTTATCACCTCTTTTAATATAACACTGAATCATGATGTAATATTATATATATTTCGATTTTTTGGGATAAACTGCCTTCAGTAGAGCTTATTGGAAATGGTATTTAACGCTGCAATTGGAAGAAGTATTTGAAGAGCATTTCTTTGTTAAAACGCAGCATACTGCAAGAGAGTGGGCTTGGAGATTAGTTTGCTTGGAGGACGAGTATAGGTGAGCCAAGAGGTGAAGGCAGGTTGTTAAGTTAAGAATCAGGGTTTAAGCGCTTATACCAAGGGCAGTCAAAACAATACTTAAAATTGCGTTTTTCAAGAGGAGCATGATTCTTACCAGGAGTAAATTTACCAGAAATCATCCAACACTCGCGACCCATCTTTAGCTTATATGCCAAGCATTTCTTAATATTTTCTTTAGAACAATTCCAGAACTCCCAACAGTTCTGTGCCTCTTTTTTTTCATCCATAATTGTCACGGGAATAAACGACTATAAAAAAGTATTCATTTTTTAGCCAAGTATTATTTCATTTACTACTATTATCTGAACAAGTTCTATGAATTATAGGAAGTGAATGTTCGGCTAAGAAATTTTATATACTAGCATAATTATATACACTTAGTATGAAAAAAATTTGGAAGCTGATTATATCAATAATGCTGCCTTTCTTAGCAAGTATTATTGGAGGATTATTTACAGAGAGTTCTGCTTCATCTTGGTATGCTACATTAATAAAACCGCCATTTAATCCTCCTAGTTGGGTATTTGGTCCTGTTTGGACAATACTATATCTGTTGATGGGAATATCTCTGTATCTAGTTTGGGCGAAAAAATATGATAGAACTTCTTTCATGTTCTTTGGAGTTCAATTGTTTCTTAATGCACTATGGTCAATTCTTTTCTTTGGAATGAAATCTCCATTTTACGCTTTTATAGAAATAATCTTTTTATGGGTTGCAATATTGATTACTACGTTCTATTTCTATAAGATAAATAAGATTTCTGCTTATCTTCTCATACCTTACATTTTATGGGTGAGTTTTGCAGCAGTTCTTAATTTTTCAATTTTTATTTTAAACTAAAATGGTGAGAATAAATCTGATAAATCCGGAAAAATTGGCTGATCAACATCTTATTGCAGAATATGATGAGATATTGATGCTTTTAGGTTATGTTAAAAAATATCCAAAATTAGGGGAAGTTCCGGATAAATATACTCTAGGAAAAGGACACATTCTGTTTTTTAAGAATAAATTAAAATATCTTAAGAAAAGACATTCATTATTGAAAAAAGAAATGAAAAAGAGGGGGTTTAATGCAAAAATAACTATCAACCTAAAACAATTTGATAAAAAACTAATTCATGATTGGAAGCCTTCTAAAGAAAGCATTGAAATCATAAAAAAGAGGTTAATTAATAAAATTGAATTAAAACCTAACTTTTATAGATATTATAAGAAGCATAGATCCAAGAAATTTCTGATTGATTTAATAAAGAAAAAATGAGGCAATGAGCCTTATTTAAAAATCTTAATCAGTTCTACAATAGCTGCAATTGCTACTAGTGCATAAACTATGTTTGCAATTGCTGTTACTCCAAAACTTATTATGGTGACCAAATTTATCCCAAAAATAAATAGTCCCCAATTCAATCCGCCAACAATCAACAAGATCTTTGCTATAAAATCTACAACATTTGCCATAAGATTACCTCCTTTGAATAACATATATGCTTTGAATATATAATTCTTGCTTTTTTTTGGGATAACTTTCTTTTCCTAAAGAAAAGTGTGTATGCCTGAGGTGCCGAAACCTCTATTTTTCTTTTTTTAGAACTCGAATTTTATTGAACTTAATTCCTGTTAGTTTCTTTTACCTTGCGTAAGTTTGGGAATTGTGTCCGAAGAGTTTTTTCTGGAGCGTTCTATCAGTTGAGCGAATGCGATGCATCAAGAATAAGAATTAAGAGCTACACTCTGTAAACCATGTTTAAGAGTTAGTAACAGTATCTTTTTCAATTATTTCAACATAATAATCATAATCGTGTAAAAGTCTATTTAAGCATCTGTTAAATATTATGATTGCTTCATCTTTTGTAATATCTTTTAGTTCAAAATCTATTAGTTTGTGATCTTCAATCTCTTCTATGCTGATAATTAATTTTTTTGGTGGCATTTTAATAATTATTTTAGATTAAACAAACATCTTACAATATTGAGAGTTATACTTATATTTAAATCTTCCTACAATAATGTAATATGAAAAGAAAACCAATAGAAATCAAAAAGAGGATTTTTCAGATTCTTAGGGCCGAAAGAACAATAAGTGTTAACAAATTGCAGAGAAAAATAAATACAAACTATACAAGTGTTATGAATAATTGTGAAGAATTAGAATATCTTGGCTTTGTAAGAATTTCAAAAACTAATAAAGATAGCAGAAACGGAAGGCCATACTTAATTGTATCTTTAGTAAAAACTCCATAAATTGATTAGAACATAAGTTTTTCCTAAAAGAGCGTGTAGCACCATAAAATAATGTGCCTCTTCCTTTTTTAGCTGGTTTCTCAATTGCGTATAACATCGGCGGCGCCTGTTAAACGTACTGAATAAGGTGAAAGGAGTTTGATTTGGGCAGGGGTTGAAAATCGAAAGATTTAAATAAGATTTAATAATTTTATTAAATATTAAATAATATTATTTATTGGAGGTGCTACAATGGTGCTAAAGACTTTTAGTGTACAAGAAGAAGTTTTTGATAAATTTTCAAGATTTTGTAAAGATCATGGAATGACTATGAGTAAACAAGTGGAAATGTTTATGAAGTCTGTAGTTTCTGAGGAACCTGAAGCGAAAAAGGAATATCTTGAGAAATTGAATAGAATAAGAGAGCAAAAAACTATCAAGATTGGAAGTATTGGGGATCTTAGAAATAGATATGGTTTAGAATAAAAAATGTATTCAATAGACATTAAGCCAGAAGTAGATAGGATTTTCAGTAAATTGAGTAAAAAGAATCCGAAACAACTCAAAATAATATTTAAGAAAATTGAGCAGATATCAGGAAATCCATATCATTTTAAACCTCTCAGAGGAGATATGCATGGAGCAAGAAGAGTGCATATCGATAAATCTTTTGTTCTGACATATGAGGTTAATGAAAAAACAAAAAGAATTTTAATTCTCGATTACGATCATCATGATAAAATTTACTAGATGAAGGAGAGGATTTGGCATAACAAATTGCGTAGTTACTGAAGAGAAGTCATAATGAGTAACATTTATATATAAGATATGTTTTCCTTATAAATAGAATGATAGAAAAAGATAAAATGAATGATCGTACCGAGCTTTCTATTGAAGATTATCTAAAATTGATTGACAGAGTTGATGTAGCAGATTGGTCTCAGGAAGATCGGTCAGGATTAGCTCTTTCTGATGAATCAATGTTTCCTCTTACTTATGTAGCATCTATAAACACAGAACATGGTGAGATAAAACTGAAAATTGGATTGAAGAATGATCGTCAACGATTTTATTCCTCTCTTCATCTAGAAGGTTATCTATATAAAGGCGAAGTTTTATTCAATCAAATAAATCAAGACTGGGTATACCGGTTAGATATTCGGGATAATGATAAAACAAAAGGGGATCCACGACTAAAAGAGAAATATAAAGAAATCCGAACTAAAATTGAGCAACATAAAAGAGACAGTGAAACTTCTGATGTAAGTCAGGTATTAGATTATTTGAAAAGACAATAATCAGCCAAAACATCTCATTTATTTCTTTATAGATCTTAAAAAAACTATTAAACTTTTTCTCCAAGAATAATTTATGTGCAAAGTCATTCTAACCCAAACCTTTATAAAAGCAGAATTGTTCCTCCCAGTTCATTAGTTTGAATAGATATCATATTCAGATGTGTAGGATATGCCTGAAGAGGGCGTAGGTGGGATTATCACACTCCCTAAGGAATGATACTCGCTTCTACAAGCCAGCGCTCGCATAATAGGCAAGGTATAGCGATCTTTTCGCATTAACCGAAACCTTGTAGCTAGTCCTCTCTAGGCATAGTAAGGTAACCACAATGCCAAACATAAGATATCCAAGAAGCGGAAGTATGCAAGTATGGCCTAGAAAACGGGCTAAGCGCCAGTATGCCAGAGTACGGCATAAGGTAGCTCCTACTGATCCTACTCCTTCTTGTTTTGGTGGCTATAAGGCTGGCATGACACATCTTTCTGTGATTGACAATCGAAAGAACTCCTCAACCAAAGGAAAGGACATTATGGTGCCTGTAACGGTCATTGAATGTCCCCCGATGAAGATCTATGGTCTGAGGGGGTACATCAAACAAGGTTACGGTTATGCGGTCAAAACCCAAATTGTTCTCAAAGCTGATAAAGAGCTTGACCGTAAAATTCCCCTAGGCAAAACTCATTCTCCCGAAAAACTCAACCCAGACGACTACGCATATATGACTCTTCTCGTGTACACACAACCCAAACTTACAGGTATAGGTAAAAAGAAACCAGAATTATTCGAAGTAAGACTAGGAGGATCAAATAAAGATCTCATTGAGTATGCCAAGAACAACACTGAAATTAAAGTTTCAGATGTGTTTAAAGAAGGTCAATTTGTTGACACGCATGGTGTTTCGAGAGGAAAAGGATTCCAAGGTCCTGTCAAACGATTTGGCGTCAGTATTAGAAATCATAAATCAGAGAAAACAAAAAGAGGTCCTGGTTCTATTTCAGGTGGTTGGGTTGCACAAGGTCATATGATGTATCGTGTGGCATTTGCTGGCCAAATGGGCTATCATCAAAGAACGGAATACAACAAACAGATTATCAAGATAAGCACTATTCAAGAGCAAGAAATCAATCCGAAAGGAGGATTTCTCCATTATGGGAATGTAAAGAATGATTATATGCTTCTCAAAGGGTCAATTATAGGACCTAAGAAACGGTTTATCATCCTTAATCAACCTTACAGAAAAGATCCGAAGAAGAAAGAAGAAGCACCTTCAATTGAATATATCAGTTTAACATCACAACAAGGTAAAGGAAAGTAAAATGAAACTAAAACTACTCAGCGCAGATAAGACGGAAATGGGAACGATTGAATTACCTGCACAGTTCTCTGAGAAAATCCGTCCAGATATAATCAGACGAGCAGTATTACGATTACAATCGATACGGAGACAAAAATATGGTGCTAGCCCAGAAGCAGGAAAAAGAGCTTCAGCTGAACTTTCTCGAAGAAGACATAAATACAGAGGATCATATGGTTCGGGCATTTCAAGAGTGCCGAGAAAAATCCTTTCAAGAAGAGGAACAAGAATGAATTGGGTTGGTGCGTTCGCTCCCGGTACAGTGGGTGGTAGAAGAGCACACCCTCCTAAAGCGGAAAAGAATCTCGTATTAAAAATCAATAAAAAAGAGAACAGGAAAGCAATACGTTCAGCAATGTCTGCAACAGTCATAAAATCGCTTGTCGAGCAAAGAGGCCATAAAGTTCCTGAACAATATCCATTTGTTGTCGATGCAAAACTTGAGTCAATAACGAAGACCAAAGAGGCCAGAGCAGCACTAACAAAATTAGGGTTTGCTGATGAATTGCAAAGATGTGAGAAGAGAAAAATAAGAGCAGGAAAGGCTACGATGAGGAATCGTCGATACAAGAGGAAGAAAGGATTATTGCTCGTTGTAGGACATGAATGCCCTTTGATGCAGTCAGCAAATAATATTGCCGGCATCGATATTGTTTCCGTCAACAAGCTTAATGCAGAATTCTTAGCGCCAGGAGCAGACTATGGAAGAATAACAATCTACACGAAAGCAGCAATTGAACGCCTTGCAAAAGAAGGTCTGTTTACGCAAGAGTATAAGGCTCCGCAGCAGAATGACAGAATTATTGTCAAGACACCTGCTCAAAAAAAAGAGGAGAAAAAACCTGTTGAAAAAAAAGTAGTGAAAAAAACTGCTAAAAAGAAGGTATCACCATGACAATCATCAAATTTCCATTAGCAACGGAAAAATCAATTAGGCTAATGGAGGCAAGCAATGTTATTGTATTCCATGTTGAGAGAAAAGCAAGAAGGCCAGAGATTAAAAAAGAGATAGAATCACTTTTTGATGCTAAAGTGGAAAAAATTAATATCATGATCACGCCGAAAGGCAAGAAGAAGGCATATGTGAGATTCAGTTATGATACACCTGCAATTGATATTGCAACTAAACTAGGATTAATGTGATACTATGGGTAAACAGATCATTGCACAACGAAGAGGAAAAGGATCCCCGACGTATAAAGCACCATCCTTTAATTTCAGAGGAGAAGCAAGGATTTACGAAGATGGTGAAGTACGTGTGCTTGATTTCATCAGTTGTAGGGCCCATACTGCGCCACTTGCTGTGGTAGAGCATGAAGATGCTACGAAATCTTTAATGATTGCTGCTGAAGGGATGCAATCGGGAGATCTCGTTGAAATCAGCAAAGACGCGGAGCTCAAGATAGGATCTGTGATGCCTTTGAATAGTATTCCTGAAGGAACAATGGTGTTTAATATTGAAGCGAAGCCAGGAGATGGTGGTAAATTTATCAGAAGTTCAGGAACTTTTGGCAAAGTTGTCTCGAAATCACAGAAAGAAATAGTGGTGCAGCTTCCTTCAAAGAAGAAGAAAAGCTTCCATGGCAATTGCCGTGCAACAATAGGCCAAGTCGCAGGAGGAGGTAGAGTTGATAAGCCTCTTCTCAAGGCAGGTATTGCGTACTTTAAGCACAAGGCAAGAAATCATCTTTATCCGAAAGTATCAGGTTCGGCAATGAATGCGGTCGATCATCCGTTCGGCAATAAGCGTTCATCGCGAAAGTCAAAAGCAAAACCCTCTCCGAGAAATGCTCCTCCTGGAAGAAAGGCAGGTATGATCAGGCCTCGATCTACAGGTAGGCAGAGAGGAAAGAGGAAGTAATCATGGCAAAAAAAGAATTTATGTTTCATGGACGAACTGTTGAAGAGCTCAAAGAAATGTCAATAACAGAGTTTGCTGAGCTCCTTCCGTCAAGCCAACGTAGGAAAATTAAGAGAGGATTTACTCAACAAGAGAAGATATTCCTGAAGAAGCTTGAGAAGCGTTCAAAAATCAAAACACATTGCAGGGAGATGATTGTCTTGCCAAATATGGTGGGGAAAACTATTAGTGTTCACAAAGGTAATGGATTTGAGGATATTATTATTCAGCCAGAGATGGTAGGCCATATCCTTGGGGAGTTTGCGCTGTCAAGGAAGATGGCAAAACATTCAAGTATAGGTGTAGGAGGATCAAAAAGCAGTAAAGCTGTGAGTGTACGATGAGAAGCAAATACGCATTCCAGGATTTTGTAACTGATACGATGGCCAGAGCTAAAGGTACTGATCTGAGTATCTCATTCAAACAGAGTCAGGAGATATGTAAGCACATCAGAGGAAAGATGATTTCGCGAGTGTACAGCATACTCGATGATGCTATTGCACTGAAAAGAGCTATTCCTTTTACGCGATTCACAAATGGCTTAGGCCATAAATCAGGCATTGGCTCGGGTAGGTACTGCATCAAGGCATGTACTGCGATCAAGCAGATCGTGAAGGCCGCGGAAGCCAATGCGAAGAACAAAGGACTTGGTGATCAGTTGAAACTGAAGCATATTTGTGCGCACCTTGCATCACAGCAATGGCATTACGGCAGACAGCGTAGAAGACAGATGAAGAGAACGCATATTGAAGTAGTGCTTCTTGAGTCAGAAAAGAAGAAATCTGCTGTTAAGAAAGAGGTGCCTAAAACAGAAGTGAAAAAAGAAACACCAAAAGAGGAAGAGCCAAAATCCAAAGTGAAAAAGGAGAAGCCAAAAGGAGAAGTCAAGAAAGAGACGCCGAAAAAGAAAGCAGTAAATCCTGCGGCAACATCACCATCAACAAAACCGAAACAACAATCCCAAAAGAAGGAGGAGAAACAGTAAATGGTCATCGAAAGAAAATTCGTAGCACAGAAAGTGAAGGAGTTCCAAGTACAGCAATATGTATCGAGTATGCTGACAAGAGTAGGACATAGCAAGACAAAACTCCAGAAAACTCCTCTTGGTGACAAGATAGTAGTGCATGCATCAAGACCAGGCCTTGTTGTTGGAAGAGGAGGGAAGACCATCACTACATTAACAGAGGATCTCAAGAAAAGATTTGATCTTGAGAACCCACAAATTAAACTTAACGAAGTAGAGAATGTTAATCTCGATGCGAATATTGTTGCAGAGAGAATTATCAATTCACTAGAACGCTTTGGCACAGCAAAATTCAAGGGCATAGGGCATAGAGCTTTGCAGGATGTGATGGATGCTGGCGCGTTAGGTGTTGAAATACTTATTACTGGAAGAATTCCTGGTTCGAGAGCAAAGCGATGGCGTTTCTATCAAGGATATTTGAAGAAGTGCGGTGATGTTGCGGTAGAAGGGGTGCACACAGCGATCAAAGTGGCGAATCTTAAGATAGGATCAGTTGGTGTACAAGTGAAGATCATGCCTCAGACGACCGTGTTACCTGATAAAGTTGATTTGATAAAAGAATCCAAGCCTGCTACTGTAGAAGTAGAAGAGGAAGATGTTGAAGAGATTACGGAGCATGAAGAAAAAAAAGAGGAGAAGAAACCAAGGAAGAAGGTAGCTAAGAAAGCGAAGAAAACCAAGAAAGCAGCAAAGAAAAAGGAAGATAAAAAAGAAGAGAAACATGCTAAGGAGAAGAAAGAAGAAATTAAGGAAGAAAAAACTGAAGAGAAGCATAAAGAGAAGAAACCGAAAGAATCTTCAGAAGAAATAAAAGAAGTCGTTGTTGAAGATGAAGACAAGAAAGAGGCAGAAGAATGAAGTATAAGGAAATTAAGGGCAAATCAAAGGAGGAACTTGATAAGCTCATGAAGGATACGAAGATGGAACTTATTAAACTCTATTCGCAAGTCTCAACAGGCACAGCAATCAAGAATCCCAAACAAATATCACAATATAAAAAAGTTATTGCAAAAATTAAGACATTCGAACGGCAGCAAGCCGTCAAGATAAAAAAACCCATGGAGGTGCGGAACAAGTAATGGTCGAAATAGACCCCATCACAGGCCTGCCCAAAGAGCTGGGCGTGTGGGATAATATCGCAAAAGAAGGACAGAATATTACCGTGTCGATCATCAAAAAGAAGTTTGGCAAGGAATACACAGTGATTGAAGGTATTAATCCTGCAGAAGTCGATGTTAAAGACATCACGAAAAAGCTGAAGAACAAGTTTGCTTGCGGAGGAGCATACAAGAGAAATGCAATTGAACTCCAAGGCAACCACCTGAAGACCATCAAAGAAGAACTCGTGAAGCTCAATTTTCCAAGAGAGACAATCGAGATCTCTGAAGGAAAAAAATGACACATGTTTTGAAACAAGGGTTCATTGGTCAAGAAACAGAAGTGGTGTCCAGCAGCAACGGAAGCTTGATCGGTATCAAAGGAAAAATCATAGATGAAACGAAGAAAACCATGCTCATTGACACAGGCAAAGAACAGAAACGAGTTGTGAAAGATCAGATCACTTTCAGGATTGGCAATCACCTCGTTGAAGGCAAGATGGTTGTAAAGCACCCCAAAGAACGCATCAAGATGAAAACAAGGTAAACACCATGGCGGAAAAAAAGAAAACGGAAAAGAAAGAGAATGAACAACAAGATAAGCAAGAGTTACCTCCGACGCTGTTGGTGAAACATAAACCAGTCAGTCTTAGGGGAAGAACGTTCAAAGGAACAGTTGTTTCGGATAGGATGCATAAGACTGTTATTGTTGAATGGGAAAGAAAAAGAATAGTTAGAAAATATGAGCGATTTGAGAAACGAAAGACGAGAATCTATGCTCATAATCCAGAAGAAATTAACGCTAAAGTGGGAGACCTTGTTATTGTCAAAGAAACAAGACCATTATCAAAGACAAAACATTTTGTCGTCATAGAGAGGATAATAGCATGAGAGCAGTCACTGCGAAAATAACTAAGGCATTGAATGTCGGTTGCACGATCAAGACCTGCGATAACTCAGGCGCGAAGGTAGTGCAGATCATCAGTGTTAAACGATATAAGGGAAGAAAGAACAGGCTCCCCAAAGCAGGTGTTGGTGATGAAGTGACGGTAGCTGTGCTTTCAGGAAAACCTGATATGCGGAAGAAAACTACTAAAGCAGTGATTGTCAGGCAGCGTAAGGAATACAGAAGGCCTGATGGAACAAGAATACAATTTGAAGATAATTCAGCTGTGGTGTTGAAAGATGATAAAGGAAATCCGAAAGGAACTATTATCAAAGGACCTATTGCAAAAGAAGTGGCAGAACGCTGGCCAGGTATAGCAAAGGTGGCGAGTATTATTATATAGGTGAAAATCATGAAAGTAGGATTTGCAACGACATGGAAAGCAAGCGTGCAAACACGCAAGCAGAGAAAATATAGGTATAATGCTCCTTATCATATTAAAGGGAAATTCCTTAGTGCTCAACTTAGCAAAGAACTCAGAGAGAAGCACAAAATGAGATCGTTGCGCGTCAGAACAGGAGATAAAGTGAAGGTTATGAGAGGGCAATTTAGAGGAAAAACAGGAAAGGTGGAAAGTGTTGACATCCAAGGCACAAAGCTCTATCTTGATAAGCTGGAAGTAATCAAGCAGGATGGTTCAAAAGCAAAGCATCCTGTGGACCCCTCGAATGTTATGATCACGGAACTTAATATGAACGATAAAAAAAGAATGAAACGCAGAGGTTAAACAATGGTCAAAGCACATCTCAAAAGGGCAGCGGCTCCCAAGTCATGGACAATTAAGCGAAAGAATATCACGTTCATTACAAGACCCAAGCCGGGCCCCCATAACAAGACGCTGAGCATGCCTTTATCAGTACTCCTAAAACATAATCTGGAGCGATGTAAAACCACTAAAGAGGTCAAGTATCTTCTCAAAGAGAAACAACTTCTTGTGAATGGCAGAAGAAGACATGATCACAGATATCCTATTGGGCTACTTGATGTGATTTCGTTCCCTGAAACAGGCATGCATTATGTGCTGACTATCGATACACACGGTAGATTGCAGACGATACCTTTGAAAGATCCTAAAGTTCGCCTCGTAAAAATTGTTGGAAAGAAAAAACTCAAAGGAGGCAAGACACAGTATCAGTTCCTTGATGGAACAAACAGAAGATTGGAGAAAGATCTTTACAAAAGAGGAGATAGCCTGCTGCTGCGTGTAGATAAAGTAGAGGTGAAAGAACATTATCCTCGCGCTAAAGGAGCTAAAGTATTGCTCTACGGAGGAAGTCATAAAGGCTACTTCGGGCAGATTGAATCGATGGATAATATCATGGTTACTATTAAAAAAGACGATGGAGATATAGTCCAGACAAAACGGGAATATGTCGTTGTCATAGGCAAAGATAAAGAAGCAGTGCAGTTGAGGATACAAGAATGAATCAAGCTATGAAAGCAATAACAGTAGAAAAAATCACTGTTAACATAGGTGCTGGCAAAGATCAGAAGCAGCTTGAGAAAGCCAAATCATTGATCAAGCATATCACCAATATAGATCCTGTGCCGACGAAAACCAATAAGAGAATTGCTGGATGGGGGCTACGGCCAGGATTGCCAATAGGTGCCAAGGTGACGCTGCGTGGAAAAGATGCTGTGGTGTTGTTGAAAAGATTCCTTGAGGCAAAAGATATGCAATTGCGAGAGAAATCGTTTGATGATCAAGGCAATATCTCATTTGGTATACATGAATATATTGACATTCCTCAGACCAAATATGATCCTAAGATTGGTTCGATGGGGCTAGAATGCGCGGTTACACTTCAACGACCAGGATACCGAGTTATGAAAAGGCGCATAGGAAAAGTCAAAATTCCAAGAAGACATCGTATCAACAAACAAGAGGCTATTACTTTCATGAAAAATACATTCAAGATCAGTGTAGGTGAATCAGCATGACAACATCAGACCATAAAAAGGTGTTCAAACAGCTTGATCTCAAGCCGAACAAAAAGAAGAAATACGAGAGACTTAATGCTCCGAAGGAGCGAAGCTGTGGCATCAACCTGAAACACTGCAGAATATGCGGGAGAACAAGAGCGCATATCTCTAAGTACGGTCTCGGGCTTTGTAGACAATGCTTCAGGGACTACGCTACAGAACTAGGATTCAAGAAATATAGCTAAGGTGTTACAAATGTCAATGAACGATCCATTAGCAGCGGTGCTTTCCAAGATACTGAACTATGCAAAGATCAGCAATCAAGAGGTACTGCTCAAAAACAACTCGAAGACAATAAAGAAAGTGCTCGACATCATGAAAGAAAACGGGTATGTAGGTGCTTTTGAGGAGATTAAGGATGGCAAAGCAGGTATGCTCAAGCTTCATCTTGTCGGTAAATTGAATAACACAGGCGTTATCAAACCAAGGTTTGCTGTGAAAAAGGACCAGTTTGAAAAATATGAGAAAAGGTTCCTTCCATCGAGAGACTTTGGCATCATCATCGTATCAACAAATAAAGGCATGATGACTCATGCAGAAGCTAAATCAAAAGGTATTGGAGGAAAACTCATATCATACTGCTATTAAGATGAAAGTCGAAAACTTACTACAGGATATTGAAATCCCAGAGGGAGTTACAGCAGCAATGACAGAGGATGTTTTAACAATTACTGGTTCGAAAGGAACTGTTTCGAAAAAATTCGATTTTCCAAGCGTTGACATTAGGATTGATGGCAGTAAAGTTATCCTCAGTGCGAAACAAGCGACAAAGCGCCAGAAGAAAATAATGTTTACGTATAGGTCACACATCAACAATCTCATTAAAGGATCTATAGAAGGATTTGTATACAAAGTGAAAATATGCTCGGGTCATTTCCCGATGTCAGTTGCGGTTAAAGGAAACGTCCTTGAAGTCAAAAATTTCCTTGGCGAGAAAGTGCCAAGAGTAGTCAAGTTGAAAGAAGGAGCTACTGTTAAAATTGAAGGAGATATTATCAGAATAGAAGCACTTTCAAAGGAGGTTGCGGGTCAAGTTGCTGCAGATATAGAACAACTGACAAGAATAACCAATAGAGACAGAAGAGTATTCCAAGACGGACTCTTCATTATAGAAAAAGCTGGAAAAAATATGGTGTGATACTGATGACGGAAAAATTACTTGCTATCAAAAAACATTTGAAGAAGAGGCAGCCAACATTTGTGCAGCAAGATGCTCACAAAAAGGCACGAGTCGATGCTTCAAAATGGAGAAAACCCAGAGGACTACAAAGTAAAATGCGCCTCCAGAAGAAAGGGTATAGACAGAAACTCAAAGCAGGCTATCAGACACCAACAGCAGTGAAAGGAACGCATATAGGAACAGGACTGCAGGTTGCTCATGTGAGTAACCTTGTCGAGCTTGATCACATTGACAAAAAGACACAAGGAATCATTGTGAAGAGTGATGTGGGAATGAAAAGACGCATCGAGATACTTTCTGCTGCTGCGGAGAAGAATATCACAGTCATTAACAGCAAAGACGTTGCAGAGACGTTGCAAACATTGAAAGATACCTATACAAAGAGAATAGAGAAAAAGAAGGATCGTGAGAAAACCAAAGCAACGAAGAAAAAATCATTGGATGATCGTGTCAAAAAAGCGGAAGAGAAGAAAAAACAAGAAGAGAAATTGAAAGAAAGTATGACTGAGGATGAGAAAAAACAGTTTGAGAAAGAAGAGAAAGATGCTGTCTTGACCGGCAAAGATTCAGAATTTTAAGGTGTAAATATGAGAATACGTGTGCAAAAAAGGCTCGCAGCCGATGTGTTGAAATGCTCTCCTAAAAGAGTGAAATTTGATACAGCAAAACTTGAAGATGTCAAGGAAGCAATCACAAAAGCAGATATCAGAGGATTAGTCAGCAGTAAAATTGTCACGCGCAAACCTGTCAAAGGAGTCTCAAGAGTAAGGGCACGAATACGAAAAGATCAGCGAAAGAAAGGTAGACAGCAAGGTCAAGGATCGAGAAAAGGAACTAAAACAGCAAGATTGCCGTCAAAGGATGCCTGGATAGCTAAAATAAGAACACAGAGAAAATTCATCAAGGCATTGAGAGAGAAGAAACTTATCGATGCAAAGACATTCAGAATGATATATCGGAAATGCAAAGGAGGCTTCTTCAGAAACAGGAGCCATATTAAGATTTACATGAATGATAATAAACTATTCAAGAAGTGATACTATGCTTAAAAGAACATACGCATTAAAATTTAGAAGGAGAAGGCAAGGCAAGACTAACTATCATAAACGGTTGCGCCTGCTTCAAGGAGGTATCACAAGACTAGTGATTAGAAGAACTAATATGCGTATTATTGCACAACTTGTTGATTACAAACCCGATGGAGATCATGTCCTTGCTACAGTATCTACAGAAGATCTGAAAAAAGCAGGGTGGAAACACTCGTTGAAGAATATTCCCGCAGCATATTTGTTAGGTGTAATGATCTCTAAGAAGGTGAAAACAAAAGAAGTGATTGCTGACCTTGGTGTGCAAACCTCGCTTGCTGGATCAAGGCTTTACGCGGTAATCAAAGGAGCAATTGATGCTGGCATGAATATCAATGTTGATGAGAAAATGTTTCCTAGCGAAGAGAGACTCAAAGGAGCACATATTGAGAAGTACAGGAAGAAAACGATTGCTGCTGATTTTGAAGCATTGAAGAAAAAACTGATGACGTGATGATCATGGATGATTGGATACCTAAAACGAAACTCGGAAAAAAGGTCAAGGATAAGCAGATTGTTGATATTGATGAAATCCTTGACGCGGGAGATAAAATCCTTGAGGAGCAGATAGTTGATACATTGCTTCCTGATATGAAGACAGAACTCTTGTTTATAGGCCAAGCTAAAGGTAAGTTTGGAGGAGGCCAAAGAAGAGTATTCAGACAAACGCAGAAGAAAACCATGGAAGGTAACAAACCAAAATTCGCAACTATGGCTGTTGTTGGTAACGAAAATGGCTATGTTGGTGTTGGGTATGGTAAGAGCAAAGAAACAGTGCCTGCACGTGAAAAAGCTATCAGAAATGCTAAGTTGAATATCTTCAAAATAAGAAGAGGCGCAGGCAGTTGGGAAGATCGTTCGAAAGAGCCAAACTCTATTCCTTTTTCCGTCAAAGGAAAATGCGGAAGCTGTATCATGAATCTTTTTCCTGCGCCAAAAGGTAAAGGACTCATCATTGAGAAAGAATGCGCTAAAATTCTTCAGCTTGCAGGCATTAAAGATGTATGGTCTAATACTGAAGGGCAAACAAAGAACAAATTCAATTTAGTAAAAGCAACAGTAAATGCATTGCAGAATCTGGTCAAAGTTCATATTCAAGAGAGACATAAACAATCTCATTCGATTATTGACGGAAAGGTAGTTGAAAATGACGAATAAATTAGCAGTGATATTAATCAGAGGGTTAGTGCGTATACAAACAACTGTCAAAGATACGCTGAAAATGCTCAATATAGAACGAAAGCATGTCTGTGTTGTAATCGAAGATACGCCATCAGCAAGAGGAATGATCAATAAATGTAAGGATTATGTTACATGGGGAGAGATTGATTCAGCTACTGAAAAAATCTTGACTGAAAAAAGAGGAGTTAAGGGAAAAGATGGCAAACTCAAGAAGTATTTTAGGCTCTCACCACCTCGAGGAGGATTTGAACGCAAGGGTATAAAGAAAGACTTTACCGTTAGCGGTGCATTAGGCTATCGAGGGAATAAAATCAATGATCTGATCAAGAAGATGATATAATGACACGAAAGAAAAATTCAAGGATGCGAGGAAAGACAACTCATGGAAGAGGGTCTATGAAGAAAGGACGAGGTGCAGGACTACGTGGAGGCAGAGGTAATGCAGGTACTGGAAAGCGTGGTGATGCGAAGAAGCCAAGCATCTGGAAAAATAAAAATTACTTTGGTAAACACGGATTCAAGAATAAAAATCCAAGAATTGTAAAAAGCGTCAATATTGCATTCATTGATAATCATATTGATAATTTTTTGAAGTTGCCATTTGCCAAGCAGGAGAAGGACGTTATCATGATTGATCTGACAATGTCTGGATGCAATAAATTACTTGGCAGCGGAAGAATCAAAAGAAAATATCATATTAAAGTTGAACAGGCATCGACAAGAGCTGTGGAGAAAGTGAAAGCAGCAGGTGGAAAAATTGAGTTGCCTGTTGTAGAAGAGACTCCTGCTAAAGAGACTCCTGTCGAGGAGAAGAAGGCTAAAGAGGAAGAAGGTGCGTAATCATGGTCTCAGGAAAACATAGATCAAGGACAATGAGGAAGGTGTTTGTCAAGACACCAGGTGGTGAGACAGTAGTGCATAGAAGACTTCGTAAACCGAAGAGAGCACATTGTGCAGTCACAGGAGAACCTTTGCATGGTGTTCCTCGTGAAAGGCCTGCAAAGCTGAAGAAACTGCCAAAAACATCAAGAAGACCTGAGCGACCATTCGGTGGTGTATTGAGTAGCAAAGCCATGCGTATGGTTATGAAATCAAAGGTTCGTGATGAACAGGAGAATAAACCTGAATAAAAGCTCTCAGACTATTTGGTGACAGTAGTTGTATCTCGAGAGCGGAGGAAATAAAATGGTATTTGAAGTTGGAAGATTATGTTATAAGATTGCTGGTAGAGATGCTGGAAACTATTGTGTAGTTATTAAGAAATTAGAGAAAGGCTATGTGTTGATTGATGGCCAGACACGAAGAAGAAAATGTAATGTGCTTCATCTTGAGGCTTTACCTACTTTGCTGAAGATCAAGGAGGATGCTTCATATTCTGATGTGGTGAAGATGTTAGAGAAAGAAAAAATAATTGTTAAGCAACGTAGAACAGCGAAGAAGAAGGAAGCAGGTCCAAGACCTAAGAAACAAAAGAAACAGAAAGAGAAAGTAGTTGAGGAGAAAAGGCATGAAGCAAAGAAAGAGGAACCTAAGAAAGAAACTAAGCCCACAGTGAAAAAAGAAGATCCTAAGAAAGCAGCTTCTAAACCTGCTGCAAAGAAGTGATATTCTATCTATTTCTTTTTTTTTGTAATACTTTTTTTCTATATAGAAAGAAAATCAGAAAAACTGAAATACGATATTTCCGAATTTCTGACTCTTATGTGTGTTTAGCGATGAATTAGCACACATAAGTACAAAAATCTCATAATGTGAGATTTTTGGCTATATAGAAAATAAATATTGTTAATGTTCTTGTTTTTTTCGACGTTAACCTTAAAAACAAGAGAATGTTGATTATCCTATGGATCCGCA
>JANQNG010000025.1 GCA_028279685.1 Candidatus Nanoarchaeia archaeon | reverse complement strand
TCCAAAAATTTTCCAACAAAAATGCGAGCCCGTAATACTCCACTTTTAAAAAGTGGAGATAGGGCTCGCTTATGTATAATTGGAAAATTTTTGTTATTTGCTTTGAGTATATCTGATTTATGGCAAATGGTAATGCACAATAGAACACGCCTTTGCTTATCTATTTTTACAATAAAGAATTATATCTTCTTCTCTTTAATCTCACATAAAACAGAATGAATATTATGCAATTCATTTGCAACAAAAATTAATGCTTTTGCTATTCTATCCTTAGAGTCAGTTATTTTACTTATATCATTTACATCATATTTTTGATTTTCAGACATACTTTCACCCCTTTTAACATATTATCTCCTGTGGTTTTTTTCGATAGTATTCATTTTTTTATAATCCAGAAATTGATGTTAGATAGATTAAAACCTTTTACTTTTTTTCTTAGCTGCAGTTTTAAGCAATGGGTTTGAACAGAATGCCATGCACGCCCGATTTTTACTGCCAAGTCATGAGTTGACATGGGATTTTTAGAAGATTTAAGAGTGTTTAAAATCTCAAAATCTATTCTTTTGTTTAGCTCTGCTTTTCTATTCGCCATCTTAATCAGGACCTTTTACGTAATTTTACTAATGCTGCGCAACATTACATAAAAATAATAAAACTCTATATAATGCCTTTTTAGGCTATATTCCAAGAGAATAATATTATCCAAATCAGGAGATAAAGAATCTATATCAAATAGGGAGCATAATTATTGAATATATCTGATGGTTGCAACACAATGGCCTATTAGTTGACATACTTATCCAGAAGCATCTGGTAGAACTGCCCACTCATTTGGCTTTTTTTTTCTTTGCCAGGAGAATTATTAACACAATCAGGATTATATTAATTATTATAATAACCAATATTAGTATTAATATTTGTGGTGGTGTAGCTATAAGAGAAGATGGATGTTCCTCGTGTATGATTATAAATTCTTCCTTAAAAGAATCTATTACATCACCGTCATGTAATATTTTCAATACAAGCGTGTAACGGCCCGCAGATAAGCGCAAATTTTGAAAAACCCCTTCAATATTACGCTCTTGCTCTACAATCAGCTTTTGCTGTTTTCTGTGTAATTCATTTTCCTGTTCATCCAGAATAGTATAGATAAGCGCTAGATTCTTTGAGGCATTACCTAAGTTTTTAATAGCAGTTAATTCTTTTAGCTCATTAGCATCCTGTAATACTACTTTTTCTAAAGAAGAGCTTATGTCAAATAAAGGATTTTTTTTAACAGTTTCTTTATCTATAGTAAGCTCAATAGTTCTGTGAGACTCAGAACTAATATCATTAAAGTTGACTTTTAGGTTTAGCTTATACACACCGGTTTTTATATTGCCTGGAAGAACTAAACTTGCAATTTCTGTTTTTTCTTCATCTTTGCTCATGAAGATAGTATCAGAGCCAGATGTTATGATAACACTGTCTTTTTCAACCCAGAAATCTATTATAACATCATGGTTAATCTTGCCAATGCCTTTGATAAAATAAGTAAAATTAAATGTTTTGCCTAATTCCAATGGATAGCTTATTTCTAAGATTCTGCTGTCAAACTGAATAGGGCTGACATAAAAGCCTCCTCCCCTTCCGCTGCTGTAACCGCCGCCTCCTGAGCCAGCATCACCTCCAAAAGATTGTTCTGAAGAATCTTCTGTTGATCTTTCTCCGATAAAAAATTTAAAAAAGCTGCTTGTTTCAGCATAAAATTCTACATTACCTGATTGTTCACCTAGAACTGTTGTTGGCAGTTCAGCCCATTCTGTCGAGTCAGACAGATAACTAAACAGGCGTATGTCACCTGGATTTATTGTTCCTAAAGCGCCCTTATCTAAGCTAAAATAAATCCTGTAAGACCCTTTAGTGCCATTATTAACACTCAATTCAAAATACTCAAATTTTGTTTTTACTTCATTCTCCGTTGGCTCTGTCTCATCCCATTCACTTGGGAAGGTATTATCAAATAAGGTGATGTTAACTATCCAGTTTTCAGTTAACCCTGTTAATAAATTAATTGTGGTATTTGCACAAGACCCTAAGAAACTCACATTTCCGGATGCAGGAACAACAAAAACATCATTACATACAATTACAATACTTAACGATGTTGGCGCAGAAACAACCTTGCCATGAATTGCAACATCTTCTCTAATGGATGGATGCTTATGCAATAAACTAAAGATTAGAAATAAGCTTAGCAGAATTAATGCAAATAATAAAAGTCTGCGCATTTTTTGTTAAGTGATTTCAAGTTTCATCCAAAAATGCATCTGTGCTATAAGCGGTATTGTCTGCCAACAACTAGCTACATATGGCAACTGTGCTAAATAATCGCACATAGATTTACAGTTGCTATCATGGAAATAATAAATTTTCAGGACACAGAAAATCTACGATTTTTAAGTGTATCAGGAAATTGTAACTAAGATGTACGATTAATTACCATCTCCGCTATATCAAAAACTTTTGATTTTCATGGCTTCTTAAGATGAGTGGAATACCATAGTTTAAAGATAACATATGCTATTATAATTATTGCCAGCAGTATTAAAGATACAATAAGTATTGTAGTAAAAGAAGTTCTTTCTTCTGCTGCCGGCATTTCCTGCATTGGCTCTTTAGGAATTTCTTTGGCAGATTTAATCACAACCGGGATAGCTGTTCCAACACTTGATGACATCTGCACCATTTTTCCCTCTTCTTTTGCTGCCTGCTTAAATGAAAGCTTAACAATATATCTATCTTCTAAAGCAGCATTTTCAGGTACTGTAATTCTTATATTTACTTTAATGTCTTTTCTTCCAAAAGGAACAAGGTATTCTTTATTAGGGTTTATTAAATCTGCTATTTCAGAGCCTTCTGTTATCTCAGCTTTTAGTCTTAGGTCTTCACCACCAACCATATTTTGTAATTCCACATAAATTTCTTTAGACTGCCCAGGGTGCATGAATAATGGCTTATCATTCCAGTAAAGAGTAGTCACTCCAAATGCAGCAGTTGATGGAACCAATATAAATAAAATCATTAAAAGGTTAAAACCTTGTTTTTTATTTTGCATTTTTCTCATTTCAACTCACTCCAATTGTCCATGCTCCTGCGCCTGCTGTGGAATATGTCTGTTGGCTGATTCCTTCACTTACTTCTTCTAAGCAGAAATATAATTCCTCCTGGCCTTGTCCTGCAGAATTATTTCCAGCAGGTATTGTTGCTCCGCTAACAGCTGTTGCTGTTCCATTAACCATGACTGTACCGGCATCGCATGCATCAGCTGTATTTACTGTAAAATTGCCTGCCAAGAGATATTCTGTTGTAGTAGTTTGCCCCTGCATGTCAATTGCTGTTACCTGCACATTACCGCTTGTTATGTCTTTATTTGCTGTGTTGTTAATTATGATAGGATCATTGTTTGACAACTGGTTTGTTGATGTCAATAATATGGTAGGCCATGTTAAAGCAGTTGGCCCCATAATCATGGCAGTTGTCTGGGACAATGTAAATGTGGTTGATGTATTCTCTGCATACTCATCGTTTATATCCTCAATGCTTGCATTAACTGTCCAGTCGCCGCTGCCGTCCCAGTAATAAATAAGTATTTTGCAGGTATAATTTGCAGTATCAGAATCAACATCACTAACTAAGCTGCAGCTTGAATTTGTTCTTGTTGTTTCACCGGTTTTATTGAAGCTTGCTTTAGCGCTGGTATCATCCAGATTACCTACACCATCTATATCTGTTGCTGTGAATGAAAATTCAACAGCAGTCGTGCCTGCTTCAGTAATGCTTTGAGCAGGTATTGCACTTACAGATTCTATTATAGGAGCAGTATTGCCAATTATTATGCTAAGATTTGTTGTGTCACTGGTTGCCCTTCCGGTAATTAAGTTTGTTACATCCTGAAAAAAAGAAGAAAAAACAGTAGAAATAATTAAAATAATTAACAAAACCAGTAATACATATGGGAATATCCTCTTTTGGTTAGGTATTTTTATTTTATTTTTTTTTGATTTCAGTCTCTTCAATAGATATCACAGAACTATTCTTTGCTTGAAGTGTATAAATTAATTTTTTCTTTGAAACATCTGGAGAAGATTATTCTCTGTTCGCTGGAGAGAATTGTAAAAATATCTGTATCCTTCTTAATTGTTTTATGGGAGATTAAAGAGAAAATCAAAAAAGAAGACTAGTGACGAAGAGCTTAAGAAAATCAGAGCAGAGGTTAGCCAGGAATTAATGGAAGAATTAGACAAGAAACTTAGCTAATATTCTCGGGTTTAATTACTGAAGCAATTGTTGGATTGATTATTGCAATTAAAGTATTTTAACCTATAACGGCCTCATAGAAATCCTACACTACTCCGCTGACCATAACCATATACTTTGTATATGGACATGGTCAGCTCCGTCTGGCCAAGTTTCGCAAGGCGAAACTTTAATTCGCATTTCTGCGAATTAAGCCATCAATGCCTTGGAGCATTGAATGGCATCGATGGCACAGACGCATAGAATTTCTATGAGGTCCCTATAACACAAAAATTAAATTATATCAATAACCCAGCTTAATACTGTAGAATATGTTTGTTGTATTAGAGCAGGAACTTCTTCTAAGCAGAAGTATAACTGCTCTTGGCCTTGTCCTGCAGAATTATTTCCAGCGGATAATATTGAATTAATTATTCCAACTACTGTATTGTTTTGCATTTTAGTTCCTTCACATGCATCGTTTACATTTACAGTAAAATTAGCTGCCGGGATGCTGTAATCAGAATTTGTTTCTCCCACAAGGTCATATGCTTTAACTCTCACATTTCCAGAAGCAATATTTTTATTGCCAGTATTATTTATTGTAATTGGATCATTATTTGATAATTTGTCTAATCCTCCTGGCAGCATTGTATCCCAGCTTAAAGAATTTGGAGACATCACCATGGCTGTAGTTTCTAATAATGTAAATGTTTCATTATAGGGAAGAGACCCTTCATTACTTAAGTCAAGAACAGATGCACTTGCATTCCATGCTCCAGCTCCATCCCAGTACCATAACTCTATAGTGCATGTATAGTTAGCTGTTGTTGTATTAATATCACTTGTCCATGAGCAGCTTGAATTAGACCTTGTTGTTTCGCCTGCTTTACTGAATGTTGCATTTAAGCTGCTATCATTTAAATCATCAACCCCGTTTTTGTCAGATGCTAACACAAAGAATTCAACATAACTTACTCCAGCTTCAGTAATGCTCTGGTCAGGGATATCTGATATGTCTGATATTATTGGTACAGTATTTGTAGCAGAAATCACGTTCACCCACCATGTCACATTTGACAAGGTGTAGTTTTCAGAGCCTGAATAAATACAGGTTATATTTTCAAGTTGCACTGTATTAAAGACTGTTGTGTTTCCGATTGGCGAGGTTCCTGTGTTAATTGTAGTGCCTTCGCGGTATAGTGTTAAAGTTGCTCCTGAATCTCCAAGAATGGTTGAACAGTTTAAGTCAATTGAGTCTCCCTGTATGACTGTGATATTTGACTCTGAACTGTTTAGTGTTAGGTTTACTGAAGAGGCTGCTTTATTGATTGTGTATGTCCTGCTTGTGGTTGAATTAAAGTTGCTGCTTGTTCCATTTCCATACGCCCACCAGTAATAAGAATATGTTCCTACCGCTAAATCATTCAAAGATACGCTAAACACGTCGCTTGTATTTGCTGCAGTGTAATTTACCCCATTAAATTCAAGGCCTGCTGTCCCATTAGTTGAAATTATTGTAACATTAAATTCATACAAAGTTCCTTTAGCATAAGCTGTATTGTTCTCTGGTGTTTCAATATAGCTTGAAAATAATGGATATTCATAATCTTCCTCCGGGACAGATGATGAAGGCCATTCTACTACCTGGAAACTATACTGCTGCGGCTGGCCGTCATCTGACTGGTAAAGCTTTACTCCTGATTCTGAATTTAGATATAATGAAATCCATCCACGTGGAAAAGCTGTTCCGCTGCCTCCTGATTCACCAGTCTCGCCCATTATTGAAGTTTGTGCAGTATCGTTAACTGCTGTTATTGTTTCTGTCCATTCATCTTCTTCATTATTTGCTCCTTCAGAAGTATCTCCTTTTGCACGTGAACCGCTTTTATGCTGAACATTCATTGCTGTCTGAGTATCAGTATCACTGTTTCTTACAACCCATACAACTGCATGATGAGTATTCCCAGGATCATCTGCTCCGGAATTTATGTAAAAGCTTATTTCATCTGTTGCAGAGAACCACATTCTTGCTCCGCTGTCATCAAGACCTTCTTCTGCATCACGGAAAAACTGAGCATGGAAAAATGCTCTTGAAAGGCTTCCTACATCTGTAATTGATTCTGTTTCTGTAGCTCCTACGGCTGAGAAAGTATGAGAGATTCTTTCAACAGCCCAGTTAGAGCCTGTAAATTCAACTACAGCATAACTTAAGCTATTGGCATCATTTCCTGTGAATCCTCTTGTAAATCTAGGCAGATCACTTGCTGATACCCACTCAGATGTGCTCATTCCTGCTCCTACTTCATCCTGGTCTGATGTTTCAACGCTTTGCTGTCCTGTAATGAAAACCAAAACATCATTATCATCATTCACGCTTGAGACAGGGCCGTTAACTGTTGTGTCGCTTGATCCATATGTTGCAGTGCCAGACTTACGCACAATAATTTCATTTGAGCCGCCAGCCTCTCCAATATATTCAATGATTTCCCAGCAGAATCTTTGCGGATTTGTTGTTCCTGCACGTGTAAAAGCAACAGACCCTCCGGAAAAGTCAGGATCACTTATGTACCATGTCCAATCATCTGCTTCCTGGGTTCCTCCTCCTACTGTATCTCCTGTGCCTGAAAGCCTTGTATTTACCATCCGTATGAAAGCATATGAATTGTTTGCAGGAGCAGTATAATCAGTGCCTGCAGTAAGTGTAACTGTTGCAGTGCCTGAAGCAGGAGTCTCGCACCTTCTTTGAATTTTAAAATCAGCTGTAACCGGATCTATTATATGATCAATCTCCATGCTTCCATCAAGAACCTTTAAATCAAAAACATCCTGTTCTCCCCTAAGGCCTGCCAGGAATACTTTATTATATTCATCTGAATTCAGGCTGGTAAATTCTGCAATAACCCCGGTTTCATTAAATTCATAAATCTCAATTCTCGGATTGCCACTTCTGATTCTTGGCCAAAGAGTAATATCCCTCTCATTTGTTAAATTTCTTTCAAAAGCAACACGAACATAATCTCCATCCGGGATTTCTTCACTCCACACATCATCAAGCGCCTTAACTTCATTATAAATATCTGAAATAAAACTTCTATTAGAATCAAGATGCTCTGCTTTGCTTATCTCAATTATTAATTCATAAGTTTCATTGCTTAAGTGTGGAACAATCCAGCTTATCTTGTCAATTAGGTTATCATTATCTTCATCTGTATAATTGATTATTTCTGTTGGCTCTTTTATCCCTCCTGTAGTCCTATAAAGCTTAATAGAATCTTTGTCTGCATCCCTTAATTTAGTATATGCAGTTATGTTTTCATAATGAATATCAGAGATTACAATTATTTTTTTCAAATATTCTGAAATCTCTTCTTCAATTATTTCAGGACCTTTAGTATTATATACAACTTCTACCTCTTCTACGCTATCTTCTATTACGAGTTCAATTTCTTCTTTAACTTCCTGCAGCTCTTTTGTAACCTGTCCTGTTACAGACCGTTCTCTTATTGACTTTATTTCTTTTGCCTCTATTAGCTTTAATTTTTCTTCAGTGATACTATGCTTGACCTTATCAACAATCTTTCTGACTTTAATGCCTGAAATATTCTGTGGGAGTATAACTGTTAAATTATCAGCAGTTTTATTTAGCTTAATCTTCTTAATCCACTTTACCGGCTTGTTTATTTCTGCCCTGCCCTGTATTAATTCCTCGGATTTGGTGATGTTTTCTGCAACAGCTACTTGAGAAGTAATATTTGTAATATTTTCTTTTGGCAGAGTTATATTTTCGGTGAGAATTTCTTCAATAACATACCTTATGCTCTCAAGCTTTAAAACAGCATTTTCTATTTCAAACCTTAGTTCATAGTTTGTCTTATTAAGCCTTAGGCTGCAGGTCGCAATACAGTTATCATTAAATGAAATTTTCTTAATTTCTATTTGCTTTCTAATTTCATCAGGCATGATAATTTTCTCTTCAACAGATTCTGTTGCGTTAGTAATGTTCTCTATCACTGATTCTTTTTCAATAACTTCTGTAGTATCAGTAATATTTTCTATTACTGGCTCATCTTCAACAGTCTCTGTAATATCAGTAACATTTTCTGTTGCTAACTCATATTCAATAACTTCTGTTTTATTTGTAATATCCTCTGTCTCATTTGCAGTATTCTCAATAATATCTAAAACAACAATGTCCTCTTCTGATTCATTCATATCTTCATTAGATTCGTTTAATTCTCCAATAACCAAGCCGGTTATAAGAGGAATTCCTGATCGTTCTTTCTCTAATTGTGAGCTGTCAAGCATCAGCTTATTTTCTAAATATATCTTCACACTTCCATTCCCAAGAATAGTTCCAGATATCCTGGCAGACCTTAATATCCCTAAGTGTTCCGGCTGCCATTCATAGCCAGAGCTTTGATTTATTCTTAAATTCAGGTTCTGAGTATAATTCTCTGCCTCATATTCAACAACAAGCCCTGTTAAGGTTGGCCTTAAGAAAAACAGCCCAATTCCAAGCATCATCAGGATACCAAATACTGCTATAACCTGAGTAATTCCTGCTTTTCCCTCTTCTCTTTTAATGCTTTTTTTACAATTATCTAAATGATAGTTATAGTGCTTAATACATTGATCATAATAAGTAGTCCATTGCTGCGGTGTCCTGTTTTCTAATGTCTTGTTTAATTTATTATAGTATTGCTCATACGTGATTAAGTTTTGCTCATACTCACTATTTAATTTAAGGACAAACCCGGTTATTTCTTTCTTATAATCCCTGCAAGCCTGGATATTTCTGATTAGTTCAAGCTTCCTGTTTTCAAGTCTTGTTAATTTATTTTGTTTTGGCATTCTTTTTACTAGCTCTATTGTGAACGGTCCAGATTGTACTGTAACTTCTCTTCAGTAAGAGAGCAATCTGGTGATAATCAAGAGAAAATTTTTCTTTTAGGTAAACAACAACAGACTCCTGCGCAGATAATTTATTATCAGAAAAAATTGAAACAGGAATCCAGAATTTTACGTTCTTAATAATAAATTTTTTAGAATATCTTTTCTTTGCCTTATTATAAATATGCCATATATTTCTCTCGTCTCTTCCAATAATGCCTGAGATTTTATGCAAAGAAAAATTTTTTTCTTCTTTTAGGAATTTTACAACAGATTCCAAAACTGTTAATTTTTTATTAAAAATTGCAGCAGGAAGAAATAACTGCTCCTTAACAAGAGAAAATAATTCATCTAAGCTTATTTTGTTTTTTTCTTTAATTGAAAGCAGAAGCTCTTTTGCTTTTTCAAATTCCACTAAATCATCATGTGTAAGCGCCTTATTCTCAATTTCATGAGGTTTAGAAATTGAAGAAAGAGTCTTTTTTCTATTTCTTTTCTTGTATCTTCTAATTTTCATTGCGCTATGAGTATACATCACAAAGAATATTATATAAATATTACGTTAAATATAAGAGAAAATACGTTAAATGTAAGAAAACTGGTCACAAAAAAGTATTAATTAATGAGTAGATCACTAAGAAAGATGCATGACAAAAATCCAAAAACAGACAGAACTTAACTTATAACTCAAGCAGACCTTTTTATTCTCCAGAATTGAGCTTAATAAATGACGATATACAAAGAAAAAGATAACTCCGTATGGAATGAAATGGAGTGCGGAGATGCTCTCCAAACATAAAGGAGTTATCTTTTTCTTGTATACTCAAAGCAAACATTTATCGAACATTTGTTTGCTTTTCGTAATAAGCAAACGCAATATTCATATTCGATAATTTGTTGCGTTTG
>JANQNG010000068.1 GCA_028279685.1 Candidatus Nanoarchaeia archaeon | reverse complement strand
TATCGTCTTTGAATCCAAGGTTATAAATCAGGTCAGCCACTTCTTGCAATACAAGCAAGTGTTCCTCGCCTAAGTCAATATTTTCAGAGTCTGGGATGTTATCATCCAGAAGATCCCGCAAGATAAATTGATAATTTTGTTCAGTTTTGTAATCAACACGTAATACATCTTTGGTAGGACCAAAAGGTGAAGCTTGAGGTTGATCTGAGTCTGATTCCGAAGAGGTTTCTTCTGCCAAGGCGTTTAAGATTCTTTGTCGATAAACAACAAATGCTTGCAAGAGATCACCGATAGCGCCTTTTATTTCCCGATCTAATTCTTCTCTAGAAACATCTTTTTTCTCATCAATGATATGCTTATATCTTAATAGTGTTGCTGTTCTGACGCGTATTTCATTATGGATAAACTTAAATACCATCTTCCCTAAAGCATCTTTTGTCTTTGCTTCAATCGATTTTGCAAGATCAACCGTTTTCTCAATGGTAGAAAAGATTTTGACGATACCTACCGAAGAAAGCTTGACATTATTTTCAAATGTTCGGTTTGCAACATCTAAAAGAACAACAAAATGTTCTTCAAGCTCATTCCAAATCTCTTTTGCAACAGAAGCAGCTTTTTTGTTGTCCTTGAGTATGGCGTCGAACTCATCATAGTAAGAGACATTACTGATCCCCGTATCTTGTTGGGAAGTTTTTTCTTGTTGCGTTTCCTCCTTAGTTTCTTTCTCAACAAAACAATTTGGATACATTTTTCGTAAATCATCCGCATCAATTTGGGTTAACACTTCTTTATGCGGACGTGCTAAATCCTTGATAAAGACATAGACTTTATCGGTGCGGATATCGACCAATCCTTCTTCTCTGGCGTCTTCGACAATACGGTTAATCCGCTTAAAGATATCACTTCGTCCCATAACACTGATAATAGATTCTCGCACATGTGTTGTATGAATTGCAATATAGGGCACACCTTCTCTGAGTGAGAAGCCTAAAGCATCAACAATCGGACCATCAAGATTATCATATTCTGCCATAAGTACTTCTGAGGGGATGTTCTTTTTACTTTTGCGAATAACAAAACACGCTCTGAAACCAATACCTCGAGAACCGCCTATCGTTTTTTCAAGCGACATTCTGCTACCAATATTTTGGCAAATCCAAAACGTATCAATCGCCTCCCAATGATCACCAAAATATTCTTTAAACCAACCGTATTTGCTTTCCTTGGATGAGTTGTTTGTCTTAACG
>JANQNG010000066.1 GCA_028279685.1 Candidatus Nanoarchaeia archaeon | reverse complement strand
CTATTTTTAATAATTCTTTGAAGCTCTTCCGGATACCATACACATCGCACCTTTTCTCCTACTCTGTCTACCAATTTATATATATACTTGTTTCACTATTGCATGTAAATGCGGAGTGGAAGAGGAGGAGGAGGAAACAATGAAATCATCTTTACTCCAATTGGGTATGTATCATTTTTCGTAATGACCTTTTAATTTGCCAACTCCAACCAGGTCTCCAGTTTACAATGTATCGGCGGCGCTAGTGCTTCCGCCACTCGGAGATGGTTCTACCTTTGGGGTATAATGAAGAGAAGATGATTCTTGATTTAGAGCCTCTGGAAACATTTTTCGAAAAATAGAAACTTCATGTTTTATTAGAACTTCTGCTGGGGCCATTCCTATCGTGGGATGGTAGCTATTGTTGTATGCATTTACAAAATTAGCAAGGATGTCAATGTAACGATATGTCTGCTCTGATGTGAAGTAGGTCCAGATTTTTGTTTTTAATGTACGATTAAATCTTTCAACAATCGCAGCTTTCTGATCAGATCCAGATGCGAAATGTTGAATATTTTTAGATTGGAAAAGTTGAGCAAGAATTTTGTCTTGGAAACTTCATCTGTCTGCAATCTTCTAGGTATTCTGGGGGCTGATTGTTTGAATAGGTCACTGAAGGCTGCGTGAATTGTGCTAGCTTTTTTGTTCTTTACAAGGACTACCCATGCAAATTTACTAAACACGTGAGCAAGTACCCTATTCTATCATTGTAGTCAGAAATACGCTGCATATCTGCAAGGTCGCCTTGCCATTGTTTATCTATCCCTCCACCTATCGTCTCATTTTTTTTAAATTTTTTTCTTGCAGCCTAATGTAAGGTATATGCTTGCTGATTGGATAGGTAGGTTTTAACATCTCTTTCTGTCACACCTCTCATGCCAGATTCTTTAGCACGACGCAATAATTTACTGACTCTTCCACAAGCACCTGCATCAGCTGTATTGTAGTAAGTGGAGTCTAAGACACGCTTATTGAGGGAGAGGCGTTTCTTGCTGTTGTTTTTCTTGCGGCTGCTGCAGCTGCTGCTAAGGAAATATTTCTATCTGCTGCTTCTATCTATTGAATTCGTTGTGATGATGTTGATGATGGGTTAACTAAAGGAGATTCTTCTTCTTTATTACGAAGTGGAAGAAGAATAGGGCCATCTAAGTTAGCTT
>JANQNG010000059.1 GCA_028279685.1 Candidatus Nanoarchaeia archaeon | reverse complement strand
AAAAATGTCAAATAAATATAGTCCATTATTCAAAAAATATAATGCTAAATTAATTAGAGTAAAATCTTCCAAAGAAAGATCAGCAAAATTTAATGCAATTGTTAAAAAAGGATATTTTCCCTGTTTTTTAACATTGAATCAAAGAAAAATAAAAGACACTATTGGAATTGAAGCATACAAAGAAATTAGTAAAGAAATTATTAATTCTTTAAAAAACACTCCCGATATTATCATAATTCCTACTTGTTATGGTGATTTAGCTAAGGGAGTTCTTGATGGATTTATTGAGTTAAAAAATAATAAAAAAATTAATAAATTACCTAAATGTATATTAGCAAGAGCTAAAAATCCTAAAGGAAATCTTGCCTTTTCAATAACAACGAATATACTTACAAAATACGTAAAAGAAGTATTGAAAAAATCAAAGGGTAAAAGTATTTTTTTATCTAACAATGATTTCATTGAAGCAAAAAAATACTTAAAGCACATATTAACTTTAAATGTTGAATATGCTTCAACCGGATCAATTGCAGCTTTAAAAAAATTAAAAAAAGAAACAATTGAAGGTAAAACTATAGTTTCCATAATTACCGCACTAGATAGGTAAAGTTTCCTCGCCTTTTATTGTGGGTTCGAAAGATCTCTTTGCTCCTTTGAGTATGCCCTAAAGTCAGACTACCCTCTCCTTGTTCGGTACGTTTAACGGGCTCACGATGTTATAGCTCTAAGAGAATACGTTTTATTTCGTCTTGATGTTCTGGAAATTCAGCATTTAGTTCAGTAGATTCTTGATTAACTAATTCACCAAGTTTATTTGTTGCAAATTTTAGATCATGCAATCCTCTTTCTGCTGCTACTAAGTATGTAATAAATTCTGACATGAGAAAGCTCCAACCTTTTTGTTTTAATAGATTGAACGAACGATCAATATTGATAATAATTTCAGAAATTGCTGCTATTATTCTTTCTTCAATAGACAGTTCTTCTTTAATTACTTTTTCTTTTTTTAATATCTGTTTAAGTAGAGATTCATCTTTTTGAATACGCCTCAATTGTTCAATCAAATAGTTTCTTAGTTTTTCTAAATGAGGTTGGTGTTCTTTCTTGATAGTCTCTTTAGTTTCTTCAGAGATTAATTTTTCATTTCTATCGACTATATTAGTATTTTGTCTACACCACTGAATCATATAACTAAATCCAGAAGTATAATGTCTTAAACCCGATTTATCTATCATAACATTATCGCGAGCTTTATTTATTTAAATATTTCTATTAAATCTTTAGGAAAACACATTAAACCTAGGAAATATTAATTCTTAACATTTTATTTCAAATTAAAAGAAAAGATTCCCTAATTTATGGAAAGAGGTGCAAACGATATTTTTATGCTCTTTCTGGCGGAGGAAATAAGAATTCCCTTTCTGTTGGCTTGCTTTCAATTTCATAAGAATCTTTTCTGTTTAATACCCTTCTATATGGAGATTCATCATTTTCTGCAGAGATAATTCTAAATAAGCCTGATTCATTCCAGAACAATCCATTTGGTTTTACTATTCTTTCAACTTCTCTTCCTAATCTCACAAACGCAGGACTGTATGGATGACACTCCTCTCCACATAACATATGCATCATAACTAAGTCAAAAGAACCATCTGGATATTGAGTTTTTGTTCCATCTTTAACTTCAAAATCAACATTCTCAAAAGGTTTTATTATTTTTAAAGTGCTATTTTGAAAATCAATATCAAAATATCCTTCTGGACAAAAACGTTCATAAATCCTCCTTAATGTAGCATCATCATTTGAAATAGCCAAACCTGATGGTCTAATATCATCTAATTCCCAAATCCCTGCATTTGCTTTTTCGATGGCTTCTCCATCTATGTCTATTCCAGTTATCTTAATATGTGGATGATTTATACCTAATAGAACTTCATTTACACCAACAGAACAACCCATAGAAACAACATTTGAAATATCTGACCCAAAATGAGTAAAAACATCTTTAATTAACCAATCCCATCCCTCTCGATGGGTAGCCCTATCTAAAATATTATATCTTCCTAAAAAACAATATCCATGTTTTCTGTCGCCCATATTAAGAGAAATTAAGTGTTGATATATAAATCTTTGCTTTTGTAACTACTGACTAATACTAAAAAACACTCTTTTTTATGTGTTTGTTTAATTCAGCCTCTAAGACAGAAACCCCTTACATTTTGTCTGCTTTGCAGAGATTGATAAAATCGTTCATCTAGCCACGATGATAAACTCAGATGATTCCCTACCAATAATTTTGCTCAATTAAATCTGGAAGAACCTTTTCTCTTATAATTGGAATCATTGAAAACTTTTCTTCTAGAAAATCTTTTTTATCTAACCAAAAATACTTTTCAATTTCCATGCCAGGCATTATATTCCCTTTGATTGAAACCAAATACATTCGATTAATCATTAAATAATCATGATAAAATGATTTTGACTCATATCTGCCAAAGAACTTATGAGAAGAAAGTTCTACATTCAACTCTTCTTTTAACTCTCGTTTCAAACAATCCAAATCAGATTCACCATGTTCTTTCTTTCCTCCAGGAGTCCAAATTTCATCATAGTTTCTCCCCTTTACCATAAGAAGCTTACTCTTTTCAATTATTATTGCTCCAACTCTAGTTTTTGATTCCATTGATTATGCAATAACATTGTAATATATAAAATTGACGGAGATTATAATTAACTGAGCCTTGATTTTTCTATAGATTGTGCTTCGCACTTGATATGATATTATAAAATCTAACTTTAACTTCTTCACAAACAGCTGCAAAAGTTCTCAATATAGCTTCTATAGTATTTGGCTCAAATAGCCCTCCCTTTCCTGACTGTCCAAAAATCTCATCACCATAATCTATCTGTAGTGCAGTATGAATTAGCGATTCTTCATCTCCTGCAATATCATAAAAAGCAACAAGACATCCTACTTTTGGAACATCTAATGGAGTGAAATATCTCTCAATCAATTTATCCATATCTCTACCCCCTATTATACAGGGATGGGTTTTTTCTGTAACTAATGGATCATCTAACCCAAAAACATATGCCATAGTTCCATGACAATCTGAAACATATTTTGCATCCGAATGATCAAACTTAAATGCTTTTGATCCAGCATAAGGTTTTTCAAGTAATGCTGATACTTTTTTCTTTATTTGCAGAGTTAATTCATCACTTAATTCTGTATTCATAGTATAACGAATTATATGCTTTTTTATAAAATTTTGCCAACTACGTATGGAAACGAATTCAAAAAGAATTAAACTCAATACGCGAGCAGACTATTCATGGACTTGGAGAACTTTATTCCTTTGATAAAAATCTTCAATAGTTTTGTCATACCACCAAATCCCTTTGCCACCATAATCTTTGATTTCTCCCGGAACTATAAGCTCGGGCAAATGGAACAAAACAACTCCTGGATTTACTTTGTATCCTTCACTATCTTTCCATCTAACATGCATCAAATGATCTCCTCTAAACCATTCCCCTAATCTTGCAACTGCTCTTCTGATAGAAACATCATGAATATGATTATTTGGAGTTTCTTGATTTGTATAATCAAATCCTGCTTGGATATTTGTTGGAGCAGTGTCATAAACATCCGATGCAGTGGAAACTAACCATTCTAGTACATCAGGATTGTTCCTAAAAAATTCATAATACCCATCTTCATAAATCTTAATCCCCATCTCTTTTGAAACAACTAAGTCTCCCCATTGATATGCTAATCTCCATTCGCCTTCACCAAATTGCTCATTCCAAAGATTATGTAATTCATCCCTTTTCTTTCCAAAATATCCAGGTCTTTCAACGGTTCTCCAAGTCATAATTAGTAGTATTCTACCATACTTTTTAATTCTTACGCTCTCTACTTATTTTGAATTTTTCGTCCAAAACAATGCATTAAAACCATCTAACAAAGGAAACTAACAGCAATTAAGTAATTTTTTATACTTAGACTTCTTCTGATCATTATGAACACAACATTAATCGCTGCTTGTGGCATGAATTGCGGAATCTGCATAGGCTATCTTAGAGATAAAAACAAATGTCCTGGTTGCAGATTAATGGGTATTCAAAATGCAAGTCAAAGTAATAAAACTTATTGTAAGAAATGTATAATAAAAAACTGTCCAAATCTAAAAGAAAAGAAAATGAAATTCTGCTCCCATAAATGCGATACATTTCCTTGTAAACGACTTAAAAATCTAGACAAAAGATATCAAACAAGATACAGCATGAGCATGATCGAAAATCTTGAAAAGATTGATAAAACAGGCATAAGAGAATTTGTTAAGAATGAAAAAATAAGATGGAAATGTAAAAAATGCGGAAACACCCTCTGTGTTCACAGAGAAACCTGCCTTTTTTGCGGAGCAAAAAGATAATTATATAATCACTACCTTCAATATACTCTACTTTCGTTAAAATCTTACAGCCCTGTTAAACTCTCAGGACTGTACTTAATGCCGACATCAAAATCTGTTGGAAAAACATAAACAGAACCTTCTTTAACATCTAGTGCCATATGTCTCCAGAATACTCTTCCAGCTTTCTTTGACTTGATTGGAATATGCACTACTTTTCCAATGCCAATTTTCCCAAGTGCTCCTTCAATCCAGCTTTCAGGCCATTCATAACTTTGCTTATGATACATATGAACTGCAATAACTTTACTTACATCACCGAATATTACTCTTGGATCTTCCAGATGGTATTCCCCACCAGTCCATGCTCCAGTAAGAGAGTCATATGGATCATGTGTTGAATAATTATGAGCTAAAGCCCCAATATCTCCACTACCATTTAGAAAACTTACCCCTTGACATCTGGCAAAGCCTTCAGAAATCAATAATTCGTTTGACGATCTCAATCCCCTTGTTCCTACATAAGTATGCTTTCTAGCTTTTAATTGCTCAAATACCTCACCATCCACTAATTCTAATGACAATTTTGCTTCAGTTACTGCCCGAATTACTTTTTGATCTGACATACCATAATGCGTAACAGATGCCCTTTATAAATCTTTCTATTATTTATTACTAATTAGTGACTACAAAACCGAAAGATTTAAATACTATCAAAGCAAACTCTCTCTTATGGGAGTAATTGGCAGACTTGAAATGGGCAAAAACCTTGAAAGAACTATTGAAGATATGGAAGTTGGAGAGACAGCTTACATCACACCATGGTCTTTATATTTTGATTCAGACAAAACCCCTTATTTAAACTTGAGATCAGTAATTAGGGAATCATCTTCAGAAACTCATAAATTAAAAATTAAAAAAACAGGAGATGGTCTAAGCGACTATCAGATCGACATAAGACATATTGATCACAAATGGACCAAATCAGCTGATCCTTTGGGTAACTCTGTTGATAGCTCAAAAATAGTCCAGTTGTATTACGAGGATGAATCAGAAAAAGAACAAGCTGAAGAAATTAATGAATCCAGAATACCTTACAATCAAAAAAAATATCCTGCCACATGGGAAATGAGAAAGGAATTGAATGTTGCCCTCTCAAATGAAAATTATGAATATGCTGCTAAACTTAGAGATCAAATTAATAAATCCCCTGAACCTCTAGCTCTCAAGTAGTCCTTTCTTTTGAGTTCAGAGACATTAAACTTTCAATGATTATCGTCTTTGGTTATATTTACAATATTAATCCTTTGCCAGACAATAAAAAACTTTATTAAAGCACCATCTCAATACCCCTTCATGGCAAAAAATCCTGAAAAGAAATGGAAAAAGCAGCTGAAAGATGCGAGAGCACTCGTAGAAAGCAACGCACTCGATCATCGCTTTTTTCACAATCTTAATGCTATGAAGCAAGCTTTTGCAGCAAAAGTCCAACAGAGAACTCTTTCTATTAAGATAGATGCCCTCTTTACACGATATGATAACACCATACAGCAAGCAGCAGAGAAAGCATCGGAACTTCTCTGCCAAGCGCAAATTGATTTTAATGAAGCATTAGAAACAGGAAAGCTCGGAAAAGAAAGTGAGCTTTTTTTCACTTGTGTGCAAACTATTTCAGCATTATTTCGAATATTGAATTTCAACGACAATGACAGAGCTTTTATTGAACAAATAGAGCATAGAATGAAACAAAAAGCTCGTATCGAAGATTATTCTACTATCATAAAACATTTTTTTATCCATAATGCTGATACTACATTAGCTGCAATGACATATGTGTGCGACGAATTCTTCGAATGGAGAAACAAAGAAGGAAAACAAATCATCCAGACGCAAAAAGGAGAGGAGATCAAGATCAACGACGAGAGCACATTGGTTGAAAATATCAGCGAAACAATAAGAACAATGAAAGATATGATGAAACATCTTCATGGAAAAAATAACTGGTTCTTAGGGAGGACGTATGTGTTGCAGAAAGAGATGGGAAAGCAATTCCCTAGAGAGATTAGCACATTTGTGGAACATTTAGAGCATTTCTTCAATAAGATGGCGGCATAGCTATTTCCTGACTACAAAGAACATATGATCTTTCTCAAATGGATCAAGAACTGTTTTTTCTACAATAGTAAGTTTCTTCTTCAATTGTTTTTCTGTCTCTTTATAGATATCTTTAGGCTTTTTCGTAACATCCACACTCTTCGCCTTCAACGCAAGCAATCCAAAACCTCCTTTCTTCAAATACAATTCACAATTCTTAACAAATATCTCCACTTGATTACGTTGCGCGATATCCTGATAAACAACATCAACTTCGTGTACTTTATCAGCAAATGATTCTGGATGATTTGCATCTTCTAACAAAGGAATCATATTATCTCTTTGTTCACAAATAAACACTAGGTCACGAACTACGCGAGGAGCAAAATCTAAGCAAAAAACAACACCATGTTTCGCAACAATATCAGAAACATACGAAGGAGTAAATCCGTGCGAGGCTCCTAAATACAAAACAGAACTCCCTTGCTTCAATCCTGTTTCTTTCACACCTTTAATAATTGCTGCACCTAGTTTACTTCTTCTGAAATCCCAAGAACGATGTTCTTTGCCTCCTTTCTTGAATGTTCTTTCTTCAAAATGCACTGTTCCAGGATACGCTGATACCGTCGAGAGTTCTTTCTTCTTTTTCCTCTCAAAGAGAATATTCGGAATCATGTGAACATCCCCTCTAATTCTTTTCTGAGTTTATCACCGACAAATTTTCCTTTGAAATAATCAACTTTTGCTGCAATACTAATTTTATCTGCTAATCTTCTCGCAACTTTTCCCTTCTGTTTCTTCTCAGCCTGCGTTACTAAAGGGTGATTGATAATATGGCCATGTTTCGGGCTTCTTGCTCCTGAAGTAAGATGCCTGAACAATGCAGACTCTGCACCCAATAACTGAACTGTCGATGCAGGGAAGGTGCATAGTCTTTTCAAACTTCCTGCCTCTTTCAGTAATTTAGCACCAATAGTAGCATTAGCAACAGCCAATATATTAGGACAATATGTTTTCATTTTCTCCTCTAAATACTCCATAAGTTTTGTCTGCATTCTGCTCAAGCTTTGCACTTCATCCGCAAGCGAAAGCATTGCCTGAAGATCTTCATTTTCTATATCAGCACCCATACTAAGAGTGCAGTTAATCTCCTTCATCAGTTCCTCTTTTGATTTAGTCAATATAAGTTTAGCAAAAGACACATTATCAGCTACGTTTTTTGAAAACTCTGGACAATATAATTCATACCATTCACGCAGTCTTTTTGCTAATTTATTGATTAACATATCATAATCATCTATCGCACTTACAGCATTGATGATCATTTGATCATCACCAACAGCTTGCCTGAGTTTCATCTTCGTAACAAGCATATCGGCATTTCTGAAATCTGCAGTGTAATCTCCTTCCTTGAGAAATCTAAGAATTCGCTTCAACTGAGCAGCATCAGGTAATTGAGCATTATATTGTTTGAGATACTTCTGCAATATCTCATTTTTTTCATCATCTGAAAGCCCTGCATTTGCGATGATCTGTCCTTGATTCCAGGGCTCATGCTCTACAAGCTTGAACTGCTCATCGAACACCAAAACGCCAAATGAGACCATATGAAGTATTTTCATGGGGTTAGAGAACGCAGAGTTGTTTTTAAAGATGTTTATTGATAGTCTTCTTTGAAAATAAGAAAAAGTACTCGCTGTAAGTAGTAACTAAGCGAAACCTTTATATAACACGTATTATTTCTACACAGTAATAACAATCTTGAGGAGGCCTATTATGCAATTAACCCCTATAATTGATGTTCACACCCATGTCGAAACGATAGAAAAGAATGATTGCATAAAACAATGCCATACTTTGATTGAAGATCTAGACCTAGCAGAAATTGATTATGCGCTAGTTATGTCTGATCTTGATGAAGGTCATCATCCAAAAAAAGACAATGAACTATTAGTGGAGATTCTTGAAAAATTTCCAAGACTTTTCCCTATTGGATGCTTTGATTATGATTATGTTGATGAATCAATAGACATTCTTGAGCAGCTAGCAAACCAAAAGCAGATTGCAGCAATCAAATTCTTTACTGGATACCAGCATTTTTTACCGACAGATGAAAAGATTCGGCCTTTGCTAGCTTATGCAGAAAAGAATAATGTACCTGTAATGTTCCATACAGGAGCACCTGCACAATGCGTAGTATCACGATTGAAGTTCTGTATGAATCCTTATGAGATTGATGAAGTGTGCTATCGCTATCCTGAATTGAAAGTATCAGCAGCTCATTTCAATGCACCTCATTTCCTAAGTTTAGCCCCGGTTCTCGAGAATAAGGAAAATCTTCACGCTGATCTTTCAGGATTATTCGAAGGAGATGCAAATCCAAAAGAAAATGTATACATATCTGTCTTGAATAGCAATCTCAAGGAAGCATTTTGCTATCTTGAAAATATCGATAACATCATGTTCGGAAGCGATAGACCATATCTCAAACCTATCGAAGCAATAACTTGGATCAAAGATTTCTTTCAAACATACAAAATGTTGGAGGGAGATTTGCCAGATATTTTTAGAAATAATGCAATACGGTTTTACAATCTTGATATTGATAATAACAGTATAAAAGTGAAAGGAGGCAAAGACTAATGCCAGAAGCAGCAGCAGAACTTATAAAACAGGAAGAAAAAACAGAAATATCAATAAGACCAAAGATTGAATATCTAAAGGAGATAGTGGCTCATGCAGAAGCAAACGTTCCCTTCTATAATAAAATCTACAAGAACGTAAATACCGATATCCAATCATTAGATGATTTCGCTCAACTACCAAGAGTGACCAACACCATATATGGAAGAGAGCACATATCTACTGTAGTGACTAATGTTGAAGACATGTTCGAGACAAGAGGCCCTATTCGTGCATATTTTCCAGAAACAAAAACAATCAGGATAGTTAGTATTGAAGAAGCCAGAACAGAATACGATGTTATTTATGACACGTTAGAACTAGAAAATCGTGATCTGAGCAAAGAAAAAATTATGGTTGCTGGTGATGTACATTCACTTATCGGTTTGAATGAGATGATATTCTGTTTCAGTGGGTTTGATACCCCTCTGTTAACTATGAGTATTGCAGATCACTCAGATCAAGAAATAAGAAAAATAATGAATAGATTCCAACCAACCATGTTTTTCAATGCTACTAACAGAGCATTTCCTAACGAAGTATATCCTGGTTCCGTAAATGATGTCTATCATTTTAACAGGCAAGAGTTATTAAAAGAAGCTCCAAGTGGAATAATGTATCATGATTTGTATACACATCCTCTTTTTGGTCTTGTCGCTATGAGAAATGCTGATGAAGATTGTCATCTCTATTGTTCTTGGTTCTTTCATATCGAAGAAAATGAAAATCAGCAATTAATACTAACTTCTACCTATGATGAAACACAACCAAAAATAAGGTTTCAGACTGCAGATAGAGGAACAGTGACAGGAAAGAATCAACAGCTTAGAAACACACATCTACCCTGAACTGAGTGAGCTATATGAACATTTTGCAGAGCCTGTTGATGAAGAACGAAAAGGAAATCTTGTGACTGATTGGAGCGTCAATTTCGGCCCGGCTAATGTTAATCTTGAGGAAAAAGTAAATGATCATGCAGCACTCACCTTCGAAGAAGATTCAGAAGAATCATTCAAGATTTTTCATCTTGTAATGGATCTTTACGAAGCACCATTCAAAGATTATACCGACCATGAAGCTCTTGCTAATGATAAAAAGCAATGGAGAGGAATGTTCCTGCATTACATGATAGCAAACCACGGTCTTGATATGATCACTGCTGCACAACATACAGGAGAGATCAAGGAAGCAGTAGATTACTGTGTAATGAAGAATCTTATCACCACTGATGAAGATGCAGATGGCATTCACTTGAGATTGACTAATCAAGGAGAGCGATTCATTTCAGAAACTGAAGATGAGAATCAATATTACATCGATAAATACGAGATTTTTGCAAATACATATGTTGATGATCAATTTATTGAATTCGATCACGATGATGGAGATGACCTTCGCTTTATCGCAATGCGTTTTGATGAAATCAATCCTTACCAAGCAAATATGGTAATCAATATGTTCACAGGCGTATTCGATGATGTAGCTGAGAACTGGGAGCAGGAATTGCGCTCAGATAAATTCTTTGCTCGATATCTCGGAGGAGCAGCGATTGCAGAGACAGATCTAACTGATGATCAACTTGAGCAGGTAATGATAGCAGCAAGAGATCGTTAAAAATGGCGTTCGACCCGAGCAAACTCAAACAAGACGGAAAAAAAGGATCTTTCGGCATAAAGACAAAAAAAGCCGAGCAGGATACTTCTGGAGAGGTTGCTCTAAGGACGCAGCAAGATCTTCTAACTACGCGATTGAATCAAACAAGGAGAGCAAAGAAAGGAAAGCTTGCTATTCCCCGTTTATTTCCTATCGATGGACGAACAATTGAACTTTATCAAGATGCATTACAGCATATTGGTATTGAAGTTTCTTTAGACGATAAAAAGATATACTATATTGATCGCACAGGATACTGTCCTGAGCTCGCAATAGAAGCAAATGATCTGCCAGAAGACTATCTGCAGAATCGTTTTATTATCTTATCTCCTCAACAATCAGGAGTTTCTGTTGTACATCCTCGTTATTCTTTTTTAACAAGATTAATGGATCAGGTGTATAGGGAATTTTCAGACACGATAGAAACATTCACAAGAGCAGAGGCATTGATTGGCGATATCAGCAACAAAGTCATCAACGAAGGTGTTGAGAAGTTCCTCAGGGAAGAAATGTACAAGGAAAAAGATTCCATCGATATTAACGTTTCACTTTCTACAGCAAGTGATGCTTTGACACAATTAGCAACACTCAAGGAAGGAACAGATGCTATTAGCAGCAATGCTAACTATGCGGCTGATATGGAAACACTTGAAGTGCTATATAGTATCTCTTCTGAATTGAAAGATGTGCATAAGAAACTTGGCGATCTGCAACTACCAACAAAGCAACCATTGCATTATGGCGTAGAATGTTTCCGATATGGAGATAATGAGCTAGAATTATATTATTTCAAGACCGGGCACAAGCCTTTGTTTCTCTTCTTCACTGCAGATGAAAATGCTGGAATTGAAGATGTATTGCATGGAGATTTCATCATTCTGAATGGTAATGATCGTTCACGAGCAGTCAATCATCTACTTGATTTACAGGTTGTTGATTATCTTGTTGAATTTGCAGAATCAGTTCGTGATGGTTACGGAAAAACAAAAGTAGGCAATATTCTTGGAGGATTAAAAGCTATGGCAGGAGGAAAGCCAAGTGAGTTGTCTCCTGAATGGCATGAACTGAATGATATTGCTATGACTTTGCGTTTAGATGATCCTGCAAAAGTCAGAGAAAAAATTGCTTCTGGCTACGAAGTACTCGGCCAGACAAACGAATTAGAAGCAATGCGTGGCCAGTATGTTCGTTCATTAGATCCAACCGTCAAGGCAAAAATCATTTTCCCACGATCAGAAGCAGAAGATAAATTAGTCTGTGATCTAATTTCTCGGTGCTGTTATGTAGAAGAAATAGAACTGTACAATGATACAAGAAGATTCATTGAACACTTTTCAACTCTGGGCGAGGACGATCAGATGCGACTGCTTATCAACACCGATAAGCAATTGAAGTTCGAGAACCAGAACAATCTTGTCGTGAATTACTGGTTATCTACAGCGCAAAATGACATCTCGAAGCGAGCAGGAATCTCCTTCTATGAAATGAGCTGATACAATGAAAAAAACAATCTATCGATGGCTAAATCCTGCCGCAGACGGCGATAAGATAAGCAAATTTTTTGATATCTTTATCATGACATTAATTGGCGTGAATATTCTCGCTGTGATGATCGAAACAGTAGAACCTATTGCAAAACAATACAGTCTTGTGTTTTACTATTTTGAAGTATTTTCTGTCCTCGTATTCTCTTTGGAGTATGTATTTAGAGTGTGGAGTTGTACTTGCGACAAAAAATACAAGCATCCTCTCTGGGGAAGATTACGATATATGATAACACCTATGGCATTAATTGATCTATTAGCCATAGTACCGTTTTACTTGCCGTTGCTCATCAAGACTGATTTGCGATTCATTAGATCATTAAGGATGTTCAGGTTATTCAGAATGCTGAAGTTTGGCAGATATAACTCGTCAATACAATTGCTAGGTAGCGTAATCAAATCAAAGAAAGAAGAGTTGCTTATTATGCTGTTCTCAATTTTGGTAATGTTAGTGCTTTCCTCTAGCGTTATGTATTACGTTGAGAATGAAGCACAACCTGAAGCATTTTCCTCAATACCTGAAGCATTATGGTGGGGTACTGCTACATTGACCACAGTAGGTTATGGTGATGTATTTCCTATTACACCTCTAGGTAAATTCTTAGCAGCCATCATGGTTATTCTTGGCATTGGATTCTTTGCGTTGCCTACAGGAGTATTAGCAGCAGCATTTTCCGAGAAGATAGAACGCAAGTATCGTCATGATAAATGTCCTCATTGTGGAAAAGAGCTGAAATAAGTGAAAAACCTTTTTGTTGTTTCTACTTATAAGTACTAAAAATAGTAAGTTTTATAAAGGGTGGTGATTTTCTGCTTTATAAATGAGGCGACATTATGAAGAAATCTGACTATCTTAAGAAAAAGGTTAAACATCTTGATATTAAGGCATTTAACGCCGTTCCGTTGATTGAGCAGTTCCAAAATACTGCCTTTCAGGCAAGAAATCTGGCTACCGCAGCAAAGATCTATTGCAAGATGCTTTCTGAGAAGGACTGCACCATTATTCTCTGCTTAGCAGGATCATTATGCAGCGCAGGTATGAAGAAAGTGATTTATGATTTAATTGACAACAATCTGATCGATGCCATTGTTTCAAATGGCGCAAATATTGTTGATCAGGATTTCTTTGAAGCATTAGGATTCTTTCATTACCAAGGAACTCCTTTTGTAGATGATAGTGATCTTATGAAAAATCATGTTGATCGTATTTACGACACCTTCATTGATGAAGATGAATTAAAAGAATGCGATATGGTTGTTGCCGAGATCGCAAACAACATTGAACCAAAACCGTATTCTTCAAGAGAATTTATTATTGAGATAGCAAAATATCTTCAGAAGAAAAACATTGGTAAAGATTCTATTATCCGGTTAGCGTATGAGAAAGGCGTACCCATTTTTGTGCCTGCATTCTCTGATTGCAGTGCAGGATTCGGATTAGTGCATCACCAACATGAACGCGGAGATGAACCAAAAGTAAGTATTGATTCCGTCAAGGATTTTCTTGAATTGACAAAGATCAAAATGCGTGCAAAAGATACTGGATTAGTAATGCTTTCAGGGGGTGTGCCAAAGAACTTTGCTCAAGATACGACGGTAGCAGCAGAGATTCTTGGAAAAAAAGATGTGCATATGCATAAGTACACTATTCAAATTACTGTTGCAGATGAACGTGATGGCGCATTATCAGGTTCTACTTTGAAAGAAGCTCATTCTTGGGGGAAAGTTGATGACAATAACGAGCAGATGGTTTATGCTGAAGCAACATTAGCCTTGCCTTTACTTGCAAGCTATGTATTGCATAAGCAAGATTGGAAAAGAGCAGTTTACAACTATAATGCAATGCTTGATAAAAATCAGATATCACCTTCAGAACAGGAAGAAAAAGTAGAATGGAAAGAAAAATTGATTACCTCGGACTAATTGACTTAGAACTTTCAGAATTCACTGATTATGATACTGCAAAAATTGTTATTCAGTCTATTCCTTTTGACAAAACAAGTACTTGGGGAAAAGGCGCTGATAAAGGACCTGCAGCAATTCTCGATGCATCCTACAATCTTGAATTGTATGATATTGAGACAGATTCTGAAGTATATACAGAAGGTATATTTACTGCAGATCCTATTGAAGAAGAAACCTCTGAAGCAATGATTGATGCAGGATGCGCACAGACAAAGAAGTTTCTCGATGATGGAAAGTTCGTAATTACTCTCGGAGGAGAGCATTCAATATCATATGCGCCTATCAAAGCATATGCAAAAGAATTTCCTAATATGAGTGTGTTACAACTTGATGCACATACAGATTTACGAGACACGTATGAAGGAAGCAAATATAATCATGCATGTGTTATGGCAAGAGTGAAAAAATTTGTTGATAATGTCGTCTCTGTCGGCATCAGAAGCATGGATTCCTCTGAAATACTTTCTATCAACAAAGCCAAGATATTCTTTGCACATCAAATAAAAAAAGATCCTAATTGGATTGAAAAAACAGTAGCACAATTATCTGATGAAGTATATATCACATTAGATCTTGATGTATTCGATCCAAGCATCATGCCTTCTACAGGAACACCAGAACCTGGTGGATTAGATTGGTATGAGGTAACTAATCTGCTTAAGGAAGTAATAAAACAGAAGAAAGTAGTTGGCTTTGATATTGTTGAATTAGCTCCGACAAAAAATAAAGCTCCTGATTTCTTGGCTGCAAAATTAATCTATGTCATGCTAAGCCAGATTTTCAAGAAGGATTAGTGATTAAGAAATGAAAAACGACATCGATATTAGAACAGAGAATCTTGTAAATATTTATAGACAAGATAAGAAATTGTTCGATAAATTATTCTCAGAAGCTCAAAGAATCTATGTCAGTTCATTTCCTAAAGAGGAAAGAGAACATGGTCATCTTTTAAGAAAACATATTCATAGATCAGCTCATGGGTTAAGCAAACGAGGAAACTATAATTACCTCGTAGCATTAGCCGATGGGAAAGTCAGAGCTATGACCACATTCACTACAATAAAAAAAAGTGATTTCAGTCTATTATTATGGGGGTATGTAGCGACAGATCCAAAATGGCGTAACAAAGGTATTGGAAGAATAATCCATAAAGCAATACTGCAAGACACTATTCACAACATCTCTCCTGATTTTATGTTTTTGGAAATTGAACAGCCAAAACCTTTACGTTCTGATGGCACATATGAAGATTCTATGAGAGATTCTATACGACCAAAATTCCACAATGATGTTTCAGGAGCAGGTTGCGCAGTCACCATAAAAGAAGATGATATTTCTATTATTCCATATGCACAACCAGGAATATTAGTAAACGATGAGCCACAGCCAATAGTTCCTCTTCTACCAGCAATATCAAGTATTGGAGATGGGTTGATCGATCACTATTTGCAAACGCCTGGAGAAGTCATTTCACCTGAAGGAAAATTACTTGTCAATAAAGAATTACTTCCCACTATGGATACTGATAAAGCCTCTGAGATAATTCATACTATGCTAAATCATTACATTCTATCAAAAAATACCTATTGCACAGATCATATAGTAAGCATTGAGAAGAATATTGAGCAGGCACTTGAAGGTTCTCAAAAAGTATATCTTATTCCTATATTAGGAACGCGCTATTTAGATCGAATAGAAGATAGAATAGCATAGTGGTGCTCAGTCAAGTCTTCAAGAAACATGCTGACTAGACATATTCTCACATCATATTTAAATATGAATTCTTCTTATCTATGGTATGAAAGGCTTTATCATCCATTCCACCTATAGAATTATCGATAATGAAACGTGGCTCTACATCTTTGCCAAATTAGATAATGGAGAATCCTGTCTTATACGAAACAGAGAAGATCCTTACTTCTTCATTAAGGAATCTGATCTCAAAAAAGCGCTAAAACTACTAACCTTGAAGCATGAATCGACAAAGCTCAAAAATATGCAGGAAGAACCTGTTGTAAAAATAATTACCACAAAACCAGGCGATGTGCCCAGCATACGAAAACATTTAATTGACCACGACATAAAATGTTATGAAGCAGATATTCTTTTCACAAGCAGAAAACTGATGGATTATGATCTCCTAGGAAGTTTCGAAATCAAAGATGAACATTTCAAGAAAGGCAACTATGTCAATCGCATCTATGAAAACATTCAACTATATCCTGCACAATGGACCCCAACATTGAAAACATTGTCATTCGATATCGAGACTGATAAAAAAGCAAATACCTTATTCTCCATTGCATTATATTGGAATGAAGGCGCATCAACTAAACAAGAAGCAATGATCGTCAAAGACAAACCAGTAAAAAACGCAAAAAACTACGACCATGAACGAAAATTATTAGTGGCGTTCAAAGAGCACATTCAGGAGATTGATCCGGATATCATCACCGGCTGGAATCTTATTGATTTTGATCTGAAGATCTTAAGAAATAAATTCAAAGAATACAACATTCCTTTTCAGTTAGGCCGTGCAGAATGGGACTGTAAATTACATATCAGCGAGGAATTCATGAGAGAATCAAAAGCAGAGATTCCTGGACGGCAAGTATTAGATGGCATTCATATTCTCAGGACATCATTTGTGAAACTGGATGATTATAAGCTCAACACAGCAGCAAAGACAATTCTTGGAGAAGAAAAATTAATCACTACAGTAGCAAAAGGAGAAGAGATTGAACGCAGATACCATGAAGCACCAGAAGAGCTCATTGACTATAACATAAAAGATGCAAAGCTCGTCTACGATATTCTTGACAAAGGAACACTGGCATTAACCATTCATCGTTCATTATTAACTGGAATGGAACTCAATAGAGTGAGTGCAAGTATTGCTTCATTAGATTCTCTCTATCTGAGAGAGATGAGAAAAAGAGGGTATGTCGCACCTACACTAGTCTATGCTGAAAAAGAGAATCCCATCACAGGAGGATATGTAATGAACTCAAAACCTGGCATCTATGACTATGTTATTGTCTGTGATTTCAAGAGCCTGTATCCTTCGGTGATGAGAACTTTCAATATTGATCCAATGAGTTTTATCACTGCAGTAACAGAAAAAACTAAATCGAAATACACTAACAAGAAAAAATATGTTATTACTCCTACAAATGCAATATACAAGAATGAACAAGGCATCCTCCCTAAATTGTTAGCAGACATCTGGAAATCTCGTGATGAAATGAAAAAGAAAAAAAATAAGACATCCATCTATGCGTTAAAAGTTGTCATGAATTCTTTCTGGGGCGCATTAGCTTCTCCACGATGCAGATTTTTCTCGATGGATATGGCTAATAGCATCACAAAAACCTGCCAACATTTTATCAAGATGACTATTAAGCATATTGAAGAGAAAGGTTACGAAGTTATCTACGGAGATACTGATAGTGTATTCGTAAACATAAATGTGACATCAGTCGAAGAAGCAAATACACTAGGAAAAAAAATTGCAGAAGAAATGAACAACACCATCACCAAGTATGTGAAAACTAATTATGGAAGGGAAAGCTTTCTTGAGCTTGAGTTTGAAAAAATCTATGAACGATTTCTTTTACCTACTGTGAGAGGATCTGATATAGGAAGCAAAAAGCGCTATGCAGGATTGATGGTAATTGATAACCTCAAAGGACGCAAAATGGATTTTACAGGACTGGAATTCGTGAGAAGAGACTGGACAGAATTAAGCAAAAAATTCCAATTAGAACTCTTAGATTTGATTTTTCACAGGAAAGAGATTGCAGATTACGTAAAACAATTTATCGAGAATCTCAAGAAAGGAAAGTATGACAATCTTTTAATCTACCGAAAAGCATTGCGGAAGAGCCCTGATGCTTATACAAAAACAACACCTCCTCATGTGAAAGCTGCAAGAAAACTTAAGAAAATAACGTCAAACATCATAGAGTATGTTATAACAACAGATGGTCCTGAACCTACAGAAGCATTGCACTCGCAAATTGACTACGATCATTATATCGAAAAACAAATTAAACCCATAGCTGATTCTGTACTGAGTTTCTATAACAAAACATTCGAGGAAGTGCTCGAAGGAAATACACAGAAGGGATTGCTTGATTATTAACTCACAATATCGACATACGTTATTCTCTCTCCTTGCAGAGGAGTTCCTTCCCCACCATACTTACAAACTTCACAGTCAACATTAAGCATGACCCATTGTTCTTCTTCATCGCGGTTGGCCCGATACCAAATCTCTAAAGCATATTCATCTTTCTCTGTATAAAGAATTCTTTGTTTAATGGAGGGATCAAAGTTATAATACAATGCAGCAAGCAAAACGGCTCTATCAGCATCACGACCTTCTCTGATAAGCATTGTTTTTGAAGGATGCTGAATATAATTACTTGTTCTTGCCACTACAAGGTCTATTCTCATGTTCATGAATGAATAGAATCCTTGAGTTGCACAAAAATGATCATCCCCACAACCCATATAGGATTCTATGTTCTCCACCACTTGAACCATCAAAGGATTATTCTCTTTGACCACTGCCGGAATAAACTTAGGATCCGCAATATTAACAGCACCTCCTGTAGCTGCCCCATGAGGAAGAATATCATCATATGTTGGTATTCTCGGATCCTTTGTGATCACTTTCGTCAGATTAGGTGTAATCAGCATAATAATAACCACGAAAGCAAGAATAGCAATAAGTACCAAGAAAGGACCCGCACCTCTTCCTTTATCTTCAGAATGCTCTTCTCCCATTGTTCAGCCAAAATAAGTTGGATGATCATCGACCGTAGAGGTCACTGGACTCTTCTTGTTCTCCTTGAGCATTTGCTCCACTTTAGCTATTGCATCAGGTTTATGGATCTCACCAAACTCTTGCTCATATTTCTGAATATGTTCATTGAGCAACTTCGAAAATACCTTCGCAAGATACATATCCATCACCACAACACTATGCTTAATCACAATGGGAAGTGTTTCTTGACTTCTAATATCAATACGTGGTGTATTGTTCTTGAAATCGAAAATGAACTTTATTGGGTTGTTAGTGATTGAGACCTCATCCGCAAAAAAGCTTTCACCATCGTTGATCGCAAAACTAACTTGTTTTTTCTCTCCTTCTTCCATATGAAGCACCTCATTTTCTCACAAAGCACGCTCATTTATAATATTTTCCTTCGAGCAATTAATTTCTACTCGAGAATGGATAAAAGTCAAAAACTTTATAAATAAACAGTTTCTACTGCAGGATAAATACTGGTGAGATGTTCAAAAAAAATAGGGGGGATTTGTATGGACAAAAAAATGTTTATTGGTTTGCTTTTGGTCTCTATAGTGGCTGTCTCTGCGTTCGCATTCGGTTATCAAAGTGTCAAAATTACTGATGCCACTGCAACAGATGACTTCTTGAGAGCAAACGATATTCCTACTGCGTTCAAGGAAGATATCCTCACATATGCTGAGAGTCAAGGCATTCTTGAGAACGGAAAATTAGCAAAAATTCCAAAAAAAATAATTCTCTTTGGTGTGAAAGTGACTGCATTCAGCGAAGTTGAAGATACTATCGAAGAACCTATTGAGGAAGAATCTGAACAGCAAGAAACCATGGATCCTGACAGGCAAGATTATAGGCTTGATTCGTATTACAGAATCTACTACGAACAGGTAGAAGAGGCCGAACAGGAAGCTGAAGAAGAATAAATTTATTTTTTTTACTTAATTTTTATGTGGGGGGACTATATGATTCATGGTTACCGAAGGCTAATTCTTAACCTTTATTAAGAGAAGCATATGCTTAGCTTTATGCACTTTTCAAAACACGAGATCAAAGAATTAGCAAAGGCATGGATTGTTATTAGTTTGGCGTTCACCATTCTTTATACAGGAATAAGTTTTACCGCTGCTGCGGGCATTATTTTTGTGATTGCAGCACTAACTGCAGGCGTAGGTTTTCTTTTGCACGAAATTGCCCATAAGTATTTCGCTCAAAAATATCATTGCCAAGCAGAATTTGTTGCTGATAACAAGATGCTGCTATTAGCTGTTGTATTTTCTTTCTTCGGATTCCTGTTTGCTGCTCCAGGGGCAGTTTACATCAGAGGACATATCACAAGGAAACAGAATGGTATTATTAGTTTAGCAGGCCCTGCAACGAATATGCTCTTGGCACTTGTTGTATTTCTACCATTGACTCTCTCAGGACTGCCTATTTTGAGTCTTATTGGAAGATACGGATTCTACATCAATGCATTCATTGGATTATTCAATCTTATTCCTTTTGGTATGTTCGACGGAAGAAAAATACTAGCCTGGAATAAGACAGCATATGGTATTATTGTAGCTGTCGGAGTATTGCTGCTTATTATTAATACAGGATTGTAGAACTATCCAAACATCTTCTTATGGTCGCCTGATTTTATATCTCCGCCTTTTACTTTTCCAATGGCATCCTTGAAATCCTTCTGTTTGATCGTAAAACGATTGTCCCTAATAGCAAAATATCCTGCTTCAGTACATACTGCTTTGATCTCTGCACCAGACATCCCTTCCATTCTTTTGAAAAGCTTATCCATCTTGACATCTTTGTTGAGCTTCATCTGTTTTGAATGGATTTTGAAAATCTGTTTAATTCCATCTAAAGAAGGCTGTGGTACATGAATGACTCGATCGAATCTTCCAGGTCTAAGAATAGCAGGATCTAAGATATCCATGCGGTTGGTGCATCCTATTACCTTTATGTTCCCTAATGGCTTAAACCCGTCAAGCTCTGCAAGAAACTGCATGAATGTTCTCTGCACTTCTCTCTCCCCTGATGTACCTAATTCAATTCGCTTTGCAGCTAATGCATCAATCTCATCAATAAAAACAATTGACGGCGCTTTTTCTCTTGCTAACTGGAATATTTCACTAACTAATTTAGCACCCTCTCCGATGAATTTCTGCACCAATTCTGATCCAACCACTTCAATAAAGTTAGATTTTGTTGAAGTAGCAATGGCCTTAGCTAATAACGTCTTTCCTGTTCCTGGAGGCCCATAGAGTAATATTCCTTTTGGAGGCTGTATACCTAATTTTTTAAACAAATCAGGCTTCGTTAAAGGTAACTCAACGACTTCCTTCAATTCTGTGATTTGATCTTTCAACCCCCCTATATGACTCCACTTTACTTTTGGCTTCTCGAGAATAACAAAGCGCTCTACATCAAAGCTCTTGTTTTTTGTAATCTTACTCAGCACCATAAGATTCTTTTGATCTGCCAACACCGTATTCCCTGCAACAACACGCTTACAATCATCTGAAATATTGACAAAGAACTTATTCCCATTCGGCACTCTGATAATGGCTTTACCATCGACAACCTCACTAACCTCACAAACCATGAGTGGAGGAGATTTGAGCCTATCAAGTTCCGCTGTGAGCCTACCTATTGTCTCTCTGAGAACTTTGTTCTCCTCCTCAAGCTCGTTAGCATTCAGCGTATAATTATATATCACGTTTTCAAGTTCTTTTTTTGAAAGCTCTTTCGTCTCAGAATCTGTGCTCATCAAGGTTGTAAATAGAAGTTTTTATTTAAATATTACGATGATGATTTGAGTTTCTCTTTTCTAGATAAATAAGGAAATTATTCTTCTTTTACAATAATATTAGGCCTGCTGATCATCTTCGAATAATTCGTTATCATCTCCTCAATGAGCAATTTTGGGAGATAATAGTCAAAAAATTGATCATCAATAATTAACGTAGGAGCTTTCTCAACAGCATACATGCTCCGTAACGTAGAAATAGCAGGATTCTGGATGTTGATATCGAATGGATACACTCTGACAAAGTCATATTTTTTCCTCATAGCAGTCAGAATAATTCCTTGCTCATCGCAATCTGGGCAATCTCCCCTATTTGAATAAAAGTAAAAAATAGGTAGCGTGTTATGTTTGCATTCTTCCTTTGTTCGCTTCAAAAGCAACCAATGCCTGATCTGTAACAATGAATAGTACTCTTTCGTATTAATCACTTGGATATTGTCCTCTCCTAATTGATTCTCCATGAAGTCAAGACGTTCAGCAATACTGTTAAGCTCTTCCGTCAATGGCGTCGAATTGATCTGCAAACATGGATTCTCTGCGAGAATTTCATACTGAAGCTCAACTCCTAAAGTCTTAATTCTGAGATCATTTTGCATATCTCCTATTAACTCTATTTTCTGATTTGATGAATAGTTTCCAAGATAGATTCCAGAAAGAAAAACAGCTAGCGTGATAACAAGTACTAAAAAATATTTCATAGGATTGATGCGTTTTTTTCTTTGCATGCCGTCGGAATGTTGGATTTGTTTAAAAATATTAGCATTGGTCTGTTTTATGACCCCAACGTACTTCTCTACCAAAGAGCTTCGCTAATATCGCAGCAATCCACCAGAACGCAAAGAGAAACCAATACGTCAATGCAAAAAGCACATAAGAGAATGTAACATTTTGCTCTTTACCAATCCGTACAGCCATAACCACCACCACAAGGCCAAGAACAAGAGTGACAAATGACAGCACCATCACTCCTGTAGTGTTGATGAAAAAAAGATCAGGATCAAAAGTAAAAAGCCGTATAATATCAAAATCTAATGCAATAAAATTCTTGATGTGTTGTATCCAGAGATCTCCTGTCTTATAGATCGCATAACCAAGACTGGCAATAACAAGAGCTACAGAAACAAGTGCTGATGGCAATACAAACATCCCTAAGTTACCATGTTTTTTCCCAAAAAGACATCGATAATCAATTAGATTGCAGATAAATCCGTGGTACCAGCGCAATCTCTGTTTGTAAAGGCTCTTAAAGGATTCAAGCTCCATAGTGTAGACATATGCATCAGGCGCATAATCAATAATCTTATTATGCTTCTGAATTCGCAGGGCAATCTCGATATCTTCTGTATTATGCGCTTTTCTGTAATAACCGTATTTTTCGAAGAATGATTTCCGATAAATAGTAAAGGGTCCTGGTGTAACATGCTGACTACCTATGAAAGTAAATGCTTTCCTCAAGAATAATCCGATTAAATATTCCATGCTCTGCACCCTACCTAGAAAAGTATGAGGTTTATATATTTTCATACTCGGTGTAACCGCAGCAACTTCTTTATTTTTGAAATGTCTTATGATGAGTTCAAGCGTATTCGGATTAACTAAAGAATCTGCATCTAAAGCTCCTGCAAATTCTGCATCAGTCTTTTGCAACGCAAAATTCAAAGAATAATGTTTCCCCTTAGGAATGTCTTTTGGTTTACGAAATACTCTAAGTCTAGGATCATTAACGTTTTTAAGAATCTGCCAAGTCTTATCAGTACTATTATCATCTACAACAATTATATCTAATTTTGATTTTGGATACTGAAGTTTGAAAAGTGATTGTAAAGTTTTCATCACCGTGCTTTCTTCGTTGAACACAGGAACAATCACTGCAACTTTTGGAAATCGTCTGTTTTTTGTTGGCTTTTTGTTATTCCTATTTTCATAAATAGTGATAAGAAAAAATATTGATGTATATAATCCAAAGAAACAGATGACATAGATTAGTAGCTGTCCAAAATCCATAGGGAAAGAACGCTAACGACCATTATAAAGGTTACTGTTCAGTTTCCAGATGGTTGCTACGTTGTCATTATGGGTGATGAAGAAGCTTTCGCTGTTCTGCAGCAATAAAAGACTGCCATGATCATCATCGCTCTTGAAAAAAGCATCTATAGTTGCATCATCAAGATAAATCTCAGTAATATCATATTGACTGAGGAATGTAATGAACTGATCAAGATCTCTCGTTTCGATAAGTTCTTGGTCTACTTCAGAAAAAGAAACTGTCTTCAATCCAGTAAAGTAGGTTATGCGCTCTGCATTCTCAGGAGATGCCAGCACTACATCAGTAAGTTCATCATAGGTAAGAATGCGTTCATCTGATGGTTCAGCATCAATAATCTCTCCGATAAACACTGCAGCAGGAAAAATGAGAGCGCAAAAAATGAGAATCATAGTGATGCTTTTGAAATTGCTAAGATGCCATTCTCGTTCATCAAAGAATTGTATGGCAATACCTGCAAAAAACGCAAACACTACTGTAAAAAGAACGGCGATTGAAGGGTAAAAGAGTGCTAACACAAACAAAGCTAATGCTATTGTAATAATCATGTTATTTTTGCGTGATTTTTCCGAAAAAAGATATAATCCAAATAATCCGTTGATAAAAATAAAGAATGTTGTACCTGTGGATCCAAAAACATAGAATATATTTGTAAGATAACCGAATTCTGGAGTGATTAATGACACTATTGAATAGCCGTTAATGACTATTTTAAGGAACAACGTCCAAAGTAAAGGGATAATGAAAAATAACCAATATTGCTTAGGTTGTTTGAATGAAATCAATAAGAACAATATCATAGAAGTAGCAAAAAAGAGTATAAAATTACCAAATCCGAGGAGGATCAACAGTAATAACATCAACTTGTATTGTTTCCTCTCCGCAGTATATGCTGCACCGAGTATGATAATTAAATACCAAGCCATACTCCTTATGCCTGTAAATACCGAGATGAACATCGGCGTTAACATAAGAATGATGCAAGTAATAGTGATGCGCTGTATTTTTTTGGTATATCTCGTAAGGAGCAGAAAACAAAGAAAAATGCAAGCTGCTGCAAGGATCACATTAATCGCAAATCCCCATCCAAACCATCCTTCTGTTAAAAAATAGGTAATTGCCATGAAAGGATCTTGCGTGATCGCATGAAAAGTGCTGACCTCGAGTGCTTCATTGAAGTTGTTCAACGCAGCATAGCTCGACTCAAAAGCAGGATAATGATTCGTAACAAAATCTCTGACACCAAGGGGAATCATAATAACAATAAACGCAATCAAAATAATGGTGCCTAGTGTTTTATTCATCCGCAGATCACCGCGTAGAGTTGTGTAGTTGAAGTGTTGAACACATCATTAAAGCAATAGCTATCTATATAGAAGAGTGAGTCTATATCATATTCTTCTTTAATAGTATTATCAAGATAGATGTAGTCTATGCTGTATTTCTGAGAAAGTTGCAACGCATGGGTTTCAAACTTTACCATATAGAGATTATTAATATCCTTATAACGTTCTGCTGCGTCAAGTACATTAAGAAAAATATTATCGATAACATTCTGTCGTCTTGAAAAGGACGTGATAAGATGCCCATAAACCAATGGCGCTGCTATTGTATGTTCGGGAAGTGTATTTTTTTCTATCCACTGAAATGTTGTTACTTGATCTTCAGTCGGGGCCTCTGCAATTGTGTTGTGTGCATAAGCAATAGTTGGAAGTATAGAAGTGAAAACGAAGATGAGCCCCACAACCAACACTATTACTGGCTTGAGGAATTCGAGCCTACTATTTTTCACAGTTTTGAAGTAGAGAACGAATGATTGTGATGCTATCGTGACAAGATAGATTGAAAGGAAAAATATCCCAATTTGAAGAGGGATAAGTTTAAGCAATGCGACAACACCAAAAACAATGAGAATACTAACAATCGATAAGGCATCAGGATTTTTCTCTTTGATACTCATTCGATACATTGCGTAAATCCCTAATAAAACAGGAATAAGTCCTATTGCATATACGATGGCCACAACAGTTATGTCTGTGAAATAGTTGTCAAGTAATGCCATCGGAATATTTTGCCAAAATATTCTTGTTTGGTGGATGAGAAATGATTTCTTGAAGATGATAAAGTTTGCCCAAACAGAGAGAAAAAAAAAGAAGAGCGTATATTCCGCCTGTGCCGTCGGTATACGTTTCTTCATGATCTTTGAAAGAATCATGTAGAATACGAGACCTAATGCAAGTAGCAACGAAGATGAATGCGTAAAAACAATAAGTATAGTAACAACAAGCAGAATCTCTCTACGATCTGTTGTAAATCGTAATCTAATAAAGTAGTGCGTAATCATCAACGACAAGAAGAGAATAAGTGTATAGGGAGTCAATGCATTGAATGTATTAGCAAACAGCATTGGAAGGAAGATTGACATTGCTGATGCAATGAGACTTGCTGCTTTATCTTTAGTAAGAATAAAAGAGAGATCATACACAAGGAATACTAATGCTGCCATAAGAACATTCGGAATTATTTTCACTATTATCTCCAATGGAAAAGCTAGGCTAAGAAAAGTGATGAAATAATGAAAAAAAGGACTAAAATAATAAGTACGTTCCCCATAGCTCAATTCGTCATGAAACGCAGGATAGCCATACTCTTTGATATGTTCGACTTGTCGAAGTTCAAAATAACTGTCATGGTCAAGATAAGGAGTTTGAAACGCAAACAAAAGTCTGATAGTTAAGGAAAGAAGAAAGAGGAAAAGAAGTATCCATCGAGTGTAATTTTTCTTAGCCATAGAACATCTAGGAGCGTGTGATTTAAATATTTAGTGTCTTTTAGAATACTGAAATGAACACCGCTCCTATGATCATAATCAGACAAGCTATGGCTTTTCTCATCAAATCACGTTCGTGTTCTATCTTCCCCCCAATAACAGCACTACCTAATGTACCTAACCGTCTAATAGGTATAACAAGACTGACAGGCCCCACAGCCATTGCCGAAAGAACGAAAAAAGTGCTGAACACTGATGCCATTGCATTAACAAAGATGAGTCCTCCTTTCTTTCTTATGTGTTTCGTAAAATTCTTCAGGCGCGTCGCAAACCAATCAATAATAAAGAATTGAATGCTAATAAACATCCAAACAAAGAACATATATGTCAAGATATCATATCCTTTGTTGATATTGGTTTTATCAACAAGCGCTGCAATTGACATTATGATTAACAAGAGGAATAAATAGATAAAGTATTTACTTTTGAAGAGCTTTCTGAAAGGTGCTAAAACATCATGCTGATTGTGATGAAGTTCAAGAACATAGGTGCCTATAATCAAAGCAATCACTCCTAACCATTGCATGCTAGTAAGATGTTCACCAAGAAAGATTGCTGCTAAAGGCAAGAGAAATAAGGGACTCAAATTCATCATAGGAGCAATCTCTGAAACATCTCCAAGCTTCAATGTTTTAGATGAAAGATAAACCACAAGTGTAAGAATAATAGAAATAGATAATGAAGCAAGAATGAATTCTGTCGAAATTGAAGACCATTTGAGAAAAGGAATGACGCAAAGGAGTATGATAATAACGAAGAATCCACGTTCTGTACTGAATTCGACAGGAGTATCTACTTTGAGAACCCTCTTCCTTATTATCTCCTCAACAGCCCATGCCGCTGCTGAAAGCAACGCAAAAAAAACCCAAAGCATCGTATACCTCTTTTGATTGATAATAGTTATAATTATTTATATATTTTTTCACACTATATTCTCGATAATTGACTTATTTATTTGTTCTGCCATCTTGAGATTCTTTATGACAGTTAATTTGATGGGAATTTTTTTATTGACAATATCTGAAAGTTTCTTGAGATTCATTGTTTCAATACTATTGTGTTTCTTGAAGAAATTATCAAGTTCTTTAACTAGTTCTTCAGGATATGTGACTTGTACTATTGTTTCTCCATAAGTTGCCACATAGTATGATTTATCAAAAGAAGATGTAGATGGGTGAAACCCTACTTTTAATCCAACACTTTTATAGAATTTCCCAATGTATTTGTCAAGAGGGGTGTTGCCAACATTTAATACATAAGAAATTATTCCTTTCTTTTTTAGTTGACCCATCATATTTTGTTCTCTATCTGCATGCAATAATCCTTCCCATGAATGTGCGCCTTGAAAACAGTTAATATTGGGATCTCCTTTTTTGAAGTTTTCAAACCAATCATCAATCAGATCTTCCCAGAACTTCATCATTGAGTTTACTGAATCAAATTCGAAAACAGATACTTCTCCTTTGATGCTATCTATGCTTGTTGGTTTTTCTGTTTTCTTTGTTATGTCATTATATATACTATCTAATTCTTTTTTTGCCTGAATAAGCCATTCTTTGTTTATTTCGTATTTGTTTTCTGATTGTTTGAGGACATTGTTTTCTATTAATTGGAGTATTGCCTTTCTTACAGCTTGATATGTGACTGATTTTCCATATCTCTTTCTGATGTGATTAAGCAATGTAATTGTCTTCAAAGGATGCTCTTTTGTTAAGATAGTGAAAATCAGGCTTCTCAGGTCGTCTTCTTTGCCTATTGGGAGAGCTAGCTTTATCATTGAACTCAGAAGTTTAATTGCATTTTTAAACTTTTTGGTTCAATTTTATTTGAACCAAGGATTTATCTATGTTCATTGACTATTAACTAGTAATGATAATTAAGGTGGAAACATGCTTGAAAATACAAATGAAAAACTCATTTCGATTATAGAAAGAATGGAAGAGGACTCTTTAATAAAAAAAGTGATAGCTAAAGAAACTAGTTTTGAAAGAGAAATTGAAAACTTTTACAAAATATCTACTTGGATAAGAGTTATTCCCAGAGGAGGAATTATAAGAGAATATAATTTTATTGAAGAAGAATCTGAAATAACAAAAGGAGTACCAAAAAATCTAATTAATACCATTCAAAATTTTAATGAAGAAAACTTTGATTTAGAAAAATTAGGGTATGCTTCTGTAAGAGATGATTATAAGAGATGGCATTCTCCATCGAGAAAATGTATATCTAGGATTGCTGTTTATGGAGTACTTTCTACGATAATTTTAGGAGGGGTGGGTTGTTCTTCTGGAATATCTGATGGAAATCTCATAACGGCAATTTCCGGAGGCATTATTGGTGCAGGAGGTATTGTGGGCTTAATAACTATGATTTACAAAACTCCCGAACCTAAAAGCACAAATTATGAATTAAGAGAGTTCGTAAAGTTACAAGATAGTGCAAAAAGTGCAGATTTTTTTATGAATAATGTATACAGGGATTATTTTGTTAAGAAAAACATTTACAAAAGGAGATAAAGTGAATCCGAAATTAAAAACAACAATCTATTATCTGAAAAGATACGGGCCTGCTGAAGTTACTGCAAAGACTGCTAATTATATTGGATATGTTGTTCCAAGAGAATTAGGGCTGAATGAGCATGTGTCTGCTGTTGTTTCACAAAGCGCAGGTACTGTTGCGTATTTTGGAACATTGTATGGACAAGAATTTGTTACTTCGATTTATAGATCAATAAAAAATAAAAAAAATATTGCAAAAGAATTAGCGAAAGATATGGGATTAATTATTGCAGAGACAGGGGGTCCTGCATTGTTGGATACTGTTATTCGTACAGGAATGCATCAAGCAGCAACATTGGTTGATAGTCCATGGAGTATGATTTCTGCTAGCATACTTACTGATCTTCTTTTTTATGTAGAAGCAATTAGTATTAATCAAGCAATTAGAAATAAAAAAGTAAGAAATAAGATCTATAGAACAACAACTCAAGGATTAGAATCAATTGGAAGCACATATAGTTATAGAATATGAACTTATTCTTTAAATCTCTTTACTCTTCCTTCTTTTACATCTTTCAAAGAAGCTACTAACTCTCTTAATAATTCGTTCTGTTCTTCCATCAGTTTTCTCTCTTTTTCATCCATAAATATCATAGTACCTCCCTCCTTTAATATTTTTTGATTTTCTTTATATATTCTCTTAAATTCATCATATCTTTCTTTATAGTGTTAATTACTTTTTGCTGTAATTTTTTATTGCTAACATTAATCAAAAGCATAATTATCTCATTTTCGCATACAAAATAATATAATCTAAATCCTCTTATTTTAATTTCTCTGAAATATTTATCACCAAGAGGTTTTCCTTTATGGAGAGGATCTTCCGAAGCTTTAACCATTTGTTTTCTAAATTGAGGTTGTAAGTTCTTCGGAATTATTTTATGAAACTTTTTTTCAAAATACTCAGTTTCATGTATTTCATAAGCCATTACTTAGTAAATAATTAAAATTATTTAAACAATTCCGCCATAAATGTCCAGTGCTCGTCGGAAATTATTCAAATCATATAAGAGATCTAAAACTTATCAACATCAGGAAGCATGATTCTATTTGGAGAAAAATCCTGTAATCGATCATACAAGTTATTTCCATATCCTCCAAAGAAATGTTTATTACCTGCAATAATAGCTGCAGTTCCATCAAAACCATTTCCTATAACTTCTCTTATTTTTGGTTCCATAATATTATCAGCCTCTCTAATTACTGGCATTAACTCTGAAATTTCATGAATTGCAGATTCATCTGTGAAGTACACCTCATCTACCCATTCTTGGAATTTATCCTTATCAGAGTCTCCAACTCCATTCACAAATTCTTCTGTAAAATTCCCCTCATCATCAATTCTACTTTCTCCAAAACCTTTCCTATATATTCTCGTACCTTCCTCAACAAGAAATTTATGATCATGAATCGGATATATTACGGAATCAGGATTTTCTCTCTTATATTCATAAGAAGTCCACACTTCATAGCCTTGAATCTCTAAAAATTTAAGAGTGAAATCATCCTCTGGCTTTTCTGATTGTAAATTCAATGCATTTGATAGCTTCATCATAGCGTTATCAAGCGCTTCTATTTCTTTTATTTTTTCAATTATTAATTCTCTATCCTTTAGCTTTTGTTCAACTAACTCTTCTGAATACTCTAGACATATTGTTGACGGCCTGGCAAAATCTAAGAACTTCCTCAACCTTTCTGGACCTTTAATATCCCAATGAACCGTACCTACTAAATAGACCAAAGACATAAGACACAGAAATAAAAAATACTTTATAAATCTTTCTTTTTTGTAACTACTCTTAAATAATTACTATTTGATTATTTTAGACGGTATTTTTTCTAAGTCACAGAAATCTGTAGTGAAGTTGTATGCTCCTGCGTTAATGAAGACCAATTCATCTCCGACTTTTGGATTTTTAAGATAAACCCTATATCTGAATAGGTCTAAAGAACAAGGAGTCAACCCTTTGATGACATAAGGTTTTCCTTCTTTGTCTTTGAGCTCATTCTCGACGAGTAATTTCACAGGCACCACTAACGCATCCATATCAGAATTATAAACAGAAGCATCTACAGTGATTTCATTATCATGAATCATTAATATTGTGGTTACTAATTTCACAGGTTCTGCTGCAATAAATCTTCCTGGCTCGATTATGGTTTTAACCTTATACTCTGATAACCACGTCCTTAGTTCAGTTATTTTCTTCTTAATAGAAGGTAAAACATTATCATTAGTATTAGCATAAATAGAAGGCAAACCTCCACCAGTATTAACTAAATCTATTGCTTGCAATGTTTCTTCCGTTAAGGCTTCTTCTAATAAATATTGAATATTCCATTCTGCCATATTCTGTGTCTTGATGTGGAAATGTATGCCTAACTTGTTTATGTTCTCGTTGTTCCTTAATTCCTTTATTTTCTCATTAATTATATCAGCTTTCATCCCAAAAACAAAATACTTCTCTGTTCTCACTGTCGCCTCTTTGATTTTCATTCGCAGAAGAAGATTAATCTTGCTTTCCTCTCTTTGCTCTAGCATCCTCCCTATGTTCACTTTCATAATATTATTTTTATTATTCGATCGTTCATCTGAATTATTATGGTGAAGGGTATCAGCGACCTTACTAGAGCAATCAGTGCGGCTATTAGAGCGATCAGCGATCTTGCCAGAGATATCATGCTTATCAAGATAATCAACAAAGAAATCTAAATCAGTAGTGTTATCGACAATAAACCAACGAATACCTAACTTCAACAAATTATCTAATCGTTTCTTATCTAATGCTTGCGCTAAGAATATCACTCGAGACATATCTTTAATATGCTTCAATTCATTCTCGAAGTGCACTGAGAACAAGCAATCAGTATTCTCTTCAAGTATCGGAGTTATTTGTTGGTTTGTTTTAGAGCTATATGACAACATATCAGCCAATGCCCGGGCTTCTTCATATTTTTCCAAAACTTTCGCTTTTGAAATAACAAACTTAGCCATTATAATCACTCCAAAAGATTCTCTTCCTGCAACACTTCGAATACTCTAATCATTGCCAAAGGAAACATAATAGTAACATCACCATTAACAGTTGCAATGTCAGATTCATCTTTTACTTTACCCCAAGATTTTGCTTCTTGCGTTGTAGCACCAGACATGCTTCCCGAAGTCTTATGTGCAGTTGTCATATAGACGGCATAGTCTGCACCTCCATTGAGAAGTGTGCTGAGGATAGCATGATGCTTGCTGATACTCCCCCCCAAAGCTATCACACCTTTCTTCTCATCATGGCTCGTACTGTACAAGATATTTCCAAAATCTTTTACAACATCAACAACAAAGTCATTATATTTCTGCTGGAATAAGAATAAATGGAATCCGAATGATCCATCGGTTATTGCAGGACAAAAAATAGGCACATTATTCTTTGCTGCTTGATATAAAATTGAGTTTTCATCATCCAATTTCAATCCTATCTCTCTCAATAAATCAGATACTGCCCATCTTTTTTGCTTATCGTAGAGTTCCTTCAGTAATGGTTGCAAAAAATCTTCAAATCGCATGTATGATTCTGTCGTGATCTGCAAATTTCCTACTCGATTAATACCTTGCTCGTGTAATTCAACATCGTCTACATCGAACTTTCCTATGCGAAACTTTTCACCTAATGCTTTCATTATATCTTCTTCTATGCCGCCAACTGTAGTTACAATTATATCTGCAATTCTTTTCTCCACAATTTGAGCAAAGAATCCTCTTAATCCTGAAGTAACCATGTTGGATGTGAATGTAAGAAATATTTTTGCATTATTTTTCTTCATTTTGATAATTACTTCTGAAGCTCTTTTGAGTTCAATTGATTGAAATCCGACATTTCCAAGTCTATCAACATAATCCTTGACTGTAATTCCTTTTTTCCATTGAAAATCTTTTACTGTTTCCATTTTTGTATCCTCATCTGATTTTTTATTTTAATATTATTATGAAGGCCTTATCAGACTGGGCTGAGCCACGAAAGAAAGATAAGGCAGTTAGTGCAAAAAACAAACAAATAATGCATATATCATAATCTAAGCCAATGTACTAGAATAAGCTCTTATGAATGTGTACGTGCTCTGGCTGGAGTCATGCGATTGGGAGGGATTAGTCATTTTTAAAGATATTTAAAAGCAATATTCTCTCTGTATTGGTTCTTACCCTCACAAATCTATTAACAAACTTTATATACCCTCCTAATACCGCAAAATCAATGGTGTTGAAGAGGTTATTGAGAAAACTAGCAGATTTCCAAAAAAAATATCCTTTGCTGACAATTCTCTTTGTTCTTATGATCACAACTTTTTTCTTATACTACGCAGCCAGGATAGAAACTGATTCTAATTTTGACGTTATGTATAGAAGTGATTCTGAATCTATGATATTGACGAGACTTCTTGATAATGAATTCGGCGGAACAGACACTATGTTTGTACTCGCGAAAATAGATCCTGAAATTAATGATAAACTACGCACTCAAGACATACGACATCCTGATGTAATCAGAGCGATGAAAGCACTTCAGCAATCTTTAGAAACAGAAACTTTTGTTGCATCAACAATAAGCCTTGCGGATCTTCTAGAATACGCCTATGGAAAACTACCAACAACGTTAGAAGAATCAAAAGAGATGATTACTAACCTTCCAAAGCCTATCAAAGAGTCATACCTCAACAGATTTCTCAGTAAAGATTTAACTTATCAAAATTTGATGATTAGTGCCAGTATAGAAAGCACTCCTGGCACAATGAAAAAAATAGAAAACAACATTAAAGAAAAAATTGAACAAACACCATTTCCTATAGGAGTCAAAGCTGAGCTAACAGGAATGCCAGTACTTTATAATGTCATACTAACATACTTAATCGACGACAATATCAAAACAATCTTTTTGGCAATACTCGGTGTTTTTCTAGTTTTGTGGTTTTATTTCAGATCATGGAAAATTGCCCTGCTTAGTAGTATTCCTACAATATTCACATTAATTTGGCTCAGCGGAACAATGTATTTGCTCAGCATTAGAATCACGGTAATCACTGCAAGTATTGGAGCTATGATGATTGGAATGTCTGTTGATTATGCCATACATCTAACTCATCGATATCATGAAAATGTAAAAGAAGGCCACAAAGAAGCATCTAAAGACACCGTAACCAGCGTAGGCTCTGCATTATTTGCATCAGTTATAACAACGATGGCAGGATTCCTGGCAATGACTCTAGGAATAAGCCCTAACTCCGTGACGCAAGGAACCGTACTGGCAATAGGAATAGTGTATGCATTCATCATCTCTATTGTTTTACTCCCTCCTCTGATGATACTTCAGAGAAAATATCTCTATTCAAGACTCGATGAAGCCATCTTTACCATAGTCGGAAAAAAAGATCTTTCTACAAAGAAAAGCATCATAGACAGATTCTTGTACTTCATAGCAAGAATTCAGGCAAAAAGACCTGTGTTTGTTCTTATCGCTGTCATCATTATAACAGTTCTCATACTCCCTGGATTCGGGCTTGTGTATATGGATACAGATGGAGAAAATTGGATACCTGATGGAGATGATGTATTTGAAGGATATATGAATATAGCTAACAATTTCGGAGGAGTTGAGTCTATGAACCTCATCTTTATGCTGGACCAAAAAGAATATGATCCTAACGCTGTTCATGATCTCAGAGATCCGAGATTTCTTCTTCCATTATCACAACTCGATAATCTCGTAGAAGACCTACAATGGGTTAATTCAGTTGACTCTCCTTCTATTTGGATAAAGCAGAACAATAATGGAAGGGTTCCTCAGAACATAGATGATATAAAAGAAATCATTGAATATGATCCAAATGCAAGAGGAAGATTCAACAAAGATTATAGCATTGCATTGTTTACGCCAAGAGCAGATAGCATAGACAGAGAAGAATATTATGCTCTCATGGAAGAACTAGATGGAGTAACGTTTCCTGAAGAAATAACAATAACACCCCAAGGTTCTGTACCTGAAGATATTGAATTTGAACAACTGATGGCAAATGACACAATAAAAACAGCATCGATAGGATTCCTTCTTATAGTTGTGCTTGCATCTTTGTTCTATGCATCAATCATAGCAGGATTAACTGCATTCTTTCCTATCGTATTCGCAATCTTGTGGACTGTTGGTGTTATGGGCTATATTGATTTGCCTTTTACGGTGCTAACAACAGGAATGCTAGCAATACTTATGGGTATGGGTATTGATTTCAGTATTCATTTGATTCATGGAATTAAAGAGAAAATAAAAAAATATGATGATTTGACTAAGGCTATTCCTGAAGCAGTTGTCAGTACAGGCCAGGCAATATCAACAACAACAATCACAACAGTTATTGGATTTATGGCTTTATCATTTGCTACTCTTGTAAATACTATGAGATTAGGCTGGACATTGGCTCTGGGAATACTGTGCACTTTTTTTGCCAGTATTCTTATAGTTCCTGCGGCTATGGCCATACAATATAAACTAAAAAAGAAAAAACATTAATATCTGATGGAGGTACATAAAATGATGAAAAAAAGCATATTGATCATATTGCTACTGTTACTAGGTATTGTGAGCTTTGTAGCAGCAGCAGAAGTTTCTGTGAATGACTACGATCCAAAACCTGCAGAAGCTGGTAAAGCTGTCAACGTTTGGTTTAAAATAGACAATCCTCTTAACGAGCCACAGCAAGACATAGAAATTGAAATTATTCCTAAAGACGGCTTAAGATTGACTTCTGGAGAACCCGCAAGAAAAATTGTCGGAATAATAGGTGGAAGAAGTTCACAAACAATACAGTATAGACTTCTTGTCAATGATGATGCATTCAAAGGATCTCACGCTATCGAAGTTGTGTTGTACAAAGATAACTCTCCTGTAAGCTCAGATCTTTCTATAGAAGTTACAGACAAAGATTTTAAGGAAGTTGACCTTCAAGTAGGGGACGTTGAGTCTGACCCTTCAAGAATAAAGCCTTCTGATGAAAACGTCAAATTAGAAGTCACTATACAAAATTTAGGAGATGGAGTAGCAAGGAATGTCCGGACTGAATTAGTGAATCTTCCAAAGGGAATAACTTTATCTGAGAGCTATTCAGGAACTGAATTACTTGGAAACATCAATGCAGACGCAACAGCATTAGCTAAATACTATGTGGATATTGAAGACTACGTTAAGCCAGGAGAACATAAAACAGGAATAAAAATAAGCTACAAATACAAGCCAGAAGAAGATGAAGATGAATATATCTTAGAAGAGAAAATCATACCTCTGACACTGGCAGTAAAATCAATACCTCTTTATGAAATCACTGATGTAAGAATAAATCCCGAAATTCTTACTGCAGGAGATGATGATGTTGAAATAACTATCACTGTTAAAAACATAGGTGAAAAGAAAGGAGAATCTGTTAGACTCAAAGCTTATGGGAAAACAGAGCAACCGTTTGAATTCGATAAATCGAACGATTTCATAGCTTCATCTTTAGATGTTGATGAAACAGGACAAGGAACAATAAAATTTGATATTGATGATGACGCAAGCCTGCAAAAATATTTCCTCGATATTGAAATAAAGAATATTGTCAATGACGAAGTAATAACGTATGACAAGAAAGTAGAGATAGAAGTGAGTAATCCTAAACCAAATAATCCATGGAAATATGTCATTGTATTTGCTGTGATCATCGCAATAGTCATTATTGTTATGATCGTGAATAATAGAAGGAAACGAAATAAACCAACAGTGAAGAAAGCAATAGGAAGATATGGAAAAAGTTATTTAGATAAAAAAAGGTGATAGAATATGGGCTTGAATGAGTTTTGCATAGCTAATTCAAATTTGATAGTTGCTATTTACGCAGCATTATTTATGGTATTAGCATTCATAACCCATAAAAGAATAAGAACCATGTACGTTCTATCAAGACACAGAGGAATACTTAACCTTTCCAGAGCATTCTTCTTTTTTTGCATTGGTTTCGTACTGCTTCTTGTGCTTAAGATCCACTGCATATTTATTTTAGACTGCCAAAAAACCTTGCTCGGAATAATTCTTACTTTTTTTACATATGGATTCCATACTTTAGGAACATTATATATGGCATATAGTTTCATAAGAAGAAGATTCAAAGAGGTTGCAATATCATGCCATTGCCTTGGAGAAAAAAGAGCTATAGTGATAATTGCAGCCACTTTAGTTGCTTTTTTTCAGATGCTTGCCCATATTGTTTATCAACAAAAAGAAAGCTACATCTTCTTTGGCGTTCAACTAATACTGTTGATTATTGCACTTTCTTTAGGTAGAAAGAAGAAAAAAATAAAATTCGATGCGCAACATCTTACTCTACTAGTATCCTTAGTTATTTTCATTGTTTTCTTTTTAGGAGAAATCATCACAGTATTTATTCCTTCTGCTGAATTATTCACATGGGGTGTTGCGATGCTGCTATTTATTAAATTAACATACAAAGTAATTAAGCTTACAAAATGACTATTGTAATAACTAACTCATTCAGAGGAGGAACTGGAAAATCAACAGTAATGAGCAACTTAGCTCTTTACTTAGCGTCAATGGGTAATCGCGTTATTATTATTGACGGAGATATTATAAGTCCTGGCATTCATGCAATGTTTGGATTTGATTCTGAAAGCTTTGAACACACATTAACTGATTATGTAAAAGGTAAATGCGATATAAGAGATATCATCTATGATATTTCTGAGTCCTTGCTTCTTCGGGAAGGAGCACTACATATTGTCCCTTCATCTATTGTAAAAAGCAATATTGTTGAATTACTACAAGAAGAGAAGAAGCGTATTGCCAAAATCGTCAAGGCTTTTAGAAAAGTAGAGAAAGAATACAAGCCACATTATGTGCTTGTTGATACTCATCCAGGACTGAATGCAGATTTCATAGCAATGCTTGAAGACGCAGATATTCTTTTTAATATTATTAGGCCTGATAATCAAGATTACCAAGGATTAGAAGTTACTTCTGATCTTGCTAAAAAGTTTAAACTAAAAAACTATATTGTTTTGAATAGAGTTCATAAAAAACTGAATATGAGCCAATTAAAGAAAAAAATCTCTAAAGTGTTCAAGGTGGATGTTCCTGTAACATTGCCTTTTTCAGAAGATTTAATGCTAGCACAATCAGAGCACATTTGGATAGATAAATATCCTGAAGACTCATTTAGTACAGGCATTCAAGAATTAGCCAAAGATGTGTTTGGGGTGGAGAGAAAGCATACTCTTGAGATCATGAGGGAGATACTTATAAACCTGCATGATAAGAAAGGGATAGCTTTCGAGGATTTACCTTGGGTGAATGCACCTCATAAAAAGTTCATGGAATGCTTTAATGAACTGCTAAAAAACAAATTCATGAAAAAAGACAAGAAGAAATTTCTAACCATAACAAAGAGAGGAAAAGACTTCCTCAAGAAATACAAGACCGTCACAAAATTCGTGAAGGATTTCAGGCTGTGAAGAAAAAACGTTTAAAACACTAATCAGCAATTATCCCACATAAACTGAAAGAACTTTCTATATCCGTCTGCCAGTCTTCTTGATTTCATAACAAATTGTATTGGTTCTTGATCTAATTCTCCTGGTTTCACACCTACAAATGTTACAACATATGGACCAAATATATCTACAGCAGTTAAACTAGAATAATCTGGTGGTAAGAATTTGTAAGGTTTTCCAACTAACTTCAATATATCTGGTTTATCAGTCTTAACTTCGTGATCAAATAAATGCATAAACTTTATTCCTTTCTTTTTTCTTTCTCTTTCAAATCTCGGAAGAAAATGCTTTAATCGTTCATCTAACCAAAATGCTTTTGCACCAATAAAATAAACAGTTTCATTAGTATCCAATATACTCTGTAAATAATTCTTGAAACCTTCTGTTCCTTTATAGAAATATGCTTCCTCTTTTTCTTCAACCGCTTTAAGTTTTTCCTCCATCGCAGGCAATATTGAATTAACTTTCTCTTCCTTCTCTTTCAATAATGCCAATAATCTTGTTGGATTTATTGCTCTAAATCTTTTTTCTCCTTTGACAAACAATTCTGAACATAATCCCTTCTCAGATAATTTAGCCAAAGCGTCATACACATTACGTCTATGTACCTTAGAGAGAAGGGATATATCTTGCACATTTGCTTCCCTAGACAATAAAGCTTCATAGACTCTTGATTCATTCAAAGACAATCCAATATCCCTTAAGATCTCTTCATACATCTATTCTTTTAAAAAACACCCCTTTAAATATTTGGTGGTATTTATCACCTTTAGCATTAGTTTACGCTGCTTTTCTTCAATCCAAGCCTTAATCGTAATTGATCGTAATACTTATGGTCTCCGAGATGTATCTCTTTGAATTCTCCGTTTACAACTTTTATTATGATGCATCTGTTAGAAGATCCTATTTTCTTAATAAAAACTACTTCATCTTTTGCAGGTTGAGGAATTATCTTCTGCTTTTTAACATCAATACACCAGTTGATCAAATTTTTATTTATATTCTTTATATTCCTGCTAAGCTTGTCGAATTCTTTATTGAAGATTATCTGTCCGCCAAAAATATCCTTAAGTTTCGATTTTAGATCTGCAGCTATTCTTGACATCCTTTATCATCTCTTTGTAAATTAGTATATTGTCGTGCTTTTTCCATTCTGCTATCACATTATCGTACTGCTTATCAAGAGTAAGTATTTCCCTGTACAAATACTTCTTCGAAAACATCTTTTTAAGTAGATTTTTTGTGATTTCATTGACTTTTTCTATTCTTTTTTGCTTTGGAAGTTCGAGAATATCAATCATTAATAAGTACGTTGTATAAGAATCCGGAACATTTACGTTCTCGACCAGAAAATTTTCAAAAACAAGAGATCTTATCGTTTTTTGATCTTCATCATTAAGTATCTCAGCTATTGCCTGCTGGTATGCAAAGATTACATCTCTGTATTCTGGTCTTTTTATTTCAGGCTTTGGAATATTTATAGAAAAATTAGCAACACAATATTGCAATGAAGAGTTAAGTATTGGCTTTTTTAGGTCTTTCTCTGTGATATAAGTATAATGCTTTTTCCCTTCAAAGAATGACCTTCTTTTTTTTGATATCACGAATATATCAATATCGTTGTATTCTTCTTTGAATAAAAATGATCCAGATATGAAAGCCTTTTTGTTTATGTTTCTAAGAATGTTTTTTGATTCTTCTATTCTTTTTGGTATCATCTGTTGTCCATTGATATGAAAATCTTCTTTTAGCAGCAGTAAAGCTTCTATTTTTTTCTTGACTATTGCATAGAAATATGTCTTCTCAGTATTTGATAATTGAACGTTATTCTGATATTTCTCAATGATTTCTATTTGCCTTGAAGCGAACAATGCCTTGAATTTCTCTTTGTTTTCAATGATTTTTTTACATAAATTTCTATTCATATATATTTATAATTATATATTAATATATAAATATTGCTATATTTATTACATTACTGAGGTGATAAAGACCACCGCCAAGATTTAAGTAGTTCCTATCACCCTATAGTAACAACAAAGTGGTGATAACATGGCATTCATAACAACAACTCAAGGATGGATCTTCCTGATATGCTTCGGATTAACAATGATATTCATAACAGGGATTTTCGCAAAACTAAGAAAAGAAAATACAAAAGATGCTTTCCTAGTAGCAAACAGAAAACTAGGATGGTTTAATGGAGGAATAAGCATTGCAGCATCCTGGATCTGGGCACCCGCATTATTTATTAGTTCACAAATTGCATATCAAAAAGGATTAGCAGGAATATTTTGGTTTACTCTGCCAAACATTATAGCATTAGCAATCTTTGCATTTTTAGCGCCAAAAATAAGATCATTAATGCCGAAAGGATATACACTCCCACAATTCATTAAAGAAAAATTCAAAAGCAAGAGAACTCATATTATGTACATCATCCCGTATATGTTCTATCAAATTATGGCTGTAACTGTACAATTGTTTGCTGGAGGACATCTAGTTTCTTTGCTAACAGGAATTCCTTTTATGAAAGTTCTTTTCGCATTAGCAATTATTGCATTAATATATACTTTAATCTCAGGATTAGCTGCATCAGTAATTACAGATGTTTTACAATTAGCATTAATATTTATCATCGGAATCATTATTATTCCCATGACATTAACTACAGCAACAGGAGGATTTAATCTTCAAGGTATAGAAAACATAGGAAATATCTTTGATCCTGGAGTAGCATTCTCATTTGGCATTGTAACATCAATAGGACTTATTGCAGGAGCTATTTCTGATCAACAGTATTGGCAAAGAACATTTGCATTAAAAAAGAAAAAAATAATTGCAGCATTTATTTTTGGAGCACTACTTTTTGGCATAGTACCAATAGCATTATCAAGTTTGGGTTTTCTTGCAGCAAATCCTTCATTAGGAATTAGTTTGCCTGAAGGATTAGATGTTTCAATGATTGGTGTGCAGACAGTTGCCCAATTGCTCCCATCATGGGCAGTAATGTTATTTGTCATTATGCTTCTTGCAGGACTAACATCAACATTAGATTCAGGATTAGCAGCAGGGAGTTCATTATGGATTATTGATATTATGAATAAAAAGAAAGTTAAATATGCAAGATGGGGGATGATAATTATAATGTTGATAAGTGTTGTTATTGCTTTAGCAGTTGAACATATTCCAGAATTCGGATTACAGCATTTATGGTGGATCTTCAACACTATTGCAGCATGTATTTTAGTTCCTACATTGGCAAGCCTATATAAAAAACATCTATCAGAGAAAGGAGTTTTTTGGGGAATACTTTTTTCTTTTATTGTGGGAGTTCCATTATTTATTTATGGGAACATTGTCAATAGTGCACACATACTCGTATCCGCATCATTATTTATAATTGGAATAAACATGTTGTTTTGCTCAAAGAATAAATGAGAAATAACATGCGCCGTGGGAGGGATCTTCGCCCTCAAGGTTTAACCATTGATGATATCAAAAAAGCAATTTCATTGCTTTTTTGGACCAAAAACTCTACAGAGTTTTTGATTCGAACCTTCGCTTCGTTGGGTAACGAACCCGCTCTTGAGGCGGGCGCCAATACAAACTAGCGTTTGAACTTACCTTCGGTAAGAACCAAACTAGGCGTCCACGGCATAATAAAAAAATTTAAATAATCCGGAAACCTTTCAGATTGTATTTCGTTGGGTAATGGACTGTTTGAGTCAGGTGCTCGCCAGTTAGGCGTCCATTTTTCTTTATTTTTACAAAATTAAGAATTCTTTAAGTGTCTTCCTCAGGAATTATCGAATAATTTCCGTGTAGAACTGAATAATCTACCAAAACATTAATAAATACCCTCTGCATCCCATCCTTATGGAACTTCATGAAAATGTAAGAGCGGATAAATTACCAGAATCAAAAATAACTGAAGAAGGATTGGATCTTCTCTATGACGAAGATTGCAGGGAAATTACTGTTCGTCATTGTGCCAATGACACTCTAGAAAGACATATGAATGAAGCCACTTATCTCTTTGCTCAAGAGGTACAAAGAGATTTCCCAAGAGCAACCCATATATCGGAACTTGAAATTGAACGCATAGTCTTCGACGTATTTGAAGGTAATACATATTTAGTTTCTGGACAAATATATGGTAAGCCACATCCAGTAAATAAAGCCCTCCAGAAATTTCTATCATATTTTGGAAGAAACTGAATGCTTTTACAATAACCCTGCATCTTTAAAACTATAATACGAATCTTTTCCTATGATTACATGATCTAACACAGATATACCAAATAATTCTCCTGCTTTCGCAAGCTGCTGTGTAATCTGCTGATCTTCAACTGAAGGTGCAGCATCTCCTGAAGGATGATTATGCACAAAGATCAAAGCATATGCGCTTTCTTTTACCGCAGAACGAAAAACTTCTCTTGGATGAATTATAAGACTATCCAGAATGCCAACAGTAATCACCTCTTCTTTTATCATTCTGTTCCTTGTATCAAGATGAACAACAATAAAATACTCTTTTTTCAGCCAGGATAACTTTGGCAGAAAATAAGCAAATACTTCCTTTGAAGAAGAAAAACATCTATCCACACAATTACCAATTGCATGTCTTCTGCCAAGTTCGAATGATGCAAGAACCTGAGCTGCTTTTACTTCTCCTATCCCTTTAATCATCTGCAACTCAGATAAAGAGCAAGAAGAAAGTTGCACCAAACCATATTTTGCAATGAGTCTATTGCTTATTTCCATTACATTTTCTTGCCGCGTTCCCTTGTGCAACACAATCGCCAGCAATTCAGCATCAGAAAGCACAGCAACTCCTTGTCTTATTAACCTTTCTCGAGGCCTTTGATCAGGAAGCATCTCTTTTATACGCATAGTAGAACAAAAAACTACTTCTTCATAAGCATTTCCTGCTTTTTTCCGAAGAAATCACGGATGTTTATTTTCCAAGAATTGCATTCCTCTTTTAGTAAGTGATACTTTATGTGCTTTCCTCCCATTTGAAGGATGCTTGTTAATTTCATCAATACGCACATGACCAAATTCCTTAAGCTCTTCACAATTTGATTTCACTGTCCTGAATCCTGTATTTACCTTTCTTTCTAAATCTGCGTAGGTTGCAGCTCTTTCTTTCAACACAAGCAAGATATTCTTCTTCACCTGATACGATGTTCTTTTTGGCATACTGCTATATAATCGTAAGATTTAAATATAACTACCTCACCATATTGCAGTAAGCATGAAACAGGTATTTATAGTTATACAGTGGGATGAGGCTGCTTTGGAGATTTTTAACGAAAAAGAGCAGGCAGAACGCCATCTCCAGAGTAAACAATTAACGCCAGTAGGAGAAGGCATATGGGCTGAGATGCCTGAAGATGTAGATTATGGAAAATACTGCACTCTCTTCGAAAAAAAATGCCTTGAATAATTAGCTAAGAAAATGAACTTTAAATATATTCATCTCTTTTTTTTCATTAAATAACTTCCAATAAATCCAACTCCTATAATAATCCAAAATAGTATTGGCTCTATCAGTCCGAGTGCAAAGAAGATCACATTAGCAACTAATATAATAACTAAAAAAAGAGCAACTACTTTTTTAGGATTCATTTCCCGAACATTTTTTTCATCAGAGGTATGCTGATTACCACAAACACAATCAGATACCAATACCAATCAATGCTCAGCACTAGATTTCTAAATCCAGGCCACACTGCAACTAAAAACAGCGTAAAGAAGAACATCGATAATTTCAATAACGAAAAATCATACCATTTGAACTTCTTACCTTTTCTCTCAATCCATTTAAGTAACCCCATATTTATCACCTATACTATCTGGGAAAAGATCATATTTAAATTTTCCGAGAACACTGCTAAATACAAAACTGCAATAAATCTTGCAGTCTTCGCTGTATTTAAATAGAAGCACAGCCTACACAATATCGAGGTGAATAATTATGAAATATGCAACAATCATCATTGGATTGATATTGGTCATTACTTTTGTATCTATTGCTTGCACAGAAGTTCCTGGAGAAGCAAACCAAATTGAAGAAAATACCTTTTCTCCAGAGGAAGAATCTCCAAGAATCTGCACCATGGAATGGGCCCCTGTTTGTGGAATAGATGGCAAAACGTATGGCAATCGATGTACAGCAGGCGATGTAGAAATAGCATATGAAGGCGAATGTCAAGCTGATGATGCGCAAAATTGATCTCATAAAAGAGATACAATTTTAAATACAGACGGAATTCTCTCTGTATGGAAGATTGTATTTTTTGTAAAATTTATGAAAAAAGATGGGATCTTTGTTATGAAGATAATTTCTTCTTCGGAAGATTCGATGCTGTGCCTGTTAGTCCAGGACATGTTGAATTAATTCCAAAAAGACACATTGCAACATTATTCGACTTGAACGAAGATGAGCGAATACAAATAGTATCTTCTCTTGAAACACTCAAAGGTGTTCTTGATTATACTAATTTAGAATCTCTTTACGCCCAAAACCCACCTCATTATGCTCCTGATTCAGCACTAAAATTCTACGAAGCGATGCGAAAACATCCCTCTCTGGGAAAAAAACCGGAAGGTTTCAATATTGGTATTAACCAAGGGATAGTCGCAGGACAGAGCGTTCCTCATCTCCATATTCATATCATTCCTCGCTACAAAGGAGATGTTTCTAATCCTCGAGGAGGAGTACGAGGTATCATTCCTGAACTTCAAGATTATTGACAATATGCGCCGCGGGCGGACCATACCTAAATCTCAACTTTTATGGGACTCATTTTTTATTCCTTGATAAACTTGAATTTCAACTAAATATTCTCGTCTTACCTGCTTATTTGCCTATTTTATTCTTTAAGAATCAAATATACTTTTCAAAGATCTTTTGCTTGCCTCCAAACTGCATTAAAATATGTCTTTAAACTTCCTACAATACTTTCTGAATGAATGAGAATACCTACAATCGGTTTTTTCCAAGAAATGATAAGAACTTTATCAGCACAAAATTCAATATTTCCTGGAATAGGAAAAGAAACAAAACGATAACTAACAAAATTTGCTTTTTTTATTACTGAAGAAGATTTATATGCTTTATTAACAATTCCTTTTGCGGGAACTTTTTTTAAAATATCCATAATGTTAAAATAAAAAAGATCTGATACTTTCGCGTATTCTTTTTTATGTTCATAAAAATGCAATAATTCTTCTCCTTCTTCAAGTAATTTTTCATAAGCTGAACGTAAACCTTTTGTACCTGTAAATACTTCTACTTCTTGTTTTGGAGATTGTTCTTCTATTGCAAGTAATTTAGGAAGAAAAGAATGTAATAATTTTTCTTGTTCTGCTAATGCTTTTTGTTTATTTTGCAAATATTCTAAAAGAAACTTAGGGCTTGCAGCTTGAAAGTATTTTATTTTACTTTTTACAGTATAACTAACTAGCCCTTTTTCTTTAAGACGTTCAAGAATCCAATATACATTCGATTGTGCAACTTCTGATTTTTTTACTACAGGTCCAACTTTCGTAGAGCCTAGTTCAAGCAAGGCAAGATATACTTTTGCTTCTCCAGGAGTTAATCCCAGATCGATAAGTTGATTAATTTCATGCATAGAGAGGTTGATCTTTTAGTTTTTATAAATTTTTTCATTTACTCACCCTGTACAGAGTAAGTAAATAATAAATATTAATTAGTCATTTTGAAATAGCACAAAGTGATATTATGAACGAAAATAACCCTGAAGAAGATAACAGGACTCTAGGTCAAAAACTACGAGACTGGTCTTTTGAACATACAGAATTTAATCCATTCTTTATTCCAGGAGGATTTGTACTTCCAACAGTATTCCGGCAAATATATAACGGTCATGAAGATCAAATTAGAAAATACGAAAGGAAATTCGGAAGAGATCCTTACAAACACAATAAAGAAGGAAAACCAAGAATAGCAACATATACAAAGCTTGCAAGCTGTATTCTCGCGCCACCATCTTTAGCACTGCTTTCTGCTAAGATACTTGAAGCAAACAACATAGGAGATTCATTAACAAATTTCGGGTTGATTATGGGAATTCCCAACGCTTTATCACTAGTTTACGAAATAGGAAAATCATCAATAAACTACATTAGAAGCCATATTTAGCTACATCAAACCAAGCTTTATTCATCTTTTAATTTTCTATTAATAATGAATCTATTGAAGCAGTGGAATCATTTGTAATAAGAACTTGAAGACCAGATAACAGAGAAGCATAAGGGATTACTTAGAAAAACAAGAATATCTTCCGGTTAAACCCACAATAATCACGAAATCCTTATAAATGAGAACAATAATATTCTATTATGATTCATACGCTATCAACATTTCTCATAGGTGTTCTTCTCTTTATCTTAGGATACCCCTTAGCAAAAAGAAAAATTAAACGCAATCATTTCTATGGATATAGAATAAGCAAAGCAGTCATGACCTATGACCATATTTGGTACAAAGTTAATGAAGTAGGAGGAAAGCATATGCTGCTTATTGGACTAACCACATCTCTACTCTCTTTAGTAGGTTTTCTTGTTGAAGAAGCAAGTATTCTCTTCTCCACATTAGCACTTATAGCTATGTTCTTAGGCATCATTATCTCTTGGATCAAATGCTTGAGAATTTCTAACGAGATGAAACGCTCAAAAAATTTATAAACACATTCTCCAAAGAAAAGCATATGGTAATCCTTTGGATCGTACTGGCATTGCTCATCCTCGGACTGATCTTCACCGCCATACTTTGGAAGACAAGAGGAAAAAAGAAATACCCAACTGACTACTATGCGTTCTATACCATAGGATTAATTTGGATGATCATCGGTATTCCTTTAGAAAACTACGCTCTCTCTATCGTAGGTCTTGTCTTCGCCATAATAGGACTAAAGAACAAAGATAAATGGAAAAAGAACAGGAGAACATGGAAACATCTCGATAATAAAGAAAAGAAAATGACATTATTTCTTATGGTCTTCCTTGGATTAATACTGCTCTTAGGAATTATTTTTCTAATATTATTCGAGAAAGGATTGATAATCTAACTCACATTGTATTTGTTTTTCTTTAATTTTCTTCTCAAGGTCTCCTTGACGATAAAGCCTTCCAAATCTTGGAAATCCCCAATGTTCTGTCTTAGATCTTTCAGACAGCATCATTGCTTCTTCCTCAGTATAAATACCATATCCTACTATTTTGTTAAAAGGAGGGCTTATCCATGAAGCAAGAACATATTCTGGTCCTTTTTGTTTAAGATAGTGAAGAGTTTTTTCTAAAAGATTTTTATTTTTTGCCGTTCTTAAGCTAACGTAACTTCCTAGAGAAGAATCAAGAAAATAAGGAAGTTCCTCTCTTTCCCTAAATATTTCCAAATTCGTTCTATTATCCATAGAAAAAAGCTAGTAAAGAAAACATATAAACATTGTGGATTATTCTTTTATAAAAGAAGAGTATTTAAAAAAGATAGAGTTTTTTTGATTATACAATGGACAAATCCGTCATAGAAGACTACAAGAAAGCAGGCCGTATTGCGAGGGAAGCACTAGAATATGGCGGCAAACTTATCAAGGTAGGCTCTAAAGTAGTTGATGTATTGGATAAAACAGAGGAGTTCATCAGATCTAAAGGAGCAAGCATTGCTTTTCCTGCACAGATTAGCATGAATCATATTGCAGCTCATTTCTGTCCTGAAGAGGATGACCCTACTATTTTTACTGAGAATGATATTGTCAAATTAGATGTTGGAGCTCATATCAATGGCTATGTTGGAGATAACGCATTAACCGTAGATCTTACTCCAAATGAAAAATTCAAAGACTTGATCAAAGCAAGCAAAGAAGCAAGAAATAATGCATTAAAACTTGCAGCTCCTGGTGTCAAAGTAGCAGATATGGGAAAAATTATTCAGGAAACCATAACCTCTTACGGTTTTGCTCCTATCCGAAATCTTTCAGGCCATGGTTTGGATCATTTTGTTGTTCATACAAAACCTACTATTCCTAATTTCAATACAGGAGAATCTACTATTCTTGAAGAAGGGATGGCTTGTGCTTGCGAACCTTTTGCATCAACAGGAAAAGGTATTATTCATGAAACAGAACCTGCTACAGTATTTGGATTCAAACAAGCAAAGCCTGTACGTTCTCCTTTTGCAAGAGAAGCATTAAAAATAATAAAGAAATTTAACGGATTACCATTCACCACGAGATGGATTAGCAAAGAGCTAGGCATCCCTAAAACACGATTTGCACTTAGAGAACTCATTCAGAAAGAAATTATCAAAGAATATCCTCCATTACCAGATCAAGCTGGACGAGGATGTCATATTAGCCAATCAGAACATTCTTTCTTGGTGTTAGATAAAGTTGTTATTACGACAAAGCTTGATTGAATTTTATTTAATAGAACCATTAACACCAATAACTTCTTTAATCAAAGGTATCTTTTTTCCACTTGACTCAATTGCAGATTCCACAGCAGAGTACATCCCATGACAACAAGGCACTTCCATTATTGCTACGGTAACGCTCTTCACATTATTCATCTCAAAAATAGCTGTCAGTTTTTCCTGATACTCTTCAATATCATCAAGCTTAGGACATCCAATCACTAATGCTTTTCCATGTAATAGCTTAGCATGAAAATCACCCATCGCAAAAGGAACACAATCAGCTGCAACAAGTAAATGTGCATTATCAAAAAAAGGAGCCATCGGCGATAATAAATTCAACTGCACAGGCCATTGACTTAAAGCAGATCCTCCCCCAGCAGAAACGTCAGATGGTTTTATCTCTTTCATTGCACTTCCAGGACATCCACACGGTAATTCTTTTTTCATAGTATCTCCCTCCAAAGGATTTTCAATATTATGCTCTTTCATATATTCAAATGCTTCATTAAGAAATTTAGTTTCACTATGATCTTTGAGATGTTGTAAATGTGCTTTCAATGTGTTTGTTCCTTTTGGAACAATAAGCTCCATGACTTTTCTTTCATCATACGGTTCAACATCTTTTTTCACAATAGTAATAGCATCCTTGGGACAATGCCCCAAACAATTTCCCAAACCATCACAGAATAAATCACTAATGAGTCTTGCTTTCCCATCTATTATCTGCAAAGCACCTTCATGACAATTTGGTACACATAATCCACAACCATCACAAAGTTCTTCATTAATTTCAACAATATCTCTCTTTACCATTTTAGTATCTTTTTGATATTAAGTATCTAATAGATACTTATTTAAATAGTCGATAGTTTCCTAAACGATACCATGCACCAAGATTGCACATTATACAATATAGCAGGTTTTATCGGTAAGAAATGGACTCTACTCATACTTTTCGAGCTTCACAAAGGGAAAAATAAACAGCGTTATTCAGAGCTAAAAAAGAATCTTCCTCAAATAACACCTAAGCTTCTTTCATTACGATTAAAAGAATTAGAACAGGAAAAACTAATTACCAAACAGATAGACACAACAACTTTCCCGATCAAATGCGAGTATGCATTAACAAACAGCGGGAATGCATTCATCAATATTATTCAAGATGTGAAATCGTGGGCTCTGAAGTGGAGAATAAAAAGCACACATTGTAATTCTACAAGCTGTGAAAAATGTACTCTATGAACTATTTCTTCCTTTTCTTGAACCAGAAATATATTTGAATACCTGCATGCACAACGAAGAAGATTAATACCAAAACCCATAAAGTAGTATGAATCCAATGTGCTACTCCTCTATCCATAATAGGTACTCTGCCAGTCATACTCCAACCTGTAATAAAAAACAAGATAATCATCGGAAATAATAACCATGCAGCAATCTTATGTAGTTTTGTAAGCAATCTGTTCAATTTCATAGCACACACCTCACAACTTCTTCTTCCATAAAGCACTAAACTCTTTCTGGAATTTATCTAAAGAACATTCCTTAATTCTTTTCCTTATCTCTTCCATGAATTCCTTCAAAAAATAAAGATTATGATGCTGTCTAAGACGCTTCCCTTCAGGATCATCAATCTTAAACAGATGTCTTAAATATGCCTTTGAATGATTCCTGCACACTTCACATTGACAATCAGGATCGAGAGGAGTTTCATCTTTTGCATATTTCCCTCGAGTCAAATCAAGGAATCCTTTCCAGGTAAACATATTTCCATGTCTTGCTGAACGAGTAGGGTAAATACTATCAAAACAATCATAACCCTTTTTCACAGCTTCAATAATATCTACAGGCGTACCTAAACCCATAAAATATCTACATCGATCTTCAGGAAGATAAGGTCGAACCCAATCCACTACTTTAAACATTTCATCAGTAGGCTCTCCAATAGCTAAACCACCAGTAGCAATACCATCAAATCCTCTATCATCAACTTCCATATCTCTGATTACTTGTGCACTTTGTTCTCGTAATCTTTGATAGAATCCTCCTTGAATAATGCCAAACAATAACTGTCTGTTTTTCTTCTCTTGCAAAGCAATATGTTCTCTCAAACAAATTTCAGCCCATGCATGTGTACGCTCCATACTTAATGCGTAATCTTTTTGAGTCTCACCGTAATTAGGCATATCATCAAAGGCCATGGCAACATCTGCGCCGATATCATGCTGTATCTTCATCGATTGTTTTGGAGTAATCATGTGCTTTCCTGTCGTAAAAGGATCTCTGAAATGAATACCACGTTTACTCTTCATAACAAATAATCCTGGTGAAGAAGCTTGAAATCCTCCTGAATCAGTAAATGTCGAGCCATTGAACCCAATAAATTTATTCAATCCTCCCATTTCCTTAATCAGTTTACCACCAGGCCTAAGACTTAACAACAAAGAATTGTTGATGATACACTGTGATTTTATTTTGTTATAATCATCTATTCCAATAAATTTTCCTGTTCCTCTTGTACAGACAGGCATAAAAAAAGGAGTTTTCACTTTACCAGAACGTGTTTTCAACATACCATAGCGAGCATCACCATCAGTAGATAAAAGATCAAACGACATCGTAATTACGTATTATTCACATCATACTCTTTGATTTGAAGTTGTTCATGTCCGACTTTAATCAAATAAGATACATCCTCTCTGAATTTTGTGATCTTTGTAATTAATTCAGGTAGTAAAATTCTGTTAGCTCTGAAATCAAGCGATAAAATCAGCTGCTGTGATTTCTCTGAATCGACGTTCTCCATAATAGCTTTGACCTGTGCCTTCTTCTTTTTTGCATTACGTCCAAAACAAACATCAAAACAATGCTTAGCAATAGCATCAGCAACATCAATATTCGCATATTTCTTAATACCTTGCAATCCAGGACTCAAATTCACTTCTAGTACCACAGGTCCTTTCATTGAAGGAAGAATATCAATACCACAAATATCTGCACCAACAGCTTTTGCTGCTTTGACAGCAATTTTCTTCATTACTTCATCAGGAGTGTATGCTTCTCCCTTACCTCCTGCATGAATATTTGAGCGCCTCTCTTCCTCTTGAGCAATTCGCTTATACGCTCCAATAACCTGATCACCGACGACAATCACTCGTATATCCATGCCTTCAGTTTCAACATACTCTTGAATAATGAATGATTGTCTAATTGCTGACAATGCATCAAGCATAGATGATGCGCTTACAAAAGAATCAGCAAACATCACTCCTTTTCCCTGCGTTCCCTGAGGGAATTTCATAACAATAGGATAATTAACTTTTTTCAAAATTTCTTTTCCTGCATCAGGTGTTGCACTGAGATATGTTTTGGGCATTGGAATGTTGAACTGATGCAACGTTAATTGTGACAATAATTTATCATGCCCAATAGAAAATGCCGTTGATCTGAATGGCATATAGCATTGCTTTTCAAGAATTGCCGTCACAGAACTTAAAATTTGCGCGTATCTAAAAGATCCTTTTGCAAGAATGCAATCATATTTCTTAATAGGTTTACCATCATATAATACCTCTGATTCTCCTCCGGAAAAATTAATATCAATTTTTCTAATATCAAGCTCATCAACCTGAGAAAAGTAAGTTCTCATCGCTTTCGCAGTCCACTGAGAACTTACACTGCCGAGGCTAATAACAGCTGCCCTCATGGTATTCTTAGGAACTTTAGGCTTTTTCTGCGGGGTCAATCTGAAAACCTCTCTTCAAGATATCAACACCAATAAGCATTTTATATTTTAGGTTGCTCCTATCTGCCAAACTAAATTTAGCTTCGAACTCTTTTCCTTTTATTGTGATCTTTGTAAGTATAACTGGACGCAGATTCATACCATTGGCATTCTTTATCCTAATAGTATCAGTTATAGGCCCTAATTTAAGCTTTGCTGCAAATCTAATATCAATACTGCTGTATGTTGCTCCTGTATCGATCTTTGCCTTAACCTCTGTCTCTTTATCAGCATGGATTATCACATCTTCAACCAATCCGAGCATTATTCGCGGCGTCATTTTCATTCGTAAAGTTTAAATTCTTTTGTTATTTTTTCAACACCAGACTTCTTTCCAAAGATCAATACACCGAGATATTCAACATCTTTTTGATCTTTTTGCCTAGTCCAATCAACTACTTTTCGATCATCAGTAGTTTCTATCATCTCTCTTGTGAATTCACTTACCTCAAAATGCTTTTCTTTTGCTATCTTCGCAAGGTCAATTAATATCTTATTTGAATCTGTTTGTTTAATCATAATTGCATGCTGAATGTTCAACTTAATCTTAACATCATCCTTAGTTGTGATTTCATCTTGCATTAAAAGATTCCTTCCCATTCGCGCAGCAAACGCAGCATTCAGATGTGCAACAGTATTCATTTCTTCCCATCTCTTTAGACCTAATCCTTTATTGACAACAGCAATGGCAATCTTCGTTTCTTTTGCTTTTCCCTCTTCAACAAAGTCTTTTGGTCTCATGGTTGGAAATAAAATCACATCCCTGATGGATTCTTCTCCAGTAATCAGCATAACCATTCTGTCAACACCGATGCCAATACCGCAGTTAGGAGGTAATCCATATTCTAATGCTTCAATATAATCTTCATCCATAGGATGCGCTTCATCATCTCCTGCTTCGCGCTCTTTCATTTGCTCTTCAAAATGCTTACGCTGCAATTGCGAATCATTCAGCTCTGTATAGCAGTTGCCGATCTCCATGCCGTTAACGAATGGTTCCAATCGTTCTGCATAACGAGCATCATCGCGATGCACTTTTGCAAGAGGACAGATCTCAACAGGATGATCAATAATATGTGTTGGCTGTATTAATTTATGTTCACAAAGCTCTTCAAAGAGCAACGATATAGCAACTCCTCTTGAATATTTTCCAGGACAGGTAATATTGTGCGTTTTAAGTAATTTCTTCATCTCATCATCGTCCATCTTTTCGACATCGAGATCTGCAAGCTCTCTGAGTGCATCAACAACACGTAATCGTTTCCAAGGAGCTTTGAAATCAATCTCATTTCCTCCAAAGGTAACTTTTGTTGATCCATTGATTTTTTTCGCAACATACTCCCATAGTTGTTCTGTCAATTCCATCGCATCATAGTAATCAGCAAAAGCCCATTGAATTTCCATCATGGTGAATTCAGGATTATGCGTTTTATCAGCACCTTCATTCCTAAAGCAATAGCTGAGATCATAGATTTTCTCGAATCCTCCAACAATCATCTTCTTAAGATAAATTTCATAGGCGATTCGCAAATACATATCCATATCCCATGCATTGATTTTTGTAACAAAAGGACGCGCTAATCCTCCTCCATACAGTGGTTGAAGAATAGGCGTCTGCACCTCGAGAAATCCTCTTTCATCGAGAAATTCTCTAATTGCTTTGATAATCTTTGCTCTTTTTTCAAAGACCTGTCTTACTTCAGGATTCATGAAAAAATCAAGATAACGTTTTCTATATCGTGTTTCGATATCTTTCAATCCATGAAATTTTTCAGGCAACGGGCGTAATGCTTTACAGAGTAATTCCACTTTTTTTGCCAAGACAGTAACCTCTCCTGTTTTTGTCTTGAAAACAATTCCTTCAATACCAATAAAATCTCCTAAGTCGAGTTTTTTGATAATCTTATACTTATCGTTAAGCACATCTTTCTTCATGCAAATTTGAATATCGCCAGTCCCATCACGTATTGTAAGAAAAGCTAATTTGCCCATATTCCTCAGAAGCATAATTCTGCCGGCGACAGTTGCCGTTTCTTTAGTTTCTTCTTGTTTATTAAGGCGCTCGAACTCTATCTGCAACTCTTTAGTATCATTACTTTTTTTGAAGATGTGAGGATATGGCTCTACCTTCATCTCCTGTAATTCTTTGAGTTTTCGTATTCTTTCCTGCACAAGCCTGTGCTCGTCATTTGCTTCAGGTTTTCCCATCACACGCCACCTATCTCTAGGATAAGAATCCTTTTTATAAAGTTTGCGAGGAAGCCTTTATAAGCCTCTATTCCCTAAGAATTTCCATAATAATCCCATAGACCTCAGGGTACTTGCTAATATCGAGCAAATCAGAATGCAAAGTATTCAATAATTCATCACAGCTCCCTTCAATATAGTGATTCTCTACGCCAAATAATGTAGCACTTGCTTTTGTCACCACACCATCACCATCTTCCCCAGACATATCACAACCAGTACCTATAATCATATATGTTTCTGTCCTTGTAGGTTGTCGTTTCGGATCATTGAGTTTATTGATAAACAAACTATCCGCAGCCATGTCCTGGCATTCTTTTGTAGCACCAAACACATCACAAAATTTCAAAATCCTTCCTTTAATACCAAAATTTGGAGTACCCATCATAATCAGTTTGTCAACATCATGCTCTCCAAAAATCTGCATATATCTTCTTGCAACAAGACCTCCCATTGAATGTGCAATAATTACAACCTTATCCTTTCCTGTCAGAAGCTTCGTCATATCAATCATCTCTTTAAGACGGATAGCATACGTGTCTATGTTCTCTGTTTTTCTAGGCACAATAATATATTCTCCTTTGTAATAGCTATCATAATAGTAACTCGCTTTCAGGGTTAAAGGAGAAGCGTGTTGCCACACTCCTTCACCAAGACTTCCGTCAAGATGGGTGATCGTTCCAAAGTCAAGAAATCCATCATGATGCAATGCCTCTTGCAGCTTATCGAAACTATACAGAGAGAAATCAGGCATTCTTTTCTCACTAAAAGCGTGCCCGTGAAGAAACAACACAGGAAACGCTTCTTTACATTCATCCAAGACACAACAAGGTTTACATTTACCAAGAATACAACACAAAGGAAGATTTTCCGAAAATGTCATATTGAGTGTCTCTTTTTCATCAACGACAACAATATCTTCAAGAATATCGAGTTGGTTATGTTCAAGCTGATTGACGACAGGCATTGAACAGTTAGCAAGAGCATCTTTTGTAAGAGGCGCAAATGCGTAGATAACATACACTTTGAGTTTATTGAAATAATCTTCTGATATATTTTCAACAGAATAAGCAACAAGAGATGGTTGAAGTATTGATTTTGATATATTCACGAATTTTTCATCTCCATCAAGCAATGTTTGATAATCTTGGATAATAGTTTCCCTCAATGCAACAATCATTGAAAGCACTGCATTTCGCATGGTGATATTCTCAAGAAGTTTTGCAGCCTCTATCGTCACATTCTCTTCTACAGGTACTGATAACGATGTTAGTGCACCACAGGATGAAGGTGTAACATTTCCTGCAATTACTGAAGCATAATTTTCCTTCATAGGATCAATTGTGAAGTGCACCTCTTGATCAAGCAACATTTTCTGCAGATTTTCCTCGATAGTTAATGCATATTGTTGTTGAAGTGTTCTGAATAGATAATCTTGTTTAACCTCTTCGTATATATTTCGTTGGGACTCTTCTATGCTTTCTAATTCCTTCAAAAGCATATCGTACTGGTTCTCCTCGAGCAACCTCGCTGCACGATTCAACCGCAAAGTGAGATCATTAACTTGTTCTGACGCTTCTCTCACTGTTGTGATCAAATAAAATTGTTCTTGCGCGAGATCATTATAAAGATCTATTAATGTGTTCTTTTCCGTGACAGCTTCTGTTATAGCGGTATCAAAGAGAGTGAGTGACGCTTCTATAGATTGCATGCGTTCTTTGAACTTATCATACTGCTCATCAATAGCCAGATATTGCTCTTCATTCCAGAGAGTTCTGATCATTTCTGCCTGAAGCACTATTTCTTCTATTTTTCCAGTAGGAATAATAAGTTCCTCATCAAATATTACTTTTCCTGTGAGAAGCGCTTTCTTTTTGAGAAGCTCATCTTGTTGTATTACCAATGTATTAATTTTCTGGAAGTCTCCTGGAAGACGTTCAGCAAACATTTTTTTAAGGCCTTCTTCTCTATTACTAAGTTGATAGTTTAGCATACCAATTGCCGTTGCACTTCTCTCTTGAGCAATGCATGACTTTCCAAACGTACCGCATTCAACTCTGAAACGATATATTTTCTGGCCAGACCCTCTCTTTCCTGCCATAACTTCATATTTTTTTGAAAAAAACTTGAGATTCCCTGCTTCAAACATTCCAGAATCTATATAACGATTATCACTTACATCAACAAATGAATAATTGCATCTAGCATTACAAAGCATTTCATTACTTATAGAAACATCAAAAGCAAAATCAACAAGCTCATCGTATTCTGCATCGACAACCGTATGGATTGGCTTCACTGATAAGACAAGTCCGTCACCTAAGAGAATACCTATGTAGCCAACACCGAGCAACACGAAAGCAGCCAATATGACAAGAACTATCGCTGCAATAATGATGAATTTCTTCTTCTTAGAAAGCCCTTTCCCTTTCTCCCAATGAAACCTCTTTTTCCCCATAAGATAAGCTAAGATGAGGAGACTTATTAATATTACGACTTTTTCATGTCAATAAGTATTACTCAAATACACTCAAACCCATAGGTCTGAGATAAAAATCAGTAACTCTGACTTCATCAAGCATGCTATACACTTTTTTCATAACTCTCTTCATAGGATCTAATTGCAATATAGTGTTGTTAAACTCCCTCATATAATAAGCGAATAAAATAAAATCACCCTCTTTGTGAGAATCATTAAAATAAACCTTGAATATTCCTTTTAGTTGCCCTTTAACAAGTTCTGGATCTTCATAGATGAGATATTTCTTTAAATCCCACTCAAAATCTTTAGGGTCTGTTTTTGCTTTAGGATATTGTTTTGGCAGAACCAATCTACCTTCATTCATTAAATACTCTCTCACTTTAGGAAAATTTTTTTTAGGAGTCCAAAAAATACAGTCTAAAATGACATCGGAGTTTTTTAAATTATCTTCTAACATAACTTCGGGATTGTTTTAAAACTTAAATAAGTTATGTTTTAATATTAAATAAATAGAAATAAAAAAAACTCTACTCAAGTGCATCCACCGTCATAATGTTGACTTTGTTAGATTTCACCTTTGTAGACATACCTATGATGAATGCAACACCAACTCTCTCGGCAACCTCTGCTAAGTCTCTGTCAACCGCACCATCAACAAGAATTGCATATACGCCTGAACTTAAACTCTTAATAGTAGTCTGTAATTCTGTAATTGGAACTTTTCCTAAAATATTGAGTTTCTGATCAAGAACATAAGCGCCTTTGGTACCTATTAAGTCTTCGACAAGATTATTGAATGTCTCCTTCTCTTTGGGTGAAGGATTCTTCAATCGAACAGGTTTTGTCGATGTCTTCGCAGGGCTTTTCGGAGCAGATCTTTGAGGTCCTTTCTTTGGAGCACCTTTTCCACCAATCATTGGCTTATGTTTCTCCATCTTCTCCTTAAGATCTTTCAATTCAAGTTTTGCTTGTTCTGCAGTGATCTTTGAACGCAGCGCTTTATGGATCTCTTTCTTCGTAATCTCTTCAACCTCTTTTCCGTCAGGTGCTTTCGTCACAAAATCAATATCAGCAACAGCAAGTAGTTCAGAGATAATTAAATCACCGCCGCGATCACCATCTACAAAAACGACAACCGTTTTTTCCTTGGCTAAATCAATAACTGTTTGAGGTACTGAAGCACCGTTCAACGCAATAGCGTTCTTGAATCCGTGCTTAAGCAGATTCACCACATCTGCTCTGCCTTCAACAACAATGATCTCATCAGACTCCTTAATAGCAGGGCCTGCTGCTAATCTGTCTTTACCATATTCTCCAATCTCAAATACACGAACTGCTTCGGCAACCTCTCCTGCTAATTCTGAAGAATCAGGTAGAACCTCATCCATGAGTGTCCTCAAGAGATCTTTTGCTCTGTCGATCACTGCTTTTCTCTTGGATATTCTAACATCTTCTATTTTTTGTACTTTGATTTTCGAATTGCATGGTCCAATTCGTTCAATAACTTCCAATGCAGATGCTATAATTGCAGTCTCTGCTTTGTCTAAAGAACTAGGAATAATAATCTCTCCTGAAGTCTTTCCTCCTTGCGTGTTGAGATTAACTTCAATTCTTCCTATTCTTCCTGATTTTTGCAGATCACGCAATTCAAGATCCTCACCAAGAAGTCCTTCTGTCTGGCCGAAAATAGCGCCGACCACATCAGGTCTGTCTACAACACCATCAATAGTGATTGAAGACTGCACTATGTACTTTGACGATAATTGGCTTATTTTTCCCATTGTAATGCCTCCTTATATAGCTACATAGAGTGAGCGATTCAATACGTCTGTATTATTGTACTCAATCTATGTTGTATTTCTTCAGAACAAGCGCGTCTATGCGATATAGTATTATTGTTAAAATGCACAAAAACGTGCTGTGAATGTGATATGAACGCTTGTTCATGCTTTTTTCTGGCTTCTGCCATTCGGGACACAATCGTCCCCTGAATCATGATCAAATGAATATGAACATGACGCCCGAAACACTAACTCCCGGAAATCATCGCCTGGTGTTCACCGTATGCTCCCCCGAGTACTCTCGTGACGGGCTGAATCAATCACGCGTGTCTTAGTTTCATTGTCCTGTCATATGACTCAACTCACCAAGGACCCATGTGAATGATAGGTAAGGTAACGCCCTAAGGTATATAAATCTTATGGAATTTCTTTATAAATAAACCACTATATAGTGGTTAAAACTAGGTTTATAAATGATTTAGTATTTCCCTTCAAAATGGGTAGTGAGATTGTCAACAGCAGAATTACTCGAAAAGAAGCGAAAGCAATCTTAGAAAAAGCAAATTTGCCTTCTGAGGAAATCAATAAGCGGCTTTTTATAGATAATGAACAAGGATTGATCAGATGGGAAGGAAAGAGCATCTACTATGACAGAGAAGAAGTTGAACAAGCAGGAAAAACATATACTCCCCCACCCCCTGTCGAAAAAAAGAAGCTAGAACCTCCTGTTCAAGAAACAAAATCACCTGAGCCAACTATTGAAGAACAAAAAAAGTCTCCTATACAAAAGAAAAAAACAAAAAAAAGAGGAAAACCAAAACAAACACCTGTTGAACTAGGAGATAGTATAGGGCCACTATTTTTTTTAGGAGAATCGATTGACTATTTAGTCAACAACAAAAATGTTCATGAACGAATAGCATCATATGTTCTAAGAGAAGAACGCATAGGGAAAAGAAAATTTAACTATCCTGATTATAGAGAATCAGGAGAATTTTACAAAAACTGGCTAGACACCATTGCTAAATTGCTCAGAAGCGATAGCATTTGCGAAAAAATAGAAATAGAGATTAGAGCATCCAACGAATTACTTGTTCCTAAAACACCATATAACATCAACATAGAAAGAGGAAATGGTCAAACAATAAGACCTTATCTAGCTGAAGAAATACTTACAGAAGCAAATATATTTACAGAGCATGAACGTAGTGAACTCATAGCAGCAATTACACACAAAAACGCACAGGACAATCCTGAGAGCGAAACCTCACTTATCTTCATGAACCAGATAACCTATTCTATTGAACAAGCAAAAATAAACATACAAGAAAAGCAAAAAGATTTATGATTCTTTTTTCGTATTATTATTCTTTCCATTATTTCCATTTAATGCTTCAGTATGCTTGCATTTCGGAAACCCTGAACATCCTAAGAATTCACCATAGACTGATTTTCTAATCACAAGATCCTTCCCACATTTAGGACATTTCCTGCCAGCAGCCTCTTTTTCTATCTTCTCTTGTTCAGCAGCATTTTCACCGATCCTTTTTGTAGAACAATCAGGATTTACACATACTTTCTGCTGTCTTTTGCCACTCCCTATTATAATAATAGGCATCTTACATTCCTCACAGAGATCTTCAGTACATTTGATTCTGCCCCCTTGGGGAATTTTCAATGTATATTTACAATCAGGATATTTATTACACCCAATAAATCTGCCAAACTTGCTTCGTTTAATCATCAGATTACCATCACATTTCGGACATTTGCCAAGAGTATTCTCTGCTTCCAAAGATTCTCTATATGATTGCAGCAATTTTTCTCCAATAGCTTGCTCATCTTTCTTGAAGGTTTCTAATATTTTCGTCAATGTTGATTTTGCCTTCTCAAGAATCTGTTCAGGAGTCTTGTTTTCTTCGCGGATCTTTTCCATCTCTTCTTCGAACTGTCTTGTCAATTCCTCATCAACAATGTCTTTAACATGATTTTCAATTACATCTATAGTTTTTATTCCTAATTCAGTCGCTTCAATGTTGTTTTCACCTATAACATAACCTCTTTTGAAAAGATTATCAACAATATCTGCTCGTGTTGCTTTTGTACCAAGACCTCTTTTCTCAAGTTCATTAACAATTGAAGATTGTGTATATCTTTTTGGAGGTTGTGTTTCTTTTTCCAACAGATTTAATTCCTTTGTTTTCAATGTTTCTCCTTTCTTTAATTCAGGAAGCTCAACTTCCTTTAATCTGACATAAGGATCATATAATTCATGCCATCCTTTGAATATTGTTCTTGTACCTTTAGCAATAAAAGGTTCTTTCTCTATTTCAATAGTTGCTGTCATTGTTTCTCTTTTTGCAGGTTCTCCAAAAGTAGCTAAGAATCTTTTAACAATTAAATCATAGATTTTTATTTCCTGATCATTGAGAGGATTACCAGGGGATTCTCCTGTTGGGTGGATTGCAGGGTGTGCAGGATCTGTTTTTTTACCTTCATGAGGTTTTAATTTCTTAAATGATAAAACTTTTCCAGCTAATGCTTCATATTTCTTCATTTTTTTTAGTTTTTCAAGAATATTCTTTAGTCCTAACTCTGTTGGCAATTTCTGAGATGATGTTCTAGGATATGAAGCGACGCCATCTAAATACAAAGCTTGTGCTATTTCTAATGTTCTTTTTGGCTTGTAACCAAATAATTTATGCGCTTCTGTTTGTAAAGAACCTAAGTCAAAAGGTGTTGGTGGCTGTTGTTTAGATTCAGATGTTTTTATTTCAACAACGTCACCATCTCTTCCTTTGCATTTATTGTTAATTTCCTCTGCTTTTTCTTTTTCAAAGATCTTGTCATCCTTATGCCAAGACTCTATCATAATTGAATTTTTATCCGATAATAATTGTAATTGCCAATATGGCACTGGAACAAATGCTCTGATCTCCTTCTCTTTGTCGACAATGATCTTCAATGCGGGACTCTGCACCCTCCCTATACTCAATACTTTAAATGATCCTGCTTTCTTTACAGCAAGCATCATTGCTCTTGATAAGTTAATACCATAAAGCCAATCAAGAAAATGTCTTGTTTCTCCTGCTTTTGCCTGTCCCCATTCAAGATGATCTTGTTTTGTATCAAACGCCTTGATCAATTCATTCTTTGTCAATGTTGAGAATTTCATCCTATTAGCGTCTTTTTGATTGCAAAGAAACCTCAAAATATTCAATCCAATGACTTCTCCTTCTATATCAAAGTCACAAGCAACAACAAATTCAGAAGCGTCTTTTGCTAATTTCTTAATAGTATCAGCATATTTTTTTGTGAATGCTGCACCTTTATTATCTCTATAAGAAGGCACCCAATCTATATCATAACTAGGATATTTGAATGATTTTTCTTTCTCAGCAACACTGAAAAGATGTCCCGCAGCACAGGAAACAATCACTCTTTTCCCGTTATGTGTAAGGTCAAAGTAATATACTCCTCCTTTCTCATTCACTTTTTTTGGAGATTTGTCTGCTAATGCCGTCGCTATTTTCAATGCTTGCGATGGCTTTTCAGTAATGATTAAAGCATAACCCATCAACTATCAAAATGAACGACGGTTTAAAAAGTTAATTGAAGAAAAATCGGGAAATACACGATTTTATTTTTTTCCGATAAAAACATAAATCTGTTTTTTTATCAGAGAAAAAAAATCAAATAATCTTGGCTAAAACTATATTATCACAGAGTTTCTCTTCGGTATTTTTGTTTTCTTACAGATCAACCCTCATACCATCATATGCACAAGCCATAGTCATATCTTCTGGTCTACCAATCTTTTCAAGATATTGATTAGCTAGTTGTTCTTTCTTCCAAATATCAAAATCATCATGTGTTGGATCATGATGCGTCAATATTGTATTTTTTACTCCTGCTTTTCTTGCAAACTCAACAGCAACATCATATGTTGTATGACCCTGACCTTTTTTCATAGCATATTCTTCAGGAGTATATTGTGCATCAATTAATAACATATCTGCATCGTGTGCAAATGCTTCAAGTGATGCAAGTTCTTTATCAGATTTGCCATTGAGTTCTATATCAGTCATGATCACTATCTTTGCATTTTCTGGAGTGGTAATTTTATAGCTTGTTATGCCATGTAATGGATGGAATGATTTATCGCTGTGTTTGTATTCAACTTTCAAATCACCTATTTCAATAATTCCTTCATCATCAATTTCTTTAATCTTTGTATTTGGATTGACCGTGAATGGATCAACAGGCCATTTATCATCCGAAAATAAATCATGCAGTGTTTCCTCAAGGTACTTGCCATTATTTCGCCTGCCATATATAGTAATAGGTGCAAAATAGATAGGGCCCCAGATGTCAAAGCCATCTAAATGATCTCTGTGAGTGTGCGTCAGTGCAATATGGATAGGCTCTGAAGATGCCGGAGCACCTTCAGAACGTAATCCCGTCCCTGCATCAACGACGAGTGTGACGTTATCTGTTTTGATGGTATATGATGTTGTATTTCCTCCATAAACTGGAATATTTGCTTTCAGCTGTTGATAGAGCTCTTCAGTTTCTTTTCTATCTATAAGATTAATCACATCAGCCATGGCATACGCTTCCAGATGATGATAAAAACCAGCTTTTCCTTCAGCCGCTATTTGCTCAGCAGCTTTCTGTATCTTGTTGTCTAATGTTTCTTGTTGCTGTCCCGTCATTGGTGCAGGTCCGGAACCTCTTGTTCCATTCAATGTGACGGTTGTCATTATTTTTGCCTCCATGCTTTTTCAGCACAATGTTGTTATAGTGAAAGGAATATAAAAAACTTTTTAGCCATATTTCATTGTTTTCCGAAAAATATATAAATTAGTTTAGTATTTCAATAAAGAATGAAGGTTTTAACAGGTGAAAATCAGGAAATTCCTCAATTGAAGCTCGATATGAAAGATAAGCGTATATTATATATGCTTACTAGGAATGCTCGTTTCAGCTACGCAAAAATAGCAGATCATGTAGGATTAACCAGGGATGCTATTAAATATAGAATTCAACAATATGAAAAGAATGGGCTTATCCAAGGATATAGGACATTAGTTAACGCTAAAAAACTAGGTTATCAATCATATCACTTATTTCTGGATTTTCATAGTTCTTTGGAAGATGAAAAACAGTTGATCGATTTCATGAAGCTAGAAGAAAACATCAATGCTATTCTCAAATTTAGCGGAAGACTAGATTATGAAATAGCAATCATGGCGAAAAATGTCGATCAGTTTGATAACATCATGAAACGCATCATCAATAAAACAAAAGTGCTACAGAATTGTGAAATGATCATCTTACTTAAAACAATAAAAAGCGCTACCTTGACAGAGGCTTTTATTGATAATGTTTCCATTAAAGAAGAAACTGGAAGAAATGATTCAAGTTTCTTTAAGGATTTCATGAAGAAAAAAGACGATGATCTTGACGTGGATGAAACTGATTTCAAAGTATTAAGAGAACTTGCAAACAATGCGCGCGCAACATTAGCTGAAATCTCTAAAAAAACAAAACTTTCTCCCGATGCTGTCGCCTATAGAATTAAAAAAATGATTAGGCAAAATGTAATCATCGAATTTAGGCCTGTGATTAACTATCATGCATTAGGATATTCAATCCATGCAGTATTGTTCAAGTTGCAAAATATTAGCGAAGAAAATGAGAAAATATTCTGCGAATTCATACGGCAGCAGCCAAACGTACTCTGGGCGACTAACACCTTAGGTAAGTGGAATGTGTTATTATATTTGCTCACTAAGAACCAAGAAGAATTTCATGACACTATTATAGAAATTAGAAAACAATTTCCTGATATTATCAGGAGCTATGATACTTTAATTGCCTACCAAGAGTATAAATACACCTATTTTCCTGAAGGGATAAAGCCATTGAAGAAGTGAAGAAAGCTCCCGGAGGGATTTGAACCCTCGACCTGCTGCTTACGAGGCAGCCGCTCTAGCCGGACTGAGCTACGGAAGCGATAAAAACTGGACATAGAAGACGTTTTTAAAGGTTTTGCAGTCTTATTTCTTTGCTTTTAGCATTTCTGCTTTATCATTTGAGAATTTCTGCTGGCAAGCATTGCATACTATGTGTTTCTTTCCTTTCTCATCCTTCACCACAGTACCTATCATTTTCTTCATGAAGGTCTCTTGTATCTTTGTTCCGCAAATGCTGCACTTTGCCATAAGATATATAACTCCTATTATTATATAAATCTACTTATAATCATTTAAACTAATCTGGCCTTTTCGTTTATTCTTCTTAACCTTGAGTTTGGAAATATCTTCTCCGACTTGCTTCTTGATATCAATCGCAGTAGCTCTGCCAATCAATTGTGTCAGCACAATAAAATCAGCTTTTCTGACATCTCCGACATCTTTTATCCTATTAGCAAATAATTTTCTTGCTCTGATTCTTCCAATATTCTTTAGTTTCAATAATGGCAAGAGTTCTTCACGTGCACCGTATTTCAATCGTGATCTTAATTTATTACATTCCGCAACAAATTTTACATGAGGGAGTAGTTTTGCTAACTCAACACAAGAGTATAGTAACCAGTCAGCAATATCAATTTTGTATTTCAATTCTCCAGGAGTAGCAGAGTATGTTTCTAATAAATAATCTTCATTGCGCTCATCAATCCATTCATCCAACAGCATTGTTGTCTTGATTGCATTGAGAAAATCTTCATACTCAGATTCATACAAAGGAGGTTCTTTTTGCAGCATTCGCTCATTGTAGAGATTTATTTTTTCTTGGATTGTTTCGTACTCCGCAGTTTTTGCTCTGAGCAAAGGACGCATCTCTAATGCAGAGCACACAAGATGGAGAAGCGTAAAGGGCATAATAATTAATTCTTTGCTTCTTTCAATTCCTTTAATGAGTTCATGCGCCGTTAATGGATCAAGATATAATTGAGCTACTCTTTTCCCGAGAGGAGTTGCTTTAATCATGCTGCTGTCATTCTCTAGTTCATCAGCACTGGTAAAATCATTCTCAATATTACCTAATCCTATAAAATCCCAGGAAGCAAGAAGATTCAGCATTCTTCTGATTATGCTTTCAAGCTCTCCTGTGTTTCCAAAAGTATGTGCATAAAATGTTCGTCCAAAAAAATCCATGATTTCCTCTATGGTGTTAACGAAATTCGATGCAATAAGCGAAAGTAAGTATGTTCTGAGAACAGGCTCAACTGCTAGCTTCGAATAGATTTCTTCAGGTTCTCCATGGATGTATTTCTTAATAATGCCTTCTTTTTGTGATTCAGTTTGTGCAATACAGATTGCTTCACCATATTCATCATTAAAATCTGGACGACCTGCACGACCAGCCATCTGATGATATTCCAGCACAGGAATTCTTGCCATTCCTCTCCGAGGCTCAAATCTTGAAAGATCTCTTATAACAACACGGAACGCTGGTAAATTTATGCCCGCGGCCAAAGTTGGCGTGGCGCAAATAATTCTAATTACTCCTTTCTTGAAATTCCCCTCTACTAACTCTCTTTGCTTAGCTGCTAATCCTGCATGATGAAATGCTGTTCCTTTTGCAACACATGCTGCTAAGCGTTTGCACTGCTTTGTAGGGGAAGATAATACTTTGAGTATCTCTTCTGATAAGATCTTTAATTGGTATTCTTCTGTGGAATTCTTTTCCAGTTTTCTCTTTTTGGCAATACGCTCTGCTTCAACCTCAGCGGATTTCTTCGTGTTGACAAACACTAAAGCTTGTTTCCTCATACCCATCGTATCCATGGCTATATCCACAACAACATTATTATATAAAGAGGCTATCTTTGTGCTTTTGGCCATGTTATTGCCAATCAGAAGCGATTTATAAAAGTATGTTGAGAAGATGTCCTGTGCCATAATATATATAAATACCTTATTAAATCATGATAACACAAGAGGCTGTGGTCTAGTGGCTTATCAAGCCAATAACGGCTAGATCCATAGATGACGTTGGTCTCACTCACCGAAGGTCGCCGGTTCGACTCCGGCCAGCCTCATCACATCCATGCGCTTGAGCACGAAGTGCGAAACGCATGCATGATTATAAACTGCGCGCAGTTTATCGCTGGTTTGACTCCAAACAGCCTCATCCATTTCATATATCACTTTCAAAATGACATCATTCAAAATACTACTCTATAACCTCGAATATGGTAGAGGGCATACAGGATCATGGAGGAATTATATTATCCATTGGTTTAGATTCCTTAGGAAACCAAGGAAAAAAGAAGATATTATTCTTCAAAAAGTCCATGAGATGATCGCTCAAGAGGATCCTGATCTCTGCTGCTTTATTGAAATTGACAAAGAATCTCCATTTCATAAAAACGGAAATCAACTTAACCGACTTGCGGATGAGAAACGCAAAGAATATCATTTCAGTAAAAAATACAGCAAAAAAGGAATACTACAGCACCTTCCTTATTTCAGAGCACATGGCAATGGCTTTCTTGCAAAAAAGAAACATCCTTTCAAAGAACATTATTTCAAACACGGAAGAAAAAAACACTTCTACGAAATCAAGATAAACAAAGATATAACGTTATTTATGGCTCACTTTCCTTTACGAAAAAAAACAAGAAGACAAGATTTCGAAGAGCTTAAAAAACTTATTGAGAAAAAAAAGAAAGTGATTATTTGTGGGGACTTCAATATCTTCAAAGGATTTAAAGAGCTTGATCCTCTAGTGAAAAGAACGGGTCTATATATTGTAAATAAACTATCAGATAAAACATATCCTGCATATAATCCGAAGAAAGCATTCGATCTCTTCATCTGTTCAGATACTATTAAAGTCAAAAATCTTCGCGTACTACATCCTCATCTCTCAGATCATGCACCTGTAATTTTGGAGATTGATATATGAAGAAAACTACTGATGAACTTCACGCAGAGATGCGAGAAGGGCTTGAAGAAGATCTCGAACAAGAATTAAAAAGAAGTAAGTTCAATGGAAGAATCATGGGTGTGCTTATTGGATTACTTATATTATCATTCATTTTTCTGAACTATGGCATTCCTGATGTGATTATGAGTTTGTTTTCCAGTACAACTATTGAAGGTAATACTATTTTTATCAATGAAACTCATCAAGTTATTATGACAGAAGGTTCATATGAAGAATTAGTTGCGTACTATGATTTTAATCTTGAACAAGAATTTAAGGCGTGTTTAATAGGTGAGATAAAAGATAAAGGAAAATATGTAGTGAATAAGCTGCATATCCCCAAAACATCACATCAAAGCTTTCACAGAGTAGTTGCTGAACGCTGTCCTGAAGGCACGATTGTAGATTTGCATTCTCAGCCTTACAGGAAATGTTTGCCTTCCGAACAGGATTTCAAAACCAAAGACATATTGAAGCAAGACAATGCTGACCAGTTGTTCGTTATCATGTGTGAGGATGTGCGGTTCAGCATATATTGAATTTATATTTGTAAATCTCTTCTAGCTCTTTGTAATGTTCTGCTATATGTTGAACTACATCATTAAAATAATGTCCTCCAACAAGTATTGGATCATCGAGAAGATCTGTTTTATTATCGTACCATAATTCTTTTACATTTATTTCACGTATTTCTTTATCACGATTAGAAAAAGTTTTTTCAAAATAAATTTCTCCCGTTTTAGTATTTGTTTTTATCTCTGCACCTTTAACTCCTGTATCAGCAAGCCTAATAAGTTCTCTGTCTTGAGAGTCTTTCTTAACATGTTCCTCTAACGTTAAATTTTCTGATTCATAAAATCCATCCATAATGTGTTCTTGAGCAATTTCAAGAGATCTTGGCACTTCTGTATGAAGATGAAAAATCTTAGAAAGTTTACCTTGATCGGTAACTCTCGCAACAACATCGTATTTGTCAAACACACCGTCTTTCTCCAAAGCCTTTGCAATATACTTCAAATCAACAACAAATCCATCATCAACCATAGAAAGAACATATTTAACGGAAACTTCATGGCTTTCATCAGCTGATTTACTTCGCACATACGAAGAGGTAGCTTCTTTGAGTGAACTCGTGAGATAGATATCCTTATTAAGAATAAATCGTAGATTATCAGTAGGAATAAATTCAGGTTCGTAACAAACAGAAGGAGGACAGGAAAAAACATTATTAAAGCGAATTTTTACATACACTTTTGCAGCCTCCGAAGAGAAATTTTTACAAGCAGTATATGCTTTTCTATCTAAATGATCAATTAATTTCCACTGGAATAAAAGCGGTTTATCTCTTGTAGCATAGAAATTTTCACCGCTTGGAATGATAGGACCCACACCACATCCAGGAGTATTGCCTTCAACCCAGAAGATAGGATGTATAATACTTTCTATCATTTCAAATAACTTATTATAATGAGCCGGCCCAAAATCTAACCTGTAATTCTCAAGAAAACTCATTGCTTTTTTTGCATGTCTTTCCATTAATCTATCTGCATTTCTATTTTCCTTATGATCATTGCGCACCAACGTAGGAGTTAACTCATTAGTATAGGTTCCATCTGGAAGAACTAATTTTGGACTTTGTCTCTTAAAAGTTCCTTCCACAATACTCTGTATCTGCTTCACTATTCCCATAAAGACGAGAATAATCAATAATATAAAAGCGTAACTGACTAAGAAAAAATAAAATGACCTCGCCGAGATTCCGATGAGAGCGAAGCTCGAATGGCCCTAAAGCCGAAGGCTTTGAGGGTGAACTCGGAGAGTTCAAATCCTTCTAAAACACAATTAAGAAAAGAAAAGATGACCTCGCCGAGATTTGAACTCGGGACCACTCGATGTCTATTGCGTAAGCATATCAGTCGAGCACTCTAATGCCCAAATACGCTTCAACGCGGTCGGCTAAGCTCCGAAGGAGCGCATGCCGCCCTTTGCGTATGAAATGAGCGTAACCATTTCCCAGGCTAAGCTACGAGGTCATTCCATACCATAAGCCACGCTTATGATAAACGCTTCCGCCCGGATACAAGAACATAACCTTTAGAAAAGGTTATCATCCAAATGTGCGTTTCGTCCTTCGGACTCAAGCGCACGGATTTCTCCTGTTCCGATCAAAAGCAACGCTTCCGCCCGGATTCGAACCGGGGACCTGGTGGTCTCTTTCTCATAAGAGATAACAGCCACCCGCTCTAGCCAGACTAAGCCACGGAAGCAAATTTTGCATCCACACAAAACCGGCCTATTCGACGCATGTCGAATAGTCCAACGGATTCTAAACCGTTAGGGTTTAGCCATGGAAGCATAGTATTCTAGCTAAGAACCTGAATCGCTTTTATATATATTTCGCATGACTGAAGAGTTCTCCACATTTTCTCTTTCTTTTCCATATTCTACAGCATAATAATATTTATAAATAAAATAACCCATAATTCTGATATTCAGAACAAATCTCTGATTTCCCAGAAGTTTGTCTGAATATCAGAAACTATGCGCGTAGTATAGTGTCTATTTTTTGTGCAGCCATTTCATCCCCCCGATTGATTGGCTGCACACCCCCATCTTATAGGAGGACAGCAATGAAGAAATATGCAAAGATTGTACAATGTGATGCAAGGGGGCAAATTGTTATTCCTAAAGATATTCGTTCTGAGCTTAAAATTGAAGAAGGATCTGGATTTTTGATGTATATCATCACTGAAGAGGGTATCCTACTAAAAAAAATAGATACTCCAGAACTGGAAAAACATAAAAAAATGCTCAACGAAATAAATGATAAAGCAGATAAGATCAATGTTAGCAAATCAAATGTGGATAAAGCAATCAAATCATACAAAAAAACCACTGAAAACAAAATGGAGCTTATAGAATGAGAAACACAATATACCTAAGCATTATCATCATTCTGCTAGCCAGTGCTTTCGTCCTTGCTGATACTTACGTAGACACTATCAATTCAGAATTCGAACAAGGCAATCATAACAACACCGTAAATGTCTCCAATCAAGTGTATCTCGGACTCAAAAATCATATCAATAATCCGAGTTTTGAAACAGCGTCATTATCAGGATGGACATCAAGCCCGACAGAAGGTGTGAATGATTCAACAACAATTTCCATAGATGGAAGTAGAAGTGCTTTCTTTAATCACACATCACAAACAACAACGTCAATCACACAACCCTTGACATTAATAGCGAATAAAGAATATACTGTCAGCTATTATTACAACATGACTTATACAACAGGCACTGGCTTCTATTGTTATGTCGACGAGTTCACTGATGCGACAGGAGTTACGACAGCAACTGCTGCAACAAGCGATGTTTCATGGAATGTGGCTAACTTCACCTTTACAACAGGCTCAGACACTTCTGGTTCAATAATCTGCATCTTGAGTAGCGCAACAGCCATTGTTTATCTAGATAATGTGATGCTTGAATCAGGCGATACTAATAGTACTTTCACCGAGACAGGTTATTCTAATTATGGAACTTTTATTTCACGTGCATTCGATTTAGGGAGTTTCCCAAATGTCTCAATTAGTTGGAATGAACTTTCTTCAGCACCAACCACGTATCTCGATATTAGAACAAGAATCTCAAGAGATAATAGCACTTATGATGACTGGAGTTCTAATTTGACCAGTGGTGTAGTGGCATTCCCTAAAGGTTATCGTTATGTTCAATATATGGCTTTGCTCTCAACAAGCGATACATCACAAACACCATCATTACTTGATTTGAGCTTCACCTATACACAGAATGGTCCTTATGTTAACAAGAGCGGAGCAACAGAAAACCTCACCTCTGCACATAACGACACCTATAATTTCTTTGTTGACTTCGAAGAAATAAGTGGTGTAACTATTAGTGAAGCTATAGGAAGTTATCGTTTTGGAAGCGACGGTTGGTCTCCTGTTAGCAATCTTACTTCATACAATAGTACAACTTACTATTATCAAATACCAGAACCAAGCGGCCATGGTTGGGCCGCGAAAGCCAATACTAATCTGAGCATTCAGATCAATCTCACCAATAGCAATAGTAAAACAAATACAAGTATTTTTACCGAATATGTTGATGAAAGCGATACTCCTCCTTACTGGTTCAATGTCTCTAATCAGACAATTCTTGTAGGAGAATTACTAAATATCACAGCAGATTTCGCTGAATACAACGGCCGTGATGTAGCGTTGTATACGGATATCGGAGAAGCAACTATTACTAAAGAAAATGCTACACAAGCAAGAATCATCTGGAGACCAAGTTCAGGATATATTGGCAACAATACTATGATGCTCAATGCCGTTGAAGTTATAGGATCTGTTAACGGCAGCATATCTTTTAACGTCGAAGTTATTGGTAATAACACAGCACCACAGATTACACATATCACTAATGTGACCTCGTATTTCGGTGTCCCTGCTATCTTCTACATGACAGCATATGACGCAGAAACAGATACGCTCTATGCTAATGTGAGTGGAAATCTATTAACCCTCTTACTCTCTCAAAATACCACCTTTACTTATAATGTGACTGTGAATTTTACTCCATTGCAGCAGCACGTTGGTTATCGCAATATTACTGTTACTCTGAACGACAGTATTGATACAACGTCAGCAAATTTCACATTGAATGTCACTTATTGTGGTGATAATTGGTGTGAATCTAGTTATGAGGATTACGATTCTTGTCCTACTGATTGTAGTTTTACTATGGACGATCCTGTCGGCATCTATCTTGTCATTCCTCCAAGAATCTGTCTTAATCAGAACACAACTATTGTCGCCTACAACACTTCAGAAACAAGAGAAGGTTGCTACATAGATATAGGTCTTGTAGATCAAGAATATTCTTCGCTATGCGAAGCACTTGATGGTGTTTCCATATCTGTGCAGAGAATTGTCAGTAATATTTATCAGGAGCTCGCTACTTTTAACACTAATACAACAGGAGGAGGAACCTACGTTTTCGAAGAGGAAGGACAATATAAACTTGTTTCAACAAAAGACGGCTATCCTTTAGACAGAAGATTCCTTCACGTACGCGATTGTGATGAGTTTACCATAGACACAGGAGATCAAGTGCATGATGTCGATGTAGAAACCCCTCCTCCTGAAGAATCTCCTTCTCCTGTAACACAAGAACCTGAAGAAGATGCTCCTTTGAACTTATTTGAAGAGCCTACATCCAGAAAAGCATGGTGGGTCTATCTAATCTATTGGTTTGTTATTCCTATCTTGCTTGCTGCATTAGTGTACACAGGCAATGTCTTCTATCAGAAGAACAAAAACGATGTTGTATTTTTGCTTGAGATGCGGATCTGGTTTTTGCAACAAAAAATCAAATACAAGCCACATATAGTAAAAGCTTTGAAGCCATTGATGCCTTTTTGGAAGAAAATTGAACCTTATATAAAATCAGTTATAGGTGTACTTGCTAATTATTTCAAATATCTAAAGGAGTTTTACAATGATATTGAAGGTTTCATCATCAATATAATATTAAAGACACAAAAAATAAAAGAACCTCCTAAATATGAACAGCAATCAGAACAACAGCAACAAATGCAACAACAAAATCCGCAACAATATCCTCAGAATCAGCAACAACAATACACACCAGAACAACAGCAACAAATGCAACAACAAAATCCTCCACAACAATAGATTTTAAAAGTGTCACTCATTCTCAGATCTTATGATCAAAAAAATCCTTGTTGGAAAAAAAGGAGATAAGCGATATTATCGAGAGAATGAAAAAGTAGTGAACACTCGCTTCGGAAAGATTGACGCTAAAATTGTAGAAAAAGCTAAGGACGGTGACCTCTTAGCATCAGATCATGCAGAAAAATATACTGTCTATACTGCCGACTTTATTGACAAGTACAAGAAAATGGGTCGTGGCGCTCAAATGGTTCCTCTGAAAGACATAGGCCATGTAATTGCACGATGCGGCATAGGGAAAAACTCAATCATTATTGATGCAGGCTCTGGTTCTGGTGGATCAGCCTGTTTCTTTGCACATGTTGCTAAGCAAGTCTATTCCTATGATAACAACAATGAAAATATTGAGAAAGTGAAGAAGAACATCTACCTTCTCGGACTGAATAATATCACTACTGAGCTAGCGGATGTCTACGAGAAACTTCCCTTGAAAGATAATACTGCAGATCTTTGGTTTCTTGATGTAACTGAACCTTGGAATGCTATTCATCAATTTAAGAAAGTAAAAATTGGAGGATGGATTGTTGCATACTCTCCAAGCACATCACAAGTACAAGAATTCGTGAACGCCATTCCTGAAGAATATTTAATAACAGAAATCTCTGAGATCATTGTCAGAAATTGGAAGATGCAGGGAAAAATCTCAAGACCCGATGGATTTCCCTTAAGCCATTCAGGTTTTTTAGTGTTTGTACAGAGGTTGCAATAATACAAATAGAAAGAAAATCAGGCATATGCCTGAATCTTTCCTGATCCTGAAATAGTTTGATCAATAACAGGTTCTCCTTTGTAGATCACTTTGCCAGAGCCAGAGATCGTTACATCAAGATTATCAATAGCATGGATCTCTGCTTTGCCAGAGCCACTCACTATAATATCTGATCTCGTTGTCAATAAATCATACGATTCTATCCTTCCGGAACCACTAATTCTGATCGTATGCACTCCTGCAGCACCTCTAATTCTAGACTCCCCAGATCCTGAAATGATCGTTTCTAAAAGAGTAGCTTTTACATTGGCATCTATTTTTCCAGAACCAGTGATTTTCATTTCAAGTGCTTCAGATTCAAGTAATGTTTGACCTATGATTTTTCCAGAACCACTCACTGCCAGGCTTTTAATCTCGTCCATAGAAAGATATACATCTATTGGCCTTCCAAAACAAAAAAATCCTTGATCCTTTATCACCAAGACACCATTCTCAACAGAAGTCTTCAAACGCGGCAATATTGTATCTTCTGCTTCAATCACAACACTACTCATTTTATCCTGTGTCACATACAGATTGCCAGATCCTTCTAATCGAACGCTATGAAACTCACCAACCTTTCTCTCCTCCGAAACTATCTCTCCTGTTCCAGGACAAAGACTGCCTGTGACAACAGCAAGCCACCAAACAGATCCTATCAGAACAAGTATTGCAATTAATATAGCAATCAACAACAACACCATAGGTGCATTGCTATTCTTTTTTTTCGCCATAATCTTAACCCCCTATACCCACATAACTCTTCTTGTATTTCTCCTCTGATTTATTAGCTTTGCCATATTCTTTTATAAAATCATCAAACAGAGGTACTTTTACAGGTGTTGCAAACCTTGCAAAATTTGAAGTGATAATTGCTTCTCCTTTATCGAGAGCTGCAATATTTCTTGAATCTTTTGATAAATCCTGCGCAGCGCTTTCAATTATTGCTTGCCTTTCAGGAGCCATCTCTATTCCTAAAATTATTTTTGTATTTATGTTAGCTAATATCTGTCTTGGAATCAATGAAGGTAATTGAGTAATCGCAACTAATCCTACTTTAAACTTTCTTCCCTCTCTCGCAATTGTTGAAAATATATTAGGGCCTTTCTCCAATACTTCTTTTCCCAAAACTCTAGGGGCTTCTTCTAATACAACAGCAACAACAGGTTTGTCATCTAATTGGTTTTTTACTTTATATCTTTTGTATCTTGCATAAATTTCTCGAGTAATTAACGATCCTACTAATATTTCCACCTGGCCAGAAAAGCTACTTGTGTCTATGACAACAGTTTTTCCTTCTTCCAGTTCATCAGCAACTTGTTTAACTGTTGATTCTCCTGCTTTCAAATCAAATACTCCATTGCAGAATAATTGTTGTTCAGTAAAAGATAGATTCAATAATGAAGATATCCTTCTTTTTACAACACCTATTGTTCCCTCTGCAAAATTCCCTTCTATTGGTTTATCCATCATAATTGACTCTATCCAGGATTTTCCATATCGTTTAAAGTAAGCATTTAAGCAATCTTTTTGTGGTTGTGTCCATTCTGATACGCCGTCGAAATGCTGAGGCCTTAATAGCTTTAGATTGATTTTTAATGTTCTCGCACCTTGAGGTGCGCGCATTGAGTAATACGATACATTTTTCAAAGCAGCATAGTATTCATCATGAGGATCAAGCAAAAGAATCCCTGCGTAATCTTTATCTATTCTATCGTAAAGCATTGTTTTTACTAAATTAGATTTTCCTTTTCCTGTTGCAGCTGCAATCAATACATGATGGCTCAACACCTCTTTGCCATTCAGGTAAATTGGAACATCAATTGTTTTTGATCCTGATCTTAAACTTCCAAAGAATAGAGGATTTTTTGGTTTTGTGATGAATTTAAGATCATCCTCTTTCACCTCTCGTACTGTTGAGAAAAAATCAGGCAATGACTTTGAAGTTTTCGTTTTCTTACCGATGGTGATCAGATTCTTCAATACTGCCAACGTATAGTGCCTGATATTAGAATCCATAAATTGAACATCATTTTTCTCCTCTAGTTTCAAACCAGAAGCTAATTCAATATTCTGGGAACTAATCTGTGATCCGTAATTTAGATCGAACACTTGCAGTAACATCTTCGTATCAGCATTCTCAGCAACAAGAAGTTCACCAAGTTCAATCAACTCATCAGATTTCTGTCTTACAATGATCTCACCAAAATTTCCCCCAATGACAAGCCCTTTGGTCATAAAAGCAAGAATAGAGGTTGTATTATAAAGATTATTGCTATATATTTAAGAATCTTTTAATCATTTAATGAATTCCTGAACAGATTTCCATACTGCTCTATCATATTAGAGAATTCTCTTCGGGTATTCAACTCCTCATATACTTCAACAAATCCGAAGATACGACGCTTTGCATCTCTCTTAACGAGCATCCCATTATCTACTCCTTTTTGAGTCCAATGTTAGGACAGTATGGACAACATTAGGATCTGGAGGTTCTATATGCAGAATTTCTATAAGAGGACATTTGAGATGCGTCGGTTTATCAAAAATTATGTTCTTCTTCTTAACATCATCTCTGAATCTTTTTATTTGCTTTTCAATTTCTCCTTCTGGATAGGAGACATGTATTTCTTTTTCCAGAATAGAAAGTTTTCCTGAGACAATAGCAACCTCTGTATTTACCATAGGTTAACTCTCCCACAATAGACTGAATCGCATGTACTAATGCTCCTCCATGACAGTACAGAAGGATGTGTTCTTGAATTGTTGTAGACCATATCCGCAGTTTGCCTGTCCTTATATTTAACAAGAAGAAGACTTGCCAATGAAGCAATAAAACATTCCTGATCTCTATTAAGATAGTATTCCATAAGAATAGCGAATTATTACTTTTATATATTTTTCCATAATTTTTACTTTTAAGTGGTGATTTCGAGAAAGTTTTATAAACAATCTGTAAATCACACCCTTATGATACGACCTTTGCCAAAAATACGGAAAAAAATTCCTCTCAAAGAGAGAAAAATTGGTTGGAAAGGAGTAGTTCTTACCACATGTATTGCATTAGGAATAGGAGTATTATTACCAAAGCCAGAAAAAACAGAACAACCTCCTGAGCAAGTATATATTGATGAAATCCCTCTTTTCACATCTACATCACCACAAACACTCCCCTCAGAGCACAATGATCTCCTCGAATTCAGAATGAGAAAAGCACCACATATCAAAGCATGGGAAAATATTTTTTTCGAAACAAAGAAAGATACCATGCTTTGGGTTGATCTTAAAACAGGCAAACTCATAATGTATGAGCCATCTGCACAATATCAAGAGATGAAAAAAAGCAAGAGAAGGAGAGCGTTGTACAAGCGATTAAAGTTTCTCGAAGATTCTCTCGATACAAAATTATCATACGCCGTGCGAGATAACAAAACGCTGCTGAAAGGAGGTATTGAAAGAATGAACAGATGGAAACCATATCTGCTTTCCATAGTTGAAAAACACAACCTTCCCGAATATGTCCTCAATCTCACACTCTCAGAGAATTTCTTCACCACCGATAGAAATCATCCTTACGCAGAATCATATGCTAACGCTCATGGGCCCTGGCAGATCACAGATTTCATAGGGAAAAGGACCTATGGATTAATCAATGATGAGCATAATATTATTGACGAACGCTATGATCCCCTGCGGTCAACAGAAATTGCGTGCCAATACATTAATGATCTCAAGCAAGAAATTATGATCTTTTACGCTATAGAGGCTAATAAGAAACTAGAGAAAGCTAAAAAATATGCTAAAGAAACTAACATAGAAAAAAACCTTTTCATAGATATAACTCCTGAAGAAGTACGAGAAGATTTATTGACACAAGTGGAGATCTATAGAACCTGTTTTAAGCAATTTTCAAATGGGAAGCGAGACGATCTTTTGAATATGCTTGCTATCAATGCATATCACTCAGGAATAGGCAACATACGAACAATGCTAAGATTTGCTGTTGCAGAGCACATAGAAGATCCTCTTGAACAATATCTTTGGGGATTAAATGGAGGTCCTTTTCCCTCGAACAACTTCAAGTCACAATCAAAGAATTACATTGTCAAACTGCTCGCACTGGAAAACACAGAACACAAGATAACAAATGCGCATTCGTTTCCTCACTCATTTGATGAAGTGATTCTGGAATATCGCGAAACAGATGAAGGTAATAATAACGGTATACGACCTCATGAAATCATGGAAAAAATACGCATCAATGAATGGATATTTCGAGGATTGAATCCTGCAATTCATGCAGATGCTTTCAAGGAACAGCACGATCTTCACGGACTGAGTTCAGGATATACGTTACGATTGCCAACAGGACTTGGTGAGATTTTCGTGCAGCATTTCAATGAACAGTTGAAGAAAGGAGCATCAACAAAAGTAGCGTATTATCAATCAATAGATTTCTTACCCGAGGAGAGCACTTACGCTGTCGCCCTTATTGATGCGTTTGATCACCTCAGCAAATAAGGATGCTACTGACACTTCATGATACCATTTGTTATTTTTCTTGAACTGGCTATCAAACGGAATAGCATCCGTGCCGATGAATATGTTAAACAACCCTTTTTTGTACGCTTTATTAAATTTATCAATAGCAGAACCATTGAGTTTAGGTAAACTTGTCAGAAGATACACTTCTTTCGCTCCTGCATCTTTCACCTCTTTCGCAGTAGAGATCAACGTTCCTCCTGTAGCAACCATATCATCTGCAATGAGCACAGATTTTTCCTTTACCTCATTCTTATTGAATACTATTCTTCTTTTGAATGTGTCTTTATGGGAATAATCTTTATCTTTACTTGCGCTCACAACAGGACAGCCAATTTTGAATGCATAATGCTCTGACCTCTTCAACGAACCTGCATCTGGAGAAAATACAACCAGATCTTTCACATTTCCTTTAAAGTCTTTTTCTAGGAAATGATCAATAAGTAAATTTGAAGCGTGTAAATTAACCAGTACAGTTCTGCTAAAAAAACCTTCAATTGCCGTGTTGTGAATATCTAATGTAATAATTCTTTTGACTTTTTCTTTTTCATAAAGATCTGCAAGAATTTTCGCCGTGATTGCCTCTCTGCCCGTTCTTTTATCTTGACGAGAACTGTGATAATACGGTATGATTATTGTTATAGAGTGCACATCTGAAGCCTTTGCCGCACCTATAGCTGTGATTAAAGCCATCAGATTATCATTGATATTTCTACTTTCCTTTCCTTCAGAAAGATTTCTCCTCCTCGGATCATCAAAACACTGGACAATAAAGACGTCATCTCCACGAACATTCTCTTCGATTCTCGTCTTTATTTCTCCATCATCAAATTTATACTCTTTAGTTCTGACTATTCTAAATCCATTCTCATCGTCTCTCTTTAAATACTCAAGAATCTTCTCTGCGAATTCTCTTCCCGAATCACATGCAATTAAACTTAGTCTTGGCAATTACATCCCCCTAAATAAACCAACACTTTTCTCTTTATAAATTTAATCAGTGAATTTGATATCTATTTTTATAGCATCTTCATCAGGTTCATCTTTCCAATGAATACGTCCTTTTTCTTTCTTAGGCTTTTTCTTCTCTTTAGGTTTTTCTTCTTGCATAAGAATATCATCAACATCAACAGGCTTCTCTTCTTCCAGAGAAGTTTCTTCTTCGGTAGATTCTTCTTCTATTGGTTGTTCTTCACTCTGAGGTTCCTCAGCAGTAAGCAAGCTCTCATCCAGAACAGGCATATCTTTTATTGAAGGAACATCATCATCTTTCTTTTTACGTTTTTTCTTCTTTGCTGTTTGGGCTCTTTTCTTAGTTTTTTTCTTTTTCTTTACCTTTTTCTTGGGTTTCTTTTTAGCCTTCTTTTTCTTCTTTACACTCTTCTTTTTCTTAGCCTTCTTCTTTACTTTCTTCTTTTTAATTTTCTTCTTAGGAGCCATATTTTCTTATAGAAATACTAATATATAAACTTTATTTCTGGCTAGACTCTGTAGAAATGCTATTTAAATAAGAACATTGCTGACAATACTGCCTAGCGTAACTATCATATTGCTTATCTGAGGAATATAATCGAATTACGCAATGGTCTGCATTAAAAAGTGAAGCGCAGTATTGTCAGCATGTATGTTATGCACTACTGCGCTTCGTGTACCATGTGCAATTAAAGAAGCAAATCAATTATAGCAAATAAATACATCACTAGAGTACTTCGCTAGGCAGTAGTGCATAACAAATAATTGTATGTCTTTAAAGCATTTCTACAGAGCCTTCTGGCTAAAATAGACGCTATTCTTCAATAACCTCGAAAATATGAGCATCTCCTGCGCCAAGAGAAACATACAGTCCATTTTCCTTACGAGCAAACGACTTATTGGTGATCGTATCGCGCAACACATATTCTTTTCCAGTATCTAAAGCTTCATCGAGATATACAAGACCTTCTGTCGCGTGTTCTACATCCATATTAATAACCACAAGTACTTTTTGATTTTTGTGAGTTCTCAAAAAACTAAATAACTTTGCCTGATCATCTTCTCCGTGATTTGTCCTAATATGTTGATAGTTTCCTTTTTGCAAAGCAATCAAATCATGTCTGATCTTGTTTATCTTCGCTATATGTTCAGTAAGATCTTTGTCAGCCTCCCAATCAATAGCACTATAGCTAAAGAGATTCACAGGATGCCATTCTATCTTCTCAAATCCATTGAAAATCATTGGAATGCCTGGTAATGTAGCCGTCAATGTCCATCGAGATTTGTTAGCGTTAAAGTCTGCCATCTCATGTTGCTTATTCGCAGCAATCTTTGAAGGTGTTCTATGAAAGTCATGACATTCAGGAAAAATAAAGAATCTTGACCCATCAGGAAAAAAAGTTCCTCCAACATTGTACATATAATCAAGATATCCCTTCAATGATTGAACATTGTAGAGCTTGTTTCCATAATCTCCATAACAGGCAGTAAATCCTGCACGCAAAAGTTCTTGGACACGATCAACGTACGTTTCTGCTATGAAAATTACGTCTCCGTCAATAGTGCCATTGGCAGGATATGTTGATTTCGCAATTTGTCTTGTTTCACTAATACATTGACGCCAAAATGCAGCAGGAACTCGATAGGCTACATCACATCGGAATCCATCAACCCCAACGTGCTTGACCCAGAATTTTGTGATAGATTTGAAGTATTCCCACATATCTCCTAGAGTAGGATTTTTTGGAGGATCATTCGCACCTTGAGGAATATCTAATTCCCAATTGACTTGTGCAGTATCCCCCCACCAATAACCATGATCGAAAGGACTAAACGTATGCTTAGGATCTCCCCAAGGTTTGCCTTGTTTGATCTCTTCAGGATAGATGTAAGGTTCATCAAGATTCATAACATGTTCTTTATACAAATACCATTCAGGATGCAATCGTTGAATGACAGCATCATGCGCTGTATGATTGAATACTATATCCATAAATACTCTAATTCCTCTATCATGAGCTGCTTTCACTAATTCCTTGAATTCTGTCATAGCATCGGAAAGTTTTCTTCGTCCATGATCCTCATCATAAGCTAATTCAGGATCAATTGACTTGTAGTCTTTAATAGAGTACGGACATCCTGGCTGTAGATAAGCAGGAAGCAAATCGTGAGGGTTATAATTCCTATAAAGTTCTCCAATCATATGAATAGGATTCAGGTAAAGAACGTTGATATTCATTGCTTTCAATCTATCAAGATGATCCTTCAAATGATCAAAAGTACCTCCTTCCCCTGGGTTGACTATTCCTGACTTATCTATTGACCGCGCACCATAGAATCGTACAAAAGCATTGTATACAATGAGGTTATCTACCCAAGCAGGATCTACAAGAATTTCTCCTATAGGTTTATGTGCATTTCCTGAGGCCCAGCTCCAGAAACCATGTTCATCGAGACGCGCTCGTACATTGAATCCAAAGAATCCTGTCCGTTTAGCAACTATTTTTAATTGGTATAAGAATAAACCTTCTTCCTTCTTGAGAAATGGCATATGTATTGCATGATGCGTATCATCCAGCAGATCCGTCCAGACCTCGACAAAAAGTGATTGGGGAGGGGTTTCCTTATTGTATTCATGAATCTTCAGTTTCGCAGTAATAATAAGCTGTTCTCCTACTAGCCTCTTTGTACATGACGCAAAAGTAGGCCAAATTTCCACAAAATCAAACATAAACACACCTCTTCTATTGGAATCTGAGAGAACAATATTTATAAAGATTGTGGACGGAAATACGACATGGCTTATGTACTCTGTTTGGATATAGGAGGAACAAATCCAAGGATGGCTATGATAGAAGTTCTGAGAGATGCACAGTTCAAGATTCTTGCTAAAGATGACGTCAAGAAAGAAGATAAATCAGTCATCCCTTCTATCAATCGCTTTCTTGAAACATGTGCAGAACAAGGGATCAGCACAGAGGTGTGTTGTGCAGGCGTGGCAGGACCTATTGAGGGAAATGCTTGTCCGCAACTTACTAACATCGACATGCCCGTCTATGGTGATGAGATTATAGAAAAAACCCCTCTCAAACATGTATTAGTGATTAATGATTTTGAAGCAATAGCACACGCTGTTTCTGCTATTGATATTCCTACTGCACTCCAAAAAAAATCAATCATTGAGATATCTGATCATAGAACACCTAGTGATGGAAACCGTGCTATTACTGGTTGTGGTACTGGCTTCGGCCTCACTTTTCTTTGGAAGCAAGAAAATGGTTATGTGATTACAGCAACAGAAGGAGGCAATGCAACTATTCCTTATCAACATTCTTTCGCGCCTTTGTTTGATTTTATTCGTGAAAAAACAAATTGTGATCGTGTTGATATTGAATCATTGGCATCAGGACAAGGCATTGCAAACATCATGGAATATGTAATTAAACATCCTGAATTTATGGAAAAAATAGACGTATCCACAAAAGAAAATACTGACTTTTGCTCTCTTGATCCTGCAGAAATTGCCGCACATGCTGATAAAGATAGGAAAGCAGCAGTGACTATGAACATCTTCATTCGCACTGTTGCTGATACTGCAGCAAACGTAGCTTTATGTGGTCTTACCACAGGAGGCTTATTTCTCGTCGGAGGAATTCTTCCTAAGAATAAAGCATTGCTTATGGACGGCACTTTCATGAAAATATTCAATACTCATTTCAGAGAAGATATTAAAGACATTCTTGAAAAAACCCCTGTCTATCTTGTTGATGATTATGATATCTCTTTCTATGGTTGCGCAAGAGCAGCATTAGAAAAATTTAAAGAAAAAATAAAATAACAAAGTTTTTGCAAAACTTTGAATTAATATTTTCAAAAAAATATTAATAATAAAAAAAGTTACCAGTCTAACTCATCGACGTCTAGATCAATTTCATCATCAGAAAGTTCATCAGCCTCTGTGTCAACATCACCTTCAATGATTTGATCCAATGTCTCTTCCGCAGGTTCTGCTGGAGGAGTTACTTCTGGAGTTGTGTCTGCTGGTGTTGTTTCCGCAGGAGTCGTATCTGTTGGCTCAGTGTCCATTTCAACTGTCTGTGCACAGCCTGCAAAAACAAGCAAAACAATAACAAGAAGCAAAATTATTAGCTTATTCATTGTTCATCACCCCGTCAGTAGCTGTTCCGTCAACGCCTGCTACCGTTGTTGCATCAGCATCAACAACATCAACAACCATTTCCTCGACATCATCGGTATCTTTCAGATTGGCACCATGGCTTCTTACAGCAGCGAAAATCTTATCAGCGATATTTCTCGCATTTTTGACGTGCTGATCTGCTTCTTTAATATATTCATGTGCTTTTTTCAACGTCTCTGAATTTTCTTCTCCATTCTCAGCAAGCTCTCTTGCTTCCTTGAACAATTCATCTGCAGCAGCGAACGCCTCTTCAGCATTGCCCAAATACTCATTATACTCATCGAGCAAAGATTCGAGTTCTGTTGTATCAATACTTGCTACAGCTAATCGATTAATCAATTCTTCGAGTTTGATACCAACATATTCTGTTCTTTTCTTTAACCCATATGCAGCTGCTTTCACAATGCGCTTTGCATGAACGTTTGCATGCCGTCTCATCTTGACCAGCATATCTTTGATCTCCGAAGCAGCTTCATGAAGCTCTTCTTTTGTTGTTGCAGCATCCGCTTTCTCAGCTAACGCAGTCAATTCAGCAATCAAATCATCAAGACGTGTTGTGATTTCACTAGCAGTTTCACCATCCAGATCTTCTGATTCTTCTGCTTTTGCCTTCAATGATTCAAGATGTTCAATACCTTCTTTTGCAGTGCCTACTACGTACTCTTTTGCATGCTGGAATATTTCATCAGCAACAGCAGCACATTCTGTTGAATCATCACCGTTTGCATCATAGCATTCCCGCAATTTCTCTTTTGCGGCTTTGAGTTCTCCACGAGCCTCTTGAGCTTTTTCCTTGAATTCCTTCCTTCTCTCTTTAGCATTAGTGTAAGCTTCTTTAGCTTTCTGATACATCTCTCTTGTGACCTCTCTTTGCTTTAGAAAATGTTCTTTATTCACTTTGATCTTGCCTGATGCATCTTCAGTGAACATCTTTCTTACATGCGCAAGACATCTAGTGTTGCAGTCTTCATCTTCCTCACATTGAGCAGTGCACCTTTCTTCATGCGTTTCTTTATGCGACTTCACCGCTTGGATAGAGAATGCTGATGTCTGCTGATGTCTACATCGCTTAGCACAATCAACATCATCCGAAGCACATTCTGCCATACAAGCATCGATATTGCTCTTCAATTCCGCGGGTTTTGCCTTAATTGTGTGTTTGACTGCTTTTCGTAATGCAGCAGCTCTCGCAGGATGAACTCCATTTGCTCCATCTGTATTTGCTCCATCAGTCACTGTTCCATCGCTGGCAGTTCCATCATATAACTGCGGCTGATCCGTACTGCTCGTGCCAACAGTCATTGTGGCTCCAAATACAGATCCTACAAGAAGCAGCATCATTAAAATTGCCATATATAGCTTCATAATCATCACCTCGACGATATAGCGTTTTTAATCATTTATATAATTAACCCATGTAAGATGCACGTCTTTAATTTTTTTCTATATAGATGTTTATTATTTGTATTCACTTTTTAGTACTAAAAAACGAAAGATTTATATATCATAACTACTAGAAAATAGTTATTAGAGGGGTTTCAAAATGAACAAAATACTCTTACTCGCAACACTATTGCCAATCTTTGCAGCTATGCTGATAGGCATTTCGAATGATCTTGTTGATCTCTCAGATAAAGTATCCACCAAAACTATTGATTATACACAACAGATGGCTGACGCCATGCCTTGTGCATTAGAAGGTATTGATCTCAAGCAATGCAGTCCCGAGTTATACGAGACCAACTTCGATGAAGAGACCGATGAGTTCAAAGAACTCAACAGCCAAATCATTGATGATATGCAGGAACTACTTGACAGAGTCAAAGAAAGGCAGTAAAATGAACATAAAACCAATATTTAATTATTTTATTGGTTTATCTTTTTTATTCATTCTCTCTCCTACTATTAGTTCTCTTTCAAATGGCATACTTCTTAGAACAACACCGACCATGAGCATCTCAGAAGCAAACGCGTTTATTCAAAAGGAAAGGGAAAAAAATGATATTGATGAAGATATAACGCTGAGAATTGTTGAAGATAACGCTCTTGAAAGAGAAGGTTTAGGAGGATATTGTTTGATTGGTCCAGAAGGAGATTATATCATAGGCGTACAAAAAAATCGACTTTCAAAATATATTCTAAGTCATGAACTTTGTCATATTCAAAAAGATTTTGATGAAGCAGCTGTGTCAGGAGGATACAATAGTACAGAAGATCTTAACATAATGAAACACGGAGAATGTAATAATACTTTTAAGTATCAGTTCTTCCAAGAACCAAGAGCAACGTTTTATGGATTCCTCGGTATATTCAAATAAAGCTGACTATTAACTTATTCCACACCGTATTTTTTCTTATAGTATCTCACAATGCCGTGATACAAGAAAGGCAATGTAATAATCACAATGATTCCTATAATTTCTACTTTTTTCGTTTTGAAAAAAATCCATCCTGATTCGACGTAATTTGCTGTTACTAAACTCTTGAAAATTTCATCCGCTTCAACACCGTAGATCTCAGGCATTCGTTGTAATGAAGGATTTCTATCAGTCACATAAGAAACTACAAATGCTTCTCCTGCTTTAATCTCTGTGAGATCCCAGATCCCTTTATTTTTTGGTGCAACAGATAATTCAGAAAAAACATCGTCGGTATGGAGAAACTCTTTCAAGATTAAATCCTGCAAAGGACCTTGACCAAGATTCTGCACAGTAACCGTCACTTCAGCTAAATCATTATCTCTATAATCAATCATCTTCTGCACATAGATTCTTTTCTCAGGAACATACTGTCTCACAAAAGGTACTTGAAAAGAATAGAGTTCCTGTCCTTCGTAAGTAATCAATGCTTCGGGCATATATCCTATGCCAACATTTTCCTCATCGATATACTTCAGCTCATACCTGATATATTTCGTATTTAATGGGCTAATCCAAATATCTTCCCAGCTCAACTCTTGGCCTTCTTGCGTTCCTGTAAACGTATCTTCCATAAGCAAAAATCCTTGCGGAACAGTGTCATAAACATTGACTGATTTATTGATATTATCAAAATTGCTGATCAGTATCTCCACTTCAACAATGTCTCCAGGGGTTAAAATACTCTTATCAATTGCCTTTCTCACATACATTCCTCTTCCTTGAAACGTTTCGTTCGATCTTACTGTCGTATCATTCAATAAAGAAGCGTTCTGGTCGTAGAATGTGAAGACATCAAGACTCACCACATCACTGTAGTTGATAACATTAACATTGTCTGTGCCATTGATAATAAGATCATCAATGTACATGATACTTTGAAGCCAATATACTTCTCCCTCTGCAGGATCAGAATCGAGAATAGGCTCCACAAGCTCCTCCCCAGGGTTAAGATATCCTGTAAGCGAGTCATTGAACACTCCCCATTCATTAAGCTCATTGTTCGGATCAAGATCAGAACTCTTCATTACTTTGACTGTATCCATTTTATATCTGAAATCAGTTGGATTCTCGACGTGAACATAAATAGCTCTCTGTAAATTTCCATCAGGATCAACACCTATGCCTGCTTTTTTCAAATCACCGAGCATATCAGCATAAATCTTTGGCGTTTCGCGTATCATGCCAGATTCTACAAATGTTTTGCCATCTAGTGTCGGCACTGTAGGCGTAATTCCTCTTATCATATATTCAAATTCAAGCGTTGCCCCTGGAAGAAGTTCCCTTATCTCAATAGCTTGCTTATGCCACCAGTACGTCGGATTAACATAGCCATCACCACTCAAATCTATTATATCGACACCTCCAAGATCAAGAGGAATAGTGATCCCATAGAGTGTTGTATCATCAGAAGGATTAGTGATATTGAATTTTCCGTCGACGACAGAAACATAATATTCGTCAAAATAATTCAGCATAGATCCATTCTCATAGATGGATATGGTGACATTCTCATATGCTCCCACAAAGCCAACACTGAGAAGAAAAATCAGTACAATGATGCATCTAGACAGAAGACTCATCATCGATCACCATTGACCACCTTGTGTCTGTTGGTACTGGTGATGTTGCTGATGATGAGTAGGAGGCTTTCCTTTGAGTTTGGGAAGCGTCACCAAAAGCTTCACCACAAAGAGGATGAGCAAAATAACAATGATCGTCATCCAAAAGACATTGACACCACGCATACCCATTTGCGGCAAAGGAATTCTAGAGTACTCAAACCGATAGTCACTCACATCATCAGTCCAAGAAAGAACATTATACTCATCTTCTGCAGTAACATCTGCATTTGGCGCATAGGTAATGTGATAATTTTTAGGCAAATAAAAATCTGCACTACTTGATTGGATAGGAATTGTTGTCTCTTCCTCAGGAACTTTCATCTCAAAAAACAAAGCTCCACTCGGGCTGAATTTAATCCTGTAGCTTGTTTCAATATCATAAAAGAACCCTGGCAACACAGGATTCCATATGTGCACCACAAGATCAGTAAATTCGGAACGAGTTAATACTTTTGTCGTCAATGTAGCTCCTTGTTTGTTCTTGGCTGTAAATCCTTCCACAGGAGCTGCCACTTTTTTATCTCCAAACATCTGGAATAATTTGAAGTGAAGCTCTCCAGGAATAATAGGCGCATTACCGACATTCTTGAGGCGCATAACTCTTTTTACCTCAAGATAATCTCCTTCAAGCTTGGTCATGGTCTGATATTTCTCGAATACAATCACATCAACTGCAGAAACCGAGAGTGATAACAATAATAAAATCAGAATACTTAGTATTATTGTCTTGCTCATACTAACACCCTCTTTTCCCCATGCTTAGACGAAACGTCTGCCTTTATTATCTAGTTTTTTATTGATTCTTGAAGTGAGGACAAAATTGCCCACGTTGATAGCAATCAAAATAATCACCACAGCCATATAGATGAACTCCGTAGACGTCGACGCAATACCAGACACAATACTCACCAAAGGCGAAGCACTCGCACCATCCACCGCACGAGGGTCCAACCCCACGATATAGAGCTGTCCTACATCGAAGTCTCCGACACCTAAAACATCATACGTGAAATTGTATTGATCAAGTCCGCTTTCATATCCTTTTGGCCCAAAGGACGTACTGATATTCGTTCGTAGTCCGACGTCCCAGTAATATGATGTACCAGAGAATTCTCCTGTTACATCAGTGTTTGATGAAGGGGAAGGATTCATACCATATGCTGTAAATCCTGCAGGAACGAAGTCATAAATCGTGACCGTCATGTTCTGTGGCGTATGACCTGTGCCTCTATTATATACTTGGACGAATATGGAATAATTTCCTGCGCCGTTTGCAGTGATATTCTTGTAGACTTCAAGCCAGTAACCATGGATCACATAGATGTACTTGAAGTAGAAATTTGTCTCATTTGTACTTCTTGTAATAGACATATTCAGGATCTGGCCATCAGCATTTTCTATAATCCATTGTGGTTTGATCCAAATAATTGGAGGAGCTGCATTCGAACCATTGCTTGCATCAGTGAAGTTAAATCTCCAAGGCGTCGTTGCAGACCATGCGTTCTGATTGTTAATTTGTGAGTTTACTTCATACGTTGTATTAAGTCCTGTTTCCTGAGCATTTGGATCAATAGTACTTGTGACCCACATCGTTACATTCTCGAGCGTATAATTCACAGGAATGGTGGTAAAGACCGTAGGGATTGTCTCCCAGGTGACATTATTGTCGCTTTCATTTCTCATAGGCCAGACAATTCTTTTTGTTTCATTGAATTGGATATCTGCTGATGCACGAACTTCACCCAGAGTAACATTTGATGCTGTTGAATTTGAAGTATATTGTAGCGTCTGATAGATCGCCAAGTATGTTGCACTCGTCGGTACCGTATCAGGAGCTCGTACCGCATAACTGATATTGAACGATGACCCTACAGACATAGTGCTTCCGTTAACAATCCAATACCATTCTCTTGGGTTTACTCCACCATTATATCCTGAGGCATATCCATACGTAGCAGTATCAGTAGTAACATTACTATAGTCGTAGTAATTATCTCCTGGGAAATAGAATAATTGGGAGAATGTAAAATTATCTTCCTGTTCTCCAGGGCCTGATACGCCCGAACTATTTGTGATATTGACCGCCATGGTTCTCATAGTGATATTGATATTTTCAATATTCACAATACCCACATTGTAAACGGTGTCAGTAATGTTAAACTCCTCTCCAGCTAATACTTTCGTATCGTAAATGTCATGGAAGTATGATGTATTGAGATCCAATGGAGGTACCACTGAGCTTGTTGTGTTGTAGGAGAACAAAGAGAAGTTTCCTGCACTGAGCTCAGGCACATAGAGTATAATATACTCTCTTTCCACATCAGTATAATTAATATAGAGATCGTCTGTTGTCGTATTCAGATGTCCATCTTCATTTGCTGTTCCCGAAATTTCCATCGTCGCAAACTTCACACCAACATTCATCATATTATGTGTGTTATAGGATCCTGAAATATTAATACTTAAATTAATCACTACTGGAGTAGTTCCAGCATTTTCTATAGAGACAGATGTTGAAGTATCTCCTCCTTTGAGTTCATAATATTGTGTTTCATATTCACTTGAAACATTGACAAAGAGATGCGTCCAATTTACCTTATACATATCTACAGATCCATCTTCATCAATATCTTTTGTGAAAGCAACCCACTCATCCGTGATATTAAGTCTCGTCGACGCAGTATAGCCGTAAGATGTCGTCTCATTATTGAGTTTTGAATACGTGATTTGTTGACCATATCTGCTCAATCCACTCTGTGATTGCCACGTAACATTAGCCGATTGGTTGATAAGGTCGACATTTACTAATTTGACATAAATGTCATTAATAGTTTCGTTGACATTGTCTGCGACAAGGGGATGTGATATGTTGATAAGACCTTCCACTCTTGCAACTTCTACATTCTCCTCAAGGTAGAAGTTCTTTGCAAAAGTCACATTATTATAGACAATTTCATGCATAGTGATATTAAGGAATGGCGCTCCTGCTAATGCAAATGCTGAAAGCAATATAACCAATACAAGGGGAATACCTATTGTCTTGTTCATTGGAATCTTCTCCTGTCTATTTTTTTATTGATTCTTGAAGTGAGGACGAAATTACCCACATTGATAGCAATCAAAATAATGACTACAGCCATATAGATGAACTCTGTGGAAGTCGACGCAATACCAGACACAATACTCACCAAAGGCGAAGCACTAGCACCATCCACCGCACGAGGGTCTAAACCAACAACGTACAATTGTGTAGCTCTGAAAAGACCATCTCCACGCACGATATATGTTAAACTGTATTCATCATAACCATCTGTGCTTCCTGCAGGTGAGAAACTTGTGTTGATAGCAGTTCTCATGCCAACATCCCATAAGTACGCAGTACCAGCAAATTCTCCTTCAACAGTACTCGAACTATCATAGCTAGGACTGAATGTATCTGCAACAAATTCAGATGGTACAAAGTCATAGATAGTAACCGTCATGTTCTGCGGCGTATAACCGTTGCCTCTGTTGAATACTGTATTATTAATAAGATAGGTATTATTTCCTTGAGCAGTGATGTTCTTCGTAATTTCAAGCCAATAGCCATGGACCACATAAATATACTTGAAGTAGAGATCACTACCACTTTGTATCATAGATTCATTAATGATTTGAGAATTATTATTTTCAATTACCCATTCTGGTTTAATCCAGATAATAGGCACTTGTGCTGAACCATTTGTTCCGTCGGTAAAATTGAATAACCAGCGTGATCCTTCCCACGATGTCGCGGAATGGATTCTTGTATTCGGCTCATAGGTATAATTAAGACTCCAGTTAAGCCATTTTTCATTTGGATTCAATGTTGTGGTAACCCACATCGTGACTGTTTCAAGTGTATAGTTAATATCTTTGTCTGTGTACACTTTCGGAATAGTTTCCCAAGTCACATTATTATTACTTTCATTGTCTGCAGGATATCTAATTCTTTTAGTTTCGTTAATGGCAATATGAGCTTTTGCTCTTACCTCTCCAAGATATAATTGTGATGCCGCAGACTGTGATTTATAGTTAAGTGTCTGCATCACAGCAAGATAAGATGCTGAGTCAGGTACTGAATCGGGAGCTCGTACCGCATAGTGAATTTGATATGTTGAACCTGGCTGCATTGTTCCGCCATTGATTGTCCAAACAAGTTGTTTTGGATCAGGATAGACAATATTGCCATCAGTGTCAGTACCCCATCCCTCTGACGTATAGTTCCATAACGAAGCCGGAGTTCCTACCGTCCAATAACCTGAACCATTGACACTCCAGTTAACATTTGCCCAGTCGGATTGATAAAAATTATAATTATGAATCTCGCTAACTTCAGAAGCATTGAAGACCTGTTCAAAGGTGAAATTCGTCTGGATCTCTCCATCGGTGTAATTTGTGAAGTTAACCTGCATTGCTACAATACTGACATTTACATCATAGATAAGTCCTAATCCTACATTAGTTGCGTTATCAGTGATATTAAACTGCTCACTCGCCAACACTTTCTTATTATAATATCTATTGAAATAGGTTGTATTAATGTCAAGAGGAGGTTGTATGTCTGAAGTGACATTGTAATTGAAAACAGTATAGTTTCCTGGGTTAAGTTCTGGGATGTGAACAACAGCATACGTTCTCGCATGATCTGTAATATTAATGGTGAAATTACCGTTCGCTACTGTTGTATCATTGATGTTTCCGTCAACATTCGTCGATCCAGTAATATTAATTCTTGCATAGACTCGATTTTCATTGAACTTGATGTGTGTCGATGTTGAAGTGAGATTGAAAGAGACATTGAAATACACTGCAGCCCCACTGCCTGCAGTAGTAATTGATGTGGCAGCTCCTGAGCTGTCTCTTATCGGCTCTCCTATAAGGTTATATTCACTTGTGATATTGAAGACAAAATCAGTATTGTTCACCATAATTGAGTCATTGACACCATCCTCATCAACATCAACGCCTAACGAAGACCAGCTAACATTCGAGAGATTATTTTCCGGAACGGTGCTGTCCTGAAAGGTAAGAGGGCTTTCTTTCGGATAAATCGTCTGCACACCATATCGCGACCAACCAGATAAATTCTGCCAAACAAACACACCATTTTGTGTTGTCGATGTATTCATCAATTGGACATAAATATCATAGACCGTTTCAGTAGAACTCGGATTGATTACGGTTAAATCACCATCAATAAGGATAAAGTCAGTAACCTCTATCAGTTCAAATTCTCGTGCAAAACTTACATTTCTATGAATACTTTCGTTGAAAGTGATGTTAAGCAATGTTTCAGCCTGAACTGTAGAAAGCGTTAAAATAAACAATGTAAACAACAGAATACTTACATTTCTGAATTTCATGATGATACTTCTCTTCTCTTTTTAAGTGACTAACGGTATTCTTTCAGAAATTGTCCTTTATAAAGTTTTTGCTTTTTTTACTATATTGGAATACGAAAAAGTATATTAGATAACGCCATTCCTAATCATCATATATAAGACTTTTGCGACTTAATCGGGATTACAGAAAAACAATAAAAATCTCTACACATCAAGGTTTGACACAAGATGAGCATTCTCCTCGATAAAGCGCCTTCTAGGATCGACTTCATCTCCCATCAACATAGAAAATACGCGATCAGCTTCAACAGCATCTTCTATTGAAATACGCTTCAAAGATCTGTGTTCAGGATTCATCGTAGTCTCCCAGAGCTGATCAGGGTTCATTTCCCCCAGACCTTTATAACGCTGGATAGTTACTTTATCATCTATTTTTTTTAGCAATGCATCTTTCTCTTTGTCATCCTGCACATAGTATCTTTTCTTACCATGTTTCACAAGATACAAAGGAGGCATCGCAAGATAGATATTGCCTTGCTCCACAAGTTCTTTCATATACCTGAAGAAAAAAGTAAGTATGAGTGTTGAAATATGACTGCCATCAACGTCACTATCAGTCATAATAATAATCTTGCTATACCTCAATTTTTTTATATCGAATTCATCACCAATACCACATCCTAATGCAGAAACAATTGCAACAATTTCTCTACTCGATAGTATTTTATTTAATCGAGACTTCTCGACATTCAATATTTTTCCTCTCAGTGGAAGAATAGCTTGAAACTCTTTATTCCTCCCTTGCTTAGCACTTCCTCCTGCGCTATCTCCTTCAACAAGATATAATTCGCATTTGGAAGGATCTCTTTCAGAGCAATCAGAAAGTTTTCCAGGCAGGTTCGTTGATTCGAGTACTGACTTTCTTCTGATTAATTCACGTGCTTTGCGCGCAGCCTCTCTTGCACGAGCAGCCATCATAAGCTTAGTAATTATCTCTTTCGCATGAGAAGGATTCTCTTCTAGAAATGTACTGAGGCTATCAAACACCATTGAATCAACCATACCTTGAATGTAGCGATTGCCAAGTTTTGTTTTTGTCTGCCCCTCAAATTGCGGATCTCTCATCTTTATTGAAAGAATAACGGTTAATCCTTCTCGGCAATCATCACTCGACAACTTCATTTTTTTTGTTTTATCATTAGAGAATCGCTCAAGTGCGTTGTTCATTGCCTTTGTCAATGCTGATTTGAATCCTGAGACGTGAGTTCCTCCTTCAGTTGTATTAATATTATTGACAAATGATAGCAACAATTCATTATACGAATCAGTGTATTGAATGCACATCTCTAATGCGACATCATCTTTTTGCTTCTGGAAATACATTGAGTTATGGAGTGCATTCTTATTCGCATTAAGATACTTTATGAAACTTTGTATCCCTCCCTCAAATTGAAATTCTTTTTCCTTTCCTGAACGCTCATCAATTATCCTGATATAGACTCCTTTATTGAGAAACGCGAGCTCTCTGAGCCGTGTTGCTAACACATCAAATTGAAATGTTATCTCTTCAAATATTTTGTCATCAGGATAGAAAGTAATTTCAGTACTTGTGCTCTCTGCTTTTCCTATCTGTTTCAGAGGCCCTTCAGGAATTCCTCTTTTGTATGCTTGCTGATATCGCTTGTTATCTCTGCAAACTTCAATCGTAAGTTTTGAACTAAGTGCATTCACAACACTCACACCAACACCATGTAATCCTCCTGATACTTTGTAAGTCTTACTATCAAACTTACCTCCTGCATGCAATTTTGTCATAACCACTTCAACAGCAGGAATCTTATACTTGGGATGAACATCAACAGGAATTCCTCTTCCATCATCTTTGACGGTTACTGATCCGTCCTTGTGAATTATAACTAATATATTCTTGCAAAATCCTGCCATAGCTTCATCTATGGAATTGTCCACAACCTCATAGACGAGATGATGCAAGCCAGCAACATTGGTACCTCCTATGTACATACCAGGACGCTTTCTGACCGCGCTCAGGCCTTCTAGAGCTACTATTGTGTTAGCATCATAAGTCTCTTTTTTTGCCATTTTTCCTGTTTTTTCGGAAGAAACGTGCGTATTTAAAGTTATCGCCATCACCCAAAATAAACCCAAAATTCGACATTTTGAGCCATATTCCTTATGATGAGTAGTTACGAACATTTTTATAGTGACAAAACTAGAAAAACAAGGATGCCTATGAAAAAAAGGCTGATTTTAGTAGTTGTTGTTCTCTTTCTTCTAGTTTATTCTGTCTCCGCAGTGACCTTCAATCCAGCATCAACAAAGATTGATGATATTGTGCCAGGAAAAGAACATAAGTTTATTGTCACCGCAGTAAGTAGCAAAACAGTCCCTGAAGAAATAAAGCTCAATTTTGACTTCTTTTCAACATACATGAAAGAATACATAACAATGAAACCCCAAGAATTCACACTCTATCCTGGAGAGACCCAAAATATCGAGATAGCGATGAAACTCCCTTCCTCAATCAGTCCGCAGCCCCATACAGTCGTGATTGTACAAGAGACTGATTTAAGCAGCGCATTCGAAATTAATTTTGAGATTGAAGGGGAAAGAAAATATGACTTACGACTTTCTGATGTATCAATTCCCGATATCCAGAAAGACGATAGCCTCTTCCTTGACAGCAAGTTAACTAATTTCGGGAATGTGATCGTATATGCTTTCCCTAATGTTGAGATCCTAAAAAAAGATGAATCTCTTATTGGCAAAATCAATTATCAAAGCAAAGTGCAAATTCTGCCTGGCCAGGAATATCCTATCACACTGCAGTTCTTTGAGAATATGGTTCCTGGGTTCTACAAAGCCAACGTAGTATTTGATTATGAAGGAAGAACAACGAATACTATTGAAAAAGAATTTCAGGTCTTTGAAGAAGATCCGAACAGACGAGAACTCATCCAGGGAGAAATATTAACGCTCGAGGTTGAATTAAATCAAGGAGACGTTGAAACAGTTACTTATCAGATCGTAAAAGATGGTTTGATTGTACATACAGAGTCACAGCGAGGAGGAGACATAGAAGTCTCTACCGCGCACTTCGAGCCAGGCATCTATCAGATCATACTAGATATTAATGAAGAAACAGAACCTGTGCAGCAGACATTCAGCATGAGGGTGAGAAAGAAAAACACGTTTCTACAATCTTGGCTCTTAATCATTTCTATCTTTATTCTTCTTCTTCTCATCACTGTAGCAATTAGCAAAATACCTTTCAAAGAAATTATCGAGCTAAATAAAAGAATTAAAGAGTTAAATAGAAACATTAAAAAAAAGGAAAAAAAGCTCCATCACATTGCGGATTCAGCGCATAAAGTAGCAGACCATGTGCATAAACGGAGGAAACAATGATGCTGCTGAAGAAACTCAAGGAAAAGATACAACGCCTCGAAGAGAAAGAGAGACATCTTGATGAACAGCTGCACGCATTGCATGACGCCTATCTCAAACTTGAACACGAATTGAAGAAAGAACAGCATCATGGCTGAGAAGAGCATCTCGCGAAATAGCACATATCAAGATGCAAAAACCCGCTGAAAGATGCTTTGCACATAAATTATTCTTGGAGAAAAAGTTTAATAATTCGTCTGAAACAAAAATCAAAGATTTTTGAGTCTGCCAGAATTTTTCAAATTCTGAGCAGCGCCATCAATGCCACTCATTACCAGAGGTAATGATGGCATGGCCAGACGGAATTTAGCATGTTCACTATACGAAGTATATGGTTATGCTAAATGGAGTAGGATTATTAAACTTTTTCATTACTTATTGAATTTATGTGCAAAGCTGCTGAAAGAAAAACCTTTATAAAGACATCCTGTATTCTTCAGTTTACCAGCCCATAAATTATTCTGATCATACTTACAATGAACTATATTCGAAAGTGATACTATGGCAAAAAAACAGATTCAGAAAAAACCAACAAAAAAAAAGAAATGGTTTCCTTTGATAACAAAAGGTCTTTTTGAAGGAAAATCATTAGGAGAAAGCTATGTTTATGAAGCAGCTGATTTAGAGGGAAAGCATCTTTCATTCAACCTTATGAACCTCCTTGGCGATATGAAAAAACAAGCAGCATACGCAGAATTCAAAGTGACTGAGGTCAAAGACAGTACTGGTTACGCAGAGATTATCGGTATGAAACTGATGCCTGCTGCAATGAAGCGCATTGTCAGAAGAAACAGAGAAAAGATAGCTGACTCATTTCTTACAAGAAGCAAAGACGGTAAAATCTTTAGGATAAAACCAGTAATTGTCACAAGAAATAATACACATAACTCAGTCAAAACGAGACTACGCCTTGAGCTTCGAGAACAGATTAGAAACTATGCAGCAAAAAAAGATTATGTATATATTTTGAAAGATGTCATAGGTTATGATCTGCAGAGAAGTTTCTCAAGAGTGCTCTCGAAGATAACTCCTGTGAGAACACTTGAAATCCGTTATGTGAAACTCGAAGATGCCAAAGTAAAGGTGAAAGATCGAAGTGCTCAAGAAGAGCCCGCAACAGTAAACAAAGAGACTGCTGAAGAGGTCAAAGAAAAAATAACAGACAACAAGGAAGAAGAAACAAAAGAAGTAACTGTAGAAGAAAAAGAAACTAAAGAACCTTCTACAGAAGAAACGCAAACAGAGGAAGCAGTTGAAGAGGCAACAGAGGAACAAGCAGAAGAAACTGAGGAGAAAGCTGAGAAAGAGAAAAAGACAGCAACAAAAGAAAAGAAGAAAACGAAGACAGCAACAAAGACCAAAAAAACAGCTAAAACGAAGAAAAAAGCTGCAAAGAAGAAAGAATAATCATCTTTATTAATCTATTTTCTTTCCCTTTTTCTATGAAAATTATAGCGCAAGGGGCGGAAGCCAGAATATACAAAGACGGTAAGAATATAGTCAAGAATAGATTCTCTAAATCATATCGTGTTTTGGAACTAGATACAGAACTTCGCAAATCAAGAACTAGAAGAGAAGCCAAAGTATTGCAAAAAATTCCTGTAAAACATCCAAAACTCATCAACATAAATGATAAAGATATGATTATCGAGATGGAATTCATCGATGGTAAGAAAGTAAAGGATATTCTGAACGCGAAGAACTGTGAAGCGATGTGCAAACATATTGGCTCCATGACAGCAAAGATGCACAACGAAGGAATCATCCACAGTGACTTGACGACATCAAATATGATTATCACTTCTGACGATCCAAAAGATATTCACTTTATTGACTTCGGATTGAGTTTTTTCAATGGTAAAGTTGAAGACAAAGCTGTTGATATCCATATATTCAAACAAGCATTAGAAAGCGCTCATCATGAATTATATGAACAATCAATGAAAGCATTTCTTAAAGGATACAAAAAGACCAATAACTACGACGCTATTTTACAACGTCTTGACGAAGTCGAAGCACGCGGCAGATACAAAAGAAAACACTAGACTTTGATAACCCCGCTAAGGATAGACCCTAGCGCAAACATCACTATAATATAAACAAGTTCAGAGGAAATTAAGAACATAGGGATATATTTCAATCCTTCTTTGATATTGCCCTTCTCGATGATAGAAACAATCATCGACGAAAACACAGCAATCACGCCAAGCGCAAGCATCGAAAACCATTTGAAATAGTTTGTATTAACCGCATCTCTTGATATATTGATTGAAATACCCATAGCGGTATTGTTGAGCTGACTCCCAAGAGAAGAAGCAAAATCAAGCACAATGTTTAAGAGATGGAATGCCAGAGCAAATAAGACTGGTGCTATAGCCATAACAATGACTCCAATAAAAATCATGTAGGTAATCACTGATGCAGACATCTCTGCATGCAACTCTCTGCTTTTCACCATATCATCGACAATTTTCTCAATCACCTCAGCAACACGACCTCCTGTTCTGAGTTCGCCAATAATTAGATCCATTGCTCTCCTTAATATTGGACTTTCATATTTCATGGAAAATTCAACAAGCGCATCTGTAGCGTCATTACCAGTCATTACTTTCTTGCTGACAATCGTAATTTCTTCGGAAAGTACTCCAAATTCAGGTTTGATAGCTCCCCAAAGCGATTTTTCGAAACTCATACCTCCCCTAAGATTAGTAATTACAAGACTGAGATAATCAGGAAGTGCATTTTCCATCTCTTTTGTTCTACGATAGACCTTGACACTTAATGCTGAAACAATGAATAAAATAATTCCCGCAATAAATCCTCCTTGAAGAATAATCCACCCAATAAAAGAAAACAACAAACCAAGAAGAGGATGTTTCCCTTGAATAAATAAAGGATTAACATAGAGCACAAACATAATAACAGCAAAAACTGCAGAGACGAGGAAGAGCGCCCCAAAAAAAGCATAAGGTACCTTATTCATCCCCGTCTTGAGTATATATGCTCTAAGACCAGGCCTAATTTTCCGTGGAATGAATGCTCTGCCAAATCTCTCAAGTACATTTCCTTCCATTCTAAATATTCACCTTCGGTCGTATACTTCTAAACATAGTCATAAACATGAACTGGAGCACCGCTAAAAAGAATAAAACAGCAATGAACATACCAAACCCTTGTTTGGATGTTGTCAAAAGACTAACTACAACAATGAATAGAGTCATTCCTAAACTTGGAAAAACAACAGCCATAAGCAAATAAAACATTGTAATACCGTTCAATCGTTTACCATATTTCTTGATTTCTAATAATTGCTGATTAGATATCTCCTCAAGCACAGACTCTAATGAACCTGAAACATCTATACCAATTTTTAGTGCTGTTGTTATCTGAAAAAGGATTTTTCTGAATTTATACGAAGGCGTGTAATTCATTGATTTTGTAAGTGCCTCTTCAAGTGGTGTTCCAAGTTCAATATCGCTCACAATTTCTTTGAAGAATTTCCCCCCCACCCCATAGCTTCTTGAGGCATCAACAATAGCATTCAGCAACGGCTGCCCTGAATTGAGTTTTACTAACAGAAATCTCCCCGCAAACAAGACATCTTGATCTATAGTATTGCCTCTCCTCATCATTTTAACTTTAGGCATCTGCATCCCTATCCAGAATCCAACAAAAAAAATGCCAAGAAAAATAACCGGCACGACCAATACAGGGCCGTTGTTTTTATCAATAATCATGAAAGCAAGTGCAGAAAGCATCGACGAAGCAAACACTGCATTCTTCAACGATTTTTTAATAAATTGACGAGGAGAAAGATTGATATGTGCTGAGAGGAGCTGATGTTTCAACCTCGGAAACATCGAGACCATCGTATTAATGAAACTTATGGCGAACACCTCCTACCCTATTATCTTAAGTGTATTATTGTAGTACTTTGCAAGGATCAATCCTATTTTGTGCACATCTTCAATATTATTTTTCACAAGCCATTTGAGCACTTTTACTTTTCCATCAAGGTCTTCTTTGATCTGTTCCCTTGACAATCCTGTATACAGATTTATCCTCGTCATCAAGGCGCTGGAATCTCTTATTTTTTCCATGGTGTCCGTCTGTACATTAAGTTGCAAAAGAACATTTGCGTCTCCCGTTGGAAGTACTTCAGCAATCTGCAGTGTCCTCCTCTTACCTGTACGGCGATTTCTGTTCTGGACTATAACCATTGCTAATGCAGAAACCATCGGCTTCGGAATGCTAATAGGTGGTGACGTAAGTCTTGTGACCACCTCATCGGCATTATTTGCATGAATAGTAGCATAGACAGAATGTCCTGTGTGAATTGCCTCGAGTAGCACCTGAGCTTCTTTTTGTCGTCGTATCTCTCCAACAAGAATTCTGTCAGGTCTCATTCTTAAAGTATTGACAAGGAGATCAAGCATTGTAATCTCTCCTTTTCCTTCAGGGTTAGCCATTCTTGTTTGTAGAGGAACCCAATGAAGTACTTTTGGAAGAGTCAATTCGCGAGTATCTTCAATTGAAATAATTCTTTGATTGGCAGGAAAGAAGTTGCTTACCACATTGAGCATAGAAGTTTTACCAGAACCTGTTCCTCCTGCAATGAGAACAGAAAATTCGTTCTGAATGGCTAGCCAGAGAAGTGCGGCAGCAGCAAAAGAGATGGTGCCTGTTTTGATGAATTTCGTAATAGTCCAAGGATCTGAAGCGAACTTCCTTATGGTGATCGTATTACCTGCTGTTGAAATTGGCATCAATGTTGCATTGACACGATCTCCTGTTATGAGACTAGCATCCATTAAAGGATTAAGCAAAGTGATTTCTTTGCCTTTCTCTCTTCCTATAATTGTAGCAAGATGTCTTATTCTGTTCTCTGAAACCATGATGACATTGGTTTTGAGCCATCCATGTCTTTTGTGATAAACCCATACGGGCTCTTGATGATTGTTCACAACAATCTCTTCAAGAGAAGGATCTTTCAACATAATCTCAATCTTGCCTAATCCTATATTCTCTTCGAGAATGTAGTTGATCAACATCGATTGCGTTTTCCTATCGATCTGCGGAAAATACTTCCTGAGAAGTTTAGTGATTTCTATTTCAAAGTTCTTCTTGATATCATGAATAGTTTCTTCATCCTCTCGTTCGATATCTTTAAATGCTGCTTTTGAGATAAATTCTTCTCTGATTTTCTCGAGAATAACTTTTGTTGTATCGCTGATGTTAATAATAGAAAGCATATACTTAGGAACTGGTTCTTCAGCATCTATTTCAATGACAACATCAACAAGAATATCATTCACATTAATTTGATATTCATCAATAACATCAGCCATGGTCTACCTCCGCTTGTTCAGGTAACATATCTGTTTTCTCTCCAGGATAGAGTCCTTGCATAGCTTCTGAGAGTCTGATCTTTGCTGCAACATTGCTTGGTTGTAGAGCAAGGACCCTTTGAAAGTACTCCACAGCTTTATTGAGATTTCCTCTTGTCAGATGATATAGTCCTCTTTTGTAGAGCTTCGTCGTCGATCCTATATTGTCTAGTTGAACGAGCTTCTTTTTCAACTCAGCAAGTTCTGCAAGCGCCTCTCGTTTCATTGCAGAATCATCAGGGAGAACATAAATAAGATTAGATGCCTTCATGAAACTGAATCTCGCCTCAACAATTCTATTGTGTTGAACACTCTTTCTGCAACGATCAATCAATTCATTTATCTTTTTCTGATAAATCTGATATTCAACAGCACTATTTTCTGTTCGTTTTTCTTGAGTGTTTGATTTTTCTCGAGTACTGAATGAATCAATCTTTCTATCGATTTGTTGAAATACTTTATTTGTACTTTCATTCATCTCGATAAGAAGTTTCGACACTCTCGTATTTTCGCTTGTGTTCTTCTGAAGGGAATCAAGTAATTCAGTAATAGTTGCTAATTTATCAGTAAGTTTCCGAATCTTGTTATCTTGTTCTTCTTGGCGACTTTCTATTTTCTTTGCAAGTTCAAGATATTTAGCGCGAGGTTCTTTTTTCAATAGCTTTTCAAGTTTTTTATCAATCTCATCCTGTTTCTTTTTCAATTTTCTCATTGTTTCACGATATCTCACATTTCCCCCTCTATGATGAAGAACTTCTGTTGAAAGTTTTCGCAAAAATGTTGAAAATGCTTTCTGATCTTGAGGAGCAATATCTGAATCTTGAAGTATGAATGTAGGTGATCCTGTAGATATTGGTTGCTGAGGAAGAGATGTTGCTAAAGGAGTTGTTATGGGTGATTCTTTCTGAGATGCCTTTTGAGATTGTTCTTGAGAATATTCTTGAGAATATTCTTCTCCTTCATCAGCAGGCGGCTGCACTCCTGGAGCTCTTTGTTGTACAACAACAACCTGTGCAGCAGGCATCATCATATTCCTCGAGCTAATATCGCTCTCAGGCATATAGCCTGATTGAGGACCTTGTTCCCTTGGCATGTTGACTGATTTCGCATTGATATTGACTTCCTCCGTTTCAATATCCGTTTCCGAATTCCCTTTCAGATTAAAGACATTGTTTGTAAAATGTGATTCATCTTCAAGCAGCGTCTCAATGTCTTTTTGTTCTTTGATATAAGTCTTTATTTTTTTAAGTGAATCATTGATTGCTTTAAGATATTGGCGGCGCTGCTTCTCATCTTTGAATTCTGTATTTTTGTAATTCTCCTTCATTTCTTCAAATGTTCGTTTAGCCTCTTCAAGATTATTATTTTCCAGAAACATCTTGACGTCTTTGCTGAAATTTTCTCTAGAGGTAAAGATTGCATACTCCTCCTCTCTCGGTATCTCATCTTTTGTCACGAACGTCCCTGCCAGATACTCATCAATATACTTCATCATTCGTTTCTCTATGAATTGTTCGACATTCACTCTATCATCACACTCGTTTTGAATTCATTGAAGAGTTTTGCTGCATCTTTGATATTTTTCTTTCTGCATTCATTAAGAAAAAACATGCGCTTTCTATTCAGTATCCCGAGAAGATGTTTTTTCCAAAGGAATTCAACTTTCTCATCAGGGATTTTCTTAAGTTTGGCTCTTTCAAAAAATGCTCTCTTGAAAAACCCTATATCAATACTTTCTTCTTCTGATTTCTCAATGTCAACCTCTTCATTGAAGAAGATAAAAGGAACAGTGAACTTGTATTCTATGCCAAGAATTTTCTCTTCAACAAGGAAATCTACCCATGCTTGTACCGTATCCTGGGGAATATTGAGTTGTTTCGCCGCATCAGGAATGGATATCTTTTCGACACTCTTTACCAGTTCGAGCAGCCCATCAACTCCTGTTTTGATCAAATCATCGTCAGTCATCGTTCACCCCTTCTCTCCATTAAGAGAGCAATAGCTATTAACGAGTAAAAAATACCAAAGAATGTTTATAAATCTTTATCATAATTAATAAGTGGTTCTATGGCCCCGGATCTGCACAGGTTCCTCCTGTATGATCCGCATAGAGGTCCAGAGGACCAATACCATAGTGTGTTACTTCTGCTCCTGTTAAGATCACATTATCAATATTATCTAATGTAGAAGCATCATACAGGCAGAGTCCTGAAGCATCTTCTTTCGCAAGGAACTTATAATCCACAAAAGACATGTTATCATTTCCAGGGATCTTGCAGCTATCATTGATTATAGAATAAATACCATATGCGCTTGGAGTTACATTTGCAAAAAAACGTTGAAGAAAACTTGGGGCATTTGTAGAATGTGTATAATTTCCTGATTGGACTAGTGCAGTGAAATTGTCAATATCAAATTGAACATCAGAAAACTGTTGAATTCTTCTGACATTTACACCAGAGATGAATGGATCACACCATCTTAATGTTGGTTGGGTTATATTTCTTTCATAAAAAGGATCACTCAATCCAATAATGCTAACCGTTTCTTCCAGAATTGTTTCATCGACATGCCAATCAGAAAAAACATGCTCTATACTGTACGAAAAATTAAGTGAGATATTAATATCGTAAGGAGAAATATGAAAAATATTTATTTCAGAAATATTGAAGTCTACATTAAAGTTCATTTCTTCTTCCATCATCGCAAAAACCTTATCAAGAAGGCCGTAAACAGAAGCATTGTGGCTTGAGGAATTACCTGCAAGAGGTTCTAGCATGGAAGTAAAATTCATGTTATAGAAAGCAGCCCCCTGCTCAGAGCTATCCGCAAGAATAAGAGAGATAGGAGCATCTATTACTTGAAGAATCAAGAGATAAGATCTTCCTTCCTTGAGCGAAATATTTTCTCCGAAATCGATAGTTAATGTACCTGCTTTAATTTTTGCTGTATCAACATGGGAAAGAATGCTGTACGATCCTGCATCATTGCAGTGATACGTACGTAATCCTACGTTAAAATTTCTCGTGCCATCTCCATCATTTGTAAGAAAAGTAAAGTTACGATATTCATCATCCGCAGCGGGCGTGAACTGTTGAATCAGAACCAGTCCAGGATCTAATCTTAATGCTGATGAAATATCAGGTTTGAAAAAAAATCTGTTATTGCCTTCTATGGATATGTCTGTGTTATCATTGCAAGCCACAAAAGGACTTCCATAATCACAAATGACAAAGCTACTAGGTGCCCCAATAGTACTGACATCAAAACCTCCTTGAATAACAGCTGCTTCGAGGTCACACTGATCTTCCAGAAAGAGATTGTCAGCATTATTCTTGATCCAATACGCCGCTGTATCAAGTCCTGATTGCGCGCTTGCTTCAAGTAATCTCGGAATGTACAATTCATTAAGGTCGCTGACTTGATTATTAAGAAATTGGGCCTTTTGAACCATCTCTTCAGCATCATAGGTTGATGTAGCAGGAATGTGTTGAAAATAAAAGAATGAAAAACCCACAACAATAAGAATACTCAGAACTGAAAAAAACATAGCATTCTTATTCAAGACCATAGTTTCACCTCTACTGTGAATGGACCATACATCCCTCCTTCAGGAATTCTTGAGATTGCAACCTTTTTCTGACCGTAGACCAAGCGTGCATCCTCGATAGGAATCGAAGTCAAATTGTAGAGTAATTCGAGATTTGTACCATCATCTATGGTAACATTGATATTGTAGGTATCAAGAAGTAAAGGCCCTGTAATATTTGCAATGAACCCTGATGCATTATCTAAGTACAATTTATCTCCTTCTTTGTGATAATAGTAAACAAGTTCTCCTACCTGCTCAATAATCGTATTGTTTTCATAGGTAATAAGCCCTTCATAGACCATTTGATCATAAAATGTGTTATCAAGATCTTTGCACTCCATTGTGAAAAGAAGCTGGAGATAATCATTGACAATAGCATCTACCTGCATCGTATTATGCTGTGTAGTACGAAAACTAGTCATGAGTAGAATAGAGGAAATAATAATGACTGAAGCTAAGAGTGCGTCAATCACAAAGAAATATCCTCTTTTGTTCATAGTATTCTTAAGAAACTTCCCTTAATAAGGATTATTATTTTCAACTCAGAGCACTACTACCTAGAGAAGTACTCTAAACATATATAGAATTGTTATAACCGCGAAGGATCTATTAAATTGCGCATATAACACGAAGCGCAGTGGTGCGTATCATGAATAATATAGCATATCTGAATATCTTAACCGCCCATCACATTTAAATAATCTCATCTCTTCACATCCCCATGATCAAAGTACTCTATGCTGGAAAAAGTCTGAGGCAAAGAAGAAGAGAAACCATTCTGCATCCTCCTAAGGGAATCAAATATGAAACCCTTGTTCCTGTTAATGCCATGAAGCCAGACCATAAGATATCCATACGAAAGAAAAAAGACTCCACTCTCCCTTTGCTTAAGATGATAGATTTTCTTCGTATTCCAAATATTCGCTTTCTGAAAGATGTGAAAAACATTGATCTTGTCCATACTCCTGGTCAATTACTGCTCAATAAAATTCCTTATGTAGTTGAAATTGATAATCCTGCTTGCCTATCATTCTATAGCCTTAAAATATTAAAAAGTGCAATTGGAGGAACATTGATAAAATCATTATTGAAATCAAAATACTGTAAGAAGATTATCTGCATTTCAGAAGCTGCGAAAAAATCGATGATCAGCACATTCAAAGATGCTGTTATTAAAAAGAAGCTTGCAGTTATTTATCCTTATGTAAAACCGAACAAAAAAATGAAGAAAGATCCTAAGAAAACCATCTTTCTCTGCTGTAACACAAAATTCTATATGAAAGGTACAAAATGGGTTATTGAAGCGTTCGATCAATTATCTAAGAGATACAAGAACATAGAACTTTGGATAGTATCGAATACTCCTTCCCTGTATCTTGCAACTTATAAAAATAATAAAAGAATTAAATTCTTTCCAGCAAAATTTTCGAAAGAAGAATTATATAGAAAGTTTTTCTCAAAGGTGGATGTTTTTGTCCAGCCAACATTACAAGATAGCTTCGGATTAGTCTATCTTGAAGCCCTGGCAAATAATATGGCCATCATTTCCACTGATGTTTATGCCATCCCTGAATTTATTAATGATAATGGCTATTTAGTGAAAGCTCCTTTGTATATGTACAATAAGGATTATAGTCTGAAAGATGAATATTTCACCGTTGATCCAAAGCAGAATAAGGAATCATTCTACTCTTCTGTCGAAGATCCTTCTATGATTAAAAGACTAAAGAAACCTATGGAAAAATTGATCAAAGATAAGAAGTTACTGAAGAAGATGCAGGCTGCTTCTAAGAAATTGATTGAAACAAAGTTCTCTGAGAAAAAACGAAAAGCAGATTTGAAAAAAATTTATAAGGAAGCTGTTAAATAAACTCTATAAAAGAGGTGGCATATGAACGGGTACATACTATTAATTCTCGCAGCATTAGTATTCGCGTTATATGATGTATTCGTCAAGCGAGGAACAAATCGGGAAAAAACTATTCAGTTCATTATTTCCGCACAGTTTTTCGTCGTGATAACACTTCTCCCATTTATTAAAAATCTAAGTTTTAACTATCCTCTCCAAATCTGGATAATACTTGTAATTTATGGAATTCTCGCAACAACAGGATACTATTTTTTTATGAAGACAATTCAAGAGACAGAATTATCCGAATTTGGACCAATAACATCTATTCAACCATTATTTGTTCTTCTTGTCGGGGTATTGATATTTAGTGAACACCTTGATGTGAAACAAACATTTGGAGCAATCTTGATTCTTGGATCCTTCTACTTCATGGAATCATTCATACATCATCAATTCAAGCTAAATCAGATACTCAAAAATCCCAACATAAAACATTTTTTAATTGCTGCAGCAATCTTTGCTATTCTTTATGGTTTTGACAAAGCACTCCTTTTTCCTTCATCATTAGGATTATCTATCCCTCCAATGAATTCCTTTGATATTCTATTTTTCACAAGGGTTGCTATGTTGATAAATATGATAATTCTAGTTTTATGGAAATTCAATGGTTGGCAAGATATTAAAGCAGGATTCAAAGATTGGAAAGATTCATTATTTGCTGCTGTTTGCCTTAATGCAGGTTTGTTTCTTTATTTCGAAGGCATAAAAGTAATAGAAATTGCCATTGCAGGATTAATCCTGAGAGTTTCTTCATTATTTGATGTCTTTTTCGGTCATGAAATGTTCCATGATCATAAAGTATTGGAAAAAGCCATCTTCGCAGCCATTATGATTGCAGGTATTGCGTTATTGTTGCTTTGAGCACTTATAAGTAGTTAAAAAAAGAAACTTTTATAAATAAACATACAATAACAACAATATGCCAGAAATAGCTTATCTAGAAACTCCTTCTACCTTTCTCAATAATTTATTTACACCGAAAGAAACAAAAGAGATTCTAAAAATGTTAAAATATTATGACTATGCTGGCGGAATCAAAATATCAGAGAATTCATTTAACAAACAATTAGATAAATTCCCTAATAGAATAAAAAAATATTTGGAAAGCATAAGTAACAAAAATAATGGAACAACATATCTCAGATCAAAAAAATATTATTTGAACATCATTGAAAAAGATAATCTTGACAAAGTTCTTCCTCTTATGACAAAATATCTTAACGAAGTTAGTGAAGTAATTATGGATATAAATTCAGATTACGCTGATACTTTAGAATCAAAACTTCTTTTGAGCAGTATTTTAGACCATAAAAAACATTATGACATGGCAATATTTAATTCATTCTTTTTCCACATGCTAGATAAAGAATTAGATTTGTCATTATATGAAGAAGCGAAGAATAACTGTGTTAAAGACATATCAAATTATTACCAATTCTTATTAACTCAAGAATTAGGTGAACAAAGTAGTTTTTCCGAGGAAATTATTGATATATTCCAAAAAAGAATAATTTTCCCAAAAGCAAAAGATCCAACTGAATTTAAACCAGAGGGAGAACCTGCAGCAAGAAAAATGTTAATAAGAGAAATGGATCATCCCATGCAGATATTATTATTTGCAGGTCAATTATTAAGACAAGACAAAACTGACATGATTGATTTTGTCGTTAATCCTTTATATGGTGCTCTTGAAATAGGATATGCGTTGAAATCAATTTATTCAATAAAAAATATAGAAAAAATTAACAATATTTTTCTTATAAAATATTCAAGATATGGGGAAGATGATTCTCCATCTACCATAAAAAAATATATCCCGCAACAAATAATCGGTGAAACTAATGAACTTATAGGAAAAAGAATTATGGTTGTTGATGATAATGTTTTCTCAGGCAACACTCTTTTTGATATTAAAGAGATGTTGAAAGAATATTCAGGGAATATAGAAGTCGCAGCCATTGAAAGAATAACAGATATGGAAGTAGAACGAAAAATAAACTATGATGAATTAGCAATAAAACCAGTATCTAAACTAAGGTATATAGAGAGGGTGCTAAAAAACGTGGTAAGAAACAATTTAAATGGCTTGCTATAAATTCACAAAATTTATAATTTCCAAAGAACCTCATATTACAATGGAGCTAACAAATCAAATAACAGAAGAATACAATAAAAGAATTGCACATTTTATTGAGCAGAATTCACCTCAGATACTTCAAGAATTAGAAAATGATAAAAAATATCAAACAGGAGTTACCGAAATACCTACAATCCCGTTATTTGATAATTTTATGGAAAGACTACACAAATCTCTTTCTAAAAAAACAAATGATAGAGACATAGTCAATTACGTACAAACTCAAAAAAACAAATTCTATTATACGACACTTCCAGAGTTATCTTACGCTAATCTCGTTTATCAATAATACTATTGTATTGTTCCATGATCATAAAGTATTGGAAAAAGCCATCTTCGCAGTCATTATGATTGCAGGTATTGCGTTATTGTTGCTTTAAGCAAGAATTTCTTTTTCACGTATCTTCACCTTTGTTGCTGTCCAATAGAAATCTCTGAATTTTTTGACAACAGGATTGGTGTTGTTTAATGAATACATTTTTGCCCTACCCACTGTCCTTGTTTGCTCCACTATTTTATTCCTTTCTAATTTCTTCCAAAACAACTTCAATGTTGCATAACCCACCTTAGAAAGATTAGCTATATCAGTCATACTGTAATCAAAATCTTCATTTACCACAAGAAAATCCAATACTCTGAGTGTTGGAGTATCTCCAAATGCCTCAAGAAAAGCTGTTTTTGTCATAATACTGCAAATTTAAACATCTATTTAAATATTTCTATTTTTAGCCTTTATAAGCTATAAATATTAATTATAAAAACATCACGGATTAGATCGCAAAATATCCGAATTTCATTGGGAAGAATAATTAAAAGATCCTAAAATAACAGTAATACGAGCAAAAAAAATGCTTAAAGACCAAAAATAGATAATAACCCAAAACTTTAAATAGTATTACCATAGTAATACTTTTGGTGATACTATGATTACAGTACCAGCGAAAATGACAGAAAAACTTGTGCTCGAATCGGAAGAGTTAATACGAGAAGGATGGTATGCTAACAAGAGCGAATTAATACGAGATGCTGTACGAGAACTTGTTCGTCGAACAAAATCAGAAAAACTTGAAACTGCAATAAAAGAAGATGTGATGTGGGGACTTCATGAAAAAGATTAGCTTAGTTGTTCTTGATGCAGGGCCCCTTATTCATCTTAAAGAAGTTTGTGCCCTACATCTTTTGAGAACAGTCAAAAGCGTCATTATTCCACCTGAAGTACATAAAGAAATAAAGAAACATAACTTTAACAAAAGAGATATGCCTCAACTTTCTGTTGTAAAATTAAATGGAAGATCAAAAGATATTGCCAAATCAATCCAACATAAATATGGCTTGGGTGCTGGAGAATCAGCAGCAATAGCGCTTGGAAAACAAGAAAAAATCAAATTGTTTCTTACAGATGACTTAGAAGCAAGAAGCATTGGAAAACATTTAGGATTTAAAGTGCACGGCACCATAGGTATAATAACAAGAGCTTATGCGATGAAGCTCATAACAATAAAAGAAACCAAAAAAATCCTTAATAAGTTATATCTTGATTCTTCCTTATTCGTCACAAAAGATCTTATAGATTGGGTAAAAAAACAGTTATGAAAAGTAACTATATTTATTAACCCTTCTTTCTTTCCATTCTTATGCAATTCGTCAAAATACCTTTAAAGCATGCTGAATCACTGAGGAAGAAGCTTATAGAGGCTGAACTCGTTAATACTGATGTCCGTTGGACAAAAGAAGATGATGGCTTCCTAGTTGCTGTGTTAGATGAAGACAAAGTGAAGGAGTTAGCTAAAAAAAATAAAATCAAAGTGAGCTTTGAGGAACGTAAAGCAAACGAAGTTAGGGGAAAAAGTCCTAAAAATCTTGGTGAAGCTTTACAAGGCAAGATCCCTGACGATGTTCTCCCTAATATTAAAACAGCTTTTGATACCGTAGGAAGTATCGCCATTGTTGAAATTGATCCTGAACAAAGGAAATATGAGAAAGTGATTGCAGAAACATTATTGAATATGACCAAGCATGTTGATACTGTGCTAAGAAAAGATGATGCTCATGAAGGCCAATTCAGAACTCAGAAGATGAAATGGCTTGCAGGAGAGAAGACAAAGGAAACACAAGTGATCGAGAACGGCATTCGTATGCTGGTTGATGTTGAGCAAGTATATTATTCTATTCGCTTATCTACAGAAAGAAAAAGAATTTCTCAATTAGTCAAAAAAGGAGAGGAAGTACTTGTTATGTTTTCTGGTGCAGCACCGTTTGTTTGTGTGATCGCAAAAAATACTGAAGCAGCTCATGTTTCAGGAATAGAAGTAAATCCTATTGGCCATGAATATGGATTAAAAAATATTGCATTAAATAAAATAAAAAACGCTTTCTTAGTTTGTGGCGATGTGCACAAAGTGATACCTACACTGCATAAGAAATATGATCGTATTGTGATGCCTGCTCCGAAGAATGCACCTGATTTCTTAGACGATGCTATATCTGTTGCTGATAAAGGAACCTGGATACATTTGTATATGTTCTTACATGAGAAAGATTTTGGCTTAGCAGAAGAACACGTCAAGAAAGCCTGCGAACGAGCAGAAGTGCACTACAAACACTACAAACTCCACAAGTGCGGACAACACGCACCTAGAACATGGAGAGTGTGCGCGGATTTTAGGGTTAATTAAGCAAATTCTAACATAGGAAAAGGCACTGGAATTCTATCATTACCATGCTCTTCTATTTCACGAACTCTGCTTACAAGATAATCAATATGAAAATCTTTTTTTGAAAATAATTTATGATCACATTTTTCTTCAAGAATTTCCTTAAAATCAACTAATTCTTTTTTTGATAAATGAGACAAAGGTCTCTTTGTCAATTCAAGCTTAGCCGCAGTATAATTAATTTCAGATGGAGATTCACATAAGTAAACATCCATCCACCTTTTCAAAAATGGTTTAGCTCTCCACTTTTTATATTGCTCAATATTCGAAAAAAGATCAAAATAACTCATGGCAGACATAATGTTTCTGGCCTTTGTAATCTCATTTACTCTCTTCATTTCAGAAGCTTGAATTCCAGGACTGTAAACAAACATGATTTTAGGAATTTTCTGATATATTTAAATATTGGTATTATTATGTTGATTTTAGGGCTTTTTGAAAGAGAATATTTATTAACTCTCAATGCAACAGCTTCTCATGCCACTCTTCCAGAAGAATGAATTAAAGCTACTATGGGCTGTGTATATTGATGCACTGATTTCTCCTATATTGTTCTTTGCACCTATATTCTTTGTCGTATATTTTATTGATCTTGGGTTAAGTCTTACCCAAATCGGCATACTCATGGCACTTATTCCTCTTACTGCTTTACTTTTTGAAATCCCTACAGGAGCTATTGCAGATATTTATGGAAGAAAATTTTCAACTATTTTAGGATTTATCATAGAAGGTATGTGCTTTTTGCTCCTTTGGTTTATTACAGATTATTATGCTATGTTATTCATTTTTGCTCTTTGGGGAATTGGCACTACTTTTACTTCAGGCGCAGCAGAAGCATGGTTTGTAGATCTCATTAAGCATAAACATAAACACCTCATGCAAGATATTTTTGTTAAAACGCAAAGCTTTGACAGTATTGCACTCATTATATCTGGTGTTTTAGGTGCTCTTATGGTAAAGCAATTTGGGTTATCAGTCATCTGGATCATGGGTGCCTTATCGTATCTTGCTTCTATTTGTTTTTTACTTTTCGTGAAAGAACGTTTTACAAAAAAAGAAGTGAAGATAAAAGAATCCTACAAAACATTAATTGATCAAACAAGAAAATCATTGATCTACTCAAGAAAGCACAAAGTTATACTCCCCTATCTTATCGCAGGATTTATTTTTGCTATATCTACTTATCTTAATCAAGGAATAACGTGGATTCCTTTTATGCAAAGCTTACATTTCCCAGATTATGCATTTGGTTTTATGTGGTCTGGTATGCATGTGGTTGGTGCTATTGCTCCTTGGATTGCAAAGAAATTTGCAAAAGAAGGTAAAGAGCGAAAATTCATAGTGAATTCAGTTATTTTATATGTAATTGCGACCTTAGCTATTGTTTTTGCATTTACCATCCCTGTCGCATTCATTATTTTATTCTTCATTGTATTATTCCCTCTAATGATGATTCCTGCAGGAAAAGTCTATTTCCACAGATTTATTCCCAATAAATTAAGAGCAACTATTGGCTCTATTGAAGCAATGGCATATTCAATTCCCGCAATCTTTAGCCCTATTATAGCAGGTATCCTTATTGATGTCATTGGTGCAAAATACACTATTTTCTTAGCAGGTATTATCGCTATCCCTTCTGCATTTATTTATTGGAGGATGAAAGAACCTAATTCTATTAGTTAAGTAATCCCTACAAAATCCAAGAACAAATCAGTCTGCCAATAATCATACCATTTATGCCTTCCATGTATTATTTTATAGAACTCAATTGGCTCCACACAATTCTGATATTCCCATCGGAACACATGCAAATCATCAGTAGGAATATATCTATATACCCTCACAGGCTCGGGATCACAATCATTTACTCCTGCTAATGTTTCTATCATTAATTCTGCAGGAAGCCTGTATTTTCCGTTTTGATTCAATTCCCCAAGGTACGGTGTTATTGGATCCCAACTACCTCTAAAAATCATAATTGGAAGCTGTTGAAGAATTTCTGGTTGTCTAATACCCCATATTCCTGTTGAACATAATCCTGCCCCCCTAAATCCTTGATGGAACACATGTGAAAATTCTCCTGTTTTATCTACGGCTGACAAATATTGTACAAATCCTCCTCCATTTGAGACGCCTGACATCACTACATTACTCGTATCAATAGATAATTCATCAACTAATTTCTCGAATAGTTCTATCATAAATTGCTTATCATCAATTTTGAAATATCCTCCATAATATGTAACTAGACTACTTATTTCCATATTCCATCCTGTGCTGAGTATACTTCCTCCCTGACGCAATCCTTCCATTCCTGGAAGTATATATGTTTCTCCACCACCACTATCCCCTAATGCTTGAGGATACACCACAATAAATCCTTTTTCATCAGCTTCATCAGACATTCCAGTATATTCTTCTGTGTTTGTCGCAGTTCCGCTTCTACCATGGAATGCAAAATACAATGGATAATTTTGTGCAGAAGTATACCCTGAAGGAAGATGTATTCTATAATGTCTGTCAATCAATCCATAAACAGAATCATCCACTTCCATTGTCAGCACTTGTGTTTCTCCATCTCTTGAAGTATCTATTTGAGGATCATAATATTGATCTACACATTGAAGATTTTTGCAAATCTGACCTGTATTTGCACAATCTTGTTCTTCAACATACTGTCCACTACTATCACAAGTCATAAGAACATCTCCATTGCATGTTTGTCGTCCAGGAACACATATTCCAGTGCAAGCTCCATCAACACAAGCATATTCACATTCTTCTACTAAATCATACGCGTTCATTGCATTGCATTCCAAAACATTTGAGCCTACGCAACTTCTTTCTCCTTGAATACACGATCCTACACATGATCCTGAAACACAACCATTAGGACAATAATCAAGATCAACATAGCCACCATCTCCGTTACATACTTGTCTAAAATTTTCATCACTAGGACTGCATCTATAGCTTCCTTCTGAACAAGGGCTATTACATTGATTGTTTGCTGTGTTGCACCCACTAGCACATTGATCATAGTAATTCCATGCTTCAATCTCATCGCATCTGAGTCTTAGTGTTCCTCCTTCATTATAATCCTCTTGATAATGGCATAAGAATTCTCCTTCAACACAATTTGGATTGCAAGCACCATCTACACATCCACTCAAACACCAATCATACTCAACATAAGTATCTCCTTCGCATTTGTAAAGCATATCTGCAAATTCACCAGTGCCGCATTGAGTTGGAGTTGCACAAGTTATACATATCCCTTGATCACAACCAGTATCACACGTTTCAACAAAAGCCCAATCATTATTTTGACATTGTTCAACATCAAGACCATTACAACGAAGCTCATTCTCCTCACAAACAGAATCCTCACAAACACCACCACTACAAGCAGTGACGCATGTCTCTATAAATACCCAATTATCGTTCTGACATCGCTCAACATCAAGACCATTACAACGAAGCTCATTCTCCTCACAAACAGAATCCTCACAAACACCACCACTACAAGCAGTATCACACGTTTCAACAAAAGCCCATGCATCTCCTTCTGGCGTACATTGTTCAACATCAAGACCATTACATCTCAATGTATTTGGTGTGCAAACCAAATCTTCTGTTACTTCAAGCGTTGTAGGATAGTAAAAATATTGTGTTCTGTCCCAATCTCCAATATCAAAATCATATCTATATGCTAACACTCCAACTTCATAGCTTCCAGGGGCGAGATTTAATGTATCTAATATTCCTACTGCATCACCATATGCTCCCTCGACGAGAACTGTGTAGGTATCTGACATGCCGATAAAATCATTAGTCATTGCTCCTGCAACAACAACATCATCGAGATAGATATTCCTGTATAATCCTATGAATTCTCCTGCCTGAGCAGGCATGTTTACATTAACAGATGGTGTTCCTTCCTCTATTATTGAAGAACTCAATGAAAGTTGTCCTGGAACAACAATAGGCTCTAGAGGACAATCTTCAGGGCATGTTTGCACTTCGTTTCCTTCACAAATATTATTTCCACACTCTTCTACGTTTGAACAAATTCTTTGGACACATCTTGCTACGCAATCATCGTCATCCCAACATTCAACACCTAAAGGACCAACTTCCGATATATCAATCTGCTGGAATCCTAAATCAAATGCAGGGCTTGACGGCTGCAGTGTAAAATCTCTACCTTCATAATCTACAAAAAGAGGATCTTGATCAGTAAGAGAATTAAGATCAAATGATGACTGTGATTGCCATACTCCGAAATCAAGTATAGGTTCAACCACTCTAAATCTATATGCATTATGAACAGAATAAAATAAATTATAATCTGAATTGCTGATGCTTGTGAGATAATTACCAGGCCCCATAATATCTTTGAGATCATCGTTATTGTAGACATAATACATAAATCCACTCTGACTAGGATAATATTGTTGAGGTTTACCTAATGTGTAATAATCATTATCAGGCCCAAAGTAAAATATGTTCCTTGTTAACTCATTTCCACCAGGATATCCTCCATCACCATGCCCTGGAAAATACATCTCTGCATTGACACCAAAATCTGCATTAACAAGTCCGCCATCAACAAAAATATTATTCGTTATAATATTATCATAAGCACCATTAACATTAAGAGCACCCCCTCCTATATTATATACAACATTGTTCTGCACAAGAATATCTTTTGAACCTTGATCAAGATAAATTCCCTTAAGACCAACAAACTCAGTATGATGGCTGGTGAACGTACAATCATGCACAAGATTATTTTCGATGACTGTTCCAGGCTGTGCTCCAAGAGTATATAATGGCCCCCCATCTTGCAGTTCCATTTTAATATGATGTATGTGATTATAGCTCATGGTATTGTCTCTGCAAGCTGAAGGATAAGGATCCCATTTCCATCCCATTGAAATTCCTGCGTTAGAACAATACGCTGCGTAGTTATGAGACGCATCCATGTTATAGTTTAGACCAGTCCAGATCACCGCAATGTCTTTGTATACTTCTCCAAGATTGGTAATTCTATTATGTATCATGCTGCAATCATGAGACATTTCCTCATCAATTGTTGCTTCTCCTCCAAGTCTTATTCCTCCCCCTCCAATATGATTAAAATAATTTCTTGAGATAAGAAGATCATGGTTATGATCTCCTTTGAAAGCCCACGCCCCAGTCAGTGATATATCGTTGTTAATAAATGATGAATCTTTTGTAAATGAATACTTTACGGCAGGAGGATCATGAACTCGACTCCCTGCCTGCGAACCTCGATATCCTCCTTCTGGCATAGTCCACTCTGTTTGTCCAAACGAGATTCCAGCCACATGAACATTATGTATCCATTCTGGTTCTATAACTATATTATCATTTTCGGAGTTCACCACGAACGCATTTCCGAGAGAAGTCGGTCCTTGAGACTGTATTCTATCACCATATGCCACCATCTCATAGCCGTTAACTGAATTATCAACTACGTTATTCAAGTTTTCAAAATCCAGATGAAACAAAAGATTATCTGACGAAGGATTTTTGTTGTAAATGTTGCTGATTTGTAAAGCGTTTAATGTGGTACTGTATATTCTCAAATCATCTATTTCTCCAACAAATTGATTAGCAAATATACCATCAACACCACCTTCATAACCGTGAGGAGGATTTCCTATTTCAAGAAAAGTATCTCCAATATCATCATATTGTCTTGGTAATTCAAATGTCGCGCTTTGAAAATAATCATCAACAAAACATTTCGCTGTTTGTGCATCCAAATCAAATACAGCAGAAATTAAATGCCAATTGCCATCATTTAGAGGACCTGCTCCTCCTGAACAAGTACTCCTGGACGTATAACTATTTCCTTGCAAATCAGAATAACCATCTCCAATCTGGAATGCAACTTGCCCTTCACTAATCCCGAATCTAATTCCTTTCGCTGAAAAAGCGTTTCCCACAGTATATATTAAATTAGAATCATCAGTTGTTTTTACCCAATGAGATATGGTAAATTGTCTACCAAGATCCAGCACTTCCTGCTGAGCTTCAACTTCCAAAAGAGATATAGGTTTAGGAATTTGAAATCTTAAAGAATGGATATCTTCTCCTGCTTTCGGCCAATAATAAACTATTTGAGTATTCTTATCCAAGTACCATTCTCCTTCACTGTCAAGTCCCTCAAGCAAATTCTCGACGTAATAACGGCCTCCTGCCCATTCACAATATCCCCTTTTCGTTTTACCAACATGGTATACAATATTATTCACACCATCAATGCTCTCTATTTTATGTCTGGAAGCCTGCCACGCTTTATACGCAATTAATTCAATATCTTGTAAATTCGACCAAGAAGGATTAAGATCTCCTTCAAAAAAATAGAAAGCAAAATTTGGATTAACATCAGCAGGACTTACACAACTTGAACCTCTGTCAATTTGAAAATACTCTCCAATGTTAGGAGTTCTTGCTCTGATTGCTCGCTCACCATCGATAAAAAGCGTATTAAAATCTCCATGCAAAGCAATCCACCCGGAAACATCTGCCATATAAATATTGCCGCTGTATTGCTGCCAACTCACTGATAAATCTTCAGAACCAATAATCGTAGCTTTTTCTCCAGGATATGATCTGTATATTATTGGTTTTCCAGGTTCTCCAGAATCTCGTTGATCCAAGGTTATTGGTTCGCTAATTTCATATACTCCTTCTCTAAGAAAAACATCTATAGCCCCTGTAAATTGATTGTTATCTTTTAGAACTCTTATTGCACTTCTAGCTGCCTCTACAGTTTCAAACGGATCACCAATCGTTCCTTGCCCAAAGTCATTCCCGTCAGTAGAAACAAAATATGTATGTGTTGGCATTGAACAATCTAATGGACAATTAAGCATATCTTCAGGTGTGATACAGGAATGATCACCGCAATAAGCTACTTGATCGTATGTTATTGCTTTCCCAAATATGTTCACGTCCTCTTCTTTGACATATGGTGAAGAAAATAAAAAAAGCAATATAGCAAGAGCGCCAGCGATTATAACACCATAATGCCAAATTTTCATCATCACTTCCTTTTTCATGGCGTAGGCGGTTCTCCGATACAGTATATTTCATCTGCGTTTCTTTCATAGCAGAACCAACAAGCCGATGTTGTCAATTGTCCTTCAGATGAACAATAACCATATGTTTGTTCATCAACACAAGACTCAGTATCTGGATCACAAACAGTACAGTCGTTGTCTATGCAAGCAAACTCGCATGCTTCTGAAAAAGTCCAGACTTCTCCTATACATTCTTCTTTTGTGTTTCCATCCACACATCTTGTTTCTCCGTCAACACAAGAAGCTGAGACCGTAAGTTCTGCAAAATAATAATAATAGTCATCAATAAACCAATCTCCAAGATCAAAATCATAATGATACGCAGTTAATCCAACTTCATAAACACCAGGTAGAAGGTCTGCCGTCGATAATGTTCCTGTAGCAGAAGGGTATTGAGGATCAACTAATAACGTATACATCTCCGTACTCTCTGTAAACTCATTGTTTACTCTGTCAGCTTGCTCGATATCATTCACATAAATATATCTATATAATGCATAAGGAGTATCTTCTAAATTTGTCATAGTTATATCTATTGAAGCAGTTCCTGCTTCAATCGTTGTTGCACTTAATACTATTCCATTAGGAACGGGGATAGATGCATGGCCGACAATATTTCCTGATGGTCTCTCTGTAAAAATAATAAGTGACGAAAACGCTAACACTAAAATAATCAAAACTCCTAAATCTACAAGTTTCATTAGTCCACCTCCTTTAAAGCTTGATTTATTATTCCTTTGCTATAACCATTTTTAGATAATTCTTTTACAAGAGCATCTTTTGAAAATGATTCTTTATTTTTACTAAAATATTCTTTTACGTATTTTATCTCCCTTGCACGGTCATCTGCTGTTAGTTTTGGTTTGTATTTCATATAAATGCCATATCCAACCATAGCAATTCCTGCAAAAAGACCAACAATAATTAACAAAGGTGTTAGATATGATTCTTTATTGAAAAATAAATTTAGGGGAGTCTGCTCATCAGGATCTTCCTCTGTTGCATTCATATCGTAAGTCTCATTGTGTTCTGTTAGTGATAAATCTTCGTTTTCTATTGTTTCATCCTCGAATTCATCCAAATCGTTTGATTCTCCCCCTGCCGAGCCTGGAGAAGGATTGTTGTTACCTGGATCTCCTGGATCAGGGTTATCTTGATTATTTAGACCAGGATCATCAGGTCCGCCATAACCTCCTGGCTGATAAAACCGTCCATCATCTCCGTCTCCTCCGCCAGGATTATTATTTTCTCCAGGATCTGGAGGAGAGGCAGGTATCCCAAAAACAATGTCTGGAACAGGAGGTGGAGGAGGTATAGCAAAAGCTAATGCTCCTAGCAAGATTAACATCATCATCCATACAAAAAATGCTTTCATATCATATTTGCAACTCAATAGTTTATAATGTTTTTTATTAACGGCCTTATAAATCCTCCAAATTATTGCTGTTTTTGTAAAAAAAATGATAAGATTTTAGTCTGATACTGCAAATTCTCCGACGAGATCGGAATAATTTTCAAGACCCACTGGACATTTTTGTGTGAGATATTTAAACAAAGCACAATTCTGAAGAATATGAGTGATAAATCAATAATCAAAGATATCAAGCACAAAATCCATACAATAAGAGGATTGCAGGTTATGCTAGATAGGGATTTAGCTGAGTTATATGGTGTAGAGATACGAAGGCTTAATGAACAAGTCAAAAGAAATATTGGAAGATTTCCGCCAGAATTTAGATTTCAAACCAATGAAACAGAATTCAAGTTTCTAAGATCGCAAAATGCGATCTTAAACAGAGGCAGAGGAACCCATAGAAAATATCTACCTTATGCGTTTACAGAGCAAGGAGTGTCTATGCTTTCAGCAGTCTTAAAGAGCAAAACTGCCGTACAAATTAGCATCCAAGTAATAAATGCTTTTGTAGCAATGCGAAGATTCATAGCATCAAATGCTCAGATATTTCAAAGATTGGATTCTGTGGAAAGAAAGCAAATCGAACATAAAATAGAATGCGATGAAAAGTTCAATAAAGTCTTTGAAGCAATCGAAAGCAAAGAAATAAAGCCTGACAAAGGAATTTTCTTCGATGGACAAGTATTTGACGCATACAAATTCGTTTCAGACATTATACGAAGCGCCAAAAAATCAATAATTCTGATTGACAATTATATAGATGATTCTGTGTTAACTCTTTTCACAAAAAGAAGAAAAAATGTTAATGTTACAATATTCACAAAACATATTTACAAACAATTAAAATTAGATCTGGAGAAATATAACTCACAATACAACAATATAGACATTAAGAAATTTGATAAGTCCCACGATAGATTTCTTATTATCGACGATAAGATAATATATCACTTCGGAGCATCATTAAAAGATCTAGGTAAAAAATGGTTCGGGTTTTCAAGATTTGATAAGGAATCATTTAATATCATAGAAAAACTAGATTGTTCCTGAAGATATGCGCTTTGCTTTCTTCCAAATATGGTCGAAATGTTTCTTATGTGCTTCAGCAAGATTTTTATTCTTCATAAGAATTACAGTCAAAGGCTCCCAGATAACATGTGCTACCCTATCCGCATAGATCAATGTTGAGGTAGGATCAAAAAAATCTTCAGAAACTGCTCTATAATCTACAAATGATGTTTCATATAGCTTTGTTGCTTTATGTGAAGTAATTAATTTTTCCTTAACATTATTTTCTTTAATTTTTTCTAAATAATTAAGAATATATGGTTCACCTAATATTTCAGTGTATATCTCCTCGTCAATATTCAAAGCAAACATATCTGCTTTTAGAGAAATTCTATCATTCAAAACAAACTTCAATCCTTCAATTCCTTTGTAAACTTCAACTATTACATCATCTTTTTCAACAATTTGTTGTTTAAGCAAAGAAGGAATGATTTTTTTAGCTTGATTTTGCAGATCTTCAAAATAATGAGTTAAATTCTCTGGTGAAGTTGCTTTAAACATTTTAATGTTCTTTTCAATGTGAAAATTTACTAGTCCTTTTTGCATCAATTTTTCAAGATAGTCATAAATACTTGTTCTGTGAAACTTTGTTCTTTGTGTAATTTGATGAACCTGGCTTTGTCCATGGCGTATAAGATCTAAGTAAACAGTAGCCAAGCCTTTGCTTAAACCTAATTTCTGAAGTTCTTCTAGCATGTTGTCATAAAAACGACAGCACAAATATAAATATATGTTATTACTTCTTAATAGTTATGAATTTGAAAACAAAAAAAGCCATTCAGTGTTTTGAATCTCTCAAAGAAGAAAAAGAAAGCATTGAAACTTGTTTAGCAAATAGTGAAAGGCCAGAAGAATATACTGAGTTACTAGACAGCGCAATCGAAGCTTTGCCAATTGCTGAAAAGCATGGAAGAAAGTTAATCAATAAATTGAGATTTATGAACTATCTTGATAAGCCAATAAAATATGGTACCTCAATTGCTCTGGGAACTATAGGAACCACAATGACAATAGGGGGAATGATTGTAAAAGATTACTCTTCTGCAATTCTTGGAGCCATGACATTAGTATATGCTGGCACAATTATTTGGAGAGACAATAAAATACCATATAATTTAATTAACGAAATTAAAGAAACTGAAACCACAATAACTGAAATCAGATCTGAATTGGAAGAAATGTATAGTGCTTGGAACAATCAAGTCACTTCTTAGCAATCTTCCACAATACTTCGAAATACTTACAGTATCCTTCTGCTACTTTTGCATCTTCGATTAAGAAACTGTATGGATTCTCTGTGAATACCGAAATTGCTACTTTATTGCCAACTATAACAGTCTCCTGGAATTGTGCGAATTCTTTTTCTAAATATTTTATTTTCGAATTTGGCAATGCTTCTATTGGACCTGCTTCGGGCCTTACTGTTTCATCGAACACTTGTCTCGATGGTAAATTGTTTTCTGTTCTCTTTCTATGAACATTCATCCACCAATGCATCCCCATTCTTGAAGCGCATTGTTCTCCACCACCAAATGTATTGTATTCTTTTCCTTTTGTGTTAACCATAATGTTGTACACTTCTGTGACTCCCCTTACCCCCTTATAGACTCTCGCATCTTCATGCTTATGTGCAAGTTCTTGTTTTTGTTTTAATTCAGGAAGAATCTGTTCAAATCGCTTTTTCTTATCATCAATATATGTGTAAAAGTTTTCTGGATCTGTAGCTTGATAGATTTTTCTCTTGCCTTCCATAATAAAATTTATCAAACCTTTCTCTATCAGTGAATTCAATGCCCTATGAACAACCGAGTTCTGCAATCCAGATTTCTCCAAAACAGATCCTGCTGTTGTACTTCCTATTTCCAGTAAAGCAACATATGTCTTGATCTCGGCTTGTGTAAGCCCCAAATCTTCAAGTATTGATATATCCATATATTGATAATACAACACCCCTATTTAATATTTTCTATTATAGTCTCTTTTAGGAGGATAAATATTTAAGTAGTTCTGCACACTTTTCAGTGATAACAAAATCAAAAGAGGTAAAAAATGAACCTAAGCAAATTACTAAAATATCATTTTGGAACAAGAAAAGCCAAAAAACATATGAACTCGTTATTAGAAGAAAGAATATTTGAGTTAAAATGGGAACCAGATCCCATTGGATTAACAGGTAATTTGTTTCTTGATTGGACTGAAGCAAGAGACAGAGATAATCAAATCACTCTTTTTCCTTGTAGGTATGTTGAGGATGAAAAAACAGACCTTAATTGTTATAATTATTACAGAGAATTTGGGAGATTCCTAATAGACACAGAAGACGGAATTTACAAAGTGCTCTTTGGAAAAAAGGAAGGAATTTTACACAGATCTCCTGTAGCAGTCAGCACAAGTAGAAAAAAAGCTGAAGAAAAATTAATCGAATTAGTTTCTAAAGTCACTAAAAAAATAACTAATCAAAAAAGTTGGAAAATCCGTACTGTTGATGACTATTATAGATTTTCCTTCGCAGGCGAAATTGAAGAATATTCTAAAATAGTAAAGAAAAAAAGAAAAAACAAACTAATCAAAACAGCAGTCTCAACAGCAGCAATTGCGCTTTTAGCATTCGGGATAAGTATAAGTAAAGAGTTCTATGAAAATTTCAAAAGTACAACTTACTCGGAAACACAACTAAGAAATTATACAGTAAAAGTTATGGAATCCAAAGCAGCTTCTCTTGTTACGATCGCTGATAAAAATGAAAATATTGTTACCGGCGCATTCAAACCTGATGGAGAATTAATTTACATAAGATCTTATGGAGTTAACCCAGAAGATTCTCTATACAGATATGCCAATTATGATAGCCTAAGATCCGCTTATACTTCTTGTCTGGATAAATCCAAAAAACATTAAAAACACACCATATTAAGGCTATTATGAAGCCATATATGATTATCTGTCTGCTGTTGCTCTTTTTTTCTTCCTGCATCATCACCGAGAATATGCCTCAAGTCGTTCGTAAGGATGTGGTTGAGCCCGTATTCAATCTTAGCTGCGAACAAAGATCTCTGGAGACGTACGAACAGGAAGCATTTGACGCTGCAAAGCAAGCAACAGGAGAAGAAGAATGTCATGGTGCTATGGAGAGTTTCGAAAGAGATCTTTGTTATATGAAAATAGCAATTCATCGCAATGATAGTACGTTCTGCGGGCAAATAGAGAATTGTGAACCTTTAGCCTTCTGCAAAAATAATTTCAATTAAGACTTGCAGAAGCATACGCCATCTCAGAACTAGGTTTTTTTCTGCTCATAATGTTTTCTGGAGAGCCGTAAAATGTAATTCTTGGAGTGTTACTTGTACTCATACTTTCAAAAGGTTGGCCTGCAGTAAAAGTAATATCATCACACCCATCTCTATTCTTGTCAGAAACAAAATCAAAGAAAATACGATGATTCCCTATATCATATTTTTCTTGTCTATTTCCAAATCTTACCACAAAATAATCATTTCCTGTTGAATTATCATAAACTCTATAATATTCTTGCTGTCCATCATTATTGAAATCCCCTTTTCCTTCGCGAACATTTTCTCCAATACAACCTGAAAGAAAAAACCATGAAGAAAAAAGCAATAACCCTACTTTGATCGGCGTTACTTTAACTATATCTCTTAGTCTCTTCATTATTATAGACTATTTTGATCTCACCCATATTTAAATATTTCGTTTTTTCGGAACAGCCGAAAAATTCGGAAACAACTTTATATAAGACAGAAACCCTCCACTATATGCATCCTGTGATGAAGCTGACAAACTTGTTTGCCAGTTCAAAAATGCAAAGCATTTTTGTTATGAACACCATCCGAGACTGCGAAGTCGTTGACGAGTGGAGTTACAAAAAACGCTATAAATGATGACTTCTTACCATATTACGCGTACTATGATGAAGTGAACACCATCCGAGGTCGCAAGACCATTGAAGAATGGAGTAACTGCTGAGTACGCGTTTTTTGTAATCTGAAAAACGCGAAGCATTTTTCCCGATAACTGCTGAAGATGCTTTCTACTAATGAAGAATGGAGTCATAAAATTGCAGAATACTCTTAATACTTGAATTTCCTCTCGTAATGTTTGTGATCAAGCCAATCAAGAACAATGCTCACTATCCTCACTTCGTCCGCTTCTACTGTATATATGAGTCTCCAAGCATCAGGTAAGTCATATTTCCAAAGATTAGTAAGTTTATACATCTTAATATATTCTTTAGGCCATAACTTCTTTGGAATCTTTATCCCACAGAAAGGATTGTTTTTCAGATTATCAAAAACTCTATTTATTTGTTCATAAAGTCTTTTATCTTCATTTTTCCCTTTCTCAAGACGAAGAAAATCATCTTTCAGTTTCTGAGAAATAAACTGGACATTGACCTCTCTCATCGTATAGTAAGGTCTTGTTCAATAAGTTTTTTTATGCGTTGTGGGTTGTAAACCCAAATTATTACGCCTTCATCCGTAAGAATTTTACCTGATTCTTCAAGGTACCGTAATATTTCCTGAAATGTTTGATACATCATTTTTTTAGGAAGTTTTTTCCAAAGTTGATAAGGACCACATTCCTGGCTATATTTCTTAATAGCTCTTTCAACCATTTTTATCGATTCCAAAGTAGGACTATGTAACATCTTATATAAGTATATATAATAAGTTATATTTAATTATTTTGTTTCCTAAAAAAGAATTTTTTCTTTCGGAAATCTCGAAAAGTTTATAAATTAAATTCAGCGAATTTAGTTTAGAAGAGGTTTTCAATGGGATTACGCAAAGATTTCGAGGATGTAAGAAGCCAATATGGATTACCAAACTGGGAGCATTTAGACTGGTACTTCGAAATCTCAACCACAGAATACAACGACTTCTTTCCGCTGCGATGCATAAGAAGAAAAATGATCGAAAAACTTGTTTCCACGTGCGATCGTCTAGCATTAGTACTTCATCCAGAACAAGACTTAGCAAGCATCTACGATAATATGCATCTTAGTGATAGTATACGAAAAGAAATATTTGCCGTCTACAAACGATTAATGGTTTTGATTCGAAAATCAGGTTTCTATGAAATGGAAGGTAATAATGAAGGGGAAGCACACCTTATCACTGAAATAAGCAGAACGTGGGATGAAACCAAAGAAGACTTAAGAAAATTCTTTCTCTTAATGGAACAATCCTGGAAAATAGAAGAAGAAAAAAACGGAAAAGTAAAGTACTTAGGATAATCACACTTTAGCAGGATTTGGAATATTTGTTTTTTCATAAGATTTACACATTTCATGAGTTTTTTCCTTAGCATTTTCTTCAATATCCGATTTAATTTCTCTTCCAATATGAGCAATTCCAAATCCAATAACTTCTGGCAATATGAAATATGGTGGAAACGCAATAGAAACTAGCCTGTGAATACCGTAAGCAAGTAAAGCTCCTTTGAATGATTGAGCAAAAAGATAATAAAAGCCATACAAACCCACATTTCCAAGAATAGAACCTGTAATGATATCTTGCTTAGACTGTTTTCCTCTAATACCATATCTTCTTTCCAGATAAGATTTTTTCTTAGATTTGTTTTCAACATATCCGAACATATTAAAATTCTCTTTGAGCATTATTTCATCAATCACCATACAGTAATAACTATATCAAAATATATTAAATTTATCATTAAAATTTTACCAATATACGAAATATTTAAATAATATTCTTAATGTTAGTAAATATGGATTCAATCAATAAAAGAATATTATTCGAATTATCAAAGGACAGCAGAATCTCATACACTCAATTAGCTAAAAAAGCAAGAATAAAACAAGAGACAGCAAGATATAGGGTGAACCGTTTAATAGAAAATAAAATAATAAAATTCACTCCAACAGTAATAAATTCATCTTTATTAGGAAGATCACATTATCAATACTTCATAAAACTAAGAAATGTGAATGAAAAAACAAAACAAACAATAATAGATTTTCTAAAAAATAACCTTAAAGTCTCTTGGTGTGCAAAAACAGAAGGAAATTATGATGTGACATTTATCCTCCAAACAAGAAATCAGCTCGAATTTCAAAAAGCAATTGACGAATTCAATGATAAATTTAGAAATAATATTATGAGAAAAACTATTTCTGTAAACTTAATGGCAGAATTTTTCCCCAGATATTACTTAGTAAATGAACAAATACCCAATAATAATGAACAAATAATATCTGTAGACAAACTAAAAACAATAGATGAAACTGACATAAAAATATTGAAACTCCTAGCAATAAACAGTAGATTATCTTCTGTAGAAATTGGAGAAAAAATTGGAGTTTCACACGATACAGTAATTCAGCGAATAAAACAATTAAAAAAAGAAAATCTTATCACAGGCCACATGCTTCTTATCGATAATGAAAAAATAAATCAATACCAATATAAAATAATGCTGTACTTAGACAATATTTCTAAGGAAAAAGTACAAAGTTTATTTGAATTAGTAAAGAAAAACAATAGGCTTATTGCAATCGTTAAAGTTGCTGGCGAATGGGATTATGAAATAGATCTCGAGGTAGAGAATGTTGACCAGTTAAATGAATTCACAATGGAAATAACAAATAAATTCAGTGATATAATAAGAGATTATGAAATATTAAGAATAAAAGAAATGCAGAAGTTTAATTTCTTTCTATAGCTCATTCAATATTTTAACTATCTCTTCAAAGACATCATAAATGCCTCCTCTGCCATCAATCTTCTTCAGCAATTTTTTCTCTTCATAATAATCCAAAACAGGTTTCGTCAGTTTATGATATGTTGCTAATCGTTGCTTGACTGCTTTCTCATCTTTATCATCATCTCTTTGAAACAAAGGTTCATTAGTTTCATCATCGTACGCAGCAACACATTTACCGTGAGCATCATATTCAACTTTCTTTGGTTTCGGCTCAGTATACACATTGTAAATAATATCTGAAGTCTTCGACATGTATCTTCCTGTAATTCTCTTCATCACATCTTCATCAGAAACATCAACTAACAATGCACAATCAATATCTGCAAATGTAGATAAAGCTTTTGCCTGTTCGATATTTCTTGGAAATCCATCAAGAATATAACCCTTCGAAACACAATCTTCTTCTGCTAATCTTTGTCTAACTAAATCGACGGTTATTTCATCAGGCATTAAATTACCTGCATCAATAATTGCTTTCGCCTTCTTTCCCAATGTAGTTTCTCGTTTAATATTCTCACGAAAAATATCACCTGTAGAAATATGAATCATGTTGTACTTCACAGCAATCTTTTTTGCCTGTGTTCCTTTGCCTGATGCCTGTGGACCAAATATGAGAAGTTTCATAGGATCACCTCAATAACATCAAAGAGTAAGAAGTTATAAACTTTATGGGTAAAGATATACTCTTTCGACAGCAATAACATCAGGCGTTGGAAACTGCACTAATGTAGGACTTCCTGATTTCGGGATAATGTTTATCCTTATAGTCTCATCTTCGCTTACTGATCGTGGAGCACTGAACCTAACTTTAATAATATCTCCACGCTGTACTTTATTGACAACATAATTGGCACTCTTCTGCAGATACTCAACAGAATAAGTACCATTCTCATTTGCAGAGTCAGTACTGAATCCATCTGTTGTATCCGTACCATTATATGTTAACGTCGTCGTCGTGTTTTTTGTATTAAAAGTAATCGTTGTTTCTTCTAATTTAATTGGATCTGAACCTGGTGCTAGCTTTAAATTTAGTGAGAAATTCTCCACATCAGAATCCAATCCACTGCTTGCACTCACCTCAATAACACGAACATTCGTGCTGATCTGCTGTTTTGCCTGACTACCTGTGGTCAACGCTTTTTCCTGTAAAGCTCCTGCGGTCTGAATAAGAACTCCTGCAGCAATAGCGGCAACAAGAAGCATGGCAATAAAAATAATCAGGGTACCTACACCCATTTCCGCCTTCTTTTTCTGCAAACAGACCACCTCAGACTAGTCAGACCAACTAGTATACTAGTATACAACAGATATAACTTTCTGCTTTGTGATATATAAATGTTTCGGAATAGCAAAAAACTAATTCGGTCTTAGAAGCAGGTATTTCATGAAAATAGTGGCATAAGAGCCTTTATGAAGCAAAAATTTAATGACGTATTTCACCTTATTGGGAAAACATTCATCCTGAGATTGCTCTATAGCAATTTCTGATGCTTTCGCCAGAAACATTCTTGTTGAACATTCACAAGATAAACCAGGAATCTGCCTGATAATAAAATCTTGGGGAGTAACATCATACTGTTGTAGTACTGACTTAACACCTCCTTCATCAGATTTCATATCAAATCCAGGCATGATTAATTGTCTATTCTCTAATGGCTTTTGAGGAAAGACAAACGAAGAAGCAACAAACGTATTTGTTTCTTGTTCAACTACTTGCTTAGCGCATTCATTGAAGATTTGTGATTGCACAGCATGAATGAATAATAGTAATAATTTCAAAGGAACCATCTGCAATGCAGCAATAAAATTACGAGGTTCTTTCTCAAGCACAACTCTCATCTTCTCTGAAAAATGATGGTTTCCTTCAATGAGTAAAGAACACGCTTTTGCAAAATTCTTTTTCAATAATGCAAACCCAATATCAAGATTGTGCTTTGAAAATCTTTGTTCATCAAAATAATTGATAAAAAAAATCTCTTTTTCTATCTTTATTTTTTCCAGATCCATATCTCTGGCAGTTATAGTAAAATAATTTCCATCAAGTACACCTAACGATATTGGCTGATTAGCATAACCTTGGAAGATAACACGAATATAACGATCGTCTCTTCCATATGCGAATGCAGCAATTTTCTCTTTTGAAACATTCTCGTATTTATTATCTATAGACATATATTGTGTTGTTATCGCCTGTTGATCTTTCATACCTGCATAGCCGATCATCTTTCTCTGAATGCGAAAGTATTTTGTCAACACAGAAGCAGCATATTCTGTACTATAACCTTTCTTTTCAACAGTAATGATGATATATCTTCCATGATCAACTTTCTTAAAAGATAATTTTTCCTCTACGATGAAATCTTCTGGTTTAAACTTCAAGATCATGAAATAAGAATGATGATAAACATTATAAAGGTTATTTTGTTCCAATGCATGATGGACCTGTGGCGCAGCCTGGTAACTGGTTACGCTCGGTTAACGCGCAAAGTGCGGCGTTCGCTCCTAACGGAGCTTAGCCCCACGCGGTTAGGCAAATAGCGCGGCAGCCTCCTAAGCTGTAGGTCGGGGGTTCGAATGAACTGATCAATGATTGTTCTCGAAAGTCCCCCCAGGTCCGTTAGCATGCGCTTGAGCACGTAGTGCGAAACGCATATAGGATGATAAACCATAGGTTTATCGGGGTTGTTCGAATGAACTGATCAATGATTGTTCTCGAAAGTCCCCCCAGGTCCGTTATATACTTTCATAGAGGATTAATGCATGAAAAAACGAATAATTATAGGAGCATTCGTAACGATCTGTATACTTGCATTTACCTATATTTTGTCAAAGACTCCTTTTTCCCAATTATGGAATACCATTACAACAAGCGATCCAAAACATCTCATTATATTCATTATCGTTTCCATCCTATTAGCATTAGTTCATCCTGCAAGGTGGACTATCGTACTTCGCACTTTCGGCATAAAAATAGGTTTTTGGAGAACATTCAGCTATTATCTTGTTGGCGCAGGTATTAGTTTTATCACCCCAGGACCAAAACTAGGAGGAGAACCCGCAAGAGGATATCTCATTTCAAAACATGGTATTCGATTTTCAAAGGCATTATCAACAGTAGTTATTGACAAAACAACAGAGCTCTCATCATTTGGTGTTATGTTTGTTGTATGCTGTTTCCTCGCTATCACAAAATTAGCTTTACCCCAACAAACAGAATACATTATGATTGCTGTAGCCGTGTTATTCACTTTTTTAGTTGCTATGTTCTATTATCGTATGCTTTCAGGAAAACACTTTTTCCTTCATATCATAAAACGTTTAGGATTAAAAAATTATTCATTCATAGAGAAAGTAGAACACTTTGAAAAATATCTTATTGAATTCTACAAAAGAAACAAAGGGAGATTTTTTCTTGCTGTTTTGATATCGATGGCTGCTTGGTTCTTTGCATTCGCTGAATATAAATATGGATTACTTATGTTAGGAATTGATGCGACAATTCTCCAAATATTCGTAATGTATTCTTTTGTAGGTCTTGCGTATTTGCTTCCCGCACCAGGAGGTATCGGAACATTGGAAGCTGGACAAGTATCTGTCTTCTCTCTTCTTAAGTTACATAGTACGATAGGTGTGGGATTTGCTCTATTAATTAAAGCAAGAGATTCAGTTGTTGCACTAGCAGGATTGATTATTGCATTTTTCTATGGTATTAACATAAAGAAATTTACTAAAGAAGTACTTGAAAAAAGCACAAAATAATATTTCTTCTAGAACCGTCATCTTTTTAAACCGCTATTTTTTTGCATTCCTACGATGATGTTTTGTCCGAAGTGTGGATCCATGGTTATACCGAAAAAAGACGGTAAAAAAACTATCATTGAGTGCAGCTGTGGTTACAAAAAGAAAAAAGCCGAACAGATGGAATTAAAAGAGGATGTCAAGAAAAATATTCCTAAGGATGTAGACGTCGTCAAGGAATCTGATGATGCCTTACCTATTTCCGACGAAGAAATCTGTCCGAAATGCGGAAATAAACAAGCATATTATTGGTTATTGCAAACTCGTGCGGGTGATGAGGCAGAAACGAAATTCCTAAAATGCACTAAATGCAAACACATCTGGAGAGAATATTCTTAACGTAGTATTTGCTTCTTAACAAGATAGAATTTATTCTCCACCTTTCATACTTTTTGTTATTCTGCTCAATTCATGTACATTTTCAGTAAATAAAGGAAGGACTTTTGAAAATACTTTTTCCATTGCTTTGATTTCTGCTCCTACATCAAGAATGTGTTTGTCATATTCACCGACTTTGCCAACAACTGCTCTATGTAATTTATCAAAGTTATCTTTTAGATCAGCAAATTGCTGCTGTAATTGCACCAGTGTCTGCTCTGATTGCTTTTTCCATTCAACAATCTTCTTGATATCTTTCTCTATACTTGACCATTTCTCATCAATTACTGCTTCAACATACTCTTCAACAGAAGCAGAATCCTCTTCTGCAGGCACTGCAGGGGTAGCATCTGGGGTTGGTGGAGGTGGTATTGCTGGAGAAGCATTCCCTGTAATTCCTGGCGAAGTACCTGCTTCTACGCTATGTTTCATATCTGCTTGATTGATTGCATCAAAAATTTCCTGGCTTGAGTAACCATCGCGCTGCAGCATCTGAATAATCTGATTATTAGTATAACCTTGCTTCTTCATGCCGATGACTCTGTCGATAGAAACTGGCTGTTCGGGCACACTCACACCTCACATATGCCTAATGAGATGGCGTATTTAAAGCTTTTCATTGTATTTCCTCACAATCTCTTTGACATCTTCTGCTGTACAAAAAGCCATAGGCTCCCAAAAGTCAATGTATTTCTCCAACACTCGAATATCATACTTACTTGCTGTTTTCCCCACTTCTTGGAGCATCCCTTCAATTTTCTGTGCTACTTCATTGAGATTTCTTTTCAAGTCAGTAATATCTTGATTCAAAGAGTCTATTTCACGTTGCAGCGTTTGTTTCCATTCAAGCAAGTTTTGATCAGTAACTTGCGTCTTCTTACGAATATTAGCATATCTGCCCTCAATAACCTTGACTCTTCTCGATAGATTAGCTACACCACTATTCAGATCCTCGAATCGAGGGTCTGCAGGAAGCTTCTTCTTTTCCTCTTCCTGTTCCTTAGAAACTCCAAGCATTCGCTCCATGGGCGTAACTTGTTCATCTGGATTTTTCTGATTAACCATCACAAAACTTTTATAAATGCTGTAGTATAAAAAGAATTCGTTTTGAGAAAAGAGGGTCGTTATGGTGCTGTTTGGGGGTAAAAAAAAGCCTAGTTACGAGGTCATCCGCGAACAGGAAGAAACAATTCTGCGGTTCAATGCGGAGGAATGGAGTATGGTCCCTTCAATAGAGGATACTCCGCAATGTATGGCCTTAGTTATTGATAAACTCATCCAAAACAAAGGCATCACAAAAATCAGCTTCGCCCAGAAACAAGATTATGAATATGATTATCCTCAAGTACAAATGCTGATTGAAGTAGCTGAGCTAGTCTCCTTAGCTGAACGAGACAAAGACACGTACAGCTATAATGCCCTGAATTTCGACAAAAAATGCGAACGATGGGTTGCAAGCTGGTTTAATGCGCTGCAGACTATCATCGACACGATGAAAAAGGATCCTGTAGGCTCATATGTAGAACTGACGAGACACATCAGAAGAGAGAAGATACGTTTAGACAAGCTTCAAGATGCTGAAGAGAGTAAATATCTCAATAAATATATTGACGTGCTTGAAGAGCTCAGGCATCAGATGGAACGACTAAGAATTATTTTTCTGCTCGAAGATAAAATCTCCGGATATAAAGATGATGATCGATCAGTCTATAGGCAACTTTTCTCTCCTTCCATAAAACCCGATTTCATGTTCACAAGACTTATGGCTCAGTATCCTGAACACGGAAAGGAAATTGCTAACTATAATGTGGGAGAAACAGAAGTAGTGATATTTGAACTTCCTGATACTGTGCAATACTTGTATCATGTGACTCCTCCTGAATTCAAACTTGATGAGGATAAATACGAGATACTTGATACTGCAAGGAGAATATTATCGGAACATAAACCTGAGAAACAAGAATTTGTTGATCCAAAAAGAATGAGAGAGGTCTTCTACAATGTAGGAAAAGATTTACTTGATGAGCTTGCACGATATAAACGCATTAAGATGACACCAAAAGATCTTGATACATTAGCTAAAATCTTAGTGCGATACACAGTAGGATTCGGGCTGATTGAAGTACTATTAGAAGATGAAAAGATGCAAGACATTTCAGTGAATAGTCCTGCTGGACAGATTCCTTTGTTCATTGTACATGCAGACTATGATGATTGTAAAACCAATATTTTTCCTACAAAGATGGAAACGGAAAGCTGGGCTTCAAAACTACGTTTGATTTCAGGAAGACCATTAGATGAAGCAAATCCTTTACTCGATACTGAATTAGAATTGCCCGGCGCATCAGTGAGAGTCTCTGCTATTACTTATCCTCTGGATCCTACTGGATTAGCGTTCTCTTTTCGAAGGCACCGTGACCGTCCCTGGACATTACCTTTGTTTATCAAATACAAAACAATAACACCGTTAGCTGCTGGATTATTGAGTTTTCTTGTTGATGGAACCCGTACTATGTTAATCTGTGGAACGCGAAGTTCTGGAAAGAGTTCATTATTGTCTGCTGTATTGATTGAAATCATGAGACGTCATCGTATTTTAACTATTGAAGATACATTAGAATTACCAACGAATGCTATGCGAAAACTAGGTTTCAACGTTCAACCGATGAAAGTAGCCGCTGCATTATCAAAGAACACTGGAGAGATGACTGCAGAAGACGGAATAAGAAGTACTTTACGCCTGGGAGATTCTGCGTTGATTGTTGGTGAAGTACGATCAGGTGAAGCAAAAGCATTGTACGAAGCAATGCGTGTAGGTGCTGCTGCTAATGTTGTTGCAGGCACTATTCATGGAGATAGTCCATACGGCATTTTTGATCGTGTAGTAAATGATATCGGCGTTCCTAAAACATCATTCAAAGCGACGGATATTTGTATTATTGTGAATCCAATTAAATCTGCAGATGGTATTCATAAGATCAGAAGAGTAACGCAAATTACTGAAGTGAGAAAAGATTGGACCAATGATCCAAATCTTGAAGGAGGTTTTCTTGATCTGATGAAGTACGATCCTAAAACTGATGAATTGAAAGCTACTGCTGAGTTAATCAATGGAGAAACTGAAGTGATTAAAGCAGTTGCTGGCAATGTAAAAGAATGGGCTGGCAACTGGGACGCAACCTGGCAGAACATCATGCTTCGTGCAAAATGCAAAGAAGCACAAGTGAAGATATGGGAACAAACAAAAGATGATGAATTATTAGAAGCTGAATTTACTATTCTTTGCAATGATATGATGCATAAAATTGTTGATAAAGTTAAAACAGAAACAAGCAAAGTCGATAATGATCGTATCTTCTTCGAATGGAATGAGTGGCTACAACGCGAAGTGAGAAAACGCCAGATGAAGTTAGATGAAGAAAAGAAGCGAACAACAGCTAAGTAACTATTTCTTTCAAATAAACTTTTACAATATATTTTAGAAATACTTCTTCCTCTTGTGTTTCATCGTATTTATCTAATGCTTTGTAGTAATTCAATCTATCATCGTACTGTACGGATAATAAAGGATAATGTTTTTTCAACAATACAAAATTCATCAATAATCTTGCTATTCTCCCATTGCCATCTCCAAACGGATGAATTTTAACGAATTTGAGATGCGTTAATGCAGCGAACTCAACAGGATGATATTTTCTCTTATTTTTTTTATACCATTCAATAAATTGATTCAATAATTTCGGAATGTCTACATAATGAGGTGCTTTGAAGTGCGCTACAGCAACATTCCAGTTTCTCAATTTACCTGCTACTTCGTTCTTCGTGTCTTTGAATAATAATTTATGCCATCTGTATATCAATCGCAATGAAAGATCTTGCTTTGTTCTGAGCAATTCATTGAATACTCTTTTATGATTTTTCGCCTCAATTTGGTCATCAAACGGTTTGTTTGCGGGAACGCCATCATTAAGCAATGCTCTTGTTTCATGAAATGATAATTTTGAATCTTCTATAGCATGTGTGTTGTAGGTGAAATTTATTACAAATGGTTTGTAATAATCTTCGAGAATGCTCTTTGGTATTTTCCTGAGATTGCTATGATAATGCAATTTCACTTTTTCTATTGTTTCTAATTCATTTTTCCTTAGAACAATAATCTTGTACTTTTTACAAAGTTCTAGGTTATGTTGTAATTCAAATTGTTCCTTGAGAGAGTCTAATTTGTCTTTTTTTGGAAGCTTTGTTCCAATATACTTCTCTTTTTTGTAATGCTTTCCATCATCTCTGTAGCTCGCAGATAAGTAATAATGAAGTTTCCCACTTACTTGCTTCTTCACTATATGGACCATTGCTCACCTCAATAATACCAGTATTAATGAAAAGACCGTCTGCGCCTTCATTTGCCTTCGTTTTCAAAGAAAATGAAGGCAAGGCCAGATGTTGTAAAAACCCTGTTTTTACAATTCAAAGCGCAACGTCGCTTTGTTAAAGTTTTTGCGAAGCAAAAACGGAATAGGGCTTTTCGTTAATACTAACTTATCTATCTCCACATTTTTAAACTTATTCATTTTGTGGAGATAATAGCACATAGTTATTCTAATAAAAGAAACATTTAAAACTGTCTTCTGCTGAAATTTGGTTAATCAGGCTAGATTTAGGTAGTTTGGTTTAGATTAAAGAGGTGTGTTGAAAGGATCAAGTAACATTACTGCCTTGCGAAGTACTCGAGTACCTCGTCAATTTGTGGCGAATTAGATTCCTTTTCGGGATCCTAGCCTTGATACGAAGCGCAGTAATGTTACTCAATAAAAAAAATCATATTAAGGCAGTACCTCGCTACGCCCCAATATGCAATTCGTTGAATCATCCAATTATATTCATCGGAAAAGCAAAAAGATTGCTTCGCTGGGAGGTACTGCTTCAGCACAAAAATTATTCATACAACAAAAGAGGTGTTTCATTGCCGAAGATCACAGATGATGAACTGAAGAAGTTCAAAGGCAAGTATGAGAAACGTATAGTCGAAGACATGAAAGCGTTCGATAGAAAAGTATTCTCAGGTGATGGCGAAACATATCGTTCAAGAGAGTATATAGATTTTAAAGAGAGTTATATGCCTAGACATATGACTTGGTATGAAAAAGCCTGTAATTGGGCTGAGAATATTATGAAAACTTCTCCAGACCCAAAAAAAATTCCTGATCTTCAAGAAGCCATCACAACGTGTCACCTCAATATTACGCCTGAAGGAGTAGCAAGCTTTGCCTTTATAGGACCTCTTCTTTTTATGCTCATTGGAGCAATAGTTGGTTACACTTTTACTTTTGTATTAGTTGGAAAAGGAAGTTTATTCTATGTGATCTTCGCTTTTATTTGCGGTCTAATACTCATTCCTGTATTGAATAATTATCCTAAGATGCTTGCATCAATCTGGAGGATGCGAGCCTCTAACCAAATGGTCCTCTGTGTGTTTTATATTGTAACATACATGAGACATACTTCAAATCTTGAACTAGCTATTGATTTTGCTGCAGAACATCTTGGTCCTCCTTTGAGTCTCGACCTGAAAAAAGTGATGTGGAATCTTGAGACAGGAGAATCAGCTTCCATCAAAGAATCTCTAGATACCTATTTGATGAGTTGGCGAAAATACAACATGGAATTCATTGAAGCTATGCATCTTATTGAATCATCGCTATACGAGAGTTCTGATGCAAGAAGAATTGATGCTTTAGAAAAGTCACTCAAGGTGATTCTTGAAGAAACTTATGAAAAGATGTTGCATTATGCACAAAATCTCAAAAGTCCTTTGACCATGCTAAACATGCTCGGCATTGTATTGCCTGTTCTTGGACTGGTGATCTTACCTTTAGTGGTGAGTTTCGCAGAAGGTGTCGAATGGTATCATCTGTTTGCAATCTACAACATTGCTATTCCTGTAGGCGTCTATGCCCTCGGCAGAAAAATACTCGCAACAAGACCTTCAGGATATGGTGATACTGACATAGCAGAAGACAATCCTGAGCTCAAGAAATTTCGAAATGTAATCTGGAAGTTTGGAAATCAAGAGATGGAAATCAGTCCAATTAATTTCGCGCTCTTCGTAGGAGTAATACTCCTCTTTATAGGCTTCCTCCCTCTATTGATTCATGGTGCGGCTCCTAACTTCGATATAGAGTTTGGCATCTTCAAACTCATAGACTTCAAAGAAAATAAATACGGTGAAATGGTTGGCCCTTATGGTTTGGGTGCCGCATTACTCTCTGTGTTTGTTCCTTTAGCCTTCGCATTTGGTATAGGTCTCTATGCAAAATTAAGAAGCAAAAACGTATTGAAAATACGAAACGAAGCAAAAAAACTTGAGGAAGAATTTGCATCCGCATTATTTCAACTAGGCAATCGGTTAGGTGACGGACTCCCTGTTGAGATTGCATTTGGAAAAGTTGCTGACGTAATGGAAGGTACTGTCTCAGGAGATTTCTTCACAACAGTAGATAACAATATTAGAATGAAAGGAATGTCTGTAGAACAAGCAATTTTCGATAGGGAACGAGGAGCACTGCTTTCTTTCCCTAGCAGTCTTATAGAAGGCTCAATGAAAGTACTTATTGAAAGTGCTAAGAAAGGACCATACATCGCATCACTAGCTTTAATTAATATTTCTGAATATATCAAAGAAATGCATCGTGTTGATGAACGATTGAAAGACTTACTTGCAGATACTATCAGTTCTATGAAGACACAAATAAAATTCTTATCTCCAGCTATTTCAGGCATTGTAATAGGCATCACAAGCATGATCACCACAATTCTCGGTCATCTCTCTGATTTGATGACTCGGTTGACCACAGAAAATACCATAGGTAGCCAAGTGACTATTGCACAGATGTTTGGATTGGGTATTCCAACATACCACTTTCAGATCATCGTGGGATTGTACGTTGTCCAACTGATCTATATTCTGAGTGTTATTGTGAACGGTATTGAAAATGGCGAAGATAAACTATCAGAAAGATACACAATAGGCACAAATTTAATGAAAAGCCCTGTTATTTACTGTGTGATTGCAATCGCCGTGATGTTAATCTTCAATGTTTTGGCAGGCACAATATTGAAAGGATTAGCATAATACCTATCTTGTTCATAAAGACACATAACAACAAACATTTAAATAAATCTTAATCACTAACGACATATGGTTCGTATTGCTTATGGTGTGTGTAGTGACGGCATGGGTCATGCTACGCGCAGCGAGGTTGTTATAAGATATCTTCTTTCGAAAGGTCACAAAATATACATCTTTACAAGCGGAAGAGCATATGATTTCCTCTCAAAAAAATTCAGTAATATCTTCAAAATTCCGGGATTTCATCTTACCTACAAAGATGATAAGATATTACCTGCAAGAACTATGATGAGGGTTTTAGGAGAGATACCGCAAAAAACCCCTTCTGCACTCCAAATCATAGCAAAAAAGTTCTATGATATCAAACCTGACTGTGTGATTTCAGATCAAGAATCCTACACTGCAGTGATTGGAAAATATATTGGCATTCCCGTCATAGGAACAAGCAATGTCAGCATGGCAAGCAAAGGATCCCTTGACATTAAATCCTTGGACTTTCTTTATCCTAAACTTTGGATCCATGCTGTAGAAGAAATGGTAAGTTTCAAAGCAGATCACTACGTCATTCCAACATTCTTCTTTCCGAAAATGAAAAAGAAAAATATTCATTTAACTCATCCTGTTCTTCGCGAAACTGTGGCGAAGAAAACATCAAAAAAAGGAGAGCATGTTCTTGTCTATCACACCTCATCAAAATTCCTTAAGCTTCTCGATCTTCTTACTGGAATAAAAGAGAAATTCCATGTCTACGGATTTGGAAAAAGAAAAAACAGGAAGAATCTCATCTTCCATGAATTTAATGACACGCAATTTGTTAAACATTTAGCTACCGCAAAAGCAGTTATTACAGGAGGAGGATTCAGCTTGATCAGCGAAGCATTGCATCTCAAAAAGCCTATTTTCAGCATCCCTTTGAAAAACCATTTTGAACAAATGATGAATGGATATTATCTTCAGGAAAAAAAATTCGGAGAGTATTCTCAAAAACCAACAAAAGTAGAAATCCAAGATTTTTTGTTGAAAATTCCTTTTTATCAATATTATCTTGATCAGTATTCTTTTGATCCAACCGAATATCAACGAAAAATCGAACAATTGATGAAGAAAGCTGTAAAGGCAAAGAAAAAGAAGCCTAAATTTATTCTTCTGAAACCATTTTTACTTATGAAGTCTCCAAAATCCTTATAAAGCAATCTCTGCTCTTAAGCTTATGGGATTAACAATACTTCCTTTAGGAGGATATCAAGAAGTAGGGAAGAATTGCACTGCAGTAATTATTGATGACGAGATTGTTCTCCTCGATATGGGCTTGCACTTGGAAGGATTTATCTCAGTTCAGGAAGAGATTGACGAATTCACCGTACCAAGCACAGAACAGCTGCTTACAGCAAAAGCCATTCCTGATCTTTCCTTTGTTGACTTAAGTAAAGTATGCGCTATCATTGCATCACATGCTCATCTCGACCATATTGGAGCAATCCCTTTCCTCGCTGATCGTATCAAAGCACCAATACATGCAACAGCATTTACAGGTAATATCATCAGAAGGCTCTGTGAAGATAAAAAAATAGATCTCCATAATAAACTTACAATTCACGACTCAAACAGCACATTCAAAGTAGGGAAACATATTGAAGCAGAATTTATTCACATTACACACTCGATTCCACAGACCGTTGTTATTGTACTGCATACACCCTACGGAAAAATAGTGTTTGCCATTGACTACAAGCTTGACAACACCCCTGTATTAGGATCTATCACTAATGAAAAAAGGCTCCGTGAGTTGAAGAATGCAGATGTGCTCTTTCTTGATTCATTGTATGCTGGAATTGATGCAGAAAATTCAGAAATGTATGCACGAACAATGCTCGAAGAGAATTTTCAAACGTATAATCGAAAAGGAAAAGCACTTGTCGTTACTACATTTGCCTCGCATACTGCGCGACTGAAATCCATTATGGAACTTGGTAGAAAAATAGGCAGAGAAGTAATCTTCATAGGAAGAAGTATGGCTAAGTATTGCGACGCTGCAAAGGATGAGAATATTTTTGATTTTAGTAATGTTGAGTTTATTCGTTTTGGATCAAAAGTGAGAAGATTCTTCAAGAAAATCAATAAACAGAATAGAGACAAATACTTGTTTGTTGTTACAGGTCATCAAGGAGAACATAATGCTATGCTAAGCAAGATGATAGATTTAAAATGGTTTCAGTTCGAGAAAGATGATGTTGTGGTATTTTCTTCATTTGTCATTCCAACAGATACATGCGTCATGAGCAGAGCCATTCTTGAAGAGAAGCTGCATCAGCATGAAGTTACCGTTATTAAAGATATTCATGTTTCAGGACATGCGTACTATAAGGATCATATTAAGATGCTTGAGATGATTAAACCCAAGATGGTTGTGCCTATCCACGCAGAACTTGACAAGATGGAAAAGATGAAAGATACTTGTGCAAGCTATGGGGAAGTTCATATTCTCGAGAATGGGAAAACCTGGACTTATAAATAACTGACAAATGCATATAAATCAATAGTGATTTCTCTCCTTTTATGGTAAAAGAAAAAATTCATCTCAGATCGTATTTGTATCAGCCTAAAACTACGGAGATTCTGAAGCATGTGTTTGAGCAAGTGCCTTCTAATACAACAATGAGACTTGATGAAGAAGCTGAAAAAAAAGATGCTAAAGTTGTTCTTGCAAAAAATGTGATGGAGTCTGCTGCGTCAGCAAAAACTATTAGAGAGAATAGGGAAAAAATTCTTGAAACAATTATTAATCATGATGGAGTTATTGTGCTTGATCATTCTACGGGATTATTTCCATATAAAAAGATGGGTAAAGGAATTAAGAAAACTCCTATTATTCCTTTAAATTATGGAGAACGTTTTGAAGAGATGCCATTTAAACCTTCAACTCCTTTGAGAATGTTTAATGCCGCATTACTAGGCGATCATATGGTTAGTCAATTTTCTTTGAATGCTCTTGATACTTCTGTGGGAATTGCCTGGAAGAATAAAGGAGGAGAAAAGCAAATTATCACTCATGCTGATTTAGTTGAAGGAAGAATTATTGCTGAAGCTTGGAAGGGAACAATAAAAAAATTATATTCAGGATTTTATTCTCCTTGTTATGAACGAGGAAGTATTGATGTAACCATACCATCTATATCTGGTGTTGAAAAGCAACATTCTTTTCAAATTAAAAATATGCCTTTAGTACTTAGACAGAATTATAAAAAAGGATTAATCGCTCCCGATTTCTGGAAAGAGTTAAAAACAACTTGTAATTGTCCAAAAAGAAAAGGAGATGTTTCTTTTTCAAGGCCTGAGTTTGATAAAAAAGGTAATCCTATTAACAATATCTATGATCTGAGGGATGAATTTGAGAACATCTATTGTAAGCACAGCATAGCAGGTATTATCATGGTGGCATATTATCTTGCAGAAACTCCTGAAGACCATCGTTCTTATATGCCAAAAGACTGGATTCCTCCTGTGTATCGTTCAGAAGTTATTGATGTTGATCAGCATTTAAGGAATAAAGTGCTTATGAGATTAAAAGTGAAGGGCAAATCAGGAAAAATGCAGCATAGACATAGACCTCTTACGAAGGCAGAAAGAAGTGTGATGTTGGGTGTGTATGTTGTCGAGAATCCTGAAACGTCTGTTTTTTGGTAGTTTTGAGCTCAATAAACTTTATAAATAAGCTTATTACTCCCACACCATAGTACTTGGGGGGAGCTTATGAAACTGACTTTAACTGATCCAAAACTTCTGAAAGATAGTATTAGCATTATTTCTGAATTAGTAAGCGAAGCACGTTTCAAAGTCAACTCAGACAGCCTTGAACTTATCGCGATGGATCCTGCTAATGTGGCTATGGTGCTGTTCAAGATCGTGTCAAGCGCGTTTTCCACCTTTTCTGTTAAGGGAGAGGAAGAATTAGCAATTAATCTTAATAATCTGAAGCAAGTTCTACGAAGACTTTCTAGTTCGGAGACACTCACATTAGAAACTGTTGATAACAAACTCAAAGTTACACTTAAACACAAATCAACGAGAACCTTCCATTTACCTATTATTGATTTGGAAGAGAAAGAGCAAAGAGTTCCTACTTTGGATTTCCCTTTGACGGTTACAACAACATCATCTAATCTCGTAAATGCTATTGAAGACGCTGATATTGTTGCAGAATCAGTGAGTTTCATGGCTGAACAGAACAAATTTTCCGTATCTGCTATGGGAGATCTCAGCCAGGCAAACATGGAAATTGGAGCAGATGATGATACAAAGATTGTTGTCGATGATGTCAACACAAAAGTGAAGTCAAAGTATTCTGTCGAGTATTTGAAGAAAATGATGCTCGGATCAAAGATCTCTGACAACGTTATTATTAAATTCAACAAAGATTATCCTTTGCGCCTTGAGTTCATGATATTGAACAAGGTGCAGTTAGCATTCATTCTTGCTCCAAGAGTTGACAATGATTAATAACCTCTACTGAAAATAGATAGCAATTATTTGGGAGATAAGTTACAATGGCGCGTCTTAGAAATCAATTATGGATTCCTGGGTTTGAACCTACAGAAGTATTTGAGAAGCATTATTGTGGTGATTGCGACATAGGCGATAATGTATCTTTAAGAAATCTTTCTGAAGATTGTGATAGCCCTGCAAGCATCCTTGCAATACGTTTCAAAATGGGACAGTATAACGAAGATGATGGCGTGCCTGAACTGGTAGGATATGATTGTCCTTTCGATGATTCCGATTGCATATATGCTTGCGGTCCTAAACATCTAGCAGCATACTTCAAGAAAATGTTCGATGAAGAACATCCTGATGTTATTGTTGATAACAAAGGAAACATACGAACAGATCTCTACAATAAAACAATGGTTGCTTTGGAAACGAGGACAGTCTCAGACAATTTTTTTACTCAACATTTGTATTCTAAAGGTAAAGAATCCGCCGAACAGCTCTGGGAACGCGAGAAATGGCGTTTTGGATTCTGATTATGTATTATGAAATTAAGTGGACTAAACCATGAAAAAAAGAAAAAATTTTATTTTCCTGATTTAGACCATCTTTCCAAAATACTTTCGTCAAAATTTCATTTTATCCTTGTTATATGCACCCTGTTATTTTCATTGTACGCATATTTTCCAAAATTTTTTTGAGAAACATCTAAGTTCACTTTATAAGCAATATATTCTCCTTGAATAAGATATAAAGGACAAACACCTGCTCCTTCTTTTTCATCATATTTTATTACTCTGCCATATTCAATTTTATTATCAAATGTAAGCATATTAAATAGACTCACTCTGTCTTCAATTCTCGCATTCTCTGAAAACAAAAAAGGATTATTACTTTTTAGAATATCTTCTTCATTATCTAATATTGGAAGATTATAAACTTGTGATAATTCACCTATATCAGCTCTCACATCATGCTCGAATTTATCATCTTTTGCTATATCAACTAATCCTGATACTACAAAAGGAAGTTTTGGATTAATTTTTTCTCCTGTAAAGAGATCCTTAACTCTTAACTCTTTTGAAAAAACCTGATTTCTCATATGATCCCAAAGATGAGGATAAGTATATTCTTCTGGAAACACAACAATCCCAATATTCTCATTAAAATGTTCTTTAAGTTTTATATTTTTGCCAAAAGATTCAAAGAATCTTTTATACATTTTATGAAAACTTATTTGAGAACTAGGCAAAATAATATCTCCTCCTGCTGTCTCTCTCAGTTTTCCAACAAAAGCATTTTTTCCATGAAAACCAAAACCTCTTACTGGTCCTGATTCAAAAGTTGGATCGTTGTTTGGATCAAAAGTTCTAGATGATAAATATGTTCCTTTAAAATCTGATATCATCATTTTAATAGCTAGTTTTACTTCAGGAGAATAATATTTAAGCATAGCAATACCAGTCTCCTCAAATTCGCCAGGATTATATCCTTCTGATTCTAATTTTCGAAATTCCATTTTCATTTACCTCTTTTTTCTTCAATGATATTCCCATAATTTCTTTATAATTCCAAAAGATTCAAGTTCATCAACACAAGCACCAATACCATAAAAACGGATTGATGGAGTTAGTTGAAAAACAGGAACTCGTTTAATATCATCTTTAGTTTCGTAAATCATTAAATCAATGCTTTTATTTTCATTATGATCAATAATATAGGACAATTTTTCAGCTCCTTCCTTACCTATTAATCCTATAATAAAAGAATGATTGACAACTTCTTTAGATGTTAATTGTTTTGTTTCAAATCCATTAGGAACAAATCTTGTTAATTCATCATCACCATAGATAACTCCATTTTCTTCTCTTGAACCTAATCTTAATTTTAAATCCTTTTCATCCATTATTAAATGATTAGAGTGTTTTGCATTTTTCTTAAAATCTGGATTATCTTGGATGAACACGCCCTCTGAAGAATTTAATAACCCTTCAAAAGAATATAACAATTCAATTTCTTTTATTTCATTCGAAATTGCTTTGTCATCATCTGGATTTTTGTAAGCATCGTAAACTAAAGATACTACTTCTGCCATTGTAGGTCTTTTCAAACCATTTTCATCTATCTGTTTTGCTAATCCAAAATAGTCTCCATGAAAAAATGGATGTTGAATTTTTATGTTTCCCTCTAAATGTGGAACTTGTATGATTGATGGTGTTCTTTTAACTTTCATTTTGTTTTACCCCCTTTAGAATTTTTTACGACATGAATCCTACCAATGGAATAGGAGACAGCAAGATCCCCGCTGCTGGAAATCAAGTCCCCGTCCCAGTTCAAAAAGAACCCAGACAGGCCGTCTTTTCTCGCATAGAATGTTTTTAGTTTGGCTTTCTTACCCTGAGATAATTCTTGAATTTCATCTTCTGTAAGGTATTTCGGAACACATCTTTCATCAACTTCAAGAAATTGTCTTCCATTAAATTCATGACTAAATCCATGATCTTGAATTATCATTGAATCATCATCTGTTAATCTGTATATTAATCCATATGGATTGTCTCCACTTTTACTATCTATAGACATTAATCCTTTGTTCCATATCATTACAGGTTCTTCAGATGTTGGGATTATGTTTCTTGCCTTTAATTCTTTAAATAAATTTTTAGAAAGATGATTATTATTTTTATATGAATCTCCATTTGTTCTTAACATACTGCCTAAATCTACATAAAATCCTCTGAAATATTCTGGATTTATTTCTGAAGCTTGAAGAACTTCTGCTGGAGAAGCTAAATCCTTTGTTAATAATTGATTTGCAAAAGCATTTGAACCTTTTATTACTCCATCATTAAAAGTAAATATATCTAATGTTTTTCTTGCTTTTTCATTGAATTTTTGTATTTTTTCTTGATATCCTTTTAATATATCTTCTTTATCTAAGAATGATATTAATGGGGATTGTATATTCTTTGATATTAATTGTATTCCAGCCATTTTCATTTACCCTCTTCGTAGTTTTCTAACACTCCAAAAGCATAACCCCCAAAGCTTTCCTTCCAGCTGTCGCCAACTATCATCCCTTTAGAGTTCTCGCTGGAACCAAGACCTAAAACTCTTAAATCAGGTTCTTTAACATCATCAAAAAAACAAACATTAACCCCAGCCCTTTTGTAATGAGATGCTATTTTTCCTAGATTTTCAGCTGTTTTTTCTTTAGTATGTTCTAATGCTCTTGCTAGTCCTCCTTGGGTAAATAATTCCACTCCTGCCTCTCCGTCATGAATGTTTATTTTAAAGGATTCATAAGGTGCAAAAGCTATAGTATCATTAATTAAATAAATTCCATTAACTTTTTCTGCTTTATTTAACATATTCATTAATGTTTTTTCATCTAATTCTTGTGTATTTGTGAATACTCCTTCTGGAGTTCTTACAATATAACCTGTTTGATTCCACCTTGAATCATGAATGTCTTTTTTAGCATCAAATTCTCCATCTTCTCCAAAACCATCAGAAGCAATCCTAATAGATTCAGAAGTTGTAGCTGGTCTGAATGATATTTTTTCCCCTGTTATTGGATGAGAGAAATCTTCACTCATTTCTTCTAAATTCTTTCTGTACCTTTTTGGACCGAAAATAGCATAAGTTCCCTGATTATCTTGAATTAGTTCTTTTACTGGAAATTCTGGTTTTATTACTCTCATTCTCATTCACCTATTTGTAACTACTTGATAGTAATTTGGCATTTATTAAACTTTTCATTAAAAATTTTTACAAAAACGGAAAATTTATAAAAAAAACAATATTTTGTAAATATTATGGCCAAGAACATTGTTAAACTAACTTCAAAGGATAGAAAAATACTCTATGAATTAGATCTTGATGCAAGAGCTAGCCTTTCAATGATTGCTAAGAAAGTTAACCTCACAAAGCAGGCCGTAAAATACAGAATAGATAAGCTTATTGAACGTAAAATAATAGAACAAACACTATTATTCGTTAATGGACCAAAATTAGGATATGTCGCATACAAATTTTACATCAAACTTCAAAATGTAACTGCTGAAAAACTACAAAATATAGTTCAAGACTTCGTAAATCATCCATTTATTGTTTGGGTTGCTACATGCGAAGGAACTTATGATATCGTTATAGCACCTGTTTCAAGAAATAATGTTCATGCATATCAATTGTTAAATGAAATAAATAGAAATTACAGCAAATATATTAGAGAAATAACTCCTCTAAACTACATCGATGTATCTCATTTGAAAAAATCATATCTCACAGATACAAAAAGAGATGGAACAGCGAGTCCTTACTGGGGTGCTGAACCAGAAAAATATAATCTTGATGAATACGAAGTAAAGATTTTAACTTCATTATGTGCAGACGCAAGAAAACCAATTACAGAAATAGCAAGGGAAATAGGATGTAGTGTGGATAAAATTACCACCAGAATGAAAAGACTAATAGAACAAAACATAATTGAAGGATCTACAATAATCCTAAACAAAGAACTTATTGGAATAACCTACTACAAAATACTGCTAAACACGCGGTTTTTCTCAGAAAAAGAAGAACAAGCATTTAACGAATATGCTAAATCAACTGAATGCGTTATGGATGTTGTAAGGATGATGGGTTCTTGGAATTATGAACTAGATATAGAAGTTAATAATGTCTACGAATTCCATAGCTTTATGCTCAAATTAAGGAATAAATTTACTGAAAATATAATAAACTACGATTCTTTGCTCATATTAAAAGAACATAAACTGAATTTCTTCCCGTTTAAAGAACACTATATTTCTCCTTGAGAGGATAAAAAACTCTCCTTACACAGAGCATTTCAGGCATTGATGTAATTTTCTCTCCATTTTCGCCTAGTCTGCTAAAGTTCCTTCCTTGATACTCACGAATATACGTTTTCAAAGTTTTCTTAGCAATTACTCTAGAACCTTTGTCAATCTTCTCCGAAAAAGTCAATTCCAGTTTATTAGAAAATGTTATTGCCTCCTTGGAACTCAGTTTTGTATATCCAAACATTTGACTAATATTGCTCATAACATTGCCAAGAAGGAAATCAAGTCCTACACCCCCAACATTTCTAATTTCTCCTTCTCGATCTGGAAGTTTCATATACGGCATTATATCTCCACTGTATGAGGCCGTATAAGGAAATTCTTCACCATCTTTATAGTCAAAGTGAATTGCAAAAGAAGGTACAACATCTCTGGAGAGCTTTTCAAAATCTACGTTACAATTACATCCCATACAATGCTGAGATCAACATCAACTATATTAATCTTTCTCCTAAAATATCATCTTTTTATAAAGAGAAGCCCCCGGCGAGAGTTGAACTCGCGACCTCTACCTTACCAAGGTCAAGCGAGAAAAGACAAAGTCAATTCTAAGCGCTCTTTAGCAAGCTTTGGTCTAACCACTGAGCTACGGAGGCGAATGAAATGAGCATCCGTCCAAAGTCGAAGACTTTGATACGGAGGCAAGTGAACGAGCCTCCGCCCAAAATCTCTGATTTTGATTGCGGAGGCATCCGTTAGTGAAAAGAATCCTAAAAGCCTTTTTAAAATTATTCGTCAAGAATCTCAAAGTAAATTCTTCTATTATTCGCTCCTGCGTTCTTGAATTTAATGAATTTGACCTTGCTAATTTCTTTAATATCTTTAACATGCGTTCCACCGCATGCTTCTAAGACCAATCCTTTAACACCAACTAATCTGACTTCCTTTATTTCAGGAGGTAATCCTTTAGCTAACGCAGATAATTTCGTAGAAATTTCTGCAGCTTCTTCTCTATTAACAACTTTTGACTCAACTTCACCGCCTTTTTTGATAAGCGCATTAACTTTTGATTCAAAACTCATCAAAAGTTCTTTATCAAAATTCTCCAAAGAAAAATCTATTCGACACTTATCCAATCCTAGTTGATTGCCAGTTATCTTTGCTCCAATTTCTTCTTCTATGAAATAACTTATCAAATGAGCAGCGGTGTGGGATCTCATTAATTTGTATCTGCGATCCCAATCAAGAACACAAGTAACTTCATCTCCTTCCTTCAAAACATTCTCAGGTTCAACTTGATGACTAATGCTACCTCCAAACTTTCCCACAAAAATAACATTGACTTCACCATCAGCAGCAATAAGTTTACCCTCATCATTAACCTGTCCTCCACTATTTGGATAGAATATAGTATCTTCCAACACTACAAATTTGCCCTCTTTGACAGAAATTACTTTTGTAACGAATTCTTTCAAATATGCATCCTCAATGTATTTCGGCATTACCATTTTAATTTGGTGTTTTTCTTTCTAAATAATCGCAGTATTCTGTCTTTGAAAGAAAGAATTTTCTTTAACATATGCTTTGCTCTATCCTTCTTCCAATCAGTCTCATAGGTCTCCAAATCTCCAACCATGGATGTATTTGCTGCCATGGTTATCAGAAAAATAAGCTATTTTTAAATATTTACGTTAGAGCTTCAATAAAACAGCATCCTATGTTCTCTCTTTATGATGTCTAGAAGCGCTGTAAAGAGAAAGATTTATAAACCCTCAATTCCGATATTGCCATAACAAGTTATAACCATACATATTTGGTGAGGTGAAACAATATGAAAAAAGGTCAAGCTGCTTTAGAATTCTTAGCAACCTATGGCTGGGCATTCTTAGTTATCCTAGTCATGATCGGCGCATTAGCATACTTTGGTGTGTTAGACCCAAGCAGATACATATCAGAAAGCTGCGGATTTGGTGCAGAGCTTCCATGTGAGAAAGACGCATCACTTGTCCGATATGATGCTGCTGGAGATCAAGTCTTCACATTAACACTAACTAATCTACTTGCATCAGATAAACAAATAAACTTCGTTACAGGTGATGATACAGCCTTGGATACTGTCTCAACTTCTTCATTAGTAAAAGTTGATTTCGATGATCCTGCATTTACTGATGCCACAGGTAATCCAAGCAGCGCAGGCTCAACATACTGCTTCATGGATGATGATGCTGATCCATCCACTGCAAACCTTACTGTGAGCATAACTCCAAAAACATCTAATGTTATCTACATCCATTGTAAAACAGAATCAGGAGGAGATAATAATCCAAACAATGATGCTGCAGCAACATTAGGAATCACTGCTTCCGATATTGGTAAGAAGATAAAAATGAGATTGAACATTCCTTACCGTGTCCAAGGATTCTCTGTAGATAAGAGAATTACAGGCGAACTCTTTATGGCCGTAAGTTAAAGTTTTACTTTTTTCTCTTTCTTTTTCATTTATTATCAAGAACCGATACAGTTACGCATTACTGCGCTCCGTTTCTACATCTATACGATGTTCGATATCTATTTTCACGCATAATAGCATAAGAAATAGAACACTGCGCTGGGCAGTAATGCGCCATGATGAGCTTTATTCTTCCTCTTCATAGCTCAGATTAACATCCTGCATAACACTGTCATAATCATTCTCTAGATAATAATTAGATTTCTTAGTATAGTAAAAAATATTCTGATTAATATGGGCATCAGAATCATCTAATCCGAGAAAATTCATCAGCTTGATTATCAATTTCTCTTCAATATACTTATATTTCTCATTCATCACAATATCTATCTCAACAACATCATTGTATCGAATCACAAAAAAGTTGCTTGATTGGTCTCCTAATGAGAAATACCACTTCTCTACATTATTCTCTTTGTAACCTCTGCGAACATCAAGCTTGATATTTTTCTCTTTGAATTTATTGATGTTGTTAATCTCCTGTAATGAGAGATCCTTCTCATTCTTCAAATACAGTAATACTCTTTTGAGTTCATCAGCAGATTCGACGTAGTATTGCTCTGCAAAATTAATGCCTTCAGAAAGATATTTCTTGACGACTTGCCAACCTTCATCAACGCGACGTGCTTCAAGAATAACCTTCACATCATCCTTAACTTTCTCAAATGAGAGAGTTTCACGCGAATGCAAAAGTTTCTTCCATCCCAAACATTATCACCCAAAAGAGCAAACTGAAGCTGTATTTATATACCTTTCGTTTCATTTTCTCGAGGAGGATATAATAGTTTAGCAATTTGTATACTATTTTTGTTCACTTAATAATGAATGGTATACATAAAAGTAAACTACTCGTTTTTTAACAAACATTCAAAAAAAATAAAGAACAAAAAAGCCTCCAGGGGGACTACCACATAAGGAAACTTCGCTACGCTACATCTCCTTATCAACCTCAGGTCTACTCAACATAAAGTTGAGTAGCCCAAATAATTTAAGAAGCCTCCGGGGGGACTTGAACCCCCGACCTGCAGATCTCATGAACAATTGTTTACAAGTCTGCCGCAATAGCCGCTATGCTACGGAGGCGAGCGTAGTGAGCTTCCGCCCAAAATCTCTGATTTTGATTGCGGAGGCGAATGCCAATGAGCATCCGTCCAAAGTCGCATGACTTTGATACGGAGGCGAATGCCAATGAGCATCCGTCCAAAGTCGAAGACTTTGATACGAGGGCATATACTGAAGGTATGAACATAAAAAAGAGAACGAGAACTTGGTTTTTAAAAGTTATGATATGCTTATAGACTAAAGAAAGGTTTAAAAGAGAATATGCACCTCTAAAAATATGAAAATAGGTATAATCAGCTCTATGCACCATACAGAGAAAATGCTTGAAGTAAGGGACAAACTCAAAGCAATGGGGCATATCCCCTTTCTTTCTTCTTTTGCTGATGAGTTCATTGGCAAATCTGATGATGAGATAGAAAAAATTAAGCTTCAAAAAAAATACAAATCAGATGCTATTCGAGATTTTTGGAAGCAAATGCAACATATTGATGCTGTGCTCGTGTTGAACCTTGATAGACATAACATCAAAAATTATATCGGAGGCAATACTCTGATGGAGATAGGGTTTGCTCATGTGTTGAATCAGAAGGTCTTTCTCTGGAACCCTATTCCTGATATGCCTTATTGTAAAACAGAAATTAAAGCGGTAAAGCCAATTATTATCAATCAAGATCTGACAAAGATAAAATAACATTCTTTTCAATCTTGGTCATATCTCTACCCAAAAAGAAGCCACAATAAAACAGGAATAATAACCCCTATAATACCTCCCACAACGACTTCATTGAAGGTATGTCCATGCACCACTCGAACTTTTTTCTTTATACCTACTTTCTTGAGTAACGTATTAATATATTCTGAATTAGTGCCTACTGCCTTCCTCACGCTGAAAGCATCTCTGACAATAATCATCATCATAATGAATGCAAAGAACGATAGCAGTGTTATGCCATCATAGATAAGCAAACAAACAAAAAGAGCCACCGTTACTGCAGTATGAGATGAAGGCATTTTACCATTCATGAAAAGAGCTCTAATATCCTTCTGAAAAACCGGTTTCAGCACTTCTGATAAGAGCCATGTAGCTAATGTGAAAATAATGACTTTCAGCACAATCTGATCCATAGGATATTCTCCCAGAACATATTTAAGAAGTTTACGGTAACTATAAATAAGACCTCTAATCTTACCTGTCATGAGGAAATTACCAAATGTTGGAGTTGGAGTCATCATTAAGAGAGACGGAAAGATATTATTGGGCAAGAGAAAAAATGCTCATGGTGATGGTTCTTGGAGTTTTCCCGGAGGACATCTTGAGTTTAATGAAGATCCTAAAGATTGTGCTGAAAGAGAGGTAATGGAAGAAGTAGGAATAAATATTAAAAATATGAAAACAGGCCCTTATACGAATGATGTCTTCAAAAAAGAAAATAAACATTACATTACACTGTATATTCTCGCAGAACTTGACTCTGGAGAACCAGAAGTTCTAGAACCTGATAAGTGTGAAAGATGGGAATGGTTCTCATGGAATAATCTTCCCAGTCCCCTTTTTATACCCATACAAAATCTTCTCAAACAAGGATATGATCCTTTCAAGGAATAACCCTAAATCGCGTATTAATCAATCCCCATTCTATAAACAGCAGCAATAATGCTATGAGCAACGAAAAGAAAGTCAGAGGAAAGGGTATAAGCGCTTCCTGTACCTCTTCATTCAATTCCTCGAAAATAACATTGAGTTTATCTGTATTATCTGCAAGATAATGCTTGCCTTCTGTTTGCTCGGCAATAAATTCCATACTCTCCTTATCATAAGCTGCGCTGACATTATGCAATGCAGGAATATAACCTAGTGTTCCTTCTTCACTTCCGAGACCAATAGGATGGACTACTACATGATTAGCAACAGCGTAATCTACCCCTCTTTGAAGCGTATCTTTCTCAGAGACGCCTACTGTTGAAGAGCCATCAGTGAAGAGAACAATCGCCTTGCCTTTCGGAGAGGTAGCGAGAAGATTCGTTGATGCAATTAATGCACCTGCAATATCTGTTCCTCCTGCAAATTCAATCTCTATTGATTCAATAGCCTGTTGCACTCTTGTCTTAGAAGCAGAGGGAGGTAATACTACCTTAGCAATGCCTGAAAAGACAACAACACCTATCTTGGATTTTCCTGAGAGATTCTGCACAAATCCTACTGCAGCTTTCTTTGATGCTTCAAATCTCGAGGGTTCTATATCTTCTGTAGTCATTGAGGCTGAAGTATCAATCGCTATGACTACATCATTATCTAGCCTTTGCCCTGAATACCAAAAAATAGTTCCGCAGACAGCAACGATGAGAAAGAACAGAATGAGCAGTCGCATCATCAGCGGAATGAGATTTCTCGTTAACACACCAGACCCATGAACTCGTCGCAGCGCATCAAAGTTTGCAAATTTCAATCCCTTTTTTTTTGTATGCTGTATCATAAAGAAATGGGAGACTGCCACGAGCGGCAATGACAATAACAACCACAAATATTCAGGATGTTCAAATGTTAATTCAAAAACCATCTTAACCTCCTGTAAAGCTTCTTCTCTTAAAAAATCTTACTATGGGATCAACGAAGCTTTCATTAGTCTGTATACTTAAAAAATCCGATCGCGTTCTCTTGAACTGCGTTGCAATCTCCTCTTCTTGAGCAGTAACTGCTCTCTCAAAAAAATCTCTGTATTGATTAGCATCTACAATGGCTTTCTCTCCTGAGTATGGATCTTCGAGAACATATTGACCCGTACCTTTCGGCATTTGTCTATCTCTTGGATCTCTTATCATAATGCCTAGAACTTCATTCGACGCTGATGCAATTTTGAGATGTTTCTCCCATTCTCCTTTCAACCCGAGAAAATCTGAGACGATAATAATTAGTGCTTTATCATCGAGCGATGAAAGAAGTACATTGAATGCCTGATCGATATTATACATTCCTCCATAGTTCTTAGGGTCAGAGAGTTCTTTGATCATGATTCTGAACTGTTCTTGCCCCGTCTGAGCGGGCAAATAATTAACAAGTCTGTTGGTGAACATAGCCAGTCCAACAGAATCCCCTGTTCTAACCATAGCAAAACTCATTGCAGCTATCATTTCAGCCACATACTCTACTTTGATCTTATCTGTAGAGGTAAAGAGCATGCTGTTGCTTGCATCGACAAAGAACATCACTTTTAATGTTCGCTCTTCCTCCTTCTCCCGAACAAGCGTTCTTCTAGCACGAAGTGTTGCTTTCCAGTCGATTCTGCTTGCATCATCAGTAGGAACATAGGGCCTATATCCTGCAAATTCCATCCCTTTCCCCTTGAAGAGAGATACCCAATTCCCTACGAGATCCTTAGAGAGTATAGATTGTTTTGCGAAGAGTTCAAGCCTTTTGATACTAGGCACAAAGTCCGCCTTAAAGTCCTGAAGATGAATAGGCTCTGCCATAAGAAAGGAAATCCACCTCTTCCCATTTACAATAATATACGCATATCCTATATTTATAAATATTGCTAATAAGTCTTGATCAAGACGGGAAAAAGCACATTTTGAAAAGTTTTATAAATAAGAAGATACTCAAAGAATCAAAAATAACTTTTTTGAAAAAAGGAGGTTTAGGGAAAATGGCGCAAGTCGTTGCAAAAGTTGGAGTGAAAAAAGAGCCTGGTTATCTCTATTTTGTCGACAGAAGAGGTAATGTGGCTAGGTCAAAGATGGCCCGCGGTAAAAGCAGAGGCAAAGCAAAACAGCAAGTTGTCGCAAAAGTCGGCGTGAAGAAAGAAGCAGGTTATCTGTACTTTATTGACAAACACGGTCACATCGCCCGTGCCAAGATGAAAGTCGGTGGCGGCGGACGAAGAAAGAAAAAGAAAAAGGCCAAAAAGAAAGCTAAGAAGAAAGTGAAGAAAAAGAAGAAAGTAAAGAAGAAGAAAAAGAAAGCCAAGAAAAAGAAAAAAGCAAAAAAGAAGAAAAAGGCTAAAAAGAAACCTAAGAAGAAAGTAAAGAAAAAGAAGAAGGCCAAAAAGAAAGTCAAGAGAAAGAAGAAGAGGCGATAAGCCCTTTTTTCTTATTTTTTTATCTTATTCTCATTTTGTACCAATTGCTTGTTTGATGTTTTTATATCCATCTCTTTTCAAAAGTTTAAGCAATCCTTGATTGATTCCTGAAATATTCTGAGGTCCTTCATAGATCATAGAAGTTATTAATTGCAATAATGTAGCGCCTGCTTTGATCTTTTCATAAGCATCTTTTGCCGAGAAGATTCCTCCACAGCCAATGATGATATATTTGCCTTTTGTTTTCTTGTAAATGTATGCTATTTGTTCCGTTGATTGTTTTTTTGCAGGAACACCACTGAGGCCTCCTTGTGTGTGTTTAGATAATTGTTTTAATTCTTTATCTTTGATTTTTTTCGTCAAGTTAGAACAGATAAACCCTTGAATATTATGTTTTTTCACAACACGTATTATAGCATCAATCTCTTTTGTCGAAAGATCTGGTGCTATTTTAAGAAAGACAGGTTTCTTTACCTTTATCTTATCAGTTGCCGCTAAGAGTTTATCTAGTTTTTTTGCGTCTGTAAATGGTTTCCCTCCATAAGCGTTAGGACAACTGATATTGATAGTGATATATTTCCCTATATTTTTCATTGTCTTGAATGCTTTGACATAATCATCAATACCTCGTTGAGTGCTTACTGTTGCTTTGCAATTCGTCTTTGCAATACTAACTCCTATAGGAATTTTGAACCTCTTTCTTTCTAGTCTTTTTGCTAACACTTCACAGCCATCATTCATTAATCCGTAGTAGACTGCTAATGTTTTCCTTTTAGGAATTCTCCAGAGCCTTGGTTTAGGATTCCCTTCACAAGGCTCTCCTGTTATAGAACCTATTTCCTCAAAGCCAAATCCTACGCTGGGAATGATGTTAACCAGTTCTGCGTTTTTGTCAAATCCCGCTGCTAATCCTAGAGGATTCTTGAATTTAATTCCCAATACTGTTTGTTCAAGCATCTTGTTCTGATAGCCGAATTTGAGTGCGACTAATCCTCTTGTAATAGGATTGCTGCCTAGGAAAGATCCTATCTTGACAAATGAGTTATGAACACCTTCTGGATCAAATGAAAAGCATACTGGCTTGAGAAGGAATCTATAGAAAAACCATATTATACTATTTCTTATTTTGATAATAGATTCGTACATAGTGGCTGTGGAGAAGAGATTGTATTAAAATGTTTGGATTAACATCATAGCTCAACAATAACACCCATAGGTCCTGGATTGATGATAACAGCGTTGCCAAGTTCGTCGATGATACCTCGTTCGAAAGAGTTTTCATCTGCTTCTAGCAATGAATCAAAATGAATATGACCGCACACTAATAGTTTGATGCGTTTGTCTTTTTTTACAATGTTTCTTCTGCTTTTGCAACCTACGTAGCTGCTGTGCATATGATCAAGCTTAGTTTTGTAGGGAGGTCCATGGACGAGAAGAATAATCTTATCGTTCTTTTTCAGTTGTTTTTTTGATTTTTTGATAAATGCTTCGAACTCAGGGTCTTTTGCTGAGAATCCTCCCCCTCCATACGCTACAAGAACAGCATTTTTGTCATGATCTGTTAATCGTATGACTTTCCTATGGACAAAATCGACATATTTCAGCTTCTTTGCGATTGCTGCTGTTTCTTCTTCATTTTCATGATTCCCGTGGATAACATAAGTCTTGATCTTGTACTTATTGATTATCCTGAGAATATCTGCCTCTTCTTGGCCAAACCATGTATGGTCTCCTGCCAAAAGTGCGAAATCACATTTCTTTGCTTTCTTCATAGCAGCTTCTATATCATGCATATCTCCATGAGGATCAGCAAAACAGAGTATCTTCATAGAAAGTGAAGAAAAAATGATGTTTATATAGGTTTTTGTTGTGGTAACTATTATTTAATTTCAAACGCGTCATCTCCAAAGTTAATGGCCCTGATTACGAATTCCTTACGTTTCATCCATATTTCAACCGCGGATCCTTTGTATTTTTCAAGATATGATTCTAATATTTGATAATCTCCATTTTTTTTGCCAATGCAACATTTTGGTCTCATCTGCCACAAACAATTCTGTAGAACCACTTCCAACGATTGTGTAGATTTATCAATGGGTGTGACAGAATACTCTACAATATTACCCCATATGCGCTTCATTTTATCTATTTCTTTATCATCAAAAAATTCATCAACTGAAAGAGCGCTTTCCTTATAGCTGTCATTAGCACATTCTGAATTATCATTTGTATTTATGGAAGCACCATAGTTCTCCCAGTTCTTCCTCATTTTTACAACTCTGTTATTTTTTTCTTTTTTCATTTTCTTCCACCATCACAACAATTTTCTGTTATCATATTTATTTGACAATGGCACAATTATATTAATATTTGCCACCACAAACGAGGTGGCAAATCGAAAATGTTATAAACTAGCAATACAGAAGCCACACTATGGATTTAAGCGAGATTGGATTGACTCAGAATGAAGCTAAAGCTTACGAAACATTACTCAAGCTAGGTAAGACCACAGCAGCCCATGTCTGCAAGGAATCAAGAATCCCTTATGGAAGAATCTATGATGTTCTGGCATCATTAGAAGAGAAAGGACTAGCAAAAACAATCCCAGAAAAAACAAGGAAATACGTTCCTTCAGACCCAAAATCATTGAACGAATATATACAGAAGAAGAAACAAGTATTAGATAAAACAGAGCAACAAATAAAGCAATTCAAAGCAATTTATGAAAGTCACGAACATGAAAACGTTCAGATTGTTAAAGGCGAGCGTAATTTCAAAAGAATAATCAAAAGCATGATTTCCTCAAAAAAATATAATTATAATGTCAAATATGATTTCAAGACCGATCCTGAATTTATCAGAATATTAAATGAAAGAAAAAAGAAGAATGTAGAGATGAAGACATTAGGCCGCTACGATGAAGAAACAAAAAAGAACTTCGAAAAATGGAAGAAATTACAAGGAACGGTAAAACCTATAGAAAACGAAGGCGTTGTTATGTCTATTCATGATGGAAAGGAACTCTTGTTCGTTATGAGACAATCAAATACCATCATGCTCATCAAAGACAAACCATTCATTAGGTTCATGGAAAAATTGTTTAACTGTTATTATGAACATAATTAGATTTGAGAGGACATTATCATGAAACAACAGACGAAAGGATTGATGCAAATAATTATTGCTGGTGCACTGATAGGATTTATTCCTTTAATTGTTAGATGGGGAAGCAATTTTGGAGCATATAATCTGTCATTCTTCAGAGTAACCATTGCTGCAATAGCATTATATATCTGGATAAAGCTCACACGATCAAAACTATCTCCATTAAAGAAGGAGAAAGGCAAATTACTGTTCTTCGGGGCAATCCACGGTTTCATTATACTGGGGTATTTCCTGTCAATTCAGTTCATATCAATTCCATCTGCTGTGTTACTTATGTATTCCTCTTCCATATGGATGATTGTATTCGCACATCTTATACTGAAAGAAAAGATAACAAAAAAAACTTTTATTGCCTTATTGATTGCAATCATTGGAATCGTTGTAGTGCTCTCTCCCCAATCATTCTTTGTTACTGAAAGCTTCATCGGTTCAATAGCAGGATTGCTTGCAGGAATGGGTTTTGGATTGGTGTATGTTCTCTCAAAGACATTCAAGCATTATAATAAGTTGTCTCTTACTTGCTGGCAGAACATCATAGCAATTCCTTTTGTACTTCCTCTGCTCTTCATTGATTTACCCAGATTCACGCTTCACGATTCCCTTATTGTCCTGTGTCTAGGTACTGTTTTCACAGCAGTACCATTTGTGATGATCTACAAGGGTCTCGAGAAGATAAAAGCACAACTCGGAGGAATAATCATATTATTAGATATTCTCTTTCCCATAATATTCGCTATGATTGTTTTCTTTGAATTACCTACATTAAATGAAATAATCGGAGGAATGTTGATTATTCTGGCATCGTATATTGCAGCGAAGAGCTAAGTCTTTATCACTATTTCCTTGTCATTCTTCATAGAAAAATGTACTATGTCTTTCTCATTGAGGCCCATTGCTTTTCCGACTTCTTTTGGTATTCTGAGAATAAGATTACTTTTTACTCTATTGAGTTTAAGTTCAAAACCTTTATTCTTTAATTTATTCAATAATAATATTCTCTGTGCATCTTCTGAATCAAAATATTCTTCTCCACAAGAACATTTCCAGCCTTTTACAGTATGTTTATTAAATTTCAGATCAGTTCTTCGCTTCATAGCTTTATTACAATTATGACACTTCATTTTTTCTTCTCAAAAAATGAATCCCAAAATTTTCAATTTTTCCGGTTTCATTTTTTAGTAAATATCCCACAGTGAATCAATAACCACTTGTGTTGTTTTATGACTTCATCGTAGACTTTGACAACAACAACTTCAATTGTCTTATTGCCTTTATTGAGCCATTTCTCTACAGTTTCTTTTTTACGTTTTCTAGGACTAGTAGAGCCTTCCTCAAGAACTTTTTTAACATCATAAAGATCCATATTATGCTTAAGCAATTCAGTTGCTGCAGCTTTGGATACATCAATCTTTAGTTCTTGATAACGGACATCTAACATACCCTTAAAACATACGTTATTAGAATATGTCATTGTATTTAAAGTTTTCCTTATTCCTGCAACATATCCTCATGAACAACATTCTCTGCGTTTAATATCTCTAGTCCTATTAATCTTCCTCTGCTATCAAAATCCAAGAGAATATCTTCGACTACTTGGGAAGTCAATATTACTTCGTTCTGGCAGATTTTATTTTTGAAATGAAGGTAGACTGTGTCTGCTTCCTTATCATGCTTAACACTTAGCATATTACTCTTTTCTTCTTTTATCTCAGTTATCATATTATCACCTCACAAGATAATCTTGTTCACTACCGAAAGAACAATCAGTTTTTCCGGAAATTCTTTGAAGAATATTCTTAACACAGAATCACGCAATGATTTCACAGCAACATTAACATCAGTTATTGTTAATTTTGTGTAATCTGAGTTCTTTAATGCCCAAGAGATCTTTGCTTCTGTTGTTCCTCTTTGAGCAGCTCTTACTTTCGCATTTTTTGTCAATATTATTTCTTTCACATTATCACCTTAATAATGCAATGAAAGAAGTTATTAATAGAGCTTTGCCCAAAAAAGTTGAAAATATTCTGGCAAAGTACAGAAGATATTCAGGATATAAAAAACACGAAGAAATTAAAAAAAGTGGGAACGCTGGGATTTGAACCCAGGATTTAGGGTAATCCAGATTCTGAATTGCTCACCTACGTCTTCAGCGTAGTGCTCTTTGCTGCAACACCGAAGTTGGGCGTCGTCCCAGTCTGAGCTACGTTCCCAAATATGCTTAGAACAAGAGATTTCTTTATAAAGGTTACTGAGATTTTATATACTTCTAAAAATTTCTCTCCTCATGTTTAAGGGCACAACAGAAGAATTAGCAGTATATTTCACACAGAATCCTCGCTCATATGAAATAGTAAGAAATTTCTTCAAAAATATGAAAGAAGAAGATTTGCTTGATAATCATACCTCAGAAAATCTTGAAACTATTCTTGATACACTAAAAGAAGCTCATGAAATATCTAATAATGGAGAATATTTTCTCTTTGAAGTTTTTGATGGTTGGGCAGCACGTACAGACCATTTCGGTTCAGGCTATTGTCTTTATCAAAAAGTCAATAATAAACTTATTGAAATTATATCTCTTTCAGAGTCTGGCGCACCCCAAAGCGAAGAAGTTTTAAATTATCTTAAAGAACAAAAGATAACTAAAGTTTATACACTTTCATTCAATAATACTTATTGTGGTTTAGAGCATGAAAGAACTGACCATGATGATGATTCTGTTATCCATACTGAACTTGACGATTTTGACAAACATCGATTTCCAAATATAGAAATTATCCACCTACCTTATTCGGATTCATAACTGCTCAAACAACAGATCTCTGTCTATTATTTCTTAGCTATCTTCCATAATGTTTCAAATTGATTCCTATAAGCTTCTGCTATTTCCTTCTTCTCTATTATGACTGTTGTGAATGGCTTATTGAAATCTACTATTGCAACTTTATTTCCATAGATCATTGTTCTTACAGGAAGACTTTGGCCTTTAGGAAGGAATCGTATTTCAGCGTATGGACTAGGAGAAGACCATTTTCCCTTTGTAAATAATAAGTACCATTTCACTTTGTATTTTTTCTGATCTCTGAAATGATCTTCAATATCTGCTGGCAAATAATCTTTGTAAGGATCCTCATCTGTTCCAAACCCTATAAGTTTCTCCCCTCTACGTCCTGCTTCAATCGTTTCTTTCAAAACTATCTTTGGTCCTTGAATTCCTGTATACACAGTAACGTTATTCTTTTCTTCTTTTTCTTCTCTTTTTGCTTTGATCAAAGGAATTATCTCTTTAATTTTATTCTGTGCTTGAGAAATATTACTTTTCTTTTCTTCTAAGAAATCAATTAATCTTTCAGGCGGTGTCGCATCATAGTATTTAACATATTCTTTGATAACATAGCCAACCAATCCTTTGACTTGCAGTTTATGCAGAACATCGTACACTTTTGAACTTGCTATATTTGCTTTCTTGATAATCTTCCCGGCCGTAGTTTGGCCTAATTCTATCAAAGCATTGTATACTTGGCTCTCACCCTCTGTAAGACCTATTTTCTTCAATATTTCCTTCAAATTCTTCATACTCTCCATTAAGGGGGGAGTAGTATTTAAATATTATGGTTACATTGCGTTGCATATAGAAACGATGAAAATGACAGAAAACATTGACAGATTATTCATTGAATATATTGCTGGAGGGAGATTATATAGTGTTAATGACATTCTGACTCTTAAGTCGAATTTAGGAGTAGATCCCTCTCCTCATGCTATTAGAGAAGGATATATAGCTGCCTTGAGGAATAAAAATGCAAGAGGTCTGAATGAGAAATTAACAAGAGCAGGATTGAAAATACCTGAAATACAGGAAGAAATAATTCAAGAAATCTATTCCAAATTCTTGAAACATAAACTCGTGACTATGATAATACAAACATACAATACTGTTAAAGTCAAGCCAAAATTTCCTTGTAAAAAAGTTCAAAAGATATACGAAGGGGCAATCTATAAAGATGATGATTTTTTATGGAGATTTTCATTAGAAAATCTTTTGAGTTTCAAAGAAATAACAGGTATAAAGCCAAAAACATTAGATCCTGATAAAATCCAGAAACGGTTTGATTTTTTCTATGAATATAATCAATTCGATAGAATAGAAAATCTGGAGAGACTGATTGAGATAAAATCTAAGCAATCCGAAAAATCCATCAAAAGAAATGCTAAAAATAAGAATATTGAATTGTTCATCGAGATGGGATGTAAATTGAGTCGTTGTAATTGGTTCTCTAATAGAAAAAAGTATAAAAAAATGAAAAAAATTCTGGAAGAAAGCAAAAAAAAGAATTATTATGAAGAATTGATAAACACAGTTTATGGGGATATTTTTAGGTATAATGAACTTTCCAGAAATATTAGTAGTCTAGAAAAAAAATTAAACATTTACGCTCCCAAAGAAGTATTGGAAAAAAATATTATTAATTATATTGGTGGTGAAAAATATTGGGATATTAAATATTTAAAAGAATTAACTGGTATCGATCCTATAGCACTGGATTCAAAAAAAATAAATGATAAAGTCCAAGAACAATACAAAAAATATTTAACAGCCTTGCATAGCCAGCCTTTTTATGAAGATCTTAGAGAACTAAAAGATTTAATCGAATTCGTCGGTATTCCCATTTCATACGAGACTGCACAAGAAATGTATAAAGGTTATACAAAATACACATATAATGCAGATATTGTTAAAAAGTCATTAAGACATATAGAAATGCTGGAGAAACTTTCAGGCATCAAACCTTCTGAAGAAATACTTTCAAAATTCAAATCAGAAATAAGAGGTTCATAACTGCTCAAAACTCAACTCATCATCAATAAGCTTTGTGAGTTTCTCTTTGAGGTCAGTTATCTTTACGCGTTTCTGTTCTTCAGAATCTCTATCACGAATAGTAACATCGCCTTTCTCAACGCTGTCATAATCTATGGTAATACAATAAGGTATGCCAAATTCTGCTGCTCGGAGATATCTCCTTCCTATGCTGCCTGCTTCATCAAAGAAACAAACAAATGATTTCATGAGATCATCATAGATTTCTTTCGCAACTTTTTGTAATTCAGGTTTCTTCATCAGAGGAAATACTGCAACTTTCAATGGAGCTATATGAGACGGAATTGCAAAGATAGTTTTTCCTTGCTCTTTCTCTTTCTTATCATAATAAATATCTAATAACGCAAACGTCGGTCTATCAGTGCCAAACGCAATCTCCAGAATATGTGGCCTGAATTTCTTGCCCTCAGCAGTCATTCCTTCTAATTTCTTCCCCGAGAATTTCTCATGTTGTTTCAAATCATAATCAGTTCTATCATGAATACCGCATACTTCAATCCAGCCAAAACTCTTCAATTCAATCTCGACATCCCACGCGTCATCTGCATAGAATGCTTTTTCATCCGGACCATGCTGTCGTAATCTAATACGATCAAAAGGAATACCAAATTTCCTAAAGAGATTATACGCAATATACACTGTCCATGCATATGCTTTTGATTTGAAGAATCCTCTCTTCATACAATCTTCAACCGTTATCAGAGAACATTGTAGATTATTACTTTGTCCTTTCCAAGACCAAATAGGAAGTTCAACATCTTTGATAGTATCATACCTTTCAAAATTGTTCTTATCATCGGGATGAATAAAAACTTGTGCCTCTGCCTGTTCAAATTCTCTGCATCTAATTACATGCTGTCTAGGGCTAATTTCATTTCTGAATGCTTTTCCTATCTGGAACACTCCAAATGGAAATTTCCCTCTAAAGAATTCATTATAACGGGGAAAAGGCAGGTATGTAGTAGTTGCCGTTTCAGGGCGATTGAATGCTTCAAGATTCATTCCCACTTTTGTTTCCATCATAAGATTATGACTTTCAATGCCTCTATCCAAATCAAGTTCTTCTCCGTTAGGTGCTTTGATATTATTTTCTTTGATAATTTTGATGTATTCTTCAGATTTTAATCCTTCAAGTTGAGGAGGTTCTTGATTATTGTCTCTAAAATATTCTTCTATCATGTTGTCTACTCTGAATGAGCTTCCTTTTTTTGTAAAAATCACAGGATCAGTGAATCCTCCTAAGTGACCTGATGCCTCCCAGACCTTCTTCGGTTGAATGATGGGGCATTCAACCTCAAAGAATCCCTCTCTGAGAAATATATGCTTAATAGTCTCTACCACATTATTCTTCAAAAGCTTACCTAGAGGTCCATAGGTGTAGAATCCTGAAAGACCATTGTAAATCTCAGGTTCAGGCCCCCAGATAAAGCCTTTATTCTGGATAAATGCTAACAAATCCTGAAGATAATCATTTTTCGTCATAGAAACAGATACCATGGCTGATTTATATAGTTTATTTATGCTTGAATAATTTCCTAAAACATGGAGAATTGCTGACGTAGGCCATAACTCTCCCAGGCCTACGAGGCATGGGAAGCCCTTCAAGAACCCCTACCATAACTATTGTTGTATCTTTGACAAATATTCTAGGATAATAAGCACGATACCTTGATAGTGCTAAGTAGTTTTTTAACTCGAAATAAGCACGAGATTCTTCTAGAACCTTGTTACGAAATTTACCACCAAAAATATCTTCTGAAAATATAGCTATCTCGACTCCTCCATTATTCTTAGTATGTTCCTCAATCATTATGCTGATATCCAGCGTATCAAATACTGGGAAAACTCTGTCTCTATATTGACCTAACGCCTTTAGTCCTTTCAGGAGATCAAGCCGAGGCATTTCAACAGGCTGCATCTCAGGCATAGTTTCTACAAGATACTCTCCAAATCCCTTCAAATCCTCAGAAACACTGTAATCACTCATAAAAAGAGAATATGCTGAAATTATTTAAACATATCTGCTATATTTATATATCCCTAGGTATTTCTTTTCCCTTATGGAACAAGATGAACTTAAAGCATTAGCGGAGAAAAGATTTAATGCCTATAAAAAAGAGCATGACTTGAAAACGAGCCTCGAAGAGATTGATAATATCTGTTTTTATTATGATTTAGTCTATCAAACAGGTTTTGTTTCAGATGACATAGGCACTTCCATCAGAGGAAGAATTACTGATCTGTTTGGTCAATGGGCATTTGCATTGCAGAATGTTCTCATGCCGAATCCTGCCTCTATGATTGATGCAAAAGAAGCGACGAACTTCACTGACTTAGAGAAACAAGAGATTGAGAAGCTGTTGAACGAAATCTATTATCTTATTAGGAAAAGCACTGTTATCGGATTACAAAAAGATAAGAAAGCAGAAGCAAAGCTGATTGACGAATTGGTCGGACTATGGAACGATAGATTGAAGAAAGCATTTATCGAGTTAGAAGAAAAACATGTTAAATTCTGGGACGACCAACGAAACGGCAAGAATCCTGTCAGCAAAGACAGAATGATGTATTAGCTTTTCTATTTGAATCTCTTTCATTTTGATATATACTTATTTTCAATATAGAAAATAAAAAACTTTATATATTTACTTCCCATAACAGGAAGTAATATGAAAAGCAAAGAAAAACTTGTTTTAACACTTTTTTTCAATCACCCAACAAAACACTGGCGATTCAAAGAACTGAAAGAAAAAACAAAATTAGCAGACAGCAAACTAAGCAGTTGGTTAAAAAAATTTCAAGAAAATCAACTCATCATAAGAATAAAAAAGAAAGAAAAATTACCCTATTATGTCGGAAACCATGAACATCCAAAATATCAAAGTAAAAAAAGAATTTTTGGGCTGCAAACTCTGCAAGAAAACGGATTATTAGAGCATCTTTCATCATTAAAAGATGCAAATACTATTATATTATTCGGAAGTTTCAGTCGATGGGATTGGACAAATGAAAGTGATATTGATATTTTTATTAACGGAAATGCAGATGATTTCAAAAAAAGCAAATTTGAGAAAATTCTAGGAAGAGAAATACAGCTATTCGTTATGAATAATAAAGAAACTCTTGAGAAATTTGGATCTGGTCTACTAAGAAATATTATTAAAGGGGATCTCATTCTCGGAGATATTCCGAAGGAGATGATTGCTTATGCAGGTAGATAAAACAAAAGAAAGCGTGTATGATGATTGTGTCGCAGAAGGTTTTATCACCCCTTTGCAAAGAGTTGATGTTGATAAAACAGAATCCAACATAACCATATCTGATGAGGATTTTGCCAGCGCTGAAGATAATGTAAAAAACAAAAGATGGAATTCTGCATACAAAGGATATTATGATGCATTGCATGGCCTAGCAGAAGCATTTCTAAGAGTTAAAAAAATAAAATCAAAAAACCATCAATGTTTATTTGTATATATTTGCATTAAGTATCCTGAATTAGAGCTTGACTGGAGCTTTTTTGAAAAAATAAGAATGAAACGAAATGGAATAAATTATTACGGAAAGCCCGTATCAAATGAAGACATCAAAGACATAAAACTAAGAGCACAAATATACATAAAAACCCTAAAAGACGCTATTACCAGGAGCATAAAATGAGAATACTAAAACATATAAAGAAACTAATATCTAGTATGATTATGGAAGAATACAAGCAAGTGTTGTTGGTTCGTTCAGACTTGAAACTACCTAAAGGGAAAATGTCAGCGCAGTGTGCCCATGCTGCTGTTGAGGCTGTGTTGAAAGCTTCTGCTTCGGATGTGAAAAGTTGGCGTAAAGAAGGCCAGAAAAAAGTGGTGTTGAAAGTCGATAATGAAAAAGAATTGTACAGATATATCCAGCAGGCTAAAGATACTGGATTAACCACTTCTACCATTACCGATGCGGGCAAAACAGTGATTGCACCTGGCACCGTAACTTGTGGAGCTATTGGTCCAGGAAAAGAAGATGAAATAGACAGAATTATTAGTCATTTGAAGTTGATATAAGGAATTCTTCTGGCGTTATTATCTTAATACTTTTATACTGTTTTAATTTCAACAAATGATTATCTTGCGTTATAATAAAATCTGCATTTCCTTCGACAGCACATTCAATTATCTTATTGTCGTCAGGATCGTCTTTGACAACAACAATTTTTCGCACAGGATTTACTTTACTTGCATTTTCAATAATCCTTTGAACAACATCATTAATCTGGAGATTAAATTTTAACATTTTTTCAAGAATATCCTTTCTATTCATTACCTTATTATATTCTTTTATAATATCAACCGAAATAACAAAGCCTATTTTCTCTTCATCAATTAATTTCAGTATTATTAATGGAATCCCTGACCAAAGGCTTCCTGAAACCAGAACATTAGTATCTAAAGTAACTATCATAACCTAAGAAAATACAAAGTTAATATATGCCTTTCTCACTTTTTTCCGTGAAGTTTCCGTTCTTCTCGTCTCATTTTATGAATAAAATCAACAACTTGATCTTCACGTATTAGCTTTTTCGCTCTTCTTAGAGGTTCAGTTAATTCAGCCCAACTCTTCCTTTCTGCTTTTTTCATAATTAAAGCATTATTTTCCATCAAAAAGACTACTTTGGCTCCTTCATCTAATCCAAGCTCTGCTCTTATTGCAGCAGGAATAGCAATCTGTCCTCTAGAGCTTACTGTACCTATAGCAATCATTTTCATTCACAAGATTTACAAGATATATCTTGTATATAAATTTTGTGCAATAATAACCAAAAATATTACGAATTCCCCACCACTACCAACACCACAAAATCTCAAATATCACTATTATTTAGTAGTTAAATTAAAAAAATTTATAAAATAACTAGAATTACAGCAAACATGAATGAACAAAAAGCCTTTCTTTTTTTCAAAAAACTCCATGGAGAACAATTACACACCCCCATAACTCCTACATGGATGCATATTTTAAGAGTTGGAAACAACATTAAAAATGTTTTAAGCACATATAACGAAGCAAACCCTTCTAAACTGAAAGAATTAACTATTGCAGGATACGGACATGACAGCTTAGAAGATACAACAATCACGTATGAAGAAATAAAATCCGAATTTGGAATAATAATTGCAGATTACATTCTAGGAGTAACTAACGAAAAAGGAGATAAAGAAACAAAAGAACATGTAAGAAAAGTATGCAAATCGTCAGAAGAAATACAGATTATCAAATTATCAGACCTTGGCGATAATTACACTGCAATATCTCATAACTGTACAGACCCTATAGACATTAGAAATAGAGTATTGCCTTTATTAGAACCAATGTATCAAGAAATAATGAAAACTGAATTTAATATTTATAGAAAATCCTCAGAATTCTTTAAGCAATCTATAAAAAACTCAAGAGAATCTGCCTTCAACATTATCGACACAACAGAACTTCTATTATCTCTGTAAACAACCATATAATAACATTTTTATAGAACAATATCTTGATAATCATATGAATAAAAATATTTGGATAGCAGTCTCAGGAATTGACGGATCTGGAAAAACAAGCATATGTAAATTTATTAGGAGATTATTGAATAACTCTACTTTTATTAAATTTCCTCATTTTGATTGGGTAAGAAGGATGCTAAAAATATCTGGAAAAAATACACCTTACAAAGACAAATACACTGATTCTCTAATTTTTGCAACAAGCAACAACATAGATATGTATATTATTGAGGACGTGATGAAAAAACATAAATTTGTTATATCACAAAGGTTTTGGTTAGATAACTTCCCTTATAGATTAGTTCAAAATATATCTATCGAAGAAACAAAAAAACTGATGAAACCTGAAAGACTCAAATCCCCAAACATAATATTTTTTTTAAATTGTAATAGCAAAGAAGCATATAGAAGAATAAAAAATAGTAAAGGAGACAAATATGAGACAAAAGAATTTATGGAAAAACTAGATGTTTATTTTAAAAGAATATTCAGAAACACTTATAAGAAAATAAAATTAAAAAATCTGAAAAACACAATTATAATTGAAATAGATTCTGATAAGCCATTAAAGGAAGTGAAAAAAGAGATAAAAAACCAACTGACAAAATTAAAAATCATAAAATAAATTATCAGACTCTTCTGGGTTAAAGATGCTCTGATACAAATTTATTATTTCAGCATCCGACATAATAGAAATGAAATCACAAAATTTTCTTATTGGCGTGTAACCTTTTCCAAAAGATGATTGAATTTCTGGAGCCAATTTAGGAGCTTTTTCTCTTATTCTTTCTTCAAGATTTTGATTAACCCACAATTCATAAAGCCCTCTAATATATCTTCTAGCCTCGTCAGTTTTAGTTTTGTGTCTCTTATTGTTATGAACTAAAGGAACAATAATTTTCTTCATGAGTAAATCAATCATTTCGCGAGTTTCAGAAGGAACTTCTAAAAGAGACTCGCCATTCTCAATTTTTTTAGAATTGTGTTGTTGAAATTGATTTATGAAAAAACTATATCTTTTCGGACCAATAAAATAGTCTGAAAATTTTAAATCTGGAAAAGTATTATTGATCTCATTTCTAATTGTGTCAATATCTATAATTCCTGCTCTCAAAGCATCATCCAAATCATGAATTGAAAATGAAAGTACATCTGCAAATTTAACAATCTGACCTTCATAAGTAGAATGTTCTGGTAAAATTCTAAAAGTTAAATTAGATCCTCCATCTTCTTCCGAACCTCTTAATGGATTTTGATCTTGAACTCTTGCTAAATAATCCTTTTGTTCTATTTTCCAATCTAGATAATGATTTCTTGGCTGATTATGACCTACCATCCCATGAATTGTCTGAGCCTTTAATTGTTTCCCGTCCAATACACATAAAAAACGAAAACTTTGTTTTGAATGAGAAAAAATAACTCTATCATATTCTTGAACATAAAAATCCCTAGATAGTTGATCTCTATAATCTTCATTTTTTAATCTTTCTAAAACAGGAACTTTCTTTAAATCATCGTTATTATTGATATTAAATTTAGCAGTAAGTATTTCGTATTTTGTCTCGTTATTTGATTTTAAATCATCTAAATCAGTATAGCAAAAATGTTCTTGACAAATATCATCAAGTTCGTACTCTCCATTATGGCCAAATGCTGTATGACCAATATCATGACCTGCAGCAATAGCTCTTGTCAATTCTCTATTCAATGAAAGCCCTGTCGCAGTCTGATCTGCAATTTGTTCAACATAACCAGTATGTGCAGATCTTGTTATAAATTGAAAATCATTGGGAGCGACAAAAATCTGAGTTTTTCCTTGTAACTTCTGCCAATATTTTGAAAATTTAATCATAAAAGAATCAAAATAAAAAGGTGTTATAAACGAATTTTTCTCTATGTTCATTGAATTAAAATCAATATTCGCACGTTCTCTTTCCTTAAACCATGCTTTTTCTGCATCAGTGCTTCTCGCAGCACCTTCACAAAGAAGGCTCTCTTGCACAGATATAAAATCTCTATAAGAATCTGGACTATTATTGATCTCAAACTTCATATAACTTGCAAAAAATAAAAAGTATATAAATATTTCTATTTGTACTACTGTTTAGTAAATATTTATTGATTTCCGTTATAGAAATGATCGGAATATGCTCCTGATTGCAATACTCTCAGAATTCCTATTTTACTCTATGACCTCCTATTTGCCAAGTACGACCACATTTACCGCATTTGTAGAACATGGCTTCGTCTTCATCTGAATACCAAATCCCTTTGCTGAACAGTTGTGCTTTATTATAGCCACACTTTGGGCATTTCGCATCATGCACCGCTAAAGCATCTTCGTCTTTTATTGGATCAAGATTCTCCCTCTCGTGCTTGATGATCTCTTTCAATTCCATAATAAATCATTCTAAACAATTCTTAAAAAAGGTTCTCCTTATTATTCCGTAACATTTTTAATAGAAACAACTACCATCAAAGCATGCCATCAAAAAAACAATTACTATCGAAACTTGAACTGAAACTCGAAGATATTGAATCTTTTGGACCTCATGGTTCTGGTCTGGGTGTTGTTATGAAAGTCTTCGGTAGGCTTACAGAGTACGCTTCTATCAAATACCTTCAAACAAATCAATTGGTTAGCTGCATTAACTCAACAGATCAGAAGACCATTTCCATTGATGGCTTTGATATAGAAGGAACTTATAAATTCCTATTTTGGAGGAAATCTTTTACCACTTTTGTTAAAGCAAAACAAATATACGTATCAAAAAAAGATAAACTTGAAGAAGGAATAGATACATTAAAAAGGAAATCTACCGCTTTGAAAGAGTATTTTATGAATTTCATGCCATATGCTACAGAATAATAATATTTTTATACTATCTTCTAGAATCCATTTAGGAAAGGATACTTCTTTCCCTATATTGACCGTGCATAAAGAGTGTGATTGGATGGAATTAGCATTAAGTTATGACGATGTATTGTTGAAGCCTAAGTATTCTAGTTTGAACTCTCGAAGCGAAGCCACATTAGAAAGTAAATTAACAAATAATGTTCCTTTGCATATCCCCCTCTGCATGGCAAACATGGATTCTGTTGTTAACGCAAAATCTGCTATTGCTTTGGCAAGGATGGGTGGTATTGCATTCATGCATCAATTCATGACTATTGAACAGCAAGCTCTTGAAATAAGAAAAGTAAAGAGGGCAGCTAATGTTTTGGTTGAAGATCCTATCACTATTACAGAAGAAAAAACATTAGCAGACGCAAAAAAATTAATGTCCGAGAACCACATCACCACATTAGTTGTTGTCAAAGGAAAGACACCTGTTGGCATTCTTACTAGAAGAGACTATTCCTTTGAAGAAGATGATACTGTGTTAGTTAAAGATCTTATGACTACTACATTAATCACTGCTTCATTAGGTAGTTCTGTTGACGATGAGATTGCACTGATGAAGAAGCATAAGATTGAGAAAGTTATTGTTGTTGACAAAGATAAACTGAAAGGATTAGTAACAATGAAAGATATTCGCATGAGAAGAAAATGGCCTCATGCATTACGCGATAAAAAAGGCAGATTGATGATTGTTGGCTGTGTTGGAGTAAAAGATTATTTAGAAAGAGCCAAAGCACTTATTGCGGAAGGTGTTGATGCTATCTGCGTTGATTTGGCTCATGGACATTCAAAGCATATGATTGACGCTGTAAAAGGATTGAAGAAACTTAATATCGGTGTTATTGCAGGGAATGTCTGCACAGCAGAAGGCGCTGAAGCATTGATTAAAGCTGGAGCTGATTGTATTAAAGTAGGCGTCGGTCCTGGTTCAGCATGTACTACTCGTCTGGTTTCTGGTGCTGGTATTCCTCAAATTACCGCATTATTAGATGTTGCCAAAACCTGCAAAAAACATAATATTCCTTTTATTGCTGACGGAGGTATTAAAGGTTCTGGAGATATTGTGAAAGCATTAGCTGCGGGAGCTCATAGCGTTATGATAGGAGGGCTATTTGCAGGTACTGAAGAATCTCCTGGTGAGACATTTATCAAAAACGGCAAAAAATTTAAGTTATTCAGAGGGATGGCTTCATTAGGCGCTAACCTTGGAAGACAAGAACGTATTAATGGTGATTCAAAGAATGTTGAAGATATAAACAAGGTTAATGCTGAGGGTGTTGAAGCAACAGTGCCTTTCAGAGGAAGCGTTCAAGAAGTGGTACAACCTTTGTTACGAGGTATTCGTTCTGGTATTAGTTATTGTGGCGCTAAAACAATTGAAGAAGTTCACAAGAACGCAGAATTTGTTCGCATCACATCAGGAGGTAAAAGAGAATCCAACCCACATGATATTGATGTGTTATGATTTATTTAAAATACTGGTGAAAAGCTTTATAATGTATTTACCTTTTCTCTCCCCATGACTGAATCAGAGTTAAAAATCTACTACACACATTTTTTTGCTGATGAAGCACCTGCATCTGGATTAAGACCTTTAACAGGAATAACTTCTCAAAATGCTGAAGAAGGACCTTATGCAATGGGGTTCGAATGGCATAGAACATTTGATGAGAATAATATTGAATATAATGAAAAAAGAAAAATAATAGTCAAGTTTCCCACACCCATAGAAATATATTTGACAACTGAAAAGCTCGAGGGCAGAGCACTTATGGATGATCTTTGTGATAAATGCCGATCTGGCTTGTTTATGGATGAAAATAAAATAATATATGTTGCTGATTGTGCTGAGCCTTTCAAAAACTTCAGACTGCCTGTTTATGATTGGAATAAAAATAAATCACTTATTACTGATTAGATTCTCCTCGGACTTCTCTTGTTTTGAATCCTTTCTCTTCTGCTTCTAGCTTGCAGACTTCCATAATCTCTGCTTCCAAGTTTTCCTTAATCTTCTCTTCAGAATAACCTCTGTCTTTTAACCGCCTCTCCAATTCCTTCAATTCACACCTCATCACAATACATTCATCAACGTTATCTAAACACTGACTCATATGACCATCGATCACAACCCCTGATGTATTTTCTTTCTCCAGTTTTTGCATATGTGCTTCTAATGCTCCTTGTAATTTATACTCATCAACAATTTCGCACTGCTTCTCTTCATCATAGCCATCTGATAATCCATACTCTTTCACAAAAGCAGTAATATCAATATACGTATAGCCTTTCTCAGCAGCTAGCTTCTTCGCATAGGTTGTCTTCCCTGTTGCAGGAGTTCCTGTTACAATAATCACTTGCATAGAAAGAGATGAATAATATCTATTATATAGTTTCTGCTATGCGTTCATTTTGTAATAAAACTCCCATAAATCATTATAGACTTTAAATGTCTTAATATCTATGAAAACATCTCCTATTTTCGGAAGAAATCCTTTCTCTCTAGCGAGAAGAAGTCTTTTTTTGAACTCTTCACTGCAATGCTCCAAAAACTCATTGAGAAACTCTAAAGTTTTAATTGTCACTGTACTTCCTGTCTTATCATCATAGATAATGATATAATAACCAATTCCTGCTTGTACTCTGAAAGAAACAGATCCTTCCATAACAGATTCTTTCGGGAACAAGCTAGATGGTAAATTTTCTTTCGCATCACCAAAAATAGTTTCTATTTCTACCATTAGTTTAAGCATTTCCTTCTTATCAGGCTCTTTACTGGTATTTTCAGCCATTCATATATCACCGCAAAACAAATATATAAATATTACCTTTTGCACAACCAATATACAAAATTTATTTTCTGTATTACAGAAACAAAAAAAATCATCCTTTCTTTCTTGCTCTAATGTTCATCATCAGCACTTTAATATGGCCTGTTCTGTTCATATTTCGTATGCGCTCAGCCAGCTTAGCATCTTTATAGACATCATAGATCCATTCAGAAAATGCATTTTTCTTGAGATTTACATACTTATCAAACGTCTCATCACTCATCACTTTCAGCGCTTCAATAAGTTCTTCTTTGCTTTTCACTACACTTCCATCATCGAACACAAAATACTTGCTCTTAGGAATATCTTCAATGTCCGTGAGATAATCTGAAATCACATTAGTAGAAGTAAGTTTTCCAAGCACGAGTGATTTTGTAGCTCGCTCAATCACGAGAACGAGCAAAAACAATACTCCTCCAAAAACAATAATGAGCAAAATAGTTGAGAAGAGACTGATGAAATTTGCCTGAAACAACACTGCTTTTCTTAGTGCTTCACTTATCATTACATAAGGGTTGATCTTTACTAGCAACTGCATGAAGACCCCCATGCTTTCAATAGGAAGAATAATATTAGAAGTGAAGAGAAAAATACTGCCTAAAGTAACTGATGCTAAAGTTACTGTTTCTTGTGAACTGAACAGATATCCTACACACATACCTATTAATGTGAATACACTAGTGCCAAGTATAATCACAAAAAGTGTAACAAAAATATTCCCCGTCAAAGGAATCTCAAGGTAATAGGTACCAATCACAAAGATTACTGCAAGCTGCATCAACAATACCAATACGGTGGTAAGAAAAGTCGAAATGATAAACGTAATATCCTTAACTGGTGTCGAGAAATTTCTGAAAAAAGCATTCGAGGTCTTCTCCATGATTACTAACGTTCCTGCTAAGAGTATACTCATAAACATAATAACGATAGTAACAAAATGATGGATCACAAACGAAAGTTTCTTTTCTTCCTCAGTAACAGGTTGTATCTTCGTCACAATAGGAGATGCAATAGTACCTGCAGATGTTTGTGCTGATATGGCTTCAATAGTAGCTACATTTTCCGCAATACGGTCACTCATTTCATCAAGATCATCAATCATCTCCTGTGCTGCAACACGAAGATCATTAAGCGTGTTCTTGATATTTTTATTGGTGGTCTCTAAGCGATTAACCTTCTCATCAGCACTCTCGAGATCATCTGACATTGATGAAAGATCACCATAGATATCATTCAGAAGTCCAGGAAGACTATCAAATGATTGAGCGATTTCTGCGCTCGTGTTACTTATTTTATCAACTTGCTTATCAGGTTCATCTTCGTCTCCCGTATCATAGTAATCCTCTGCATATTCTATAAATTCATCCATCACTTCAAGTGTCTCATTCTCAAGGTCATCAATAGTCTCTTTTATTTCATCAATATCGTTGAGCATTTGCGAAGGAGATCTCAGATCAATTTCGAAATCAAGGCTATCGAGATCGTCCTTGACGGTTTGCAATGTATTTTTGATAGTGCTTGTTTCTGAGGTAAGTCTTTCAACCACATCCCTATCCTGCAACACTCTTTCATTTGTCGCTTGCAATGTACTGAGAATTTTATACGCTTCTGTTCTGCTAACTTCTTCTGTTCTCGAAGATATTTTTGCAGAGACTGCATCAATGACTATTTCAACAAAGTTAAGATTAGAGGTATCTGCATAAATCATCAGATTATTTGTCTTGTTAGTTCCGAGGCTGAACTCCTCTGGAAACTCAATACATGTATGCAACAGTCCTCTTCTGATATCAGCAGTACACCCTGCAAGTGTTTTGTACTTGTATGTATTGAATTGCTTGCTTCTCAATTGATCAATATAGGAATCAACAAAATCGTTGTACTCAGGACTATATACTCCAACGGTAAATGTGTACTGTATTGTGTTATTGAATGCTAATCCCACAAGAAGAATGATAAGTAAAGGACCAAAAATTATCACAAAAGAGCTATTTCTGCTCCTGAACAGGCGCTTCATATTTTTTTGGATAATAGTCATCAAAGTCATAGTTTATCCCTTTTTCTTAATTACTTGCTTCCTCATTCTTGTGATATTTTGTGCAGCAAGTTTGATGAATACATCATCGAGTGTTCCTTTCAATGTCTTAAGGTCGATAAGTTTCTCTTTGCATTCTTCTATAGCGTGCAATACATCATGGATTACTTTCTCAGGACTCATTGTATAGATGACGAGCTCAGATCCTGTGTTTTCTATACGTTCTACCATTGAAGATTTAATTTTTCTGGAGATAGTTTCATATTTTCCAGGGAATGTTTGTATTCTAATTTGCTCGAATTTGAGCAACTTACGCTTCAGTTCGTTTGGCGTTCCTACTCTAAGTAGCTTTCCTTTGTTGAGAATTCCTATTCTGTCCACTAGTTGCTCAACCTCTGTGAGGTTGTGTGATGCAATAATAATCGTTGTTCCTTTTCTACTGATCTTCTTAATAAGTTTGTAGATGTGATTGCGAAGATAAGGATCAAGATCTGCAGTAGGTTCATCCAAAATCAGCACTTTGGGATCATGAATTAACGCGCAAGCGATATCTAATCTTCGCTGCATTCCTCCTGAGAGTTTACTCACTAATCGTTTCCTTGCATGCGTTAGATCCATCAGATCAAGCAACAATTTCATATTGCGCTTCTTTCTTCCCTTCGGAATGCCATACAACGATGCAAAATAATCAAGATTTTCTTCAACCGTAAGGTTAGGATACAAGCTAGGATGTTGGCTGGCAAACCCAAATGCTTTTTTGATATCTAATGTTCTTTTGTAAACTGAAGTGAAGAGCTCGTGACTGTGGCTTTTGAGATACTCTCCTCTGAAGAGCACATCTCCTTTCTCAGGTCTGATAAATCCTATCAATGCATTCAATAAGGTGGTTTTCCCAGCTCCTGAACTGCCAATAACGCCAAAGATCTCACCTACTTTTATTTCAAGATCGATATCGTAGAGCACAACAGTATTACCGAATACCTTCACAATCTTGTCGACTTTTATGATGGTTTTCAACCTAAGTCCCCTCTAACACCTTTTTAAATGTACGAACAGATGTGACTATATAAATGTTACTGAAAATTGCGTGTATTCAAAACTCTCCTTCTCGAGGAGTAATTTTCAGCCCAAAACTCGCCATGAACGAGATGTATTGACTATAATTTTACATAGTAAACCCTCAAATAGTGAGTTTGTTACTCTTCATCAATAGCCTGAAGAGGCGATAATCTTTATAAATCCCTGATGTGTGTTCTGTTCTATGATTATTGACGAACTTCGTATGTATCTAGCAAATCATTTCGGTTATGAATACGAAAAAGAATTCTTCATTATTCTAGAGCAATTAGGATTGACTATTGAAACTTTCGATAAAACAGGTTACGATGAGCGAGAAAAAGTGTTGTTCAAACTTATTGATACTAATGAAAAAATACGCGCAGACCCTCAACTCGTACTCGAGATTAAAGAAATTCTTCAGATGACAAAGATTTCTGATGAGCAAATTATAGAGGACAGCAAGGAACGCCGAAAAGTAGCAGTCGACAAGTATCTTTCCCATCTGGAAAAAGCTAGATACAAGCTGAATCTACTCATTAATATTTTTGTGCTGAACTCGATTGAGATGGAAGTGAGAGGATATTCTCATGAAGATGCAATCCACACCATTAGAAAATCTTTGAAAGGTATTCTTGATCAGCTTAAAATGGAGTATTTCAGACTTGAGAAAGATTTTGACATGCCTGCTGAACTAAGAGTAGGACGACAAGGTCTTGTTCCTAGACATCAATCTCTTGACAGTAAAGAATATAATGATATGTTCTTCGAACTTATTGAACTCTGGATAGAAACAGGAGGAACGTTCAATAACCTGACGGAACAAGTCATCAAAATGCAGGAAGAATGTGTCGAAAAAGCAAAGCAAGGAACCCAGTTCCATAATGTGATTGAACGCAAGCTTAAAGATATTGATATCGATTGGAACGAGCTGAAACATAAATATAGATTATTCGTAGAAAAAAACGATCTTAAACTCTATTGAGGTGCTATCATGAAACATACAAAAGTGAAAGACATCATGACAACCGAATTGAAAACTATTGGTAAGGAACAGACAGTAATTGATGCTGTTAATGTGATGGCAGAGCATAACATCAGCTGCGTTCTTGTTTTTGATGAAGGAAAACCTGAAGGTATTCTTACAGAACGAGATATTCTTAGAATAGTGAAAGATCACAGCAATACTGATGAAATGAAAGTTCATGAAACTATGTCCTCTCCAGTACAAACAATACACGACACTGCCACTATTGTCGCTGCAGGCAATCTGATGCAGAAACATAATATAAGAAGATTCCCTGTTGTGTCTGAACATGGAGATGTAATAGGTATTATTACTGAAACAGATGTGCTTAGAGGCTCTATTGAACTCACGACATCATTAGCCTGGAAGATCATCGAGTTAGATGTCAATCCTGATGAATTCAAGAAGCGATTTAGTTTTTGATGTTCTATTAGCAAGTACACTACTGCCCAGCGAAGTTATCTTAATGCATATTGAATTACGACAGAACTCGATTTGAGTTTAGATTTGTACATAAGAACGTAGCGCAGTAGTGTACTTTACAGACATTCTGACAGTCATTAACTTTTTAAATTCCTCTCTCTTCTCATTTTGTGTAAGGTACAGACCTGATACGGCTTCGGCTGAGGAAAGTCCGCACACCGCGAAAGGCAGTCCATTGCAAGGTGGAATTCCGAGAGGGATGGCAACCGCTCAGCAACGATACTTCCAAGGCGCAGGATGATATGGCGAAGCTTCGATAAAACGGAGTGAGTTAACCCGTTGACATTTCCTTGGGAAAGATGAAACGGCGAGTCCCTGCTGGTGCAACTCCTTTGAGAGGCGTAGTAGAATACCAGGATCGTGGATTCAATTCTTCGTCGAATTGACCGCGTACCAAAATGCGGCTTACTGTACCTTACACTTTTTCTAGTACCAAAATGCGGCTGTTACAAATTACGAAGTAATTTGTAGCCCCAGAGTGGGCGCAGCACACTCTGATGTACTGTACCTTACACTTTTTCTAATATTTGAGGAACATACTTTAATGTTAAACTATTATTAAGTACAAGAATCAACTTCGATTCTTGTGGAAAATAGCTAAGAAATAATTATTTCAACTTTTTCTTTTTAGGCAAATAATTCTCATCAGAAATTACACTTCTCCTTAAGTTTTTTTCTAAGTCTTTTCTCGCTCTTTTTGCAATGTTTCCTCCTTTTTCAGCAGAGTCCTTACATTCATTAAGTCTTTGTGAATTTCTTTCTTTTGTAATATCTGTGGTTGCTTTTTCTCCAAACATTGTAAGAATCAATTCCCAATCGGTCATGTGGTCGCGAAGATTTTGATTCTTCTTTTTAAGTCTCTTAAATTCTTTATACTCTCCTACTGTTTTGCCAAAAGTTGCTTTACTAATTTCATTAGTAAGTATTGCAAATTCTTTTTCTGTTTTTATATCTCTATTCTTCCATATTTCAGTTGTACCCAAATTGGGGACAACTGAAGAGCCTTAAATTCCCTTTCTTTAACTTTTCCCCAATATTGCCTTGGCGTAGGGCTTTCTGTCAAAACAGCCACAACATCAACTACTGAGAAATACCATTCTTCATTATGCCAGATTCTTCGAATCTTCTTATCTTGAAAGACCACAAGTCTGTCCTTCTCCATTCTAAATGGCAACACACATTTATTTATATATTTTAACTGCACATTTGTCTAGTGGCCTAGACCTCCAAAAACTATATAAACGCCCTTTCTCTCCCTGATTAGATGGCAAAAGACAATAGAGTGCACATGCCTTCCTCAGGGGCTGGATTGACAAGATATTTTGATGATTACAAAGCGAAGATTGAACTCAATCCGACGCATGTTATTATTATGATTTGTGTAATCATTGTACTTGCTATTATATTAGGTTCTACATTCAGTCCGTGATTACTATGATGCCAGGCATGAATCCTAAGCAAATGCAGAAGATGATGCAAAAAATGGGTATGAAGCAGGAAGAGATTCCTGCTGATCAAGTTATTATCATCTCTGGCAAGAAAAAAATTGTTTTTGACAATCCTTCTGTGCAATCTGTTGATATGATGGGGCAGGAAACGTTTCAGTTATCAGGAGAGTATCGCATTGAAGATATGGCTACAAAAGCAGATATCAACGAAGACGACGTCAAGACTGTTATGGAACAGACTAAAGTTTCTGAAGACAAAGCACGAAAAGCAATCGAAGATGCTGATGGTGATTTAGCTGAAGCTATTATGAAATTGAGTGAGTGATCATTTTTCTTTAACAGGGACAATCAGAATTCCATCTTCTACGGAAGTACATATACCATAATCTCCTGGGGAAATATTGTGTTTTTTTATTAGTTCTGGGGGTATTCTCATAATAGTGGCATCTCCTAGTTTACCAAATTTTCTTTTTGGCTTATCTCTGAATCTTTCAAGTTTTAACAATTGGCTTGATGTATAGAATTCTTCCTTGCATTTAGGGCATTTTAATCCGTATAACTTAATTCCTTCTTCTATTCTCACCACAGGAATAACATCAACTTTGCATTCATAACAAGTTTTCATGAATTTTTCCATTTTTTTCTCCTTGTTGTGTTTATAAGTTAAAATCTGCAAAGCTAAGCCTTCAAATCCTTTGCCTTGAACGCGCGTATCAATATCCCTTCTGGTCTTTCTTCGAATAAACTAATATCTCCTGGTTCGATGTTGTATTTCTTCAGCATCTTCGGTGGAAGACGGACTATTGTTGAGTCTCCAAGCTTTCCAAACTTCCTCACTAACTTGCATCTCCCTGAGAGAATATCATTCTTTAGCCATTCTGTTGATGTGAAAAAAATCTCTTTACATTTCTGACATTGCAAACAATCTAAAGGAGCACCATGCTCAATGACTGTTGTTTCTTTCAAAAGTCCTTCACAAAAATAGCATTTTTTCATTTTTTGTCCTCCAAAAAAGATGAATTCAAAAATTTTCAATTTTTGATTTTCATTTTCTCCTCGTAGGTTTTATGTGAATTAATAACATATCATCAACCACAGCATACGACAAACAAATGCTTTTTCCCTTATATGGATAAAAAACATTGTATTTTTGTTTCCTCTTTGAAACCAATATATGCATTCCTTTATCCAATATCTCCAAAATAAATATTTGTGGCTTTTTGAACTCTTCAAATTCCTTTCTGAAGTGTCTTGTGAATCTGAGTGCTTTGCCTTTCCAATAAAGCACCTCATCAGATATCTGTTTGTACCTCAGATATCTATCTAAATAATCAGATATCTTATATATTTTTCGATTTTTAGACATAAACAGCTAAAAAATATATCTTTAATATGCATTACCTAGAAATAATCGTGATAATCACGACTCGTATCCAAGAAATTCTTTTACACCATAAATGTCAAGAAAATGAACAGTGTTCAACTCTTTCTTTATCTGTTCTTCAAGAGAAACAACGAAAGGATGACGTCTGCAATGTCGAACATTGTAGAGTTTCCCCATCATATTATTTCCTTTTAGAGGAGGCCTTTCAAGACCATCATGATGAAACGCATAGCGATCAGTCTGATAATTATGAATTTGTCCATCATATTCAATAACAAGCTCAATATGCACTCCTATCGCACATTTATGCCAATTCAGGATCTCTCGCATACGCATATCTATCAGCATCGGCTCTGCTTCTTGTATAATTCTCTCTGCCTCAGAAACTAAATTATTCTTGAGTCCTTCCTCTAAGTCATCAGCTGCTATCTGTTCACCTACAGCACTATAAGGGATAACACTCTTTATAAATCTATTGTTTCCGGAAACCCGAAAAAATCAAGCATAGCTATATAATATTGTACGTATTAGCACTTATATGCTCGATCAAATCATAGCGCACATCAAAGCCAAGAGAGAATTGCAGCATTTAGATGATAGCTTCGTAGAAGAACTTGTACAAAAACAACTGCAATCCAATAAGAAACTCAGAGAAAAGATTAATGTTTCAGAAAGCTTTGAGAAATTGAAGAAAAGTAAAGTGTATGATCAATTAGTAAAAGATATCAGAGCAAAGCTCAGAGAAATCTACGGAGTATTCATCCTTGATGATTTTGAAAAACTTTTTGAAGAATATAAGCAAAGGAAAGTCAAAATAAGGCATTTGCTTGAAGCGCATCAATCGACGAAAGAACGATTTATGTATTATCCTCGAGCATATCCTCGAATATTCAACATCACAGGAAACCCAAAAATTATCATGGATCTTGCATGTGGCATGAATCCTTTGAGTTATTCATTTCTTGGCTGCCATCCAGAATATATTGCTGTTGATATCGCACAAAAAGATATAGACATTATCGCAGAATTCTTCAAGTTATACAAAGTAAAAGCAACAACGATAGCCGCTGATCTGACTCATTTCAATGAATGGATAGACCTTTTACCAAAAGCAGATGTGTGTTTCCTCTTCAAAACTTTAGACACCTTGGAAGCGCAGCAGAGACATATCTCAAAGAAATTGATTCCAAGATTATTTGAAAAAGTGAAATGGGTCGTAGTGAGTTTCTCCAAGAAGAGCATCGGCGGCAAGAAGAATCTCAGAGCCTCCGCAAGATCGTGGTTTGAGAAATGGATTGAAAAAGAAAGATATAACTCAGAATCATTTGAAGTGTTCAATGAATTATTCTACGTTATAAGAACATAAGCAACCCAATATCGTCCATTTTCTCCGCAAGACCCTTGGAAATTTTTGCAAAGATAAGATAGTCAGTGGTTCCTCTTATTCTTAGAGCAGGCAAACTTTCGACACTATCAGTATCAGTCTCAACACCATTTGCTTCCGCTTTGACACTGACTTTGCCTTTGAGTCCTATTGCTTTTTCTGAAGAGAGTTCATAGGCAATAATCGCATAGGCGATAAGAGATTTCTTTTTTTGATCTGTTCCTGCCCCTTGAATAAGCTGGAAGACTTCCTTTGTCTGTTCGACCATATCCTCAAGAGTTGAAGATTGAAGTTGATTATTCAGATCAAGTAGCTTATCCATTATCTCATGCATCCTTATATAATAATTATACATGAACTCAAAATCAGGTCGGTATTCAAACGCCAACTCTTTAGCGTCTTGTGTCCTCAACCAATAAGCATTCTTCACCACATTGAGTCTAATTTTCCTCTTTTCGGCCATGAAAGGGAAATCGTTACACTCTTAATAAAACTTTCTAAGACCACTACTGTAAAGTGTCTCCAATATTTATAGTTAATTTACAAAATGACCTGACGCTACCAGTTAATTGTGATATTTTTTCGGAAGTAAGGAAAAAATGTTCTTACTCGTTATAGAGACGGCATTCGTAGTAAATAGTAACCTCGTAGTGTAATTTTTAAATGATGAAAAAACGAAAGGTTATTAAATAAGTTGTCGTTAGTTGTTTCTAAAAAGGGGTGAGCTACACTCTTTTTAGGGGGGTAGAGAAAAAATGATTGTGAAAGAAGAATTTTTAAGCAAATTGCGACGATATTTCTCGTTGAATCTTTACGAAGTGAAGATTTGGACCGCATTGCTTTCTCGTGGTGTAAGCACAGCAGGAGAGTTATCAGATATTGCGAACGTACCTCGTTCACGAAGCTACGATGTTCTTGATAGTTTAGAAAAAAAAGGCTTTGTCATTATGAAATTAGGTAAGCCTATCAAGTATATTGCCATTCCGCCTAAGGAAGTTCTCGAGCGAGTAAAGAAAAATGTCAAAAAAGACGCAGAAGAATCCGTAAAAAGACTTGAAGGGTTAAAAGATACCAATGTTATTGGTGAGTTAAACTCTTTGCACACACAAGGTGTTGAATTAGTTGAGCCAAGTGATCTTTCAGGATCATTGCGAGGACGACATAACTTATACAATCATCTTGAATTGACTATTCGAAACGCAGAAAAAACAGTTACCTTGGTTACGACAGAAAATGGTTTAGTACGAAAAGCTGAAAGTCTAAAGCCAGTATTTGAACAACTTAAGAAACGAGGCGTTAAAATCAGAGTTGCTGCACCTTTAGGTAATAAAGAAGCACAGAAAGCTGCTGATAGTTTAAAAGGCTTGGCTGAAGTTAAGAATTGCAAACTACGCGCACGATTTTGTGTTGTTGATGGCAAAGAAGTTGTCTTTATGGTTATGGATGATGCTGATGTGCATCCTACATATGACATTGGCATCTGGATCAACACACCATTCTTCGCTAACGCACTAGAAGAATTATTTGAGTTAGCCTGGAAAGGTATGAAAGTCAAAGCGTAGCTTTGACCTCAGAAATCTTTGATTTCTGTTGGTAAAGGCTTGATTCTTCAAGTCTTTATCTCAAATTTTTCTTTTTTCTCATTCTATTCATCAAAAACCTTTTAAAGGAGCTTCTCAACCAGTCTTATGAGGAATTATGGGTAATGTCCAAGAGGTTGTAGCGCAGCTCCATCCACTAGAGAGAAATGTATTGCCACATCTGACTAGTTCTTCAACGCTTGATGAAATCACAAGAAAATCAGGATTGAAAGAAGTAGAAGCTATGAGAGCCTTGCAATGGCTAACCAATAAGAATGTGCTCACTCTAAAACCTAAAAGTACTGAGTCCATTACACTTGACGAAAACGGTAAAAAAGCTATGCTTGATGGTTTACCAGAAAAAAGATTTCTCAAAACACTTACTGATGGAAGAAAACAAATAAAGGAAATTGAAAAAGAAGCAAAACTCGAAGGTCCTGAAGTAAATATCTGTTTAGGTATTCTGAAGAGTAAGTTAGCCGTGAACATTGATCCCGGAATGAAAATCTCAATAACCGATCAAGGGAAAAATCTTCTGAAAGCAGATAGTCTTGAAGAAAAATTCATCAGAAGATTAGCAGAAGATCCAATAATTGTTGATGAACTTGAACCTGAAGAGAAATTTGCATTTGATAATCTGAAAAAAAGAAAAAAAATCATCAAAGTTGTGAAAAAGAATTCATGGACGTATGCATTAACTGATTTCGGAAGAGAAGTCTGCAATGCAGACTTATCTGATGCTGGCGCTGATAAGTTAACACCAGATATGCTTAAGAAAGGAACTTGGAAGAAGAAGAAATTCAGAGCATATGATGTTAAAGCAAGAGTCCCTGCTGCAAAAGGAGGAAAAACTCACTTTGTTACTGATGCTATTCGATATGCCAAACGCATCTGGATGGATATGGGATTTGAAGAGATGGACGGAGATATTATTAATACCTCTTTCTGGAACTTTGATGCATTATTCACCGCACAAGACCATCCTGTACGAGAATTACAAGATACTTTCTATCTAAAGACTCCTGCCAATGGGAAAATTGTTGATCCAAAAATCAAGAAACGAGTAAAAGATGCTCATGAAACAGGCAAAGGATGTAAAAGTCCTGGGTGGCAATACAAATGGAATGAAGACGATGCAAAGAAGAATGTCTTGCGAACACACACAACCGTATTATCTGCTCAGTATTGCGCAAAGCTTGACAATCCTCCAAAGAAATACTTTGCCGTTGGCAGATGCTATCGTAATGAAGCCATAGACTGGAGTCATCTGTGCGAGTTTAATCAGACTGATGGTATAGTGATTGATCCTGATGCTGACTTCAGACATTTACTAGGATACTTGAAGCAATTCTTTACGAAAATGGGATTCCCGGAAGTGAGATTTAGGCCTGCGTTTTTCCCCTACACGGAACCAAGTGTAGAGATGGATGTCTATCATCCCGTGCATAAAAAATGGATTGAGTTAGGTGGAGCAGGAATATTCAGACCAGAAATGGTAATACCTTTATTTGGAAAATGGATTCCTGTCTTAGCATGGGGCCCTGGTATAGATAGAACATTCATGGAATATTATGGTATTAATGATCTACGAGATTTATATAAGAATGATTTGAAACAAATTCGTGAAATGAAAAAGTGGATGAGGTAAAGAATATGATGTTTAGCAACAATTTCGTGAGCCTACAAGAATTGCTCATCAAATCAGGGAGGGGGTCATCCCTTACGGGGATACCTGATTATCAAATTACATATCGAACAGGCGAACCCGTTGCTAAACATTGAGTAAGAAAAAATGCCCACCGTAACCTTAAACAAAAAGGAATTTGAAAAGCTCGTCGGAAAGAAATTACCTATTAAAGAACTCAAAGATCGTATCTCTATGCTTGGTACTGATCTTGAGAGCATTGAAGGTAATGAAATTCATGTAGAAATATTTCCAAACAGACCTGATTTATTGAGTGAACAAGGCTTTGCAAGGGCATTCTCATCATTTATTGGTGTGAAAACTGGACTGAGAGAATACAAAGTGAAAAAAAGCGGACACAAAGTAATTGTCAACACTTCTTCTGTGAAAATGAGACCCTATACTGCTTGTGCAATCATCAAGAATATGAAATTTACTGATGAGAACATAGCACAAATTATGCAGATTCAAGAGAAATTAGCAAAAAGCCATGGTCGCGACAGAAAAAAATCTGCCTATGGACTGTATCCTTCCTCCATTATTACATTCCCTGTTCATTACATTGCAAAAGATCCTGCAAAAGTGAAATTAAAGCCATTGGGTATTGACAAAGAACTGAACGGTTTGCAGGTTGAAGCAATGCACCCTAAAGGACGAGAGTATAAATGGGTTGCCGATGCTTGGAGAAAGCAAGGATTCACAAAGTATCCATTCTTCTTTGATAATAACAAACAAGTACTTTCTATCCTCCCCTACACAAACACAGAAGATACTGGTAAAATCGATGAGAATACTAAAGAAGTTTTCATTGAATGTACAGGTACTGATTTAGAAAATGTGAAAACTGCATTGAATATCTTCTGCACTATGCTCGCAGATATGGATGGAGAAGTTTACAGTATGGATATTGTGTATGGCAAAAAGAAAATTACAACACCTGATTTGAAACCAAAGAAGATGAAATTGGACTTGCAATTCGTGAATAAACATCTCGGACTCACATTGAAGGAATCACAGGCGAAAAAACTACTAAACAGAATGGGTTTTGGCTATCTGAAAGGCACCGTACTTATCCCTGCCTGGCGAAATGACATCTTACATCAAGTTGATCTCGCAGAAGATATTGCCATTGCCTACGGCTATGAAAATTTTGAACCTATTATTCCTGAAGTCTCCACCATAGGAAAAGAGATTCCCTTGGAGGCCTTCAAAGATCGTATAAGAGATATTCTTGTAGGACAAGGATTAATTGAGACAACGACTTATAATCTAACGAACGAGAAAGAGCACGCAGATAATGTCTTACTGAAGGAAAAATTTGTTCGCGTAGCAAACCCTGTAACAGAAGAATTCAACATAATGAGAAAACGCATATTCCCTTCTGTGCTAAAAACCTTAAAAATCAATAAACGTCACGAATATCCTCAAGAAATCTTTGAACTTGGAAGAACATTCTTTATTGGTGGGAAAAACGAAACTGGAACATTTGAGGAAGAAAATCTTTGTGCTGCTCTTTGTGGAGAAAATGCGGGATTTACTCGAATTAAACAAATAGCAGACTACCTCTTCAATCATATCGACAGCTCGTACGACATAAAAGCAATTGAACATCCATCCTTCATTAAAGGCAGAATTGGAGAGCTTTCCATTAAAGGAAAAAAGATAGGTTTCCTTGGAGAAATACACCCCCAAGTACTGGATAATTTTGAATTAGAAATGCCTGTAGCTTTATTCGAAGTTAACATAAGCAGGTTATTCGATCTGTTTTGAGAACTTTCTTCTAAAAAAGTAGAAAACTATATAAACTTTGATTCCAATATTATGTAGGGTGACTGGAATCACAGAAGAGACGCAGATGCCTTATTTTCTTAGACAAGAACCAGAGATAGGTGTTGTTCCATCAACGCTTCCCAGAATGATGGGTGGAAGCCATTATAAAAAAATTCATCCTATAAAACGAGAACATCGTTGGCGTGTCATTCAAGACAATCTTGAACGCTTCTTAGAAAGTGTTTTTCAGACAGAAGAGTTCAGCCTCAAGCCTAAAACACGTTGTTATCGATCGCTTAAATCATGTAACATACATGATATTCATTCAAAAAAGCATTTCAGCGAGAAAGGACCTTATCCTTTCCTTGAAATAACAGGAACTGTGAATGATGAAGGTAGTCTTCTCTGTATTGTGAAACCAATTATCTCTAAAAAAAAGAAATTAATAGTAAGCTCTCCACCCACACTAGAAATACGACTAGGCATAGCATATGAACAACGCTATTTCTTAGGTGGAAATCCTCATGTTGAAAAATGTATAGGAGTTAGTGTTTATTTAAGCGAATATGACGAAAATAAATACAAATTATTTGAGAATACTAAAGAAATACCATCGAAAAAAAGAAGAGGAGAATATATTATTAGAGAAAAACGAAAAGAACCTTCTTTTAAAAAAGTTTCTTAGCCAACCTTCAACGAAATATATTTCTTGTGTTTGGGTTTTCTAAAAAATTTACTTATGAATAAATCAAAATCTATCACATCTTGCGCCGCATAAAGCAATACAGCACAAAACAATGCCGCAAGCGCAAAGACTTTTATCACTAACACCGTAAATGAGACGTTAAATACGCTAAAGATCATAATTGATAGGATGGTGAACAAAGGAGGAATGATTGCAAGTTTGAATTTCCTTACTGCAAGCGCATAAAGCACAAGCACAATAGTAATACCTAACAATCCGAATCCTAATGCATAAAGCCCAAGCAAACTTCCGAAAGCATAGTCACCACCGTAAAAGATACTGAATATCTTATCAGGCAGGACAGTGAGCACAACAGCGAAGCCTAAAGAGACAATTGTTGTGTAAAGCAACGAATTCTGGAGAATCTTCGATGTCTTTTTGCCATTTGCATAAAGTCTAGTAACTTTTGAGAACATAACTCCACCAAGTATTAATGACACGAAGAAAGGCACTTTAGCAAGCACCGCTCCCGCAAGATAAGATCCTGCTGTTGCCGCATCAAAAACATGTTTTGCGACAAATCCATCAATATTAATCATAATTGAATAACAAATTAATGCAATAAAAGCATATTTCGCAAAATTGAATATTTCTTTCAGGTTCACCTTGTCGAATTTAAGTTTCTGTATTTCATATATTGGCCCGTAGCAGATGATCAACGCCAATATCGTTCCTAAAGCAAGTGATAATATCGCAAAATTCTCCTGTGCCCCTAAGGTTAGGAAAACAACCACAAAAGCAATGCGCAATCCCGCTTCAAGCACTCTGAACAAACCTATAGCATTGTATTTATGCAATCCTATAAATACACCTTCATAAATGTATGACATCATTGTAAACCATACTGTTAAGCCTATCATCACTGCAGTCATGGGAGAATTGAAATGAAAAAAATCCTTTATAGGATTACTAAAAACCGTGATGAGAAAAAATATTGAAACACCTGCAAAAAAAAGTGCCTTAATAGCATAGGTTGTGAGATAATTTATTTTTTCATATTGATATCTTGTCTTATAATAGGAAATAAAATGATTCAATACAATACCTATGATTGAGAACATGATATAAAATAAGTATAAAATAGCAAATGCTGTTCCGACAACAGAATACCTTTCTGGTCCGAGCATCCTTGTAGTGATGATGTGAAAGAGGAATAATAATATAGCAGCCAATCCATTGAACCCAATGACCACAGAAAAATGCTTGATCAGCTCCTCTGCTTGAGAAGTCACAAGATGTTTTTTTATGCTATGAAATACTCCTCTTCTATGCGGATCCATAGGATAATCAACATTCTCTTGTTTTTAAGGTTAACGTCGAAAAAAACAAGAACATTAACAATATTTATTTTCTATATAGCCAAAAATC